>NZ_CAMPPT010000007.1:0-214272 GCF_946902305.1 Clostridium sp. Marseille-Q5894 | reverse complement strand
TTTATTTATGAATAACAGAAAAGATGGCTGTTTTTACTTTAACAACCATCTTATCTTAATTCAATGATTTTTCATTTTCTCTTAACTTAATACCATTGGGTAAATACTACCTCAATTTACTATAATTTATCATTATACTCTTTCATTAATTTATAATACAATTCTTCTCTACGACCATTTTTTAAATTCCGATTTTTTCTTACATGATCAACTAAAGTATGTTCCATATAAACATAGATCAAGCCTTCCTGCTCACTCATTTCATTAACCTGCATGCCCCATGGATCAAATAAAACACTATGACCAACATAACTTTCATTTGGATCATGGCCAACACGATTCACCCCTAAAACATAACATTGATTTTCAATTGCACGAGCTTTCAACAATGTTATCCAATGTTCATCTCTTTCTTTAGGCCAAGACGCAATTACAACGATCATATCACTATTTTTAGATGCTAATTGAAAGATTTCTGGAAATCTTAAATCATAACAAACAAAACCACTAATATTATATCCATTAATATTACAATAAGGAATTTCATTACCACAATGATAATAATTTCTTTCTTTTAAAAATGGATGAATTTTATCATATCTAAGTAATTCTTTCTGACCATCAACTGCTATTAAACTATTATAATATAAATCATTTTTTTTACTAATTGCACCATAAATAATTTTAATAAAATATTTTTGTGATAATTCTTTAAAAAAATCATCGATACTTTCATCATACATTTCTTTACATTTCATTGTAAATCCAGTTAAAGTCATTTCTGGAAAGACAATTAAATCAGCATGATTTAATTTAGCAACCTTAATAATATCTTTTACTTCTTTTTTATTTGTTTCTATATCTTCAAAAGACATATCAAATTGTGATATTGCAATTTTCATATTCATCACTCCCATCTTTTTTATTATTATAACAAATTATTATTAGTTTGTTAAATGTTTTATTACATAAAAAAACTAGTAAAATGTAATTCCTATCTATTATAAGATAAGAATACATTTACTAGTTATCTATTAACTTAATAATTTAAAACCATTATCATAGTCTACAGTTACGCTACTACCATTCTTGATCGTTCCTTTAATCATTTCACGAGCAATTAAAGTTTCAATATTAGACTGAATAAATCTCTTTAATGGACGCGCTCCAAATGTTATATCATAACCTTGTTCACTAATTACGGCTTTAGCACGATCACTAACAGAAATGACAATCTTTTTATCACTTAAACGATCTGATAATTGCTTAATAAATTTATCAATTATTTTATTAACAACACTTTGATCAAGTGAGTTAAAGTAAACGATCTCATCGATACGATTTAAAAATTCAGGTTTAAAATGAGCTTTCAATTCACTGTCAACAGCATTTCTAGTATCCTCATTATTACCTTCAAGTAAATAATTAGAACCGATATTTGAAGTCATGATAATAATCGTATTTTTAAAACTTACTAGATTTCCTTTAGAATCAGTGATCCGACCATCATCCAATACTTGCAATAGAATATTAAACACTTCCACATGGGCTTTTTCAATCTCATCTAATAAAACGATGCTGTATGGATGCCGACGTACTGCTTCTGTTAATTGTCCACCTTCTTCATATCCTACATATCCTGGTGGCGCTCCAACCAATCTAGACACACTGAATTTTTCCATGTATTCTGACATATCAATACGAACAATATTTCTTTCAGTATCAAACAATTGTTCAGCTAATGATTTAGCGACTTCAGTTTTACCAACACCGGTAGGCCCTAGGAATAAAAAGCTTCCAATTGGTCGATTTTCATCATTGATACCAGCCCGTGATCTAAGGATCGCATCAGTTACTTTCTCAATTGCATCATCTTGACCAATAACTCTTACTTTTAAAGCTTCATCCAATCGTAATAGTTTTTCACGTTCTGATTCCATTAATTTATTAACAGGAATTCCTGTCCAACGTGCAATCACTTCACTTACTGTTTCGACCGTTACTTTTTCTTGTAATAGATCATCTTCTTGTTTTGAAGCTTCAAACTGCTGGATTTCTTTTTCAATTTGTGGTAATGTCTGATACTTGATTTTAGAAGCTTCTTCTAAATTACCTTCAGTTTGATATTTTTCCTTTAATGCTTCTAAACGAACTTTTTGATCTTTTAATTCTTTTACATGATCTAAAGATTTTTTCTCTTCTTTCCACTTATCACTTAATCCTTTAACTTGTTCATCCAATGAAGCTATTCGTGCCTTAATTTCATTTAAACGTTTTTCATTATCATCATTTTTATCTTCTTTTTCAATTGAAATACGTTCCATTTCTAATCGATTCTTCTCACGCGTAATAACATCTAGTTCTTCTGGCAAAGAATCAATTTCCATTCTAATTGAAGCACACGCTTCATCAATTAAATCAATTGCTTTATCTGGTAAAAAACGATCTGTAATATAACGCTGTGACATATTTACTGCCCCAATAATCGCACTATCAGTAATCTGAACACCATGATGTGATTCAAATGAATCTTTTAATCCGCGCAAAATAGCAATTGTATCATCCTGGTCTGGTTCATCAACCTGAACTTTTTGAAAACGTCGTTCTAAGGCAGCATCTTTTTCAATATACATACGATATTCATCTAAAGTAGTAGCTCCAATACAGTGCAGTTCACCACGAGCTAACATTGGTTTTAACAAATTGGCTGCATCCATTGCACCATCAGTTTTACCAGCACCAACTAATTGATGAATTTCATCGATGAATAAAATAATTTCACCTTCAGCTTTTTTAATCTCATTTAAAACAGCTTTTAATCTTTCTTCAAACTCACCACGATATTTAGCTCCGGCTACTAAAGCACCTAAATCAAGTTCATATAAAGTCTTATTTTGTAAAGAAACAGGAACGTCATTTTTGAAAATTCGCCACGCTAAACCTTCTACGATTGCCGTTTTACCAACACCAGGTTCACCAATTAAGATTGGATTATTCTTTGTTTTTCGTGACAAAATTTGAATTACCCGACGAATCTCCTCATCACGACCAATAACCGGATCGAGCTTACCATCAGCGACATCTTTAGTTAAATCACGACCATACTTTTCTAACACTTCGTATTGATTTTCAGGGTTTTGGTTATTAACCATATTATCACCTCGCATTTCATCAATAACTTTCTTAACATCTTTTCGATTCAAATGATATTCATTTAATAAATCTTTGACCCATGAGCTATTCAACTCAAATAATGCCATAATCAAATGTTCAACACTCAAATACTCATCTTTAAATTTATGCATCTGTTTATCAGATAAATTTATTAACTGATTTAAATCATAAGAAATTCGAATACTATTTATATCTACATTACTAACGACCGGTTTACTTTGAAGTCTGTTTAACAACTTATTTTGCAAACTAGCAATATCAACATTACTTCTTGATAAAACACGATATAAAATACCAGCACTATCTTCCAATAACGCTAATAAAAAATGTTCTACATCTACTACTTGATGACCCTTTTCACTAGCCATCGTAATTGCTTTTTGGATTGCTTCTTGCATTTTAGCAGTCCATTTTTCAATATTCATGTCCATCACTCCTTTAGCACTCCTCTTCCCTAAGTGCTAACTATATTATATACTTTATTTTAGCACTGTCAACCCCCTGAGTGCTAATTTCTTGATATTTTTTCCTTGTAAAACCAAAGGTTTGCAATGCACTCTAAATCCGTAAAAATATCTTTCAATATAGCACTCCAATCTTATCTTTAGTTATAGAAAAAGCAGTCAACAAGTGATCAACTGCTTATTTTCATAAAACATGTATTTTTATTGTCATTGCCTTGTGTGTTTATTTTGTATACTCACTGTATCATAGACTCTAAGCACAAACAATCTTCTCCATTGATCTAGTCTGTTTTTATATCTGAATTTTTGTATTTAAAAATTTATTATATTCATTATAAATTGTTGAAATGCAGAACTTGGCACAAATAAAAAAGCACAATCATAAATTTGAATAATTTATGATTGTACCTTTAAAAACAAAATTACTATTTAATTATTTTCCAAAATATCTTTCAAGTAATCCTTGTAATGCTTTTCCATGTCTAGCTTCATCTCTAGCCATTTCATGAACTGTATCATGAATAGCATCTAAGTTATTTTTCTTAGCACAAGTTGCTAAATCAACTTTACCAGCTGTTGCTCCGAATTCACAATCAACACGCCAAGCTAAATTATCTTTAGTTGTTGCTTTCATATTTGGTTCTAGATCTTCACCTAATAATTCTGCAAATTTAGCAGCATGTTCTGCTTCTTCATAAGCAGCTTTTTCCCAATATAAACCAATTTCAGGATAACCTTCTCTATGAGCAATTCTTGCCATACATAAATACATACCTACTTCTGAACATTCACCTTCAAAATTAGCTTTTAATTGTTCAAAGATATATTTTTTATCTTCTTCAGAAATATCAGGATTATTTTTTACTGTTTTTGCATAAATACCATAATCATGTTCTGCAGCAAGTTTCATTTCACCTTCTACTTTTTTAAACTTATCTGCACCAACATGACATACAGGACATTCTGCAGGAGCAGCATCTCCTTCATAAACATAACCACATACTGAACATACAAATTTAGCCATTATAATTTTCCTCCACATTCATAAGTTAGTTATTAGTAATTATCAGTAATAATTACTAATATTAGTATATCCTATTTTCAAAAAAAGTCAATACTAAAATACCTATTTCCTTTGTAGTTTAATACTTTATTTAGTTACACACAAGAATATTTAAATATTTTTTATACATTTATTAACTTCATAAATTAAACGGTTATGAATATACATAACCGTTTAAAATTTTAACATTCTTCTTTTTTACGACAGATCCATAAACCAGCTAAACTTAACATTGTTAATCCCATTAATGGACTTAAAACAACATTATCACCAGTAGCTACACTTGCTGTTGTATCACCGGCTTTGACTGAATTACTTGTTTCCAATCCTGCCATTGCCTTTGCTAATACATCTTTAGCATTATCAACTTCTGCCTGACTTGCTTCTGGATCATCTAATACTGCCATTGCTTTATTTAAAGCATCTTGCATTACATTCCATGTTTCAGCACTGTAATTTGCAGCATTTAATCCATTTGCTTTATTAATTAAGTCTTGTAATAGATCCTTATTTGGTATCAATCTTAAGTCTAAGTATGCTCTTATTAACTCTGCATATGCATTATCTACTTCTGCTTGTGTTGCTTCTGGATCATCTAATACAGCTTTTGCATTTGCCATTGGTTCATCTAATTTAGCTACACTTGCTTCTGTATATACACTCTTATCTAAGCTTTCTAACTTATCATATTGGGCCTGTAATCTTGTTTTATCTGCTCTTAAGACTAAGTTTCCAATTGCTTCTGTTAAGTTATTCAAAGCTTCTGTTACATCACTTTCTAAGGCATTTTCATCATTCATGACTTCAGTTGCTGCTTCGATTGCTTCTTGCAATGCTGCCCATGAATCAGTTGTATAGTTTTCTTCTTCATAACCATTTGCTTTTTCTAGTAAGGCTTTTAATTCGGTTTTATCACCTTTTACAAACTCTAACATATGAATTGCGTTAGCTAGACGATAGAATGATGCATCGATCGTTGTTTGATCTGCATAATTATCAGCTAAAATACCTTCAGCTTCAGCTAATGCGGCGTTGAATTCATTAACGACTGCTTGTACGACATTTTCCAATACTTCTTGAGACTTTAATGTATTAGCAGTATCGACCGCAATTTGTAAAGCTACCTTATTTGTTTGTGGTATTTCAATTTCTTTTAAATTATCTACCGCATCTTGTAGATCAGCTAAAGCATTATCTAATTCTTTTTGCGTACTGTTATTATTAGCTAATACAGAATTTGCTTCCTCTAATTTTTGTACAAATATTTGATATGATTCAGTAGTATATTGATTTTCATCAATATCTAATCCATCAATGTATGATTGTAAATTATTACGATCTGGTAGATATTCTTCATTATTTAACAAGATTACTTCAGAAATCGTTGGAATACTATTTGCTTCCCATTCAAATTTTAATTCATAAATATTTGACCAGAAAGGTAAATAAATTTCATTTAATGACTTACTTAAAGTACCTACCTGTACCCATTCTCTACCATTTTCACCATCAACTAGTGCTAGTACTTTAGCGTTAGAAATACTTCCTTTTTGAATAATATTTATTTTTTTAACATCTAGATTTTTTGATAATGTATAACTAATATAACCAGCTTCATCAGTATCTGGTCTATATGCTGTAGCTAAATTACCATCAAACATATTTTGTGGTACATAACCTTGTTTTTCAATTACACTTGCATCAAAAGTTGGATCATTTGATACTGGAACATATTCACCTTCATTGACTACAATTTCATTGAATACAACAGCACGATTATTATTAGTCGCAGTAATCAAAATTTTAATATAACGAGCTGTTATATTATCTACTGTTCCTTCCACATATACTTTGTTTGGATATGTACTAGATGCTTTATATCCTGCATCTGAATTTAAGCAAGTAATGCTGGCATCATCTTCATTTTCGACTCCATCACCAATTGTAATAACTTTAGTCCAGTTTTCTAAATCATTTGAAATTAAAATATCAGCATCACGAATATAATTAACAGCTGAATCCTGGCAGTACATTGCCAATTTGTTAATTGTTCTTTCTTGACCTAAATCATAAATAATATATTGTCCTTTTTGTGGCAAATCTGCAAATTCTGTCATTGTATCTACATTTCCATCAAATGCAGCTCCATTATTACGACAATCTTCTGATACTCCCCAAGATGAATTAATACCAATATCACTATCTAATAAATATGGTCCTGATAATTCATTCGAAATTACTTCAAATTTAGTAATTCCAAAAGTGATTGGTTCATCAGTATTATTAATTAATCTTATATAACGAGCATCAGGTAAATCTGTATCATTTGCATCAACATCTACCCAATCAACATAGTTTTTAGATACTTGTAATGTTAAAGCGTTACCATTTACTAATTGTAGATCGATATTGGCTAAATCTCTAATTCTTGGTAATGTAATACCAATATACTCATTGCTATTTAATACGATCGTATCTACTGGTGCTATTAATGCGCTGTTAGTGTCAATTGTTGTAGCGATATTCTTTAGATCTGCATTATTTGTATCTACAAATGTATCGCTTGGTTTATTAACTCTAAAATCAGACATCTTTAACCAAACACCTTTATCTTGAGTATTTCTAACTCTTACATAACGTGCTTTAATACCAGTTAAATCTGCTTCTACTGTTTTCTTTTCAACATTTTGAGTATAACTTGCAAAAACAGTATAGTTAGTACCATCACTTGAATATTCTAAATCATAAGCATTCCAGTAATCAGTACCAGAATTACCCATGATAAATCTAACTTTACCAAGTGGTAAAACAGATCCTAAATCTAAACCTACATAGTCATCAACTTGACTATTTTGATTAAACCATGTAAAAGTGCTGTCATCATCATCAATCATGTTAGCAGTACCATAAGTTGAATAGATTCCATATCTAGAAACTTTGATAACACTAGCATTATATTTTTCACTTGTATCGTCTACTATACCTTGACCATTTACTACAATATCACGAACACCTAACCAAGTATTTGTTTTATCAACAGTTGCAATTACTCTAATTGCTTTTACATTATGTAAATTTAAATCAGTTAAATTGATTTCTTGTGGTAAATCATATTCTTCACCATTTACATCCTGCCATACTTTACCATCCGTACTATATTCTACTTTAGCCTTTAAGAAAGTATCATTTAAATTTCCACTTTGTCCTAATCTAAAAGTTACTGAATCGACATCAATAGCCTTACTATAACTAATTCCGACATACGTACCAGTTGTAATTGTATTTGGTGTTTTATAAACCACTTCCGTACTTGCATTATTATCTAATGCATTATTTAATGAACCTGTTGGCGTATCTGTACGGTTTGTAATAAAAGAAACAACATCTTGATCAGGATTAACTATTGTACTTACTTTAGCTGATAAAATAGTATCTAGATTTTGCATAAATGGATAAATGTATTTTCTACCCACTTTTGCATATTCAGTATGATCTACATAAAAGAATCCATGCGTTCTAGAAGCATCAAATTCAGCTTGACCAGTTGCAAAATAATCCCAAATCACGCTACTTTCTTCTTCATTTTGTAATGCTTTAGCAGCATTTAAATAATTAATAATCGATTCTGTTGTTTCTTGCCAACAGTCTAACCAATAAATAATTTGATCACGCGTTCTTTCATTTCCAGGATTGTTACGATAGGTATTAACACTATCCTGTAATAATTCAAATTCAGCAATTAAATCATCAGCTTGAGCCAAAATATCATTACCAGCATTCAAATCATTGATAAAGCTAGATAACTTATCTTTTAAGTCTACTGATTCCTCATTACCAATTTGCTGTGAATTCATCATATGTTTACTCAATTCACGTAATGCAATCGAAGCAGGTGTATCATCGATTGTTCCATGATCCATATAATTAAATGAATCATGCCATACTTGATCATATTTACTTGCCTCTTCCCAAATATTCCATGCATAATCAGCATTAGTAAATAATGCTTCTTTGCTAGGCTCTGACTGCTGCATTGGATTTAAAACAATTCCTTCAACAGTTGATGGATCAACATTAGGTTTTAAAACTGCTTCAGCTCCACCCATAATTAAACCATCTTTAGTGTTATCGCTACATGGCCAGTTGATCCACATATAAGCAGGACGTCCCATATTTTGATAAAATCTATCATTAAAGCTTGGTCCTACTTCACCCCAAACTCTACCACCAGTTTGAATGATACTTACTGAATCTGGCAGTTGTTTCAAAGTTTGCATCTGAGAACTTGAACCATATCCCATATAATCATTTGGGCAAAAAATCGTATCTGATTTTAATCCTGATACAGTTGCTTGTTTTTCAATCAACCATTCAGTTAAATCATTCATCAAACGAACATAACATTGTGCCCCTTGAGATGGAACAGAAGCATCATCTGCTAAAATCGCAAATTGTTTTACTCCTACTGACATTAATTGTTCAAATTTAGTTTTTATAATATTTAAATCTGTTTCATAATTTTCATCAGTATTAAAACGAATTGCATTATACATAAATGGATGTAATGCATAAACATAGTAACATTTGCTCTTATTACCAGCTTCTGCCAGTTTACTAATTTCAACTAGTTCTTCATCAGTATATAATGCTTTCCAATTTGAATTATGCTTAGGATCATCTTTAGGAGCATAAATATATTGATTTAACTTATAATCTCCACCAAATGTCATCAAATCTGCACGATCTTCATTTGACCATGGATTTCCATAATACCCTTCAATAAATCCACGTCCTTTTACATCAGCATAATCATTGATCTTTACATTTAAGATATTGTTATCTTTAACTTGGTTAAAAATATGTTTTAATGATGTCAATCCGTGGAAAGCAGCATCAGTATCTTTACCTAGTACTGCAATAACACCATTATTGATATCTAAAATATAAGAATCATAGTTAGTAAATAGATTCTCACTCTCGATTAAACCGTTGCTTTTAAAATAACTATCTGCATAATCATTTGAATTATATGTCCCAATAATCAAATTTGTTTTATTTGCATCGATTGCTTCACTAACTGTATATGTTTTATCTAATATACTTAATATATCAGCAGCATGATCTTTAGTAAAACTATCGATTGCATCACCATACACCACATTTACATCATCAGAAATCGAAAAGCTGTCATCGCTATATATCATTTCTTGAGGCGTTGGATATATTGTGTAGTTCGAAATTTCTTCTGCATTTACTGAATTTAACATAACTAATGAACTAAAAGTCATCGATAACGTTAAAGCAACTGTTAACACTTTTTTTAATGTTTTTTTCATCTCATTCTCCTTTCTCGTATAACTTTAAATTAACTAGATTTCCACGTTTACTAGTAATTAAAGTTTCCGTATCGCATAGAATACTGCTACAAATAAAGACCAAATGCTAGTATACTAAAAGCATATCCAGCATCTGGTCTTGCCTACTTAAAGTAACAATCCTATCGCACTTCTATTATATCATTGCTTAAATCTCTGTCAACCGTTTTTACTAAATACAAACTTATATTTTAGTTTTAATTTAGTTAATTTTAACTAAAGAATAGTATTTCTTTTAATATGGATACACAGATATGTCTGTTCATCAGGTGACAAAGTATAATCATAACGATCTTTGATTAATTTTACTATTCTATTGATACACAAAGCTAATCGTGCATTCTCTTTAAGCATATCACGAATATCCTGTGTTGTATCTTCAAAATTAACTTCCTCATTACTAAAAATTCTTTCAGCTAAATATTTTAGATGAATTGAAATTCTTGCATAACCAATAGAATCCTCCTCTAACTCTATTTTCATGGTTGTTTTAATTACATTTAAAACTTCTTTTGTCAAAGTAACTATTCTAATTGCATTATTTGCTTTATCATTAAATGAAAAATTGACTAAATGCAAAGCTAAATATCCAGCTTCATCATCATCTAATCGAATCCCTATTTTTTTTTCAATATAGTCAAGTGCCCATAAACCAACTTGATATTCTTTTTTATAAAGTGTTTTTGTCTCATTTAAAATTATATTTGGTAAATAGACATGTTCTTTTTTTCTCTTAACAGCAAAAGAAAGATGATCGCTTATAGCAATAAAAATTTCACCACTAAAATCTGTCTCTAAATCTTTGCTCGCTTTAGCAACTATCTTATTGGCAATCTCAAAATAAACAGCAGGTACTTCTGCAATTGACTGCTCAAAACGCTTCTTTTGTTCGTCTTTAAATAAATACGTTTTTTCGATTTTAGACTCATCGACTGGATCTCCGATTTTCTTTTGAAACCCAATACCGGAACCCGTTAGAATAATATCACCTAATTCATCTGAAATTACAGCTATACTGTTATTGTTAAAAACTTTTAATATTTTCAACTCTGCCACCTCTTTCTACATCAATATATCATTTATTGAATCAACAATAAATCCTACTTCCGTTCCCATAATAATTTGAATACTACTTTTATTAATTTTAACTATTCCTGCGGCACCTGTTGCTAAGATCTGTTGTTCGTTAATTATATCAGCATCTTTTAATTCTACTCTTAATCTGGTAATACAACTATCAACAAAAATTACATTACTACGACCACCTAATGCCTCTAATATCGAAATTGCTATTTCATCGTAGTCCTGATCAGCCAACATAACTCCATATTCTTTCTCATCTACTTCAATAATTATATCATCTATTTCTCTTCCTGGCGTCATCAGATCATAACGAATAATCAAAAATCTAAAAACACAATAATAAATTATTCCACAAACTATCCCTAAAGGTATCAGCATGAAAATATCATTTGCAAAAGGTGATTTTATACTTAATATATAGTCAATTAGTCCTGCTGAAAAGCCAAATCCTGCTATCCATTGAAAAGAGGCAGCTAAAAACATCATTATTCCCGTTAAAATAGCATGAACTATATAAAGAAGTGGTGCTACAAACATAAATGAAAATTCTAACGGCTCGGTCACCCCCGTTAAAAAAGAGGCAAACGCCGCCGATAATAAAACTGATCCTACTTGTTTTTTCTTTTCTGGTCGCGCACATTTATATATTGCAATTCCAGCTGCCGGAAGGCCAAACATCATTACTGGAAAAAAACCAGCCTGATACATTCCCGTTATCCCCCGGACACCACCAGATACCGTTCCCCAAAACTTACCGATATCATCAATACCTGCACTATCAAACCAGAATACTGAATTTAATGCATGATGTAATCCCGTTGAAACTAAAAGTCGATTAAAAAAGCCATATAATCCTGCACCGACTGGTCCTAAGCCCGATATTGCTTTACCTAAACTCATAAAAATACTGTACAAAAACGGCCATACGATTATTAATATTGCCGACAGTATTAACATCATGAATGTAGATATAATGGGTACAAAACGCTTTCCACTAAAAAAAGATAAAGCTAATGGCAATTTAGTTTTTGAAAAATGCTGATAATTAAAAACTACAAGTAAACCAACAATTATTCCAACTAAAGTATTGGCTGTGTTTTTAAAAGCTAATGGCACTTCATCTATTGGGATATTTCTAATTAAAGAAACAGCCTCAGGTGATAAAATCTTTACGACAACCAAATAGCAAACAACCGCACAAATCGCCACTGTCATATCTCTTTCATGTATCATACCAATTGCAATCCCAACTGCAAACAATAATGGTAAATTATCAATTATTGCTGTACCAGATTCTATCAAGAATGCTGATATCCAGTTATTACTCCCCCAACCAACTGGATCGATCCAATATCCAATTCCTTTTAATAATGCTGCTATTGGCATTATTGATACCGGTAACATCAAAGATTTTCCTAAACGTTGAATATAGTTCATCATTTTCCTACCTTATTATAAATTAATCGTCCCAAAATAAAATATTGCAGATTGATCATCTCTGCATCTTTGTAAAATTATAACCTTTAATATCAAAATCTGTCAACCAAAATAATAATCCAAAATAAGATAAACAATTGATAACATCTCTCCAGCATTAATATTGCTGCTTTATTTTCTAGTGATCCAAAATTAAGTTGACATTATTAAGATTACAAGGTAGAATCTAATTGTGATGTTACTATTAAATTAGGCATTAGCAGTTATTTTTTGACAGCTAATGCCTTTTAATATTATTTATAAGGAGGAACGAAATAGAATGCTTTTTATCCCAAAAATAATAACTTTAAATAAAAAAAATCATATATGTGCACCTGTTAGCGGTAAGATCGTTCACTTACAAAATATTCCTGATAAAGCATTCTCCAATAAACTAATTGGCGATGGTTTAGCAATTGAAGTATCTTCAAACTGTATTTGTGCACCTTGCCAAGGAAAAATTAGTGTAATTGCCCCAACAAAACACGCTTTTGGAATTTTAACCCCAGATGGAGTAGAAATACTAGTGCATATCGGTATTCAATCGCTCAAGCCTAATGCAGCCAACTACGATTATCAAATCAAAGTTGGTGATCTTGTAAAAGTTGGAACTCCTATTGTTACATTGAGCGAAGAATTGTTAAAAAAACATAATTATAAAATTATCACACCTATTGTAATATGTAATCATTACAGCCATCCTATTAAAGCTATGACCACCGCCTCCTCAATCAAAGCAGGTAAAACTATCTACACTTATCGATAATAAAATTAAAAGATTCTGGCAACAGAATCTTTTAATTTAAACACCTTTAAACTTATTTAATTATTTTTTAAATATCAGACTTATCTCGAGATCTAATTAAAATAATGGTCTCACTATTAGTAACATATGCAAAATCTTCAATTGTTTGATTCGATACACATAGTGGATCATCATGTTTTAAATAATAATTATGTAAAGGATAATGTGCATGCTCGATATCAATGTAACTATCTTTTAAAGCAAATAATGAAAAATATTTATAGCCATCATTCATAATTTTATGTTTACCTGGTTTTAAAAGCTCAATTATATTTTGACTATCAATAACTCTGATTTTTACACTTTGATATTTTTCCAATAAACACATTACACTAAAAAAATGATCTAGGCGACCTCCTGTCACACCATAAATATCAATTTCATCATAACCCTGTAAAAGAGCGTATTCCAATGCCGCATGACTATCGGTAACATCTTTTCTTGTTGGCAAACGCTCTATTTTTAATTTCGTTAATAAATTCTGATTTTCAATTGAATCAAAATCACCGATTGCATAAATTGGTTTGATCCCTTGCTTAATTAAAATCTCAACACCACGATCAACACCTATATAATTTAACGAATGATCAAGTTCTTTAGCTAAAGCACTACAAATTCCTATTTTCATTTTAATGATTCAATCGCCTTTGCATAATCATCACTATTAAAAATATAGCTGCCGGCAACAAGAACATCGGCTCCTGCCTGACGACATTGTTTTGCGGTAATTTCATTTATTCCACCATCTACTTCAATTAAATAATGGTACTGATGATCCTTTTTTAATTTTGCTAAATTAGATATTTTATCAAGTGCAATAGGATTAAATTCCTGCCCACCAAAGCCTGGTTCAACTGACATTACCAGCACTAAATCTAATTTTGATAAAAAAGGTAGTATCTCTTCTACTGGCGTATCGGGTTTAATCGAAATTCCCACATCAACATTTTGATTTTTAATATAATCTATTAAACTATTTATTTCTTCTTTAACGACCGCTTCATAATGAAAAACAATCAAAGATGCTTTACTAGCAATAAAATTATCAACATATTTTGCTGGTTCACTAATCATTAAATGAACATCTAAATACATATCTGTGATTTTGCTTACATCATTTAAAATACTGTAACCAAACGAAATATTAGGGACAAAATGTCCATCCATCACATCATAATGAATCCATTGAGCTGTTTCTATTTTGTTAATTTCATCTTTTAAACAAGTAAAATCTGCTGATAATAATGAAGGTGCTATTTTAACCATACTTATGTTCCTCTTTCTTTTTTGTATCTTGTAAATTCATTAGATAATGCTCGTAGCGTTCTTTAGAAATCACGCCATCAACTACCGCCTGCTTTACGCCACAATTAGGTTCACTATCATGCAAACAGCCTCTAAACTTACATTTATGACTATACTCTTCAAAATCATGATATGCAACAGCTAATTCTTCTGGTTTTATATTTAAATCTATCGAAGAAAAACCTGGTGTATCACCAATATATCCATCATACATTTTAATCAACTCAACATGTCTTGTAGTATGTTTTCCACGTCCTAATGATTTAGAAATAACATTTGTCTCTAAATTCAAATTAATATCCAAAGCATTTAATAAACTGCTTTTCCCTACCCCACTTTGACCAGTAATTACCGTTATTTTATCTTTGAACACACTTTTTAATTCCATGATTCCTACATTGTCTTTCGAACTTATTTCATAAACGCGATACCCCGCTTTTCGATAATCCGCAATATATTTTTTTACTTCTTTATCACCTAAATCTATCTTAGATATGACGATTATTGGTTCAATCTGCAAATGTTCAATTACTAATAGAAATTTATCTAATAACATCGAAGAAAAATCCGGTTCTTTACATGAGCTAACAATTAAAGCCTGATCAACATTACAAATTGGTGGGCGAATTAAAAAATTTTTTCTCGGCAATAATTTCATAATATAGTTATCTTGATATTCAACATAATCACCAACAAGGGGCTTAATTTCATCCTTGCGAAATTTCCCCCTTGCCCGACATTGAATTATTTTATCATCATCTTCAACATAATAAAACCCTGATAACGCCTTAATTATTCTACCTTGTGACATTAATTTCCTCCTTAATCATCTGTAGAAATTTCCGGTTTTGAATCATAATAATATAATGTAACGGTTTCACCATTTTTATCAACTGTACTAAAAGCATCTGGACTTTGTCTTATCACTCGATTAATAGTAATATTTTTAATTTCATCTTCACTCAATGAATCAGTTGATAATTTGCTGAGAACAACATTAAAGTTTTTACTCTCCAAACGACTTTTAGCAGCATTGATTTCCATTCCTACAACATTAGGAACTTCTATTTTAAGACCACCTGAAACTGTTAACGTAATTGTCCGATTAGTTTCATCAGGATCCACTTTATGACCATCTTGTAAGCTTTGTTTTATTACTGTTCCCTGAGGCTTTTCAGATTCTTCTGTCTCTTCAATTACTTCAAATCCTAATTTTGCCAAAGCCTCTTTAGCTTTTTCAATATCCATTCCTAAATAATCTGAAATAACTATATAATTACCTTTAGAAACCGTTAACGTAATTTCACGTTTTTTCTCAGTAGGATCTACTTTTTCACCTTCATCAATACTTTGTTCGATTACAGTACCTTTAGTTTTTGAAGAAATCTCATATTCAATAGTCACATCAAATCCTAATTTATCTAATGCCTTTTCAGCTTTTTCAACATCCATTCCTACATAATCATCAACAACAATATATTTACCTTTAGATATTGTTAACTTAACAACATCCCCTTCTTTTATTGTTGTTCCTTTTTTAGGATCTGTTTCAATAATCTTACCTTCATCATACTCATCAGACAATTCTTCAATAATATCATCACTAATAGTTACTTTGTAATCTTTCAACAGTTCTTGAGCCTGCTCCTGCGTTTTTCCCTCGAGATCAGGCATTAAATTTGTATCTGGCCGGATATTAACATAAAGTGCAAATGCAATTACAGCAACAACAAATACTGTACCAATAATAATTGCAGCTTTAGCCTTAGTACTTAATCCCTTAAATTTTGTAACTAATTTTTTCAATCCTTTTTCTTCTTTAGCCTTATCCTCTTTTATTACTTCTTTTACCGGAGGAATATCCGCTGTATTTCCGGTATTAAATACAGAACGAGAATCAAGAACTATCGTAGGTTCCGGCTCACTATCATAAGTAAATTTAAGTTTTTCCTCATTTAAACGATCCATACAAGTATTAAGGTCTTCCAGCATTTCATTTGCATTATTATATCGATCATTCAAATTCTTAGCAGTTGCTTTAATAATTATATTTTCAACTGATTGCGGAATTGAAGGATTAAATTCTAATAACGAAGGTAGATCTTCCTGCATATGTTTCAAAGCAATATTTACTGGAGATTCACCGTTAAAAGGAACTTCACCACGTAACAGTTCATAAAAAACGATTCCTAAAGCATAAATATCACTTTGTACTGTTGCTTTTTCACCACGTGCCAGCTCTGGTGCCAAATAATGTAAAGATCCCATAATTACATCCGTTTGTGTCACTTGCGCTAACGACTGCATAGATGCAATTCCAAAATCTGCAATCTTAGCTACACCACTATCAGTCACTAAAATATTTTGCGGTTTTAAATCACGATGAATGATTCCTAACTGATGTGCCTTAGCAATTCCACTAACTACCTGTTTCATAATATCTATTGCTTCTACAACATGCACAGCACCACGCTTTAAAATCAACTCTTTTAAAGTTGTTCCAGGGATATATTCCATAACAATATAATATTTGTCTTCATCTTCACCGACATCATATATCTCAACTATATTTCGATGTGAAAGTGCTGCTGCGGCACTAGCTTCACGTTGAAATCTTGTTACATAAATAGGATCTTTAGCTAAACTTGTTCTAAGAATTTTAATCGCGATCGTCCGATTTAAAATAATATCTTTAGCTAAATAAACATCCGCCATACCACCTTGACCAATAAGCTCTAATAATTCATAACGTTCTGCAATTATTTTTGACATCCTATTTACCTCCCCTATTATCAATAATAGCTACAGCAATATTATCATAACCACCATTTTCATTAGCCAAATCAATTAATTCATCTACCATATAAGGAACCTTTATATCTTTTTTCAATACTTCAATTATTTTATTTTCATCAAGACTGTTATATAAGCCATCACTGCAAAGTAATAATAAACTATTTACAAAATCCAATTCGATCAATGAAGGTTCTATTTTAGTATCGGCACCGATTGCCTGCATCAAAACATGTTTTTGACTATGATTTTTTCCTTCTTCTTCACTAATCACGCCACGTTTGATCAATTCATTAACTAAAGTATGATCTCTAGTTACCTGAATTAAATTATCATTTTTCAAAACATATGCACGACTATCGCCAACATGAGATATATATAACATATTGTCCATAAAAACTGCCACAACAATTGTCGTCCCCATACCACGATGTTCAATATTTTGCATCGCTGTTTTTTTCACAATAATATCAGCCTCAATTATCGTTTCCTTTATCCATTTTTTTACCTCATCAACATTATCAAACGGCGGAATACAATTAAAACAGCTTACCACATGTTCAATTACTACTCTCGAAGCTATTTCTCCCGAACGGTGACCACCCATCCCATCACAAACAACTGCAACGATTTGATCTTTTGTATTAACAATTACTGCTGCTTGATCCTGGTTTTTACTTCTTACCTTACCGATATCAGTTTTTGCATAATAGTTCATTATTTCACCTCACTTCTTTTAGCTCTTAACTGTCCACAGGCACCATCGATATCGCGCCCATGTTCTTTTCGCATCGTTACATTTATATGTAATCTAAGTAATTCGCTTTTAAATATTTCGGCCTGCTCTTTAGAACTAGGCTGATAGCCATGTTCATCAACACTATTATAAGGAATCAAGTTAACATAAGCATTTAATCCTCTTAAATAATGAGCAAGCTGACGAGCATAGATAATATCATCATTGATATCTTTCAACAAAATATATTCAAAAGTAACCCGCCGATTAGTTTTATTAATATAATCACTAACTGCTTTTCGTAAATCATCCATCGGATATACTTTATTTATCGGCATTAATTGATCACGAATTTCATCATTTGGAGCATGTAAAGAAATCGCTAAATTAGTTTGAATACCTTCATCACTATATTTATTAATACCATCAATTAAACCACAAGTAGAAATTGTAATATGTCGTGCTCCGATTGCTAGACCATGGGGATGATTGATGATTCTCACAAAACTCATCACATTATCATAATTATCAAACGGTTCCCCAGTACCCATTACGACCACATGGCTTATTCGCTGTGCTATATCCTGCTGGACCTTCATGATTTGAGCAACCATTTCTCCCGCTGTCAAATTTCGCTGTTTATTAAGCAGTCCGCTGGCACAAAATTTACATTTCATGTTGCAGCCTACCTGACTTGTTACACATAAAGACTTACCATAATCATGAACCATTAATACTGATTCAATCAAACTTCCGTCTAATAATTCAAACAAATACTTAATTGTTCCGTCCTTAGATATTTGTTTTTCTTTGATTTTTAAAACATCAAATCTAAATTCTTCTTTCAAATTATTTCTAAGTTCTTTTGATAAATCTGACATTTCATCAAATTGATAAGCATCTTTTTGATAAAGCCAGCTAAACACTTGTTTTGCTCTAAATGGCTTTTGCTTTATTAAAGCAAAATATTCAGTTAACTGTTCTAAAGAATAATCATAAATATTTTTCATCTTATTTTCCTTTTTCTAATTTACACATATAAAAACCATCACTATCATAAACATATGGCAAAATCTTCTTTTCTTCAATTATCCGCATATCTGGATATTTATCAAGAAATTGTTTTATCATTAGTTCATTTTCTTTTTTATTTATAGTACAAGTACTGTATACCATTTTACCATTATTTTTCAATAAATAGTAGGCATTGTCTAATAATTTTGTTTGTAAAGGGATCAGCGTATCCATCACTGTAGAATCATGATATTTAATTTCTGGTTTTCTTTTCATTACTCCTAAACCGCTGCATGGCGCATCTAATAAAATCCTATCAAACGTTTCTTTTGGATAATCATCTTTCAAAGTTGTCGCATCTTTGACATGCAGTTCTACATTAGTTATCCCCAACCGTACTAAATTATCATTAACTAATTTGATTTTATGTTCAAACAAATCATAAGCAATGATCTTGCCACTGTTTTCCATCAATGCCGCTAAATGAGCTGTTTTACTGCCAGGAGCACAGCACATATCCAATATCAACTCATTTTTTTGCGGATCTAATAATGGCGCTACAAGCTGACTGGATTCATCTTGAATCGTCACTGATCCATTTTTAAAATATTCTGTATCCGCAATATTTCCAGCCTCATATAAAACAGCATCTAAAGCTAGATTTCCCTTTTTAAAAGTGCTGTCTTTCAATAGCTCTTCTCTATTTATTTTTAGTGTATTGACTCGCGCTGCTCTTACTGGTGGCATATTATCATGAAAACAAATCTTTTTTGTCACTTCTAAACCGTATTGTTTACTTAACATTTTTACCATCCACAAAGGATGACTGGTTTCAATTGATAATCGTTTTAATTCATCGACTTCTTCAATATTTCTTTTACCGTTTCGAAGATAGTTTCTAAGAATGGCATTAACAAATTTACCAGCATATAAATTTTTATTTTTAGCCAGTTTCACAGCCTCATCAATAATTGCATATGATGGTATTTTATCTAAAAATATCAATTGATATAATGACATCAACAAAATCAATCTTTCCCGATTTTTAACTTTCTTACCCTTAATATACGGTTCTAATTGATATTCCAGATATATTTTATTTTGAATCGTACCATACACTATTCGTGTCGCTAAATCTTTATCATTTCTTGATAAATCACTATTTTGTAAATATTCGTTCAAAGTTATATTTAAATAACTCTGTTCATTCCAATATTTTAATAAAACTTCTAATGCAACTGCTCTTGCCATAAATTTCCTTTCTACATTTGACTATAGGGATTAAAATCACACACAACATTTATTTTAGTCCCATTTTTATTATAAAATTTGCTCATCTTTTCCAATACTGGATATATTTCCTTACTATTAATAAACTTTATCATGATTCGTTTGCGATAAATATCATGCATTCGATAAATTAAACTATTTGCTGGTCCTAAAATCATTACTTTACTTAACTGCTTTTGTAAATAAGTTTTAATTTGATCAGCACTTTGAATTACTATGGATTCATCATGTCCCTGAATCAAGATACTAACTAAATGAACATATGGCGGATAATGAGCCATTTTCCGAAAATTCATTTCTTCTTTAAAAAAACCTAGATAATCATGATTTTTTACACATTGTAAGACAAAGTGTTCCGGATTATAGGTTTGAATCAAGACCGTTCCTCTTTTTCGCCCGCGTCCACTTCTTCCAGATACTTGTTCCAATAGCTGAAAAGTTCTTTCATTAGCCCTAAAGTCAGGAATATTTAGGCTTATGTCCGCATCTAAAACCCCAACAAACGTAACATTTTCAAAATCCAGGCCTTTAGCTATCATCTGTGTTCCTAATAAAATATTACCTTCTTTTCTCGCAAATTTTTCTAATAACTTATGATGTCCATCTTTATTCCTGGTAGTATCCACATCATAGCGAATTACTTTTGCTTTAGTAAAAGCTGCTTCCAACTGTTCTTCAACCTTTTGGGTTCCAATTCCTACAGGTTTTAAGTAATGACTTTTACAATTAGGACAGCTTGCAGGCATATCCATTTGATACTCACAATAATGACATTTTAATTTGTGATCATGCTTATGATATGTCAAAGTCACATCACAATGAGGACATTTTATCACTTCTTTGCAATCAAGACAACGAATATATGTGGCATAACCACGTTTATTTAATAAAAGAATAACTTGTTCTTGATTATCCAAACAATTCTCAATTCTTTTTTTCATTTCTCTAGAAAACAAAGAATAATTTTTATCTCTGATTTCTTTAGCCATATCTACTAATTCAATTTCAGGTAACGGAAATTGATTGATTCGTTTAGGCAAATTATAAAGATCATAAACACCCTTTAAAGCTCGGCTATATGATTCCAATGAGGGGGTAGCACTTCCTAAAACAACTGGACAATGATGATATTGTCCACGCAACCTGGCAATTTGAATCGTTTGATAGCGCGGTTTAGTTTCTTGTTTATAACTAGGATCATGTTCTTCATCAAGAATGATCAAACCAATTTTATTTAAAGGTGCAAATACTGCACTTCTTGCCCCAACGACGATTTTTACTTCATTATTTAAAATTCTTCGATACTCATCATACCTTTCTCCTGGAGAAAGTTTAGAATGAATGATAGCTACTTTTTTACCAAAGCGCTGTTTAAAAACATCGACCATCATTGGTGTCAAAGAAATTTCTGGAACCAGCATTAAAACTGTCTTCCCTTGATTGATTACATATTTTGATAAATGTAAATATACTTCTGTTTTCCCCGAACCAGTTACGCCATGAATTAATGCAGTATGAAAAAAATCACTTTTGGCGATAATGCCGTCAACGATTTTTTGTTGATCTAAATTCAAAGAAAATTCAGGTTCTATTTCTATTTTTCCAGAATAAGGATCTCGAAAAATTTCTTTATCAATAATTTGTACAGCTTGTTGTTCGACTAATTTATTAAGTAAGCCTCGACTATATGGAAAATCTTTTAAAGTTGTATCGTTGTTTTCTTTTAAATAAGCAAGAGCTTCTTTTTGCTTAGGTGTTTTAACATCTTCATTAATGACTTTGATCACCTTTTGATATTTAATCCCGACACTTTTATTAGTACTTGGTTTTAGCTGAGCTGGTAACATTGCTTGTAAACAACTGATTCGCGGTGCTAAAGTCAATTTAGCTAAAGTAAGTGATAATTCTTGTAACTCTTGATTTAACAGCGGCTTTTCATCAATAATTTCACTTATATAACGATATTTAAATCCTGCTTCCTGTTCCAATTCACTTTTAGTTAATTCACTATAATGAGATGCCATTACATATCCAATTATTTTTTGAGCCCCAAAAGTAATCGCAACCCGCACACCAGTTAATATTTTAGTTTTAGATAAATAATCAAAAGTTGTATCTAAAGCATGAGTTGGATGTTCGACTAATACTTCTACAATATACACTGTTATCATCTCCGTTTTTCCTATTCTATCATAAAACAAAAGAGACTTCATCATCAAAGTCTCTATAAACTAAATTCTATCCTTATTTAAAATCTAATAATATCCTTTAAACATATTACGATACATGATCAAATTAGTCGATATATGCAGCCATAGCACTCTTATAACTCCATAACCCTTTGGCCTACAAGCTACAACCATCGCATATTTTAATTTAAATTTACGTGCATAATGATCGGCTTTGCGTAAATGCCAGCTGTTGGTAATGACTAAACAGCTATTAAAATTTTTTTCTTTCATTATTTCACTAGCATACATTAAGTTATGATATGTGCATTTAGCTTTTGATTCTTTAATAATTGCGTTTTTATCAACTCCTAATTCAAAAGCGTATTTTTCCATTACATCCGCTTCTTTGTATCGATTTTGGACGTCAGCTCCCGAAAAGATAATGTATTTGATTTTTCCCTGCCGATATAATTCAACCGCTTTTTCAACTCTTGACTTCATTATCAATGAAGGTTTGCCATCTTGATTTGCGGGAAAACCACAAACAATTGCACAATCGTATTTTGATTGCTTTTGTTTTTTTAATGGCTTTTTAAACATAAGTAAAAATAGTCCTATATTAATAAACCCAAAACAAAAAATCACTTTTTTAAACATTATTCTACTTCCTCCTTATATTTCCCTGGAAATATTACAAAAAAGGGAATGTCAAGAAATTTGTGTAAGTAATTTTATTAAATTGTCAAAGAACTATAGAAATGACTTATATCGAGTATATATAGGTCATTTTATTTTTCTAAATATTTTTGGATTCTTGTTGAAAATCTATCATCCATCATTAATTGATTCATAACCATTGCCCAATTTGATACACGCCCACCTGACCATTTTTTCGATAATTCAAGAACTCTTAAATATAACACTTTTAATACCGCTGTCTCATTTGGAAATGCTCCTTTTTTTATGACCTTTCTAAAACTTGAATTGACACTTTCAATTGCATTGGTTGTATACATAACTTTTCTGATGGCTGATCCATAATCAAACAGCTGTTCTACATGATGAATGTTCCTTTCCCATACATCAACTGCTCCCGGATATTGTTTCCACTCATTCTTGAATGTTTCAAATGCGTTTTTGGCCGCCTTTAAACTAGGAGCTCCATAAACTTTTTTCAATGATTGTGTAAATCGCTTATAATCCTTGCTTGGGACATATTTAATAGAATTCCTTATAAGGTGGACAATACATCTTTGTACCACAACATTGGGAAATATTGCTTTCGCACCATCTTCAAGTCCACTAACACCATCCATAGATATAAAGAAAACATCTTCCACACCTCTCGCTTTGATTTCATCAAAAATCTGCATCCATTTATGCTTGCTTTCTGTCTCGTTTAACCATAACCCCAGTATTTCCTTGTTTCCATTGATGTCATAGCCTAAAACAGCATATACAGCATATTCCTTTACCTCATAATCATTTCTTACTGTCACATATAAACAGTCAACAAACAAGAATGCATAACATTGAGATAGTGGTCGGTTTTGCCAGTTTTCCAGTTCAGGAATGATAGCATCGGTTATATCGGAAATCATTTCATGAGAAACCGAAAATCCATAGATATCTTCAATTGTGGTTGATATATCTCTTTGAGACATTCCTTTTGCATACATTGAGATGACTTTATTTTCAATGTCCGAAACATCTCTCGTTCTCTTAGGAATAATTTGCGGTTCAAAAGATGCCTCCCTGTCTCTAGGTATATTAATATCTAATTCTCCTCTTGATGTTTTTATTTTTTTAGGAGAATAACCATTTCTTCTGTTTAATGTCTTTTTTTCTTCTTTACTGTTAGATGCATAACCAAGATGGTTGTTCATTTCTCCCTGAAGCATTGATTCAAATAATGGTCCAAAAATATCTTTTAAAGCTTCATCCATATCCTGTGCTGATTGTGGATTATAAGTATCAATAATTTGTTGAGCCAAAGCTACTGTTTTTGGATCTCTTTTTATTCTTGCCATATTTCATTAACCTCCATATTTTTAATTTTGATAATAAGAAAAGTGTGTAGCAGTAATATAACACATATTACTTACTTACACACTTTATTTTACACTCCCACAAAAAAGGGAATCAATGTCCCTTTTTCTTAGCCTTACGTTTTTCTTGTTTTAATTGAAACAAATAATCTTTCTTATCTCTCTTCAATTTCTTTTTACTAACTCTACTTTCATTCTTATTTTGCTCATATTGCATCTTTAAAGCCTGCATTGACTTTGTTCCAATAGCAAGATCAGAACTTTGCTTTTTGATTATTCTTAACATCCGTTTAGGATTTTTCGGTTTGGACTTTACTTTCAACTGACAAACTGCTTTAAAAGATAAATTTTGACTGTGATATAAAATATAATTATAGACTTCACCATCTTTAGGCTCATTACCAAAAACAACTCTTTCAACAAATCTTTCACAATCACCATTTAAATAAAAAACCCCGATCCAAAACGGATCTTCAAAAAACACATCTAATTCCATAAAGCTTCCTCCTTAAAATAATATCAAAGAAAGGACAACCTAAGGAGGCAGGTTACTGGCAACTAACAGCTGCGTCTGGACTACCAACCAGACTGTGTTTTTATCTTTGTAATTTTATTGTACTAAACTACTTTCCAATAGTACAGTTTTTTATTATTTTTAAAACCCTTTTTATAAAATTTCAACATCTTATAAAACATTAAATTTCTATATATAATAAATAAAAAGTGTAAGTAATGCCAAAAGAATTAGTCCTATATAATGCATTTAAAAATGATATCTTATTCAAATTCCTGCTCTATTTAAACAAAACAGGAAATATATATAAAAGATATTATTACAAGTGATGAAAACTAGATATCATCATTAAATAAAAGCAGTTAAAAAAGGTGATTACAAACAGTTTAGATAAAGAATAGATGATTTAAAAAGAACAGATGAGTAAATCTGTTCTTTTCGATTAAATCAAAAATCATTTTTCAAATTTATTTAAAAGATAACATCCACTATATAAAATCAACCAAACAATTCCTACAAATAACAAATTAATACTTACCTCATTATTAAGATAAAAATAAATTTTTAATTGATCATACAAATTCATCAAAAACACTAAAACAACGATAATGATGAGCATAACCGGTAATTTTATTTTACCATCGTTCTTTTTCAACATTCTAAATGCTTTTTTATCAAAAATCTTAAAAGCATCTAACAACAAATATATTATTAAAATAAATATCATTAAAACTAGATCTGTAGGACAAAAAATTAAATTCAATCCCAATTTCCCTTCCACTACTTGTGCAAAATATAAAATGAAAACAACTCCAGGATAAAAAATATATGTAAACAGCCTAAAATATTCTTTTATTTTTTCCATCTTTCCTCCACTAAAAATCAGGGATTAGTGACCCTGATTAGTTCGATGTTCTTTAATTATTTTTGCAATTTTTTCTTTTGCTTCAATAATATCATCATTTTCAACAACATACTTATACTCATCTTTAGTAGCTATTTCTTTTCTTGCCTTAGCTAAACGCTGCTGAACGATCTCTTCTTCTTCTGTTCTTCGCCCCCGGATCCTTCTTTCAAGTTCTTCCATACTTGGTGGTACAATAAAAATCGTCGTAGCATCAGGACATCTTTCCATAACTTGAAGAGCTCCCTGAACTTCAATTTCTAACACTACATTTTTCCCTTCACTTAGCAGCTGATCAACATAATCTTTAGGGGTTCCATAATAATTCCCTACAAACTGTGCCCATTCTAATAATTTACCTTCACTAACTTTCTTTTTAAACTCTTCTTCTTCTACAAAAAAATAATCAATTCCATCTCTTTCGTTGGGACGTGGTTTACGAGTTGTCATCGAGATCGAATACGCCAAATTCAAACTATCATCTTTAAACAATTCTTCTCTTACTGTTCCTTTACCTACTCCACTTGGACCACTAAGAATTATTAACATTCCTTTTTGCACTTATTAACACCCCTTTTTTATGATATGTTCATCATACAAAATACACCTTATAATGTCAATTGTTTTCAATCTATGTTATACTATTTTGGGTGATAAAAATGGCTTATGATGGAATAATGATGCATCAAGTAATAAACAAATTGAATAACACAATAACAGGTGGTAGAATCAATAAAATCTACCAAATTTCTAAATACGAATTGTTAATCCAAATAAGAAGTAATCGACAAAATTATAAATTACTTCTCTCTTGTCATCCTATGTATGCAAGAATTCAACTAACAAATTTAGATTATCCAACTCCGGAAAACCCTAATCCGTTAACAATGTTATTTAGAAAACATCTAGAAGGCGGCTATATCAAAGAGATCAAACAGATAGAACTCGACCGTATTTGTCACATTCTTTTTGGCTGTCATAATGAATTTGGCGATTATATAGAATATCATTGTTTTATTGAAATAATGGGTAAACATTCTAATATTATTCTTTGTAATCAGGATAAAAAAATTCTTGATTGTTTAAAAAGAATTACTCCTAATATTAATAGTGAACGTTTTGTTCAGCCAGGTGCAATCTATCAACTACCTCCAGTAAATTTCAATAAACTAAATCCTTTTGATCAAGATTTCATTGAATGTAATAATTTAACTAAAGTCTATCAAGGTATTTCACCAATTCTTTCCAAAGAAATCCTTTATCGTCATGATAATGGCGCTAGTTTTATATCAATCATGAATGAGATCAAAACCAGTGAACAATTATATATAAGTAAAACAGATCAAAAAGAATATTTTCACTTAATTCCTCTAACCCATCTACAAACTTCATTTCAAGTATACCCTTTATTTGAAGGTCTCGATCAGCATTTCAATCTAATCGATCAAAAAGAGCGAATTAAGCAGCAAACTTCTAATTTACTTAAATTCATTACAAATGAATATCAAAAGAACATCTCTAAATTAACTAAACTACAAACAACATTAGAAGATTCTCAAAATAGTGATGAATATCGAATTATTGGTGATTTATTATATTCTAATTTACATTTATTAAAAAAAGGAATGAAACATATTGAATTAGATAACTATTACGATAATACTAAAATTATGGTCGATTTAGATGAAAAACTTGATCCTAAAGCAAATGCTCAAAAATATTATAATAAATATCAAAAAGCTAAAAATTCAATCAATGTTTTAAAAGAACAAATAAATATAACTCAAAAAGAAATTGAATATTTTGATAGTTTATTAACTTTAATGGATAATGCATCATACTATGATGCATTAGAAATAAAAGAAGAGTTAGAAAATTTGGGATATTTAAAAAAGAAAAAGAAGCATAATACTATTCGTAAAAACAAAAAACCTGCTTTTGAAACATACTATACTAAAGATGGAATTGAAATATGTATTGGTAAAAACAATCTCCAAAATGATTATTTAACATTCAAACATGCTCATCGCTATGATACCTGGTTTCATGTCAAAGACATGCCTGGAAGTCATGTGATCGTTAAAGGTGATAAATTAGATGAATATACTATTCGTTTAGCCAGCAATATTGCTGCCTATTATTCTAAAGGTAAAAACAGTAGTAGTGTGCCGGTAAATTATACTTTAGTAAAAACCTTAAAAAAACCTAATAAAGCTAAACCTGGCCAGGTTATTTTAGATAGTTATAAGACTATTTATATTGATCCTGATGCTAATTGTTTAAATGAATTAAAGAAAAAATAGATGCCTTAGCATCTATCTTTTCTAACGATTACAACCACAACCACTTCCTGTATTATTTGTAGTGTTGTACATTCCGTTGATTACAGAATCCCCAGTAGTATTATTATATCCGCTATTATTAAAACCAAATGTAGATGCCATATTAGCATTTGTAAATGGATTTCCAGCACTTTGAGTCATACAAGTGCGTTCATAGCGTGGATAATAACGTGGGTAATAAACGATATTATTAACATGACGGCATTCGATTGGACAAATAATAGGTTGCTCAACATATTGATTAGAGCATGTTGTACAAACTTTTCGAGGAGCTACGATTGGTGTTGCACGACATCCATTCATAGAACTGTTCCATCCCCAATTGTTGCAGCTATTACAGCTGTTACATCCACATCCTGAATTACTAAACATCATTTTCACCTCCTTTAATATACTATATGTTTAATTAAATTTGGTGCTAAGGCAAATTACATAGGAAAGGATAAAATTATGAAATTAATTAAATGGAATACTGTAAAAAATATTGAAGCGTATACCGTAACTAAAAAATTAGGAGATATGTCTTTTAATAATGTTGATAAAGAGTTAATACTAAATAACCGTAAAAATCTGGCTGCTCTTTTAAATACTGATCTAGACCATATGGTAGCACCACATCAAGTACATTCTGCAAACTTTAAAGAAGTAACTATTCATGATGGGGGTAAAGGAATTTATGATCAAGAAAGTGCTTTTGACAACACTGATGCTCTTTACACTAAAGATGCTGATCTATTTTTATTATCATTTCATGCTGACTGTACCCCTGTTCTATTATATTCTCCAGAAACAAATATCATTGCCGCAATTCATTCTGGATGGTTAGGAACAACTAAACAGATCGTTTCTAAAGTTACTAGTCATTTGATCAATAATGAACATTGTAACCCTAAAACAATGTTGGCATATATTGGTCCTTGCATTTGTCAAGATTGCCTTGAAGTTATGGATAATGTTATCGATCTTGTTAAAGCGATGGATTTTGATACTACACCTTACTACCATAAAACTGATGAAACTCATTATTTAATGGACAATAAAGGTCTTAATAAAAAAATGCTCTTAAATCTCGGCTTACTTGAACATAATATTACTGTTTCTCCATACTGTACAGTTGAAAATGACGATTTATTTTATAGTTACCGAAAAAATAAAGATAGTAGTAGAAATATTACTATTATTAAAAGATGTTCTGATAAATAACTAAAGACTCAAAAAGATGATTTAATTTTATTAATCCAATAATCTTAAATCATCTTTTTATTTTCAGATATAAACTATTTTTGTTCATTAATAATTTCATGCATCACTTTAGGAATTAGATTAATTAGTTTACTAGGAATTACAGTATATGAATTATCCCCAATAATATCACCACAGCTACCATGTAAATATGTTCCTAAAATAGCGGCATCTTTAGGTAAATACCCTTGTCCAACAAAACTTGTGATTATTCCTGCCAAGACATCACCCATTCCAGCAGTAGCCATCGCTTTATTCGCTGTAATATTACGATATACTTCATTTCCATCTGTAATAATCGTATTTGGTCCTTTCAACACTACGATCACTCCATATTCTGATGCAAACTGAGAAACTTTTTCAACCATCTCTAATTCATCATTATAAAAGCATAACCGTTTAAATTCACCATGATGAGGTGTCAAAATGATTGGCATAGAACAACTTTTTAATAAATCAAGATGCTTAGAAACAATCGTTAAAGCATCCCCATCAATCACTAAAGGACATTTTACATTTTTTAATGTATCAATTACATATCGCTCGCTTTGCTCATTTAACCCCAAACCAGAGCCGATCAAAACAGCATCACGATTTTCAAAAACATTTACATCTAAAATTTCTTCTCTAAGTAACGATGTGCATTCTGGCGTAGTACTTGCAAGAGCATCAATAACTTTATCACTAGAGCAAACGCAAACTACGCCACTTCCGCTAAATACTGCTGCTCGTGACGCTAATAACGCCGCCCCACGATAATGATCACATCCTGTAATCTGCAATACTTTTCCATAGATACCTTTATGCCCGTAATAACTGCGTGATTTTAAGTGATATTTGATCCACGATGGACTCACTAGTTTAGCTAATTTTAATTCATGGCGTAAATCTTTTACATCTAATAATTCAATCGCAATTTCACCGGTATACATATGACATTCATCATTTAAAAACGCCTGCTTAATTGCTGTAAGAGTAACTGTTTTACTGGCACAAACTACACTACCATAAGGGATTCCGGTATCAGGATCTAACCCAGTAGGAATATCGATTGCAATAATATCAACATCATATAAATTATTAATTTCATTAACTAATATTTTTGCGATTCCTCTAACCTCACTATTTAACCCAAAACCAAACATTGCATCTACTACTACATCTGCTTTTTTAGCATCTCTTACAAACAGTGAAATATCCTCCTCATCCATAAAGGTTATCGGTACTTCCATTTCCTGCGCTTGATCGATATAATAATTATTCGCTCTTGATAACTTATCTGGATTTCCAAAACAATATAATTTAACATTTCTTGCTCTAAGATGTAACTTGATTCCCAAACTCAAACCATCAGCACCATTATTTCCAGGACCACAAACAATCACAATATTATCATAATTTTTACAATGGGGTAAAATAGCATTACTAGCTTTATCAACTAGTTCTTCAATTGTATAACCAGCATCTAATAATGCTTTGTCGTAAGCTTTCATTTGCCTACTTGTTGCAACATACATATCATCACCAATACTTTCTACTAAATTTTATGTATTAATTATAAAACAAACAGACAAAAAAGCCTACCCATTTATTCAAAATAAAAAGGAATCTATTAAGATTCCTCAATATATTCAATTTTTATTTTACTCTGATGGCACAAACAAAACCTGAACCTGAAACCGATGAAATTTTAACTACATCACCTGTTTGAGGTGCATGGATATACTTCCCACCACCAATATAAATACCTACATGGCCAGATTTCCATAAAATATCACCTGGTTCTGCAGCTGAAACACTGATTTGAGTTCCCGCACTCTTTTGAGCCGAAGATGAATGTGGTAGTGATATTCCTACTTTAGAATAACACCATTTAACAAATCCTGAACAGTCAAAAGCATTAGGTCCATCAGCACCCCATTTATAAGGCGCTCCAAGTTTAGAGTAAGCAGCAGATACTACCGCATTTCCATAAGCATTGCTTGCAGCACTACCTGTATATACTTTATTAATTTTTACAGTTAAAGAAGCACTACTACTATTACCTGCTTCATCACTTACAGTATATGTAGCTGTTTTATTACCAGCTTTATCAGTACTTGGTGCAGAAATTTCTACTTTAGATCTTATATCACCATCTTTATTGTCAATTGCTGAAACAAGATAAGAACTAAAGTCAACGTTATCACCAGCATTTATAACAATATTTGATTCACTTAAAGTAATTACTGGTGCTGATAAATCTTTAACAACAACATTTAACGCACTTTCAGTAGTATTTCCTGAACTGTCTTGAACAGATAATTTTAATGTTTGCACTTCATCCATTTTTAAAGTATCGATTGAACCTTCAACATTTGGTGTTAATGCTCCATCCAAATTATCTACAACACTTACATAGTTATTTAAATCAAATGTACTACCATAATCAACAGTAACATTTTCACCTTGTAATAAATTAATTACTGGTGCTTCTAAATCACTTACTGCAAAAGTAAATGTTTTACTTGCTGTATTTCCAGAACTGTCAGCGACATTCAAAGTAATATCCTGGAAGCCTGGTACATCTGTATTTAGCGGCATGTTTGCCTCGATAAATGGAGTTACATCACCATCAACATTATCAGTAGCTTTAACATAACTTGCAAAATCACTACTTCCTTTTACTGGAACTTCAATAACATAACCTTTACTTGTTCCCAGCATCTCAAACTTAGGTTCTTCTTTATCAACAACAGCAACTTTAATTGTTTTTGTCGCCACATTAGAACCTTGATCGGTAGCAGTAACTTCAACATCATATACGCCTAACTGATTTACATTCAATGAAGATGTATCTGCTTTTACATCAATTAATTCACGACTATCTTTATTGTCGACAATATCAATACTATCTAAATCTAATTTTTCTCCGTATGGAACTTCAATTTGATTAGATCTAATTTCCGGCATTTCTTTATCGGTTGCAGCATAACCTACAAGCATAAAACTTGCAACAGCCACAATCGGAATGAACATTGCTTTACGATTAACAATATACTCATCAAACACATTTGTTAGCTTCGTCTTAATATTTATATCCATTCGTTACCTCCTTTCAATAATATATCCATGTCTAATTATATTACTATTTATCTTAAAAATCCACCTATGAAAGCATTTTCATTTCTGCCGTTTTTTCAAAACCTAAGCCTGGCTTAGGTTTCAGAGAAAAAATTTTTTTAAATTTTCTTTAGAATTTCTTAAGATTTTATATACTCCTAAATAATAATTCTTATAACCATAAATAATTTAATTACTCAATACTTTTTAAAGACTCAACCATATCAATGCGATTTAAAACTTTACGCATTACAAAATTAATAAATGACGTAAAAAACATCGTAATTACTATTGCATATATATAACTCATTAAATTTACACTTCTAACGAACATTGCAACTTCTACTTCGACCGTTGTAATAATAAACATATGAATCAACTTACCAAGTCCTAAGCCTACAAAAGATCCGATCAGTCCTAAAATACGATTTTCTCTAAATACATAATCGTATACTTCTTTTGGATAAAATCCTAATACTTTAATTGTCGCAATTTCACTTTTACGTTCCTGAATATTAATATTCGTTAAATTATATAACACAATAAAGGCCAAAGCCCCAGCACAAACAATCAAAATAACAACAACACTATCAATACTTCCCATTTGATCTCTAAATCCTTGCGAGATTCCTTGAATATAATTAACTGAATCAATATTTGTATCCTGATTACAATATTCACTAATTGTATCTTCATTAGTTTTATCTTTTAAATTAAAGTAAGTATAATTCTTATTTACCTGCTCACCCGTTAATTTTTGATAAAACTGATCAGTCATATAAATATGATGTTGAAAATGTAATACCATTACCCCGCTAACTTTTACTTGATAGTTTTGATCATCAATTTTAAGTGTAATTTTATCTCCAGCCGCTACTTTTAATAATTCTGAAAGTTTAGCTGAAATAATTACTCCATCATTATTCAATTTCAATTCATCATGAGTATCAAAATCCTCAAATTTAATATATTTACTTAATTCTTGATCACTATTAAATACTTCTAAAGTACCATAATATTCTTTATCATCCAAAACACTGATCGTCTTTCGATAAAAACTACAGCTATCTTTAACATTACTTACATCATTAAAAGCGGCCTGTTCCTGCTTCAATTCTGACTGATTCAAATTCTTATCAAAAACAACAACTCCATCATAAACCCATATATTACCGTACTGCTTATCGGCAAGGGTGGAAATTGAATTTTTAATTCCAAATCCAACTACTATTAAAGCTGTACATCCAGCAATTCCAATGATAGACATAAAGAAACGTTTTTTATATCTAAAAATATTTCGCATCGTCACCTTTTGGTTAAAAGACAGTCTTTTCCAGATAAAAGTAATTCTTTCTAAAATTATCCTCTTACCAATTTTTGGGGGTTTAGGCCGTAATAAATTCGAAGGAGTTTCATTTAATTCCTGACGTACTACGATATAAGTGACAATCATTGTAATTGCAACCGAAATCACAAATGTTTGCACACAGATAAAAGCGCTAAATCTTACTATTATTGGTGCTCCAACACTAAATAACATTTTATGATACAAGAAATAAATTATTCCTGGGAAAAAATATACACCAAGGACCATTCCTAAAACACTAGCAAAGAAAGTCGCTAAAAAGGAATAGATAAGATACTGATTAATAACATCTTTTTTATCATATCCTAAGGCTCTAAATGTACCACTTTGAATTCGCTGTTCTTCAACCATTCGTGTCATTGTAGTAAGACTCACTAAAGCGGCTACTAAAAAGAAAATTAATGGAAATACGACAGCTAAAGCGGCCATTGATTTACAGGCAGAATCAAAACTTAATATACTTGCATTTTCATCTCTAGTTAATGTTATTAATTCACTTTTCGGAATATCTTTGAGACTATCATGACCTTCATCTAATTTTTGCTTTGCTTCATCTAACTGTACTCGAGCATTATCTAAATCTATTTTTGTTTGATCTAATAAAATTTTCGTATCATCTAAAGTTTTTTTAGAATTATCTAATTCTTGTTTAGATGACTTTAAAATAACCTCTGTGCTATCAAGCTTAGCTTTACTTTCATCTAAAGTTTTTTTAGTATTTTCTAATAAAATACTGTTTTGTTCTAAAACATTCTTATTTTCATCTAACTCAATTTTACTTTTATCTAATTCTTGTTTTAGATTAGTACTCGTTGTATCTAAAATCTCTAATTTCTCTTTCGTTTGATCTAAAAATGTTTTCAATTCAGTTAGCTGTCCTTCAGGAATTCCCGCATTAATAGCATCATTATACTCATTTAATTTTTGCTGATACACTTGATTCAATTGCTGATATTGACTTATCAACTGATTATACTGCTCCATACCTGCCTGCCACTCAACTAGCCCTTGATCATATTGATTTTTTCCTTCAAGATAAGCCTGCCAGCCTTGATCATATTGAGCTTTTCCAGCATTATACTGATTTAAGCCATCCTGATATTGTTGATAGCCTTCATTATATTGCGTCAAACCTTCTTGATATTGACGATATCCATCTTGATACTTGGCTAAACCATCATTATACTGGTTGATTCCATCAGCATACTGTTTCTCTCCTTCAGATAGATCCTTTTCACCTTCATCAATTTCCTCATTAGCATTCTCAACAAGTTCATCATCTATTTGTGTTATTTCTTGATTTAATACTTTTTTTATTTGTTTATCAACTTTTTTTGTATAATCAAGATATTCATCACTAAATACACTATCGTTGTCTGGATTTTTTAACGTTACTCTTAGCTCATTAAAAATTTCTGTACCTCGTAAATCATATAGTTCTTGAGGCTGCGCTATGGTTTCATTTCCCTTGGATAATATTTCTACATAACCATCATTCGTTCCGTCTCCTAAGGTATTTGTCCCACGTTCAATATTACTAACATAACGACAATCATTAACAAAACCACTAACTATAAATTCTTTAGAACCATTATCATTAGATAAAATAATTTTATCACCAATATTCACTTTATTCTTTAAAGTAAAATTATAATCAATTACACATTCATCATCTTTATCAGGCAGTTTCCCTTCAACAACTTCTAATTTATTTACTTTATTATCAAAATTTTTATTAGAATAAACAGTAACTCCTTTACTATTATCATTAAATTCTATCAGTGCATCAAAACGATTTCCATATTCAACAGCCTTTACCTCATCAATAGCCAATATTTTTTCAATAACATCTTCATCAAATCCTAAAGTATTAATATAATTCAAATCATTATATTCATATTTCTTTAAATAATCATCCATTGTAGTTTCCATGATCAATGAAGTATGCCGTAATCCCGCAAAAAAGGCTGCTCCTAAAAAAACAATACAAAAAATAGATAAAAATCTTGCTTTAGTTTTACGAATAATTTGAATTTGATTTTTTACATACGCTCTTTTTTTCATATTACCACTCAATTTCTGCTATCGGTTTAGGATTTTCATTTAGACTCATCGATGCTACCTGCCCATTTTTCAAATGAATGATCCGATCTGCCATTGGTGCCAAAGCACTATTATGAGTAATGACGATCACTGTCATCGTATATTTATCACACATCTCTCTTAACAAGCCTAAAATTGCTTTACCGGTTTGGTAATCTAAAGCCCCTGTTGGTTCATCACACAACAATAATTTAGGATTTTTAGCGATAGCTCTTGCAATCGCCACTCGCTGTTGTTCACCACCTGATAATTGGGCTGGAAAGTTATTAGTTCTATCTTCCAAACCAACTCTTTTTAACACCATTTTTACATCTAAAGGATTTTTTGATATTTGTGTTGCCAGCTCAACATTTTCAAGAGCTGTTAAATTTTGAACTAAATTATAAAATTGAAAAACAAACCCGATATCATCTCTACGATATTGTGTCAACTGTTTTTCATCATATGCTGCAACATCTTTACCATCAACAATGATTTTGCCACTAGTAGCCTTATCCATTCCACCAAGCAAATTTAAAATCGTCGTTTTTCCAGCTCCTGAAGGTCCTACAATAACAACAAACTCACCTTTTTCAATCTTAAAATCAACACCATTTGATGCATTGATCTCAACATCACCAACTTTGTATATTTTTTTTACGTTTTCAAAAACAATGAAGCTTTTCACTAGCATCACTACCTTTCTTTTTCGACATTATAATTATAACATGAAATAATTATTGTTTAAAGAAACCAACTTTGGATCAATTTTTATTTTTATAGGAATTTTAACATTTAAATGTTAAAATTATATTAATGAAGCGTTTTCTTAATAATTTTGTTGATTGATATCAAATCATAACAATTACCAATGCTTTTAATAACTACATAAGGAGATACAAAATGAAGATAATGATCTTGTCTGATTCTCACACAATGCCTAAAGAGGATCTAATAACTTTGCTTAAACATAGCCGTGCTGACTATTATATACACTGTGGTGATATTTATACATCCTATGACGGCCTTGGTTTAAATAATTTTTATTTAGTTAGAGGAAATAACGATTTTAATAGAAACATTCATGATGAAATATTTATTACTATTGATAATCTCAAATTTTTTGTTACACACGGTCATCATTACAACGTTGACTATGACCTTGACCATCTTTTTAATACTGGTGAGAAAAAAGGTGCCGATGTCATATGTTTTGGACATACCCACAGTCCTTTTATCATTAATAAAAACAACATCACCATGATCAATCCCGGTAGTGTCTGTTATTCACGGGGAAAATATCGTGCCCCAACTTATTGCATCTACGATACCCGAAATAAAAAAACTGTTTTTTATGATGTCACTACCCTTAAACCATGTAATCCTTTTAGCACTTCAAAAAAAGAACCATTTTTTAAAAAATGGTTCAAATAATCAATACTCCTGCAATTCCTTTTTCAAATCCTCAATATAACGTTCTTCAAATTTATCAACATTCATAAATTTACCTAAAAATGATCGAGGTTCAAAATAAAACAACAAGTACAATCTACAACCACCATTTTTCAACGGTGCAAACTGCCCACACCAATGTCCTTGATAATTATCATTTTGAACATTATATTCAAGCTGAATATTTTTATGATAATCAGTTATTTTAATTTTAGTATTCCTGCCCTTGCGATCATATTCTATATATTCATTATCACTGATTTTTTCCACTTTTGATAAATCACTACGCCAAGAACAATCGCTCATATTAGTTACAGTTTCAAACACTTTTTCAACATCACTTTTAAAATCAACTGTCATCTCCACACGTTTCATTTTTATCCCTCCAAAAATCATAGTTTACATCAATTTCATTATAACATATTCACATCTTTAAAAGTGTTCACTATGATAAAAAGACTGTTGGATCCAACAGTCTTTTTATTATTTTTCTAATGCTTTTTTAGCAGTGTTGACAATTTCAGTAAATCCTTTTGGATCACAAATTGCAACTTCTGATAACATTTTACGGTTAATTTCAACGTTAGCTAATTTTAATCCGTGCATTAATTTAGAATATGAGATATTATTTAATCTTGCAGCTGCATTAATACGAGCGATCCATAATTTTCTCATATCTCTTTTTACTTGTCTTCTATCTCTATATGAATAAGCTAATGAATGCATAACTTGTTCATGTGCTGTTTTATATAATGTATGTTTAGAACCAAAATATCCTTTGGCTAATTTTAATACTTTTTTTCTTCTACGTCTTGTAGTAAATCCACCTTTTACTCTTGCCATTTATATATTCCTCCTATTTAAAACTATTTACATAATCTTGATTTAATTCTCTTATAATCAGAAGCATGTACTAGAGTTGCTTTAGCTAAATGTTTCTTTTGTTTATGAGTTTTGTTATGAGATAAGTGTGATACGTAAGCATGACTACGTTTTAATTTACCACTACCTGTTCTTTTTAAACGTTTTTTTAGACCACTATGTGATTTCATTTTTGGCATAATAAATTCCTCCTAAATTATTTTTTCTTTGGCGCAATTATTGCAGTTAAAGTTCTACCCTCAAGCTTAGCTGGTTTTTCAATCTGACCAACCTCAGCACACTCAGCTACGAAGTCATCAATAACTTTTTTACCAAGATCCATATGAGCTAATTGACGTCCTCTAAATCTAATTGCCACCTTAACTTTATTACCTTCTTCTAACCATTTTAACGTTCTCTTTAATTTTACATTCTTATCATGAACATCAATAGTTACAGATAATTGTGTTTCTTTTAATGCAACAACTTTTGAATTTCGTTTCATTTCTTTAGCTTTCTTTTGTTGTTCAAAGCGATATTTACCAAAGTCCATGATCCGACATACCGGCGGTTTTGCATTTGGTGCAACACACACTAAATCAAGACCTTCGTTATAAGCAATATCAATCGCTTGATTACGAGACTTCACTCCTAATTGATCACCATTTTGATCAATTACTAAAACTTCTTTGAAACGAATTTTCTCGTTTACCAACTCATCTGGTTGTTTTGGTTTTCTGTTATCAAATCTGCTAATAAAAGCCACCTCCATTTTAGTAGTTTAAATAAAAAGTGAGCACACTAAGCGCCCACACATATTGACAATAAGATAATTATCTTAGTGACATTTGCCTATCGACATCATCAATCAGGCGAGAAGCAGGCACTTCTTCTTTCCACTACTTTTCATTTTCTTGTATAGAATAGCATTTTAATTCAATAAAGTCAATAATATTTTAAAATTTATTCATCTTCTTTTATTTGTAAATATTTAAATGCCCCTATGACTGTAAATCCTAATAAAACCATAATTGTAAACATCCTATCACCATTATATTATATGTTCAATTATTCGTTTTATTCCTATTTATAAACTAAACATTTTTTAAAAACTTCCGGCATTGCTGCTTTAAACTCCATTTTTACCTTTGTATCAGGATGTACAAATGCAAATACATGACTGTGCAATCCCATCCTTTTTAATGGATTAGTTGCAGCACCATATTTTTTATCACCAACGATGCTATGTCCTAAATACTGCATATGTACTCTAATCTGATTTTTACGTCCTGTATCTAAGAAAATTTCCAGCAGCGAATTATAACGAGACTCTTTTAAAACTTGATAATTAGTAATTGCTAGTTTCCCTTTTCTATGATTAGAAACATAGACCATCTGTGTTTTACTTTCATCCAAATAATTTTTTATTTGACCTTTCTTTTTATCTAACTTACCTTCAACGATTGCCAGATAACCACGTTTATATACAATCTCATTCCAGTTGTTTTGCAGTTTATTTTTGATTATTTCGTTTTTAGCAAACATCAAAACACCTGATGTATCTTTATCTAAACGATGAACAACAAATACTTTTGCCTTGTTATTTTTACTCTTCAAATATTCACCAACTAAATGATATGCGGTTTTCTCTTTTTCATTTCCACCAGCAATACTTAACAGTCCCGAAGGCTTATTAATTACAATTAATTCATCATCTTCATAAAGAATATCTAAATTTGTTTTTGAAAAACTACCTTTACCAACAACAATTTCATCACCTTTTTTTAATTGATAATTAAATTGGCTCGTTACTATTCCATTTACTTTAACCTGCTTATATTTTAATAAATTTTTAGCGTTCTTCTTACTATAATGATTCAACAAAAATTCAATTAATAAAATATCTTTTTCAATCAGATATTTATTCATTTATTTCTTCCGCCTTTACTGCCATCCCAGAAACTTGACATTCAATCATATTATTACCCAAATTAGTTGTCGTAAAGCGAACATTAACGATTGCTGTTGCATGTCTTCTCAAAGCATGTTCAACTATTATTGATGTTGCTTCTTGTCTAGTAATATCTAATAATTGTTCAATATTTGTATTATCATCAGTTTCTAAAGCCTTATTCATCACTTTACTGCCAAATACAATTCCTAAATTTTTAGTTATTTTATAACCTGGTAAATAATCCATTGTACATATTTCAACCATCTTCATACAATTCTCTTCCCCTTATTTTTATCTATTCAAAGTCAGCTTAAAACACCCTGCTTATTTCATATCAACAATTCGATGAGTATTTAATAAAACTACTATCTCCTCTACCAAATAAATCACTAATGCCAGCCACCAAGGCAATATACCTTTTACAGCTATCATCATCATAATAAAATTAATCAATAATCCGACAAATATATTTTCAAATGTAACTTCTTTTTGTTTTTTAGATATCATAAATGTTTCAATAACCGTATTTAAATCCGAATTCATCAACATAATATCACTATTTTCAATAACTCTTTTATCTTTTATACCACCACGGCTAATTCCTACATATGCTTTTTGCAACAGAGCAATATCTTTAGAGTTATCCCCAATATAAGCAACTGGGCCATCTACTCCTGCTCTTTCCATAATTTCTAACTTCTCATCCACAGTTAAATTATTATGGATCTTATACTGATCATCTTCCAAATCAACCGGACCATCATTAAAAATAATCAAATCTAAACGCAATTTAGATAACTCAGAAAATAAATTCATCTCCTCTTCAGTTACTTCAACACCATCAAAACGATCATAAATAACAGTTCGACAAGAGTTTAACGCATCTAGCCCACTATTTTCTTTTATTACAATATTTTTTGAAAAAGCTTTAGCGACTCCTGATAATACCGCAAACGATGAAACTTGTTTGTAAGCAAACGAACCAGAAATAGTCAATAAAATCGTTCCTAAATAAATAAACTTGAAATTATTTTCTAGATCAATAAATGGAATGATCGTTGCACAAATTATTCCTGAAGCAACTAAAAAAACAGTATATACTTTACAGATCAGCTCTACTATTTTATGGGTTCTAGAAGAATTAACTGGTGCCATCATCGCAATCTCTAAGATCTTGTTCATAGCACTATGATCATATGTATATAAAATTTTGATTCGTAGAGTTCCCGTAATATTAACACTACCGCTTTGAACCTCACTGCCAACAGTTACTTTTTCTAAAATATCATTACCGTTGATAGCAAACATATCAATATCACTTTCACCAGAAATAACCTTTCCCCCAAGAGGAATTGTTTCTCCTGGCATAATAGTAATAATATCACCAATATCAATATCCTCTAAAGAAACCATTTCATACTCATTTTCTTTTATTTCTCGTCTTCCTAACTGAACTGGATTTATCTCATTATTTATTTTTCCCATCGTTAAACTGATAAGATGTAATAGTAGCCGTTCACTTATTTGAAAAATCAATGAAACTATCAATGTTTCAACATAAGCCCCATATACCCAGCCAAATAAACAAGCTAAATTAATAGTTATATTTTCACTTAAAAAATGTTTAACTTTCAAATCTTTATAAGCTCTACGTAAAATATTTTCATTAAAAATAATCAATCCTACTAACCAGGCAAGATTTGTTATAATACTTGGATCATTTCTCGTTACCAATCCTAAAGCCAGTGCAACAAACAAAACAGCAATTTTAAACATTCTCTTTAAATATTTTTCTTGAAACAAATCTTGAGATTTAAACGGTTTTTTCCATTGTTCCACATCTATATTAGGATTAACTTTATCTACTAAACGATTCAATCTTACCAAAATATTTTTCTGACTAGTTGTCACTTTAAGTAATTTATTTGTAAAATCAAGAGTTACATTTTCATATGCCGAATAGCGGGAAATTACTTCCTCAATTTCTTTAGCTTCTTCTTCTGTTTCCAAATTAGTAAACATAAAGATGTATTCCATTTTACTTTCCGAAGCAACGAATTCACGCTTACGTGAATTGATTTCCTCTTTTAATACTAGATCAGGATAATTATTTTTCAAAACTTCATGAACATTATCTGGATTTTCACAATAAAAAGATATTCCTGTTTTACCAATCTTGATTCTTGAAACTTCTTCCATTCCATTCAATAATAAACTTATTTCATTTAATTTATGATTATCATTTATATTATCAACATAGAAATTACGCGCCATAGTAATCTCCTTTCTAATTGATTTTTATTTTATCATATCTATTCTAAAAAGCCAAACCTATATGTTTATTCCATAAACATATTTTAAAATTCGGGGATAAAAAATTTCAAATTCATCTTCTGTTATCGCTTTAGGATAAGACATTAAATGAAAATATAAACAGTGTTTCAAATTACGCACCGGCAAAACGCAATAATCATATTGATTATTTAAAACAAGTCCACATTTTTGATAAAACGCTATTCTCCGAATACTTTGTTCATCTTCAGGATACTCAACCTCTAAAATCACCATCGCATCAACCATTGCTATAAAGTGTTTCAACATTTTACTTCCTAAACCTTTTCCCTTATGATCACCATCAATAGCAAAATAATCAATAAAAACAAATTCATTACTAAGATAATAAGACAATATCCCAATCATTTTATTATTATCTATTAAAGTCAGTACTTTAAAGGCACCTTTATTAAAAGTATCCTTCATATATTCATAATCCTTAATTTCTTTTCTTGGAAAATTATTTAAAATAATATTATAAAAATCATCAAAATCCTTTAATTCTAAATCTTTAAAGATCATCTTTTTATCCCTTTCCTTTTCATCAATACAAAATTTTCTTCAAATTCTTCTTTAGTACAAGAAAGATCAAATTCCTCACCATAAATCTTATAATTGATTTGTAGTTGACCACTATCCCTAATCACACAATCATAAATATGCCCTTTGGTAAACAAATCCCGCTTTTCTTTACCAATAACGATATTCATCGTTTTAATACAGCGGCAAACTCGCCGCTTTCCTATATTTGCGATAGTAATCACCTCTTTTCTTTTTTATTATAACATTTCTAAAACCAATAAAACAATAAACATAAAAAGTCTAGATGATCTAGACTTTTATCATAGCTAATTTTTACTAAATTCTAACAGCTCTAAACCAGGGTTCTTTTCACTTGCCCAGCGTACACCCCAATCATTTGTAAACAACAATAAATATTGTCCTTTTAAATCCTGAACTTTTTTGGTATCACTAGATAAATTTAACGAATTTAAATCACAGCTTGCTTTTACCCAGCGAATATATTGATAAGGTAAAGGCTGTTTAATGATTTCAACATTATATTCATTCTTTAAACGATGCTCTAATACTTCAAATTGCAGTACCCCAACTACACCAACGATGATTTCTTCCATTCCACCACCTAGTTCAGTAAAAATCTGAATTGCTCCTTCTTTAGCAATTTGCTCAACACCTTTTACAAACTGTTTTCTTTTCATCGTGTCTTTATTGCGAATCAGCGAAAAATGTTCAGGTGCAAATGTTGGTATTCCTTCAAACGCAAATTTTGCTTTACCCGTAGTAATCGTATCACCAATAGAAAAGATTCCTGGATCAAAAATACCAATAATATCTCCAGCATAGGCCTCATCTACTTCCTGACGTTCATCGGCCATTAACTGTTTTGACTGATTCAATTTAATTTTACGACCACCTTGGTAATGATAAACTTCCATTCCTTTAGTAAACTTACCAGAACAAATTCTAAAAAACGCCATTCGATCACGATGTGCCTTGTTCATATTAGCTTGAATCTTAAAAACAAAAGCACTGAAATCTTCACTAAATGGATCAATTATTTTTTCTCCCGTACTACGTGGCAATGGTGGCGTCGTCATTTCTAAGAAATGTTTTAAAAATGGTTCAATTCCAAAATTAGTTAAGGCTGAACCAAAACAAACCGGTGAAAGTTTCCCCTGACGAACCTTTTCTAAATCAAAATTATTACCAGCCATATCTAATAACTCAATATCTTCTTGTAATTTATTATATAACTCTTCATCTAATTCATTAACTAACTCAGGATCATCAAACTTCATAACTTTAGTATCTACTTCTTTACGCCCGCCATCAACCGGAATAAAGCGGATCACTTCTTTATCGTTACGTTCATAGACCCCTTTGAACTCTTTTCCCGAACCGATCGGCCAATTGATAGCACATGTATCAATTCCAAGTTCTTGTTCAATTTCTTCCATTAATTGATATGGATCCTGGGCTTCACGATCCATTTTATTAATAAAAGTAAAAATAGGAATATTACGCATCGTACATACCTTGAATAATTTACGTGTCTGATCTTCGACACCTTTACTAGCATCAATTACCATTACTGCACAGTCTGCTGCCATTAAAGTACGGTATGTATCTTCTGAAAAGTCCTGGTGTCCTGGAGTATCCAAAATATTGATACAAAAACCATCATATTCGAATTGTAATACTGATGATGTAACAGAAATCCCTCTTTGTTTTTCAATTTCCATCCAGTCACTAGTAGCATGTTTACTATTTTTTTTACCTTTAACACTACCAGCTTGTTGGATTGCTCCTCCATATAATAAGAATTTTTCTGTTAATGTCGTTTTCCCTGCATCAGGATGGGAAATGATTGCAAATGTTCTTCTTTTTTCTACTTCTTTAATAAATTCACTCATCTTAATGTCTCCTTGCAAACTTAAATAATATAGATTAATCCTGATTTTGTCAACCTAAACTTGACTTCTTATCATTTAAAACAATATATCAATTAAATATCTTTTTTTGTAGAAAGAGAGTATCTAACTTATCATGATCATATAACTCAATATTCAAAATGACTAATTATTTCCATTTGAATACTATTTGTTGAAAAGTAATATGAATATATATTTTTATATGACAATCATCCATGCTATAATAAAATAAGTGAGGTGCAATATGTTTATAAGACAAGAAGAGATAAAAGATTATAAAATTGTATATTCCGTGATAAAAAAAGCCTTTAGTTGTGCTCAACACACAGATGGAAATGAGCATAATTTAGTAGATGCATTAAGAAGCAGTAAAGCTTTTATTCCCGAATTATCTTTAGTTGCTGAAATAAATGGAAAGATCGTCGGACATATAATGTTTACAAAGGCAAATATTGATAATAATGTAGTTTTAGCATTAGCTCCATTATCTGTTTTACCTGAATATCAAAAAAAAGGTGTAGGAACTGCTTTGATCAAAGAAGGACATAAAATTGCGAAAAAATTAGGTTATGGATATTCAATCGTATTAGGCAGTGAGAAATATTATCCAAAAACAGGCTATTTACCAGCAAATAGATTTGGTATAAAACCATCTTTTGATGTACCAGAAGAAAATTTTATGGTTTATAAAATAAACAAAGATGCTTTTAATATTCATGGAATTGTCAAGTATGCAAAAGAATTTGGAATTTAATAATTAAAAAAATGATTTCTACAAACATTAAATTTTAGGTTTCCCAGTGATAAAAAGCACTAAACATTTTTAATATTATATAATATCAAAAATAGGCAAAATATCTGCCTATTTTTTTACTTATATAAACACTATTATTTAAGATCCATGCTATTTAAAAAGCAAAATTTCCTGCTTCAAAAATAATTACTTCCTGATCATCATTGGTTTTTCCAATGATTCTTAGATCTTTTGTCCCAATCATAAAATCTACATGTGTTAAAGAATCGTTAACCCCTTTTTCTAACAGCTGTTCTTTAGTCATTGTTAAACCATCTTTAAGACATTCGCTAAAACCTTTACCAATCGCCAAATGACAAGAAGCATTTTCATCAAACAAAGTATTGTAGAATAATGTCTTCATATTTGATATTGGTGAATCATAAGGAACCAACGCTATCTCCCCTAAATAATGACTACCTTCATCTATTTCTATCACTTCTTTTAAAACTTCTTTACCAATCTTAGCATCATAATCTATGATCCGACCATCTTTAAATACCAATTTAAACTCTTCAATTAAATTCCCATTATAATTAAGCGGTAAAGAGCTATATACGACACCATTTGTTCCTTTATAATTAGGACTTGTAAAAATTTCTTCAGTTGGCATATTTGCAAAGAAATAAACACCATCAACAGTATATGAACCACCACCAGCAAATAAATAACCTTTATTTAAACTTACTGTTAAATTTGTTCCTAATGAATTAGTATAAACCAAACTTTTTAAATTAAGCTGATTTAAATAATCAACTCTTCTTTCAAAACTTTTTCGATGTTCATCCCAAGCAGCAACCGGATCATCACAATCAACTTTCACCGCTTTAAAAATAGCATTCCATAAAGCTTCTAAAGCCTCACTATCTGACATATCTGGATACACTTTATTAGCCCACTTCAACGAACTAGCTGCCACAATACACCAGGTATTGACCCCTAGATCCAAACTATCATAAAACGGTTTACAAGCAGTCGCTACACTTTTAGACCATAAAGCTATCTTTGCCGGATCAATTCCTTTAAGACCTTCGGGATCATCGCTATGAATAGTTAAAAAGGCAGCATTTTGAGCAGCATAATCATTTCTAAATTCCTTAAACCAGGCTGGTACTTTACCAAATTCATCTTTTGTTACATATTCATATTTATAACGTGATACTATTTCATCATGATATTTGACCACAACTTCCTTGGCACCAGCTTCATAAGCTTGTTTTGTAATTAATCTAACTAATTCAGCACTTTCAACCGGAGCATCAATTACTACTATTTGGTTTTTTTGAACGTTTAATCCCGACTTTACAATTAATTTAGCATATTTCAATAACTTTTCTTTAAATGACATATTATTCCCTTTCTATATTTATATTTTATTAATCATATTTTACCACTATTTTCAGCCTTTAACAAAATAATACCGCACTACTTTAATTTATTCAACTCATCAATAGCATCAAGCGATCCTAAATCAGCTGCTTTTTGATAATACTTTAAACCTCTTTCAAGATCTTTTTCGATTCCATCACCATAATAGCACATATAGCCAGCCATAAAACTCGCTTCACGATAATCTAACTCACTAGCTCGACAGAACAATTCAAAAGCCTCCTGCTTATTAATGCTTGTTCCAATCCCATAAAAATAGCATCGTCCCAAATTATAAATTCCTGGTGCATAATTATTACTTGCTGCTTTTAAATAACAATTAAACGCCTCATTGAAATTTTTTTCTGTACCTATTCCATTTTCCAAATAAATACCATACATATTTAATGCTGGTACATATTCATAATTAGAAGCTATCTGTAAATATGTAAAAGCTTTTTTTACATCTCTAAAAACTACTTTTCCTTCATCTAAATATAAAGCCATTCGATACATCGCTCTAATGTCATTTTGATTTATTGCCATCTTATAATAAGTAATAGCTTTTAAATCATCATGATATGCAGGAACCTGTTCATAAATCAGCCCTAAATTATACATTGCTGCCACATAATTCAAATCTGCTGCCTGCTGATAAAAATCAATAGCTTTTTCAAGATCAATTTTTCTTCCCTTTCCTTCTTCATACGCTAATCCAACATGATATAATCCAGGAGCATAATTAGCTTTAGCAGCCTGCATATATAAATCAAAAGCATACTGATGATCGCATTTTACTCCTTCACCATGATCGTAAAGATAACCTAAATTACACAACGCTCTTGGATAACCTGCTTCACTAGCTAAACGATAATAATAAACAGCCGCCTTTAAATCAACTGCAGTTCCAATTCCCATTTCATAACAATATGCTAAATTACACTGTGCCGCAGGATAATTTAATTTAGCCGCCTCACCATATAATTTAACAGCTAACTCTAAATTTTTTTTCACTCCAAAACCACTTTCATAACAATATCCAAGTGCTACCATAGCCTGAACATCCTTTTGTTTACACGCTTGACGATACCAATATGTACAGCGATAAGCAGCATTTTTTATTTCCGGATGATTTTCATAAAAATAGCCTAACCAAAATTGCCCTCGTGCATAATTCAAATGAGCTGCTTGTTTATAATAGCGACGCGCTTTTTTTAAATCCATAGCGACTCCCTGCCCCAATTCAAAACAAGTCGCCAACGATACTAATGCTGGAGGATAATTATTTTCACTTGCCTGGTAATACCAGTAAACAGCTTTAACAAAATCCTGTTTTGTTCCTAGCGCACTTTCATAACAATGACCTAAGCGATACTGCGACTGTACATGACCTTGATTAGCCGCTTGTTCATAACATTTGAATGCTCTTTTATCATCTTTATCAATTCCTTCACCAAATTCAAGACATGTTCCTAAACTATATAAAGCTTCACTATATCCAAGTTTAGCTGCTTTAAGATAATACTCTACTGCCTGATGCAAATCTGCTTTAACACCGCGACCATACTCATAGCAGTAACCTAAATTACATATCGCTCTAGGAAAATCTGCCTTGGCACCTTGAAGATACAAATTAAAAGCTTTTTGATAATCCTGCTCAACACCTATTCCAAATTCATAAAAGTAAGCCAAATTACAAATAGCAACAACATTATTATAACTCGCTGCTTTTTGATAATAATGTGCTGCCAGCGTATCACTTGGTTCAAGACCCAAACCTCGTTCATACATATATCCAATAACACAGATACAGTCACTGTTATCAAGTTCTTCACCTTTTTCAAAATATTTTAAAGCTTCTTGATACTCATGACGATCAAATAGTTTTAATCCGATCTTATATAATAATCTACCGCTTAAATCATCAAGTTCACCTGCAATATCTTCATCTTCTTCCATCAATATACATAGATCTATACCAATGATATCCCCTTGATTATACTCAATTAAATATTGCTCATATTCAAAAAAATCATTTTGTAACGATTTTTGATTATCTTTAAAATTATTTCTAATATCTTCTACTCTTTTTTCTAATTCTTTTATATTATCATTTTGATCATACACAGTTATCACATTTAAATAAGCGGTTCTTTTTTCATTAGCATATGACTGATGCTTTAATTTTATCAAACATTCTTGATTATATACATCTATTATTTCATCAAAAAGCCATTGATCAAACAAAGGCTCATAACTTTTTATTCGATCCTTTATATCCATAATTACCTCCATATCTATAAACAAATAAGCAGATATCACCAATCTGCTTAACTCCCATTAATTATATTCGATATTTCTTTTGAATATTTACCCAAAATAGCACTAACTTTATTTGTTGTCTGAACAATTCCTGATGCACCTACAGCCTTTAATTTTTCCAAACTAACAAGACTATCATCTTTTACAAAAAAAGTAATTTTAGAAGACGTCGCAACTGTCTCTTTAATATTAGTTCGACCGCCTACAGCTTCCATAATCATATTTATATCTACAGGAATATCACTTGCTTTAACTTGTTTTGGCTGTTTATTTTTTATGACTTTTAAAAAGATAACAGCTAGAACAATTACCACAATTAAAGCAACAATTCCGTAAAATAAATAATCATTCATTAACATCTACCCCCTATTAATTATTATTTAATTATAGTATACTATATCAAGATAGAAAAAACTATCTTTTTTATAAGGAGGGATTTTGTGGAAGAAAAAGAGAAATCCGTAATTTGCTGGTCCTTGATTGGTTTATTATTATTACTTTGTTTTATTAGCTGTCTAGGAATTAAAAGTGCAACTCCATTAATTACTAAAGGAAATCCCAGCACCTACTGGTTAAAACAACTTATATTTTATGGAATATCTTTTACATTAATGATTGTTGTCTTTAAAATATCAAACGATCGTATTTATTCCTCTATGTGGATCATATACGGCATTTTGGTAGTTTTACTCGTCGGCCTGGCTATAGAACACTTTTTGTTCACCCATTTTGGAATTAGAGTAATTCCTCTAGCTAAATACACCGGTGGCGCAACATCCTGGTACAAATTACCCGGTTTTGATCTCCAGCCTTCGGAATTTATGAAAATCATTTTAGTGGTTGTCATGGCTGATATTATTGATAAACATAACAATAAATATCTTGTTCACAATTTACATAATGACTGTTTATTAATTGGTAAGATTTTAGCTGTTTCCATGCCGCCATGTATCTTAGTTTATTTACAAAATGATGCAGGGGTCACAATGATCATGCTAGCCTCAGTTGTCTTTATTATGTTTATGTCAGGAATCCAAGCCGGCTGGTTTGTTATTGGAGGAATAGTGGTCGCTATTATTATTGGGATCATGGTTTATATTTTCCTATATGAACATGAGTTATTTGTTAGTCTAATGGGTGGCGATCATAAATTAGGACGTTTTTATGGCTGGATCGATCCTGAAGGAACTTATGGTGATCAAGGTTATCAGTTGTTTAATGCTTTATTATCTTATGGTACTGCTGGTTTATGGGGCCATGGAATGGAAACGGCATTAGTTAATTTACCAGAAGCCCAAACTGACTTTATCTTTGCAATAATTGCCTTAAGCTTTGGTTTTTTTGGTGGTGGTCTTACAATTTTAATCATCTGTATATTTGATATATTATTGATTAGAATTGGTTTTAGAGCAAAAAATAATCGTGATAAATATTTTACTGCTGGTATTTTTGGACTTCTGATCTTTCAACAGGTTTGGAATATTGGAATGGTTCTTGGACTTTTCCCAATTACCGGAATTACCCTGCCGTTTTTATCATATGGTGGTTCATCATTGCTTTCATATATGATTGCAATGGGAATTTTCTTAGATATAGAAAAGCAGACTAGAATAATCGAAGGTAAGAAAAGATATTAAAAAAACGCTTTAGCGTTTTTTTATTTTAACTTGTTGATTAGTTAAAGGATGCAAAAATTCAATATATACACTATCTAAATAATAACACTCAGGATAAGTTGAACCATACAGACTATCACCTTTTAAAGGATGTCCAAGCGAACTTAGATGCACTCTTATTTGATGGGTCCTGCCTGTTTCCAAAACACACTCGATCAAGCTCATATTATCATATGTTTTTAAACATCGATAATAAGTAACTGCCTTTTTACCATGATCAGCAATTAATCTTTTTACACTATTATCATCTTTGACGATTGGTTTATCAATTTTCCCAGTACCAGTTAAAATTCCTTCTACCAAACAATGATACACTCTTTTTACTTGTTTAATATCTTTTGATAATAGATAATGCGCCTGTCTGTTTTTAGCAACCAGCAGTAATCCTTGAGTATCTTTATCTAAACGATTGACCAAATGAACAGTAGCTTTAAGATTTTGCTGCTGGTAATAATAGATCAGAGCATTAGCTAATGTTTTTTGCGGATAGCGTTTAGTAGGAATACAAGGTAATCCGGCAGGTTTATCAATAATTAGATAGTCTTCATCTTCATAAACGATCTTTAATGAATATTCATACGGCTGCATTGAAGTAGTTTCAGGCGGCCAGATCAATTCTATTGAATCCGCTTTTTTTAAACAATAGCGAACCGTTTGATGTTCTCCATTTACTAAAATATCACCTGTCATCTTGATTGCTTTAAGTGCTTTTTTGCTTAAACTTTGTTTCATTAAAAAATCTTTCAACAAAACTCCTTCATCTTCTGGTTTAACTATAAATCTCATTCATTTATAAACGCCCTTCTAATTCTCTGGATAAACGATAATTGTCGATATTCAATAAAATTAACTGTCTGCTTAGCAATTTTAACCTCAATGCTCTCTACATTTTCAATCGAATAAGCCAAATGATCGATTCCTAAATAAACATGATCAAAATGATGTCCTATCAGTTTTATTATCTTATCAGCATCTAAAATCAAACTTGAACCCAAACTACGATAAGCATTATGCTGAATTCCCGCCACTTCAGTCAACTGCATCAATGGCACTCCAGGATAAATAACCGCTCCACCAATAGATTTATTATAAGCTGTTGAACCTGAGGGCGTAGAGACACATATTCCGTTTCCTCTAAAAACCTCTAATAATTCCCCATTAATATAAATATCAATTACCTGTGTTGTATAATCGTGATCAATTCGCATCTCATTCAAAGCCAAATAAATATCTTCTTTTCCCTCGTGTTTAACTTTTACTTCCAATAAATTACGAGGTGTTATCCGATATTCGTCCCGCTTGATTGCTTCAACTAATTCAAACACTTCATCTTTTTGATAATCTGTAAAAAACCCTAATGTTCCTGTATGTACACCTACAAAATTAACATTCTGATCTAAATATTGATGAATCGACATTAACATCGTTCCATCACCACCAACACTAATTACTAAATCAGGATTTTCTTGATCATATTCCATAATTCCTTTTAATTCATGTTTAATTTTATCGGCGACATATTTAGATAAATCGTCTTGTTTTATCACTAATGCGTATTGTTTCATTGTTTTCATCACCCCTAAAGTATATACTATATAGTATATACTAATGGAGGTCACTATGGAAGAAAACTTAGAAATAGAATTTAAAATATTAATTGATAAAGATACATATCAGCAAATTATCAATGATCATAAAATAGATCGTTCTTATCAACAAACTAATTATTATTTAATGCATCCTGTATTAAGTGAATTAAAGTACTCACTTAGAATTAGAGAAAAAAATAACCAGTATGAATTAACTTTAAAACAACCGCAAACTAAAGGTAATTTAGAAACAAACCTAATTATAAGTAAAGAGCTCAAAAATAAAATTATTGATCATGAATTAATAAATAATGAAGTATTTGATATTTTAAAAAAATATCAATTAGACAGTACAATGTTCAAAACCGATTGTTTTTTAACTACACTTCGTAAAGAAATTAAAACTCCTGAAGGTTTAATTTGTATCGATTATAATCAATATAATGGCCATGAAGACTATGAACTAGAATACGAAGTAAATGATTATTTAAGCGGTAAACAAGCTTTTTTAGATTTCATCCATCAATATAACCTAACCTATCATAGCAATTGCCTCAGCAAAATAAACCGTCTTATCAAATCATTATAATTTAAAAGCAGTGCCTTAACACTGCTTATTTTTCTTTAAAATACGCTTCATTGATCTTACATGGTTGACTGATAAATTGTGGACATGCATCTCTACGAGGACATTCTGCTAATTTACGAAGTTCTCGTGGAATAAATACTCTGATTTCTTCAGCATTATAACCTACTTGAAATCTTCTTTCATCAATCATGATTGGTCGTTTTAATACTGATGGATTTTCTTGTATAAATTTAATCAATTCATTAACTGACATACTATCAATATCAATATCATTTTCTTTAATTATCTTGCTTCTTTTAGAAATGATATCATCTGTCCCATTTTCACTTCGCTCCAATAACTCCTTTAATTCAACCTCTCTAAGCAAGGTTGAAAAAATATTTTTTTCCACATATGGAATATTATGTTCTTTCAGCCAAGATTTAACCTTTCGACATGATGCACAACTAGGCGCAGTATAAATACGAATCATAATATCATCTCCCTTACTCCATTATTATACATTATTTTAATTATTTTTCTATCCTTTTTTATTTTGACTTTCAGTTATTTAGATATTTATACTATTATTCAAAGCAAAATATCGACTATTTGTATCATTTTTTATATTTTTCTATCTTTCTCTTTTTAAAGCTATCAAATATTCACCAACTAAAACCATCTATATTAAAAAGAACTTAGTTCAACCAAGTTCTTTTATCAATTCAATTATATCATTTTTATTACATCCTAATTCACACATCTCATTAATAAATACTTTTACTTTTTCATTAATAATTTCTGATTTCATTTTTTCAATTAGTTCTGCATCTTCACTAACAAAACGTCCCATTGATCTTTTACTATACAATAAATTTTCACGTTCAAGTTCACTTAAAGCTTTTTGAATCGTATTAGGATTAACACTATACTCTAACGCTAATTCTCTAACTGAATCAATCTTAACACCAGAACCATAATATCCATTAAAAATCTTTTTCTTGATTTCATCCATTACTTGAATATAGATCGGTAAATTAGGATCAAAATCATATTTCATTTAGCCACCTACTCTACTTCGATTTTATGATCAATCAAATATACTGTTAAAAAATATAAAATTGCTGCAAATATTCCTATAGTAATAATATCAAAAATAACACTCTGTCTGTAAGTTAAACTGTTAATAAAATTGTTGATAGGACTAAGTGTAAAAATATTTGCAACTACTATAAGACCTAATAAATAAATCACGATCCCCAATACTGTTTTATATTTAGGAATATATTTTGTCTTTGTAAGTGTAATTACAAAAAAGAAAGATAAAATCATAGCGCTAATACCCACAAAAAAGTCAAGTAAATGTAAAACAAAATCACCAATATTTTCACTCATTATTTCAACAACGACATTTCCACTTCTAAGCAGCTCAGCAAAACTTATATCGCCAACTAAAAAAATCAAGATCATAAACCCAAGCAACAAAACTAAATAACTTGCAAAAACCCAAATTAAGCTTCCTAAATATTTTGCTGCAACTAATTTATTGGTACTAACAGGTAAAGTCAATGTTAAATATCCTGGTCTTTTATACATTGAACGATTAAAATTTAAGATTACATTCACATTAATCGCTATTGAAATTCCCATAAAAGCAATAATAAGTAATGTCAATAATATCCCACTAATAAAATCCGGCATCCAAGGTGTTAAAGTACACATAATTAAGAAAATTGCAAAAGTTAATAAATATTGTCGGTATGATTGAATGATCTCATATTTTAATAATTTTAACATCTAAATACCTCCCTGAATGCTTCATCAATTGATTGTTTTCTTTGCGATCTTAATTCCTCAGTTTCTTGATGTAAAACAACTCTTCCTTCTTTTAAAAAGATCACATCATCAAAAATCGTTTCTAGATCACTAATTAAATGCGTTGAGATCAATACCAGTGAATCAGCTTCATAATTATTTAAGATTACATCTAAGATCACTTCTCTAGCTGCTGGATCTACTCCCGCGATTGGCTCATCTAAAATATATATTTTAGCTTTTCGAGACATTACTAAAGATAATTGAAACTTTTCTTTCATTCCTTTTGACATCGCTTTTATTTTCATATTTTTATCTAATTTAAAACGATTCATCAAAGACAAGCAATTCTCTTTATCAAAATCCTCATATAAATCACTAAAAATTCCTAATACATCTCTTACATACATCCAATCTTGAAAATAGTTTTCATCTGGTAAATAAGAAATTATTTTTCTTGATTTTTCTCCAATCTTATTACCATCAACTAAAATCTCACCATCATATTCTTTTAATAAGCCATTGATAATTTTAATTAAAGTTGTCTTACCAGAACCGTTAGGTCCTAACAAACCAATTATTTTCCCTTTAGATAATGTTAATGAAACATTATCTAAAGCCTTAAAATGTCCATACTTCTTACTAACATTATCAATTTTTAATAATTCTTCCATTATCATCCCCTTTCTGTATTAATACAATAATACAGTAACACAATATTATGTCATTGTCAAATAAAAGATAGAGCAATTACTCTATCTTTTAACAAACTCGTTATACAATAATTCATGAATAAAAGAATATCCCTTCTCCAACTTTTTCTTTAACCGCAAATACATTCCAATACTTTTTTCATCTTTGATCTCCAATTGTTTACAAAGATCTAAAAACTTCTCATAATCTTCAACATACAATTGATCGATCATATTTTCCACATACTGTTTTTTTATTCGTTCATTTCTTGTTAAACCATATTCCTTTATCAAACCTTCATCATACATATGATAATTGAATACTGTTAGTGACTGCGTTTTTAAATACTCGTTTATTAAAGTCCGCTGATTAATCATCGGCAACGAACGATAAACAAGTTTACCAGCACTGTTTATCTCAACAACGACACTATATTTACCATCACCAACAATAAAAATACTATTAAAATACTCTTCATCAAATAAATTAATACAGCCATAAATAAAATCATGCAATGTTTTTTTATTAACTAAATAAGCTTCTACAACAGAAATGATTTCTAAATCATCATCCTCATCCCACTCGTATGGCTCTAATAATTCTTCATCTTCTTTAACCCAATTAACAATTATATCTTTCATATATCCTCCCATATAATTATATGTTTAACTTAATAAATCATGTTTTAGTATATTTTTATTTTTAATTAAGTTATAATATTTGCCGAGGTGAAAACATGGAACTAATCAAAAATATTATTATTTATGGTTTACTTGGAGCAATTCAAGGATTTAGTGAACCAATTCCTATTTCCAGCAGTGGACACTTGGTCATTTTTAAAAGTATTTTCAAAAAATTAGGCCTGATCTTACCCCAAATGAATGATATAACTTTTGAAGTTATCGTTAATACTGGTTCACTATTTGCTATCATGTATTATTATCGCCAAGATATCAAAACATTATTCACAGCTTTTTTTGGCTACATTCAAAAAAAAGACCAAAGAAATTATTATATAAAAGATTTTCGTTATTGTATTCTATTGATCGTTGCTACAATTCCTGCTGCTATTGGAGGATATTTATTTAATGATAAAATCGAGGCTGCTTTTTCTGATTCTAAACTAGTAGGCTGTATGTTACTTATAACCGCAATATTTTTATTATCGATTCACAAATTTGGTTATAAAGGTAAACGCTCAGCTAAAAATATAAATTTATTTGATGCATTAAGAATGGGAATATTTCAATTATTTGCCTTACTCCCTGGTATTTCACGCAGTGGTTCAACGTTGACCGGCGGAATGTTAGGCGGTCTATCTCAAAAAGCAGCTCGTGATTTTTCTTTTTTCATGTTTATGCCTGTAAGTATAGGTGCAATTATTCTCAAATTTAAAGATTTTATCACTTCTAGTACTTTACAAACTTTATGGTTACCATATTTAATCGCTTTTATAATCAGTATGCTTGTAACCTATCTTTCAATTCATTTATTATTTAGATTATTAGAAAAAAGAAAATTAATTGTTTTCTCGCGATATTGTTTGATCATGGGAATAATCGCAGTGTTATTTTTATAAAAACAAAAATGATATGTCATAATAACATATCATTTTTTAATTATTTTGTTGCAATAACTTCGACTTCGATTAGTGCTCCTTTTGGAAGTTTAGCTACTTCTACAGCACTACGTGCTGGAAACGGCTCTACAAAATATGTAGCATAAATATCATTTACAGTAACAAAATCATCCATATTATCTAAAAATACTGTTGTTTTAACAACATTAGAAAAATCTAATCCTTGACTTTCTAATAATCCTTTAACATTTTTTAATGCTTGATGCGCCTGGGCTTCGATTCCTTCAGGCATAGTACCAGTAACTGGATCTAATGGAATTTGTCCAGAAAAGAAATATAAATCACCAATATTAATTCCCTGGCTATAAGGCCCTATAGCTCCAGGAGCTTGATCAGTTTTAACTACTTTTTTCATCTTAAAATCCTCCTCGCTTTTATTATAACAAATTTTTATTAATTTAACAGTTTTATTTTTATCATCACGATAAATCCTTGACCCCTAACCTAAAATAGGTGTAATATAGAGAAAATTAATTACGAGGAGTGTAACTATGAAATATAATTTTTCTTCCCGATTCGATCACATTACCCCTAGTGGAATCAGAGCTGTTTTAGAAAAAGCGGCTGGTCCGGATATGATCAATTTTTCACCCGGCTTTCCTGATAACGATGCTTTTCCCACTGAAGAAATTAAAAGGATCTCGGCTGAAGTTTTACAAGAAGAAATTTATCCTATTTTACAATACGCTAGAAAACCAGCTTTACCCGCTTTAAAAGAAGCTCTTAAAAAATTTTTGAATCGTCAGGAATATATCGTCAAAGAAAACGATGATATTACAGTCACTTCCGGTTCTGGTGAAGGCTTAGAGATGGCAGCTAAAGTATTTTTAGATCCTGGTGATAGTATTATTGTTGAAGACCCTACTTTTGTTGGAGCATTAAATGGCTTTTTAAGTAATGAAGCTAAATTGATCGGTGTTCCATTACAAGATGATGGAATGGATTTAAAAGCATTAGAAAAAGCTATGCAAACTAAACCAGCACCTAAGTTATTATATATTATTCCTACTTTCCAAAATCCTACTTGTATTACTACTTCATTAAAGAAAAGACAAGCAATTTATGATCTTTGTGTAAAATATGGCATTATTATTTTAGAAGATAATCCATATGGTACTTTGCGTTTTAAAGGTGAAGATATTCCAACTTTTAAAGCAATCGATAATAAAGGCATTGTAGTTTATTTTGCAAGTTTATCAAAAATCATCTCTCCAGGTATCCGTTTAGGGAGTATTACTGCTCATAAAGATATTATTGCTCATTTCGATATCTTAAAAGGAACTAGCGGCGGTGCTGCAACAAACTGGTCCCAATATGTGATCACGCGTTTTTTTGAAACTGTTGATATTGATCAGCACCTAAAACATTTACAAAATGTATATGGCAAAAAAAGTTCATTTATGATTGAAATGATGAAAAAAACATTTCATCCTGATGTTAAATTTACCGCCCCTGACGGGGGAATGTTTATCTGGTTTGAATTACCGGAATATGCAGATGCAAAATTATTCTTTGAAAAAGCTTTAGCAATGCATATTGCCATTGTATCGCAAGATACTTTTGCAGTTGATAAAAACAGAAAAATGTCGGGTATTCGTTTATCATTTACTAGCGCTTCAATGACCCAAATTGAAACAGGTATTAGTAAATTAGGTGCATTAACTTATGAAATATGTGCTAAATCAGCTTACTAAAAGCTGATTTTTTAGTACTTTTCATATTTTTTTACGTATAATTTAATTGAGGTGATATTTAATGAAACAAGCATTAGTATTAGCTGGCGGTGGTGCAAAAGGAGCCTATCAAGCCGGCTGTATCAAGGCCCTGCATGAAATGAAATATGAATTCGATATCGTTACTGGTACATCTATCGGCGCTTTAAATGCCTTACTGGTCGTTCAGCAAGATTATCAAGCATTATATCAATTATGGGATAAAATAAAAATCAGTGATGTTTTAAAAGATCCAATAAATCTTGATTTTTCTTTTGAATCGATGATTTCCCAGACAAATCTAATCAAATCTTTCTTTAAATCATATCTTAATGAAAAAGGTGCTGACATCACCCCTTTAAAAAAATTGATCCATTTTCATTATAATGATAAAAAGTTTTTTAGCAGCAAAATCGATTATGGAATCGTCACTGTAAAATATCCTAGTCTTTCTCCTTTAGAAATTACAAAACAAAAAATGAAAACAAACGAACCTGTAGAATTTGCTATCGCTTCTGCTTCCTGTTTTCCGGCTTTTCCTGTTCACCATATAAAAAAACAGGGTTACATTGATGGGGGTTACTATGATAATCTCCCAATCTCATTAGCTTTAAAGATGAAAGCTGATAAGATTATTGCCATTGAACTCTCTAAAGAAGCTAATCACGAATATTATGTTGATCGCCCCTACATTACATTGATTCGTCCTAGTTATGATTTAGGTGGTTTTTTAGATTTTAATCGTAATCTTCTTGATTGGCGTATTAAACTAGGCTATTATGATACATTAAAAACATTTAATAAGTTGATGGGTTATCGTTTTAATTTTCATCATGCTAGCATTGATATAGAGATTTTAAACCGTTTTTACTGGTCAATCATAAATTTTGAAGATGCTATTAATAAAAGTATTATTAATAAATCTATTTTTAATTCTAATCGTCCTTTGACAGATTTATTGAAAGCAGATATTTATCTTCATAAGCTGGAACTTAGTGACTATTTTATTCGTGGTGTGGAAATTGCAATGGAATATTATCATTATCAAAGTGATATAATTTATGATTTTAATAATACTTATTTAGAAGTATTTAACACATTTTCTAAGGACTATCATTATCGTTACCCTTTATTCGAAAATAATTTTAGAGATTTTTCATTAAAAGATATTCTTACTTCAATAAAGAAATTAAGTAGTAAAGATGCTATTTGTATTTTTTATCATTTATTGAAAAATCATGAAAAAATTGAACCAAATTTGATTAATAATTTATTTTTAAACGAATACTTGATTGCCTTACTTTTTTCTTGTATAAAATAAAGATATTTGTTAAACTCATTTGGGGGTGATTAGTTTGAACTTAAAAGTAAAAAACATGTTATATTGTTCGATGTTCGTTTGTATTATTTCACTATTAGCCCAAATTAAAATCGATCTACCTAGTTTAGTTCCAATCACATTACAAACATTAGGAATATATTTAGCGTCATGTATCTTAAAACCTAAATTAGCTTTTTGTGTCAGTCTTGTATATGTTTTAGCTGGAGCTATTGGTCTACCAGTTTTTTCTGGTTTTGGTGGTGGCTTAAGTTCACTTTTAGGTCCTACCGGCGGTTATATTTTTAGTTTTCCAATAATGGCCTTAGTAATTAGCTTGATCGTTAATAAAAGATCTTCTAATATTTTAAAAATAATCGCTATGCTTATTGGAACCGGTATTTGTTATTTAATCGGAACTATCTGGTTTATTTATCTTACCAAGAATACTCTTTTTCCATCGTTGATGATGTGTGTAATTCCATTTATTCCTGGAGATATCGTTAAAATAATTATTGCGACACTGTTATCAAATAAAATCAAGTTATAATAAAAAACTAGCAGCTGGGACGACTGCTAGTTTTTTATTATAGATATCGGGGAAAAGGATATCATATGTAGTCGATAATTATTAAGAGAAAGGAATGAAAAACTATATTATTATTTCTGACTACACTAGTAAGTATAGACAATAAATGTAAAAAAAATTCATTTAAATATTATTAAAAAGTAACAGAATAATGGTTAATTTTGTTATAATGCTTTAAAGGAGGCAATATGAAAACAATCAAACGAATGTTTATTTTTATCCTTTGCAGTTATTTAATCATTGGCTTGATCTGGATCGGAAAAGATATAACTGTTCATTATTTAAATATAGATGGTTTACCAATTCTTGGTTATCATGGAGTTGTAGATGATGATACTAAAAATACATATTTTAGTAATTATATATATTATATGGCAAAATCAGATTTTGAAGCTCAAATGGCCTATTTAGCTAAAAACAATTATCATACCTTGACTATGGAAGAAGTAGAAGCTTATTATCATGGTAATTATAAATTACCAAAAAAAGCTGTTGCTTTGACTTTTGATGATGGCTTGTTGAATTTTAAAACTGTTGTTAAACCTATTTTAGAAAAATATAATTTAAAAGCAACATGTTTTGTAATCGGCTATAAAACTACTATTAAAAACAATAACGATCCTGCCAAACATCAGTATTTAAGAAAAAGCGATTTGATCAATGATGAATATGTCGAATTTTATTCTCATTCCTATAATCTTCATCATAAAAATAAATGCACAAAAAAGATCAATACTCTTTCTTTGGAACAAATCGATGAAGATTTTAATTTAAATAAAAATATTGTCAGTGACAAATACTTTGCTTTTCCCTATGGTGCAACATGTCAAAATATTATCACTGTTTTAAAAAAACATAATGTTGCTTTAGCCTTTGGCTACAATCAAAATCGTAATATGACTACTAATGATGACCAATATCTTTTACCAAGATATTTAATGTTTAGTGCCATGCCGATGTTTTATTTCAAATGGATCATTCAATAAAAGCTGCTTAATGCAGCTTTTAATTATTTATACCCTGATGTGGTACGAATGAATTATCATCAATAGCCTCAAAACGATAACCCCGTGCCAAATAATTTTCAATAATAGCCGGTAATGCCTGAACCGTTGTTGATTTAGCATTAGTATCATGACAAAGAATATTAATATTATTAGATTTACTTGAAGTCGCATTAGCAATCAACTTACTAACAGGGACATTATTACCAGAAGCATCAGTAGAATCGCCATTCCAGTCATAGTACTGATATCCTCTATTTATAACTTCTTTAGATAAAGTTGTCATAATTCCTGGTGTGTATTTACGAGATACAGTATTTGAAGACCCGCCGGGAAAACGAATGTATCTAGGAGTAAAACCAATTAAATCTTTGACCATATTTCCTACCTTTGTCAAATCATCAAAATATCCCGCAACTGAAGAATAGACTGTTTGATAGTCATGACTATAGGTATGTAATCCAATCGTATGACCTTTATCATAAGCTTCTTTTATTAAGTAATTATAATTTTGATTTGTTCCAGTCACAAAAAATGTAGCTTTTATATTATAACGATCAAGTATTTCTAAAATCTTTTGTGTATTAGCTGATGGTCCATCATCAAAAGTTAAATAAACGATTTTTTCTTCACTTTGATTTACAGTACCAATTTCTTTCTTCTCAATCACTTTAATTGTCCGTTCTATTTGGGTCTTATTTCCAGAACGATCAGTAGCGCTATATGTAACCTTATAAGTTCCGATCTTATTAAGATTCACTTTAGAACTATCAATATCTAATTTAGGAATTGGATCACGATTATCGCTGACACTGACCCCTTCTTCATAATCAACTTTTCCCCCTTTAACAACTACTAATTCATCAGTACCAGTGATCTCCGGCTTTGTTTTATCAAGGACTATTTTAACTTTCCCCTTCTTTTCACTAATATTGCCAGCCTCATCAATAACTTGGACAACGACTGTTTTTTCACCTTCATGATCAAACTTATAATCTTTTTTAAATTTCACTTTTGTTTTAGTAGCATCTTCAACATTTTGAACCATACTTTTAGGATCAACAGTCATGCCAACATCAATATCTAAATCGACAACATCAAACTTAGGCTTTTTAGTATCAACAACTTCAACCGACACAGTATAATCTTTATTTTTATAAGTATATATAATTGAGTACTCACCTAACTTATGATAATTAACTTTTTTAGTATTTACTTTGACATCCGCAATATTTCCATTTCTAACATCTAAAATATTTTTAACAGCATCAAAACTATCATTGATTTCAATTTTAACATTTTCTTCTTTAAAAACGATTGGACATCTTGTTAAAAAATAACTAACAATTCCCACTATAATAAAAAAAAGCAATACCCCAATAATTAATAATTTTCCTCTCATGGAAACATTTTTCAATCTAATTCTTTTCATTTACTTCACCTTCTCATATTGTTATAGTACAAGATTCAACAAAAGTAAACAACTTTTATACTTATTAAAACAAATTAAGAATATTATTATATTTCAAATAAAAAAGGAGTAACACTTAAGTTACTCCTTAACAATTACTCTTACATTAATAATTCCTTTTGCAGATTCAATTCGTTCAATAATATCTTGACGAACCATATCATTTGTATCAATCAAAGTATATGCATATTCACCACGTGAACGATTAACCATATTTTCAATATTTAAATTATGATCCGCAAATAATTTAGAAATATTAGCCAAAATATTTGGCACATTCTTATTAATTATACATAATCTAGTCTTAGAAACCCGAGCTTGATTTACACCAGGAAAATTAACAGAATTAATAATATTTCCATTTTCTAAATATTCCCGAATTTCTTCAACCGCCATTTTAGCACAATTATCTTCAGATTCCGGTGTACTAGCACCTAAATGTGGTAAAATAATAATATTTTCCTGTCCAATTAATTCTGGAGCTGCAAAATCACTAATATATTTACCAACTTTCCCACTAGCAACATTAGCTAATAAATCATCATTATTAACTAAATCACCACGAGCAAAGTTCAAGATTCTTACACCATCTTTCATTTGTGCAAAAGCTTCTTGATTTAAGAAACCTTTAGTTTCAGCATTACTTGGAATATGAATCGTAATATAATCACATTCTTGATAAATTTCTTCTAAAGAAACAGCTTGTTTAGCATGTTTAGACAACGCCCAAGCCGCATTTACACCAATATATGGATCATAGCCTTTAACTTTCATTCCTAGCTTGATTGCTGCATTTGCAACATTGACACCAATTGCTCCTAGCCCGATAACTCCTAGTGTTTTTCCTTCAATTTCCGGACCTACAAAGTTGCTTTTACCTTTTTCAGCTGTTTTTGCAATATTTTGATCATCTTTTAAAGTATCGACCCAACGAATACTTTCAACAATTTTACGTGATGATAAAAATAATGCACATAATACTAATTCTTTAACTGCATTAGCATTAGCCCCTGGGGTATTAAAAACAACGATTCCATTTTCACTACATTTATCAATCGGAATATTATTTACCCCAGCCCCAGCTCTAGCGATTGCTTTTAAATTTTCACCAAAATCATATTCGTGTAATGAAGCAGAACGAACTAAGATTGCATCTTCATCTTTTATATCTTCACTATAATTGTAGCTTTCATCAAATTCATTTAATCCTACTGTAGATATTTTATTTAATAATTTTATGTTATACATAACGTTTCTCCTATTTATTTGCCACTTCAAAATCTTTCATAAAGGCAATTAATTTTTCAACCCCTTCAATTGGCATAGCATTATAGATTGATGCTCTAATTCCACCAACTGAACGATGTCCTTTTAAATTAGTCATTCCCGCTTCAATGCTTTCTTTAACAAATTTTGCATCTAAATCCTTATTAGGTGTTGTAAATGTAACATTCATCAAAGAACGATTATCTTTATCACTATGACAAATATAAAAATCACTACCATCAAGATAATCATATAATAAATTAGCTTTTTTGATATTTCTTTCCTGCATTACTTCTAAACCACCTAAATTATCGATCCATTCTAATACTAGACCTAAAACATAAATTGCATAAGCCGGTGGTGTGTTATACATTGAATCATTTTCAATCATTAATTTATAATCTAATAGTACTGGTGTTGTTGGTGCTACTTTTTGTAACAATTCTTCTTTAATGATTGCTACACCAAGACCAGCTATTCCCATATTTTTTTGTGCTCCAGCATAAATCATTCCATATTTAGATACATCAACTGGTTTTGATAGAATGTTAGAAGACATATCGGCAATGATAGGTACTCCATTTGTTTCTGGAACATATTTCCATTCCGTTCCATAAATTGTATTGTTTGCACATAAATGCACATAAGAAGCCTCTGGATCTAATTTTAGCTCATCTTGAGTTGGAATATGTTTAAAATTATCAACACTACCATCATAAGCAATATTGATTTCACCATACTTTTTAGCTTCAGCTGCTGCTTTTTTACTAAAAGCACCTGTAATAATATAATCAGCTTTCCCATTTTTCAATAAATTTAATGGTACCATCGAAAACTGTTGTGTAGCTCCCCCCTGGATAAACACGATTTTGTAATCATCAGGGATATTCATAACTTTTTTCAATAATCCCTTTGTTTTTTCAAAAATGTCTAAGTAGGAAGAGGATCTATGACTCATCTCCATTACACTCATCCCACTATTTTCATAGTTCAACATTTGTTTAGCCGCTTTTTCTAAAACTGGCACAGGCAACATTGAAGGACCTGCAGAAAAATTAAATACTCTTTTTTCAGTCATATAAATACCTTTCCTTTCTTGTAATGTATTTATTATATTGTATACAATCTTATTTGTAAAGCCATTTTTACAAAATTGTATACAATTAACCTAAAATTATCCAAATTTAAACAATTTACTAACCAATTATTAAAAACATCACTCCACTATATGCTTCAATTACAATATAATAACTCTATTCAAACAAAATTTAAGCATCATAATAAACAAAAAGGATGAAATCTCACCCTTCCACAATACTGATCCAACAGTTTTTCTCATAAAACGATATCCCATAACCCTTTACTTTCAAATATCCTTCATTCTTTATCCCTTCAAGATACCTTCTATCAACGATCTGCTTTGCTGCTTCTTGACTAACTTGTACTAATGAAGATAACTTATCTGCCTTTTTACATTCTATTACTACATATGCCTTCAAGATCGTTTCTGGCTTGATTCCAATATCAAAACGCCCATCACCACTTTCTCGATTTGAATAAACCTGGTATCCACTTAACAACCCTATCATAAAGCCATGATAAAAGGCTTCATAATTATCATAAAAACTTACTGCATGATTCAATATATCATTTAACAGTTCATTTGCTTTATTTACTTCTTCATTTCTCAGTGCTTCTACTAATTCCTCTTTTTTATTTTGCGTATATTCTTCAAAATAACTTTGAAACTGATTTTCATATATAACTTTAACTTCTTTATTAGGTATCTCTAATTCATACTGGTTCAACTTGATTTCCTGCTTATCATCATATACTCGATCCTTGATCTTTAAATATCCTGTAAACAATAGAAAACTATAGATATTATATATATCTTCCATTTCTCGATACGTCAGCTCTGGTTTGATCGTTTTTAAAACACTTCCCCCCTGAACCAGTTCTTCAAATTCCTTTTTTAAAACTTCATTTCCCTTTTTTATATAATTATAAACTATATCATTTCCGCTTGTATTTGCCCAATATGAAGCCATCATGTCATCCTGCTCCTGGATGATTTGTCTTATATAATTAAGGGTACTCCAGGGATTATAAATATTTACATTACCAAATAAATATCCATCATACCATTCCTTTATTTTATCCTGATATTCTTCAAGATGATAATATCTTAATAATTCATCTATCTCTGATTGTGTAAAACCAAAATGTCTACTTGTCTTTCCTTTATTAAAAATAGAATAGACTGTAAAATTATTAAGCCCTGTAAAAATGCTCTCTTTTGCTGTTTTTAAACATCCTGTCAATATCCCTTTTTCCAGTGAATCATTAGTTTTTAAAACCGAACTTAACACTCCACCCATAAAATTTGTCATCTCATCATAATAGTTATGAAGATATGCGCTTTGCAATGGCACATCATATTCATCTATCAAAATAATGACCTTTTGATCATAATGTCTTTTTAAACATCGCGATATAAATAATAAACTATTTTTAATTTCTGTAATGGTACTTTCACCACTTCTATATTTCTCAAGCTTATTTTTATCAACTTCATCCAACTTATCGCTTTTAAGCAGCTCATGATGCTCTTTGATAATATTGGAAATCAGAAAAGTAAATTGTTCGATTTGTTCATCAAATATCAAACCTTTCATATCTTTGAAAGTCATAAAAATAACAGGGTATTTATTTTGATATTTCATGATTTCTTGATTTTTGGTGATATTTAAACCGTTGAATAAATAAGCATTATCTTTTTCTTTTATTGATAAAAAATACTGTAACATACTCATATTTAAAGTCTTGCCAAATCTTCTTGGTCTTGTAAACAAGACAACTTTATCACTTAATGCTGATTCAATAAAATCACTCTTATCAACATAATAATAATCATGATCAATAAACTCTTTAAAATTTTCTGTTCCGGTACTAATTGTCTTCATCATATCACCCTTTCTCATATTTTATCTTAAATCAAACAACTTCACTGATCCAGCAGTTTTTCTCATAAAACGATATCCCATAACCTTTTACTTTCAAATATCCTTCATTCTTTATCCCTTCAAGATACCTTCTATCAACGATCTGCTTTGCTGCTTCTTGACTAACTTGTACTAATGAAGATAACTTATCTGCCTTTTTACATTCTATTACTACATATGCCTTCAAGATCGTTTCTGGCTTGATTCCAATATCAAAACGCCCATCACCACTTTCTCGATTTGAATAAACCTGGTATCCACTTAACAACCCTATCATAAAGCCATGATAAAAGGCTTCATAATTATCATAAAAACTTACTGCATGATTCAATATATCATTTAACAGTTCATTTGCTTTATTTACTTCTTCATTTCTCAGTGCTTCTACTAATTCCTCTTTTTTATTTTGCGTATATTCTTCAAAATAACTTTGAAACTGATTTTCATATATAACTTTAACTTCTTTATTAGGTATCTCTAATTCATACTGGTTCAACTTGATTTCCTGCTTATCATCATATACTCGATCCTTGATCTTTAAATATCCTGTAAACAATAGAAAACTATAGATATTATATATATCTTCCATTTCTCGATACGTCAGCTCTGGTTTGATCGTTTTTAAAACACTTCCCCCCTGAACCAGTTCTTCAAATTCCTTTTTTAAAACTTCATTTCCCTTTTTTATATAATTATAAACTATATCATTTCCGCTTGTATTTGCCCAATATGAAGCCATCATGTCATCCTGCTCCTGGATGATTTGTCTTATATAATTAAGGGTACTCCAGGGATTATAAATATTTACATTACCAAATAAATATCCATCATACCATTCCTTTATTTTATCCTGATATTCTTCAAGATGATAATATCTTAATAATTCATCTATCTCTGATTGTGTAAAACCAAAATGTCTACTTGTCTTTCCTTTATTAAAAATAGAATAGACTGTAAAATTATTAAGCCCTGTAAAAATGCTCTCTTTTGCTGTTTTTAAACATCCTGTCAATATCCCTTTTTCCAGTGAATCATTAGTTTTTAAAACCGAACTTAACACTCCACCCATAAAATTTGTCATCTCATCATAATAGTTATGAAGATATGCGCTTTGCAATGGCACATCATATTCATCTATCAAAATAATGACCTTTTGATCATAATGTCTTTTTAAACATCGCGATATAAATAATAAACTATTTTTAATTTCTGTAATGGTACTTTCACCACTTCTATATTTCTCAAGCTTATTTTTATCAACTTCATCCAACTTATCGCTTTTAAGCAGCTCATGATGCTCTTTGATAATATTGGAAATCAGAAAAGTAAATTGTTCGATTTGTTCATCAAATATCAAACCTTTCATATCTTTGAAAGTCATAAAAATAACAGGGTATTTATTTTGATATTTCATGATTTCTTGATTTTTGGTGATATTTAAACCGTTGAATAAATAAGCATTATCTTTTTCTTTTATTGATAAAAAATACTGTAACATACTCATATTTAAAGTCTTGCCAAATCTTCTTGGTCTTGTAAACAAGACAACTTTATCACTTAATGCTGATTCAATAAAATCACTCTTATCAACATAATAATAATCATGATCAATAAACTCTTTAAAATTTTCTGTTCCGGTACTAATTGCCTTCATCATATCACCCTTTCTCATATTTTCTATTATACCATTATTAATTTAAGATAAGCAATGAATTGATATAGTGATTTAACACTTGAATAGCGGGTTAAAAAAATTATAAATTTCTTATTAAAATGAAAAAGACTTTGAATAAATTCAAAATCTTACATCATTGTTTTTTCATAAATATCCGCAATATTTGATCCCACATGTTCAGGATGATGAGCATCACTAGCTGTTATCATCGCTACTCCATGATCCTTAAAAATTTTTAATAATTCATCACTTAATCCCATATCACGATGATTATAACGATAATAACATCCGGTGTTATTTTCAGCAATAACATGATGTTCTACCAATAAATCAGCTAACTGGTGATATGTTGGCAATAAATCATAAGTAGGATAATAATTAAACATTTTAATAGTATCAGGATGTGCTAATTGTGTAAATAAATCAGATTTAACTAATGAGAAAATTAAATCATAGTATCTTTTGTAAATATCATTAACATCGTATTTATCCCATAAAATATCTTTAGAAAAGTTCATATCATATAATTTACCATCAATCGAATGAATTGCCCCTACTACAAAATCATAATGATGCTTTTCTAAAACACTTCTAATATAATCTTCGTGTTTAGGTACATAACATACTTCTAAACCGAAAGAAACTTCAATTGGCAGTTCCATCGCTTTCATTTCTTTGATTAAATCATCATAATCATCTAAACTATCTTTAAATTTCATTGCTTTATTTTCTAACCATTTCTTTTGTAACGGTTCTTCTTTTAATTCAGCATAAATAGGTTCAAATTCAATAAAACGATGTGTATGATCCAAAATTTGGATTTTAGTTAATCCTTTCTTTTGGGCAGCTTCAACAAACTGTAACACATATTCCTTACTTAATTCCCCATATTCTAAATGCATATGGCCATCGATCATTTTTATTACCCCCTAATCTTTTTTATTTGATTATATGCAAAAAAATATAAATAGTACAGTAAAATAATAAAAATCTTATAACATCAAAAGAGAAATATGGGTATAACCAAATTTCTCTTTTAATTTCTTTATTAAAGAAAATCAAATACTAATTGATTTCTCTTTTTTTATTTACATATAAGAAGATTGAAGCAATTACCATACCTGAAAGAGAATAAAGAGTGTTTACATCATCGCCTGTAGCAACACTTGTTGTATCTCCTGTTTTTACAACTGATGTACTTTCTAACCCTTCGATTGCTTTTGTTAAAGTATCCTTAGCTTTATCCACTTCACTTTGCATAGCTTCGGGATCATTTGCTACTGCTTTAGCTTTTTCTAGCGCTTCTTCTACTACTGCCCATGTCTTTGCACTATAATTTACTTTATTTAGCTCCATCGCTTTAGCAATCGTTCCTGTCAACAATTCTTTATTTGGGATCAACCGCAAATCTAAATATGCTTTCAATAATCCATAATATGCATTATCTACCTCATCTTGTGTTACATTTGGATCATCTAATACTGCTTTAGCTTTTGCCATTGGTTCTGCTAAGTTTGTAACACTTGCTTCTGTATATTTACTCTTATCTAATCCTTCACACCTATCATACATTCCCTGTAGTAATGTCTTATCTGCTCTTAAGATTAAGTTTTCAACTGCATCGATTAAATTATTGTATGCATCGATTACTTCTGCTTCTGTAGCTTCTTCATTTGCCAATACTTCTTTTGCTGCTTCTAAAGCTTCCTGTAATCCTGCCCACGATCCTGTTGTATAGTCTTCTTCATTATATTCTTCTACTCTATTGACCAACTCTTCTAAGAATCCTTTATCGGCTTTCTTTGTTAAAGCATTGATTGCTTCTTGTAAATCATTGACTGCTTTTTCTACTTCAGCTTCTGTAGCATTTTCATTATTCATTACTTCTTTAGCTGCTTCTAAAGCTTCCTCTAATACATTCCATGTACTTGGTGTATATTCTTCTTCATCATAGCCTTCTGCTTCTTTTATTAATGCTTCTAACTCAGTTTTATCTACCTCTTCTACTGGTTTGAATCTTAAATTCAAGAATGCTGTTACTAATTCGATATATACTTTATCGACTTCGCTTTGACTAGCTTTTTGATCCGCTAAAACATCCTGTGCTTTCTGTAATACTGGTACCATCGCATTCCATGATTCTTCAACATACTTATCTTTATCTAGTCCTAGAATATGATTTACTAATCCTTCTAATAATGTCTTATCTGCCTTAGCTGCTGTTTCTAAGTTATTGATTGCTGTCTGTAAATCAGCATAAGCTGCATCTACTTCTTCCTGCATTGCATTTTCATCATTTACTACCGCATTAGCTGCTTCTAAGGCTTCTTTAAATGCTGTCCATGAAGTGACTGTATAGTTTTCTTCTGCATAACTATTTGCTTCATTGATCAAAGCTTCTAAAGCACTCTTATCACCTTTTACAAATTCTAACATCTGCATCGCAACTGATAAGCGGGCAAATGAAGCATTGATAGTTTCCTGACTGGCACTATCATCAGCTAAGATTACTGTTGCTTCTTGTAGTGCTGCTTTAAATTCATTAACGACAGCTGGAACGACATTAGCTAACTGTTCTTCAGTTACATTATTTGCCATTTCAACAGCTATCGATAATGCTAATTTATCAGTAATAACCTCTTTTTTAGCTAAAGGAATATCTGTTTTATACTCATCTAACCAAACATCATTTTTATAATCTCGTGGTCTAATTTCAACTCTATCTTCAAAAACATTTACCTGGTAACCAATTTGAGCTCGTGGATCACCATAAGATTGATATTTAAATGCTGGTACATCAACTACATATCCAAATTCTACTTGATGTACTTTAGCTAAATTTATTCCATTATGAACATGTCCAGTAAATACGATTGATTGTGGATAATCTTTTAGTATTGCTCTTAATGCTTCTTCTTGTTCACCAATCAAATCTAATGATTCATGATCTGAAGTTCCTGTAAATGCTTGATGAATTTGGATAAAAATTGGTTTATCTATACTAGCATTTTCTTTGATTACTTCTTTTAACCAATCTAATTGTTCATTAGACAAATAAGCATTATCTTTTAAATCCTGTTCTGTATTAAGTGTAATAAAATGATAATCATTGATCCAAGTATCAAAATATGCCTGATCTTCGACTCCATCCATATAAGGAGTATTATATTTTAAATATCTTTCCATAAATGGTGAAGTACCATATTTACATGTTGGAATATTTGCACCAGGTTCATTTCGATTACTTCCTGAACACAACCAGCGAACATCATGATTTCCTAACGAAATTATACTTTTTGTAAAGTTATACTTTTCAATAGTATTATAGAATGCCTGATATTGCCCTTCTGATCCAGCATCTGTAAAATCACCTGGGAATAAAATTGCCGAACTCGTTGGATCTAACATTGCAATGTCTTCTAAAGCATCAACTAAATTTAATATTGATTGATTATCTTCTTCAGTTCCATCAATATGAACATCTGATAAAACCTGGAAACTCATTATTGGTGTTTCTGAAGTTTGGAAACGATCAAAAGCATTTGTAAGATTTTTGATCAGCTTTCGCATCGTATCTGCATCAGCATTTATTTTTTCTTCATTAACTGCATTTAATACTTTTTCAAATTCGGCTATTTTACTTTCATCATAACCATCTTCTTTAGCTTGATTTAAAACATTTGTATAATCTTCGATTTTCATTTGAAGACGGTATGGTAAATAATATTCCTCAATTTCTGTAGTCGTAAATAATCTTTTCATTACTCTTACTTCATCAAGATATGCATCATTAAGTCCCTGAGTTTTATTACCATCTGCTCCAATGACAAAATCAATAGCATCAATACTCTTACCAAAAGTATCTTTAATATCTGTTGTCTTCTCTAAATTTCCATCAATATAAGCACTAATTACATTATCACGATCAAAATTAACAACTATATAATGCCAATTACCATCATTAGCACTCAAACCATATATATCATCACGACTACATCCAGATCCTGTATAATTAACTCTAATACTATCGCCAAAGTTTCCAATATTCATTCCAACATTGCTGCCTGTAGACCAGTCTTTATTAGAAATAATCGCCGCTTCATTGCCACCGCCATTTACAGTTTTATACCAGAATGAAATAGCAAAATCATCTGTTTTAAATTTCAAGTCATCAGGCTGTCCAAAATTCACATATTGCTTAGCTATTTGCATCGTACTTCCGTTATCGTTTTGAAGATGTAACGCTTTTCCGATTACCCCTGGTTCATAACTTACATCTCCTACACTTGTACCATGATTTTCACGTCCTGATTCATCTTTTACATTCTCGTTATCAAAACTCAAATATAAAACCTGACCTTCAACAACACCTTCAACACCATCTTTGACTAAAGCCAATTTAATTTGAATGTTACTTACTAAAATCTCAACATTACTATAATCATCAGCTTCGATAGCAGCTTTACCAATTTCAATAGCTGTATTTAAATCAGTTAATTTATCATGATCATATTTAACATTTTTAACCGCTTCTTGATAAAACTTATCCGCATCATTTACAACATATTGTAAATATGTTGTATCATATTCCGCTTTGATCTCATCTTTACTCATTAAACGAGAATATACTTTTAACTCATCAAGATAAGCATCATCTAAACCATTTTTAAAATATCCATCTGCGCCAACAACAAAATTCGCTACATCGATCGATTTACCAGCATCACTAGAAATATCTGTCTTTCCTGCTGCTAGATTATCAACAAAAGTTTCAATATAACCATCACGATCAAAATTAATAACTACATAATGCCATATTCCATCAATTGGAGCAAAATTATAAACATCTCTACGACTGCTGCCTTGGGCTGTAAAATTCACTCTTAATCCTGTATTAAAATCACCAATATTAAATCCAGCATTACCTCCAGAATTAAAATCTTTATTAGATATCATCGCACCGCCATTAGATACACCGTTATCACTTTGATACCAGAATGATAAAGAAAAATCCTGATCAGTTAACTTGATTTTATTACCAAAATCAATATATTGTTCAGCCTTCGCACTTGTGCTGCCATTAGAATTAATAATGTGAACTGCTTTCCCTTTTATTCCATCAACATAACTTACATTTCCAACAATATTACCATGATTGCCATTACCACTTAAATCTTCAACATTATCATCAAACGATGCCTTTAACAATATATCACCAGTTGGAATTATATCAGGTTCTTTAAACTCTTCATAAAGTCGTGTAATTTCTTGATCAGATTTTACTGATTTAAAAATTCTAAGCTCATCTATATAACTATCTAATAAACCATAACATTTATTTCTATCAGCCCCGATAACTAAATCACCTAAATCTAAACTATTATCCTTAAAGGCTGAAATATCTACCGCACTTGTTTTTATTCCATCAGTATAAGTAGACATCATTCCATCACGATCAAAAGTAATTACATTATGATGCCATGAACCATCAATAGCTGTGAATTTAATATCTTTACGTGTTCGATTAAAAGCTAGATTAGCTCTTATTTCATTAGTAAAACTTCCAATTGCGAAACCATCATTAGCGCCACTATCGTAGTCTTTATTAGAAATGATCGTTCCTCCATCTTCATTTCCAACACTTGTTTTATACCAAAAACTAATTGTAAAATCTTCAACTCCTAAAGCTACTGCATTTTTCAAATTAATAAATGAAGAAACTTCAGCACTAGAACTTCCATTAGAATTAACAATATGAGCCGCTTTTCCCGCAATACCATCAGCATATGTAATATTAGAAGCCACTCCATGATTTTCATTACCACTAACATCATTAGCATTTTCATCATCAAAAGTTAAATGAATGATTTCATCATCATTAAGATTATATTCTGTAGCTATTTCAGTTTCATTCATTAAACGTGAATAAACTTTTAATTCATCAATATAAGCATCATTCAAACCATTTTTAAAATAACCATCAGCACCAACAACAAAGTTAGTTACATCAATACTTTTATTAGCCTCACTTGAAATATCTGTAGATTTAACAAACTGATTGTCTAAATAAGTATCAATCGTTCCATCACGATCAAAATTAACTACAACATGATGCCATACTCCATCAATTGGGGCAAAATTATAAACATCATAACGTCCACTATTTTCTGGGGTAAAATTCACTCTTAATCCGGTATCAAAATCACCAATATTTAATCCAGCATTACTTCCAGAATCAAAATTTTTATTAGAAATCAATGCTCCTCCAGCACTAACTCCATTATCACTTTTATACCAAAAAGAAATAGCAAAATCTTTATTCGTAAATTTAATATTATTACCAAAATCAACATATTGATTTGCTACTTCACTTGTACTGCCATTGCTATTAACAATATGCAATGCTTTACCTCTTACTCCGTCAACATATTCTGGATTTCCCTGAATCGTACCGTCATTACCATTACCTGATTTATCCTCAACATTTTCATCAAAATCCACATATAGCATTTGATCATTATCAAATGCATAGATTCTAAAATTTGCAGAAGTAAAAAATAATGACAGTACTAACAACATCAAACCTGCTTTTTTTATAAATCTTTTCATCACATATCCTCCTTTATTTATTTTTCCTAAAATATATTTTCTTTTTCGAAATATCAACTCCTATTCTATATAAAAATAAGATAACGTCTATTTGTTACTATATATTAACAATATCATAAAAGCGCTTACATTATTTTCGCTTTTTATGAACTAATTTATCATTTTTAATATGGACAGTTAAAATATGATTTTTTTAAAATTAGTTGCTAATAAAATCTTATAACTAATCATAATTTAGTCATAAACACTATAAAACCACTGGCTTAAACCAGTGGTTTACAATTTACATCACTCTTGATCCGATCATCAATAATATATATCTTTATTTTTTAATTAAGCCTGCAAGTAAATCTTTACTTGGTTTTAATCTTAAACTTAAATATGCTGTCGTCAATTTTACAAATACACTGTCAATATCATTTTGATTTGCACTTACACCACTTAAAACATCTTGAGCATTTTGTAAAACTGGTAACATGATTTCCCATGACGATTCTGTATACTTACTTTCATCTAATGTCAACATGTTATTTACTACTGTTTCTAAAGATACATTATCTACAGATATCTGATACTGTTTAACTACAACCGCAAAAAAATTTTACAATTGAATAATAATTTTAAAATTACTTACACAAATTACTTGACATTACCAAAAATCTTGCAGAGGGATTTTGCACTTTTTTTGAGTATATGCTTTATTAGAAAAAGAAAAGCATGAACTCATAATATATAGTTCATGCCATTGGATGGCACTTCTGCCGTCCATTCGATTAATTAATCTAATTTTAATTATTCAAAATCAAGGCTGCTATCATCATCAAGACCGCCACTTATTTCTCCATAAACTCCACTAGTCGTAATAATATCTTTGATTTCAAAACATACAATATCTATTTCTGGAGTTACATATGATTCTTTATTCATTATCTCAATCACCTTTCTTTCTACCTGTTTTATTAATGATTACAGTTTTATAGCTTAATTACCAGCAGTTACCTGATCGTGTGTTTTATCAATTACATCACTATATACATAGTGATACTGACCTTTTGAATCTTTTACTACAACATAACCTCTTAAATAAACTGATTTATCAGTATTTGAACCAACATTTATATACCAGATTGCACTTCCTTCTAACGATTTAGATGTAAATGCTACTTTATACACTTTTGCTTTTAAATCAGTAGTTGCGCCATTAGTATTACTATCTGCAAATCTTAAATTTTCATCTGCTGTTCCATTACCAAACGTACTTGCACTAGTACCATATAACAAACCTGCTTCTATAACGGTATATTCTGATGGAATAGAGCGTGTAACTTCATATACAATCTTAGTACCTGAAGTATGAACATCAGTTACCGCAACCTGAGGTAATTTTTCTACTGTTTCCGCTTCATCTACATAGACCGCATAAACTGACATATTACCAGTTAACCTAAATGTATAATTTTCATTACTGCTCAACATACTACCTTCAGGGGTATTAAGAGCCCAATGAGAGAATTTTTTACCACTTATTGTTTCTGCTTTAGCAGTAACTATTGATCCTTCTTCATATTCCATCGTTTGTGAAGTATTTAATTCGTTATCAATATAAACATTTAAAGTATATTTTACAGTTTCTTTTTCAGCACCACAAAACTTGCATTTACCATTTTCATAAACATGCATAGATGTAATTGTATCATTACATGCTAGACAATGACGTGTATGAGATTCATCACCATTATCTGTATATGTATAATCATGATTGCATTTTCTAATATTTATTGTAGTAACTTCATAGTTAGTTCCTCTTAATTCATCACCATCTAAACCAGTTGTAATCAAGTTATTATCACTATCATAAAAAGCATTACCAGGTGCTAAAGCATCTTTCACAGTGCTATCACTATTCACTGATAAAAAACTATATGTTGCACTAATTGTTGTATCACTGATCATAACTTTAGCAGTACTAGCATATGCTTCTATTCCATGAGCCTTCCCAGTAAGAGTACAATCATTGACTATAAAAGTCCCACTACCACGATGATATATAGCTACAGCACCAGCATTAATTGTACATCTATTTACTGTAGCAGTATTTACCATATTATATAAGAATAATCCATTACCCGTAGTAGTATCAATTACACAATCATTAACTGTAATTTCGCTACTATCATATGCTTGTATCCCATTCTCAAAGCCACTAATTTTACTACCATTAATTGTAAGATTATAAGATTCACCATATATACCATAATCATCATTTTCACCGACAATATCAGTGTTATTAACAATAGCATTGTTATTAGTACCAAATAAACCAATTGCAGCGTTTGCTGTATACCTTGCTTTAGCATTCAGCTTGCTATTAGTAACACTAATTTCATTATCGCTACCTCTTACATATATATTATTTGGTCCCGTAGTATTAATCGTACTGCTATCAATAGTAATACTATTATTATTACAGTCATTTCCATTTGTATTTATAGCAGGAAATGTACTATTAATCATTTCCAGCTTGTTATTACTATTACTTATTTGGACTCCATAGGCAGCAGTACTATTATTAGTACAATTATTGATTTTAGCAACCGTATTACCTTTTAATAATACATTACCGCCTGGAGCACTGATGTTATTAACATTAGTGATACTAATATTTGCACCAGATACATCTATACCATAAGCACTAGCCACGATAGTTCCGCCATTAATTGTGATTTGACTTTCATTTTCTGCTTTTATAACTGTAAATGATCGATTATATGAGCAATTATTAGCTAAAATATTACTCTCGCTACCTGTAGCATATAGTCCTGTCCCACCTAAAGTGTCAATTTTAGCATCGTTGATCGTAGCTTCACCATTAGCTACATTCACAGCTATACAACTATAGCCATTAATACTAGAAATCGCACCACCATCAATTTGAACGTTACCACCATTAATTACATATATACAATTATAACCATAGCTTGTTACTGTCGCATTTACAAGAGTAAGCTTACCAGAAACAAGAATTAAACCAGTATCAACAGAAGTTACACTTCCTGATAATGCTACCCCTTCACTCATACATAATGTAATATCACTGTCTTGGGTTACTTCTAAATTATTAGTTGACGTATAACCCCAATCTACACTTTGTAATAAAGTGACTGTAGCTGTTTTACCTTGGGCAGACTCCCAGGCTGCAAATAATGCATCATCAAGCGTTGTATATTCTTCATCAGAACCATAGCTATAAACAGTTGTTTTATCTCCAATAGTAACACTAGCTATTTCCACTGATTCTGTTTCATCAGGTGTTTCATCACCGATCGATGGTTCTCCAGTCTCATTTTCAACTGCAAAGACCATTGCTGGTGACAGGGAAAACATCATACATAATGAAATAAATGATATTAAAAATGATTTTTTTATTATTTCTTTTTTAAACATTTTTGTTTATTCCTCCTTTTCTTGCTATTAAAATTAAAACTTTAATTTATATGATGTGATTAATTAATCCTTATATATTTTAATAAAAATTCTTTTTTATTCATATAACCTTTGCTTAAAACGCGACTTTTTTGTTTCAAATACATTATTTTTTTAATTTAAATGTAGTGTTATAATAATTTATCTTTTATTTAAAATATCTCAACAAAATTTAACATATTTATCTATTTTTTGATGCCTGTTAAGTTTAAAATAAATACAGCAAAACTTAACATAAATAATATTTGCTTTTATTAAACAAATTAATTAAACTAATATTATAAATTAGTCCTGAGGAGGTAATCTATGAAAATTGCAATTATTGATGATCTAGAAACAGACCAAAATATTTTAGTAAAAATATTAGATAATTATTTTGCTGATAAGAAAATTGATTACTCCATATTTACATATAAAAATGCCGAAACATTCTTAGAAGAATTTGAACCTAATTTTTATGATATTATTTTTATGGATATTTTTTTAGATAAACTAAACGGTATGGAAGCTGCAAAACAAATATACCAACAAGATAAAAAATGCAAACTCATTTTTCTTACAATATCAAATGAATTTGCCCTCGAAAGTTATTCTGTTCATGCTACTTATTATTTAGTTAAACCTATAAATGATCAATCTTTTTTACAGGCAATGGAATTTTGTCAAATATTTTCTAAATACGATGTCCCTTTTATTAAAGTAAAAACTTCTCGAATTGAAGTCAAAATAAATACCGGTGATATCTTATATATTGATATCGCCAATCGAACCACAAGAATTCATTTAATCAACGAAACTATTAAAGTAAGCGGTTCTTTCAAAGAAATTACCAAACCATTATTAAATGATTCTCGCTTTATTAATTGTATTAGAGGTATTGTCGTTAATATGGAACACATCAATAGAACTGTTGATTCTTATTTTGTTCTTAATAATAATGAGAGCATTCCTATTAGTATTAGAAATAGAAAAAGTATTGAAAAAACATTTCGTCACTATATTTTTTGAAGGAATGGTAAATAGATGAAAAAAATTATTACGTTTATTATATGTATAATTTTATTAATTTCTAATAATATGGTTTATGCCCTAAACAATGAAACAGAACCTGAAAATACTAAACCAATCGTCAATAAAATCACAAGTTATGACATTCTTACCACCGGTATTATAGTTGCACTAAACGATCATGATGCTTTTAATAAGTTTGTTGAAAATAAAAATAAAGTTTATATCGCTGGCTATAATGATGATGATACAGCTGATGCCCGTGTAATAATAGATAATATTGATATTAGCAATGTTAATTTAAACGTTGCTGGTATATATCCAGTTTATCTTAATTTAAGACTGGATGATGTTTGTGTAGATGATTATATACTTGACGAAGGCATCAAAACAGTCACCTTTTCTGTTTGTGTCAGTGATCCAAATAACTTTGATATTTTTATTATGAGCGATAATGCTTCAAATATTACTTTTTCCTGGTTAAAAAGAAAACAAAATGAAACTACTGTCTTTTATATTGAAAGTGATGTAAAACTAACATATCAAGATCTGCAAAATAAATCATGGCAAATATTAGATGACACGATCGTTAGCGATTTTTTTAGATTAAGTCAAACTAAGCTGGAATTAAATAAATATTATTATTTTTATTTTCAAAATGGTCAAGATGCTTCTGAGATTATTCAATATTATAAAGATCATGATAAACCGGTCTATGAAAATATTGGTGGTGATCGTGATGCTGGTGACAGTAAAAACCCGCCGCTACCTGAAATAGAACAACCTGCTCCAGTTCCTGAAGAAAGTGAAAATAATACTGCTTCAGTAAATGAAAACCAGCCCCTAGATAATAACGAGTATTTTAGAAATGATAAAGATATCCTATCAGGATACCGAATCTCATTAATGCAGGAAAATAGTTATCATAGTCTTAAGTTTTCAAAGCATGGAATTACTATTTCAATTCCTAGTTCAACGATTGCTGATTTAAAGCTTCAAGATTCTGATTTAGTAGAAATTGATATTAATAAAGTCGATGACTATAGTTTTAGCTTTGAAATAAAAATAAATAATCAAAAAATAGATAAACTTAATAATATGAAAGTAATGTTTCCTTGTTCTTTGAAAGATAATGTTACTGAAATTGAAATTATTAATAATGACAGCAATTATAATGGTACATATGATTCTAAATTACAAGTAGTAACTTTTGAAACAGATTATCCTGGTTTATATCAAATAACACATTTACAAGAGAAGACAAAACCTAATTATTTACCTTATATTTTATTTTTAATTGTCGTAATTGGTTTTATTATTATAAAAAGAGGAATTAAAAATGTTAAACAAATATCTTAAAATATTATCAATTATAACAGTTTCTTCTCTTTTATTTATTGCTTTATTTTATTTTGATAATAAATACGATCAAAGATCTTTACAAGCTTCTAATGGTTTATTGATTCTTTCAAAAGAAGACTTTAAAGAAGATACAGCTTATTTTCTTAGTCGTGGCTGGTCTTTCTATCCTGATGTACTATTAAGTCCAAAAGATTTTCAAAATGGTGATCCTGATCTTTACATGAAAGATGTAACAATTGGTGAAAATGCTATTTTTGATCCCTATGGAAAAGGCACTTATGTTTTAAGAATCAAACTTCCTAAAGAAGACACTTATGCCCTAGATATTCCAGAAATCTTTTCTGCTTATACTATCTATATCAATGATGAAATGATGCTTTCGATCGGTAATCCTGATCCTGATAATTACGAGGCTAAAACTGCCAATAGATTGATTACTTTTAAACAATCAGGAACGATCACGATCATCATCAACGTTAGTAATTATTCTCACTTTTATAGTGGAATGGTATACCCGCCAGCTTTTGGAAATCCTACTAGTTTAAACTATGTCCGTGGCATTCATTTAGGGATAAATCTAATTAATATAACTATCATCTTGATTACAGCTACTTTTTCATTATATTTTTGTATTGTTCGTAAACAAACTAACACCTTTATTTTTTTCCTTTTATCTTTAACCTCATTAGGTTTTATTTCATATCCAATCATTCATACAATGTTTGTTACCTCTATTTTCCCTTGGTATTTTTTTGAAGTAACATCCGGTTATTTAGCAATGTTATTGATTGTTGTTTTACATAATCGTCTTTGTTATATAAATAAAAAAACTGCTTTGATTTCCATGATATCAACAGGCTTATTTTGTCTACTGATTGCCTTTTATTGTTTAAATTCTGGAAATCTTGATCTTAATATTATTGCACTTTTCTCTGATTTAATTTTTTTATTTAAAATTTTATTAGCTGCTTATCTTTTAATTACAAGTTATTATGCTGTTAAAAACGATTATTTACAAGCTAATCTATTATTTTACAGTGAAATATTTTTTGCCTGTGCCTGTATATGGGATAGAGTCTTTATAAACTATGAACCTATTTATGGTATTCGTTTTATTGAAGGCGGTATTTTAGTAGTAATATATTCAATTGCTATTTTGCTTTGGAAAAACATTATTAAAACCTATACTCTTAATCTAGCCTTTATTGAAGAATATCGCCAGATAACTAAACAATTGGATATCCAGCAGGCTTATACCCTCAAGATAAAAGAAGTAATTGATGAAAAAAGACGTTTGATTCATGATTTTAAACACCATCTTTGCGTAATCGATAACATGGCTAAACAAACTAATCCAAAAAATATAATTGAATATATTAGTAACACTAATGAATTCATTGACACTTCTAACAACTTCAATATTATTTTTACTAATAATGTTGCTGTTGATGCGCTTTTACAATATTATGCAGAACTTTGTTAAAAACAAAATATTAAATTAAGTCTTAATTTATCATTACCTGAAGCTAGTCCATTAAATGATGTTGAATGGTGTATCATTCTTGGTAATTTATTAGAAAACAGTATTACAGCTTGTTTCCAACAAAAAGATACTCATAAATTTATTCAAATCAATAGTAAAGAAACTGAACATACGTTTTATTTAGTTTTTAAGAACAGTTATAATGGTAAGATTAGAAAAATTGGTAGTAAATATCTTTCATTAAAAGATGATCCTAAGCAGCATGGTATTGGTTTGGAATCGATAAAAAGTATTATTTATAAATATCAGGGGACTGTTGATATTTATGCCGATAATAAACTATTTAATGTCGGTATAACGATTCCCATAAGTTCTAAATTATCAAAATAAGGAAGAATTAATTTATTGAAACATTCAATAAAACTAATTCTTCCTTTTTACTTTACTTGATCCTAAAAATCAAATGTATTTGGATCATGGCTTGTACGCTGATTTTTATTTAAATGATTTAAAATTTTCATATCTTCTTCATCAATAGAAAAAGAAAAAATATCTATATTTGACTGCATTCGCCCTTTATTTTTCGATTTAGGAATAGGGATGATATTTTGCTGAACATTCCACCGAAGAAGAAGCTTAGCAACACTACAGTCATATTTATCAGCAATTTTTTGTAATTTTGGATCTTCTAGATTTCCACGTAATAATGGACCCCACGCCATAATCTGAATATTATTTTTTCGACAATAATCTAATAATTCTTGATTATGGAGGAAAGGTGTGTGCTCAATTTGATTTATCATTGGTGGAATACGACAATTCGCTAAAAGAAATTGTAATTGTGAAACTTCAAAATTACATACTCCAATACTTCTTACTTTTCCTTTTTCATATAACTCTTCTAACGCTTTCCATGTCGATAAAATACGTTCTTTATTTTGACCTGGCCAATGAATTAAAAAAGCATCCAAATAATCAGTCTGTAAATCGTTTAAAGTTTCATAAAAACTTTTTATTGTTTGTTCATACCACTGATTTCCATTATCTACTTTACTAATGAGAAATAATTCTTCACGATTAATCGACACTGCTTGTAATGCATTTCCAAGACTTTTTTCATTTTTATACATTTGTGCTGTATCAAACAAACGATATCCACAATCTATAGCATTTTCAATGATTTCTTTCATCATATCTTCACTATCAATTTTAAATACCCCCATACCAACAAGGGGAATATTTACACCATTAGATAATGTAATATTTTCCATCATATTTGTCCTCCTTATTTAATATTTATCATGTCATTAAAAAAGAAGCCAGGGGAGGCTTCTAAATGATGGATGAGATTTATGGGAGAGGGAATCATCCATCATTTTGAGTTGTAAAACATATATGAGGGGATTAATATATTTTACATATTATTATGGTTGTCTTTCGACACTATTATCCTATCACCACTGTATGAATTAAATGTGAACTAATTAAAATTTATTCTTTAATCCATCCATGAACTTTACAAGCATTATAGATTCCATCATTGATATTGCTATTTGTGATATAATCCGCCTTTGATTTTAACGCATCACAAGCATTTCCCATTGCAATTTTATAAAAACGTTTATCAAACATTACTAAGTCATTATAATCATCCCCAAAAACAACTACATCATCTAAACTACCACCCATTAAATCAATCATTTCAATGATTCCCTTTTTCTTATCATCAGGCTGAAACATTAAGTATTCTTTTTCAAACCGTAACGATCCCAAAGTATCTTTTAAAGTTAATTCCTCTTCTTTATCACCAGGTATCGAAATATAGATCTTATAGATATTCTCCAACTTAGCATAATCTATTTTATCATCAATTAAATAACGTGTCGGTTCTTTACGAAACCCAGCCTGTTTAAAAAATAACATATTTTTACTAACAACATCTTTACTATCATATGGAGCAACTAAGACACCATATCCTAAGCTTTCAGCCTCATTAATAATGGCTAAAGCTTTAGCATGATCAAGCGGGGCATTTCTAATCAATTCATGATTGATCACAATTCCATTTCCCCCATTACAAACCATATTTCTTAATCCAGCTTCTTTCAAAAAATCTTTTGCTTTATAATATGCTCTACCTGTTGCAATAGCAACAAAATGTCCATTTTTTCTTAACTTATCTAAAGCCTCTCTAGCACTTGGAACAATTTTACCAGTTCTATTATCAGTAAGTGTTCCATCAATATCAAAAAATATATATTTTTTCATTATTCATCGCCTGCCTCTCTCCATAATCCATAAACAGTCCCACCACAAATCATTCCTGCCAATAAGGCAATAAGAAATCTTAATGGATGTGCTATTAATGGTAAAACAAAAATACCACCACAAGGAACCATAACTCCACAGTTATACACCATTGATAGTCCCCCTGTAATTACTGAAGCAATAATACATGTAACTGTAACTAATTGCGGTTCTTTTTGAATAAAAGGTAAAATTCCTTTAGAAACAAATGCAAACCCCATTAAAAAATTATCTCGTCCTAATTTCTTTTCCTGAATAGAAAACTTATTTTCAAACAAAGTAGTTGCAAATGCAATCGCTAAAGCTGGAGCCATACCTGCTGCCATAATTGCCGCCATGACATCAAAATTTCCTTCCAATATCTGACTAACCCCAAAAATATACCCTATTTTATTAACAGGTCCACCTATTGCCATCATTGCACCAGCAGCCATACCTAAAATCAATTTAAAACCTAAATTCATTTCACCAATAAAATTACTGATCGTATGATTAAATATTCCTATATAGGGACTAATTAAATATGTGATCATGCCAGCAAAGATAATTGAAAATAGTGGGTAAATAACTGCTGATTTTACTTCATCAAATTGTTTAGAAATCTTTTTACATGATCTTTGTAAAAAGATTACTGCATAACCACCTATAAAACCAGCAACAATTCCTCCTAATAAACCGGGATTATTTACATCATTTAAATAAATAACGTTTAACTGTGTAGCGACACCGCAACTAAACCCCGCTGCAAAACCAGCCTGCTTCGCTATCGTTTGACCAATAAATCCAGCTAAAAGAGCAACGATCATCCCTTGAATCGCATTACCAAACACATAACTATTAGCTATCCAAACATTATCTACTAAAGAAGATATTCCAAACAAATTATAGGATACAGCTAAGGTTGCAATCGATATCAAAGCTCCCGATCCCACTAACACTGGTATGATCTTATCGACTCCCTTACTTAATTGCTGAAACATCCGCTTTAAAATTACTCGATTGGGTTTTATTGTTTTCTTTATTTTATCTTGATAGTGAAAAATATCTATCTCTTCATTTACAGCCTGATGCAACAAAATTTCAGCTTTATCACTTTCAACATCTTTTATCAAGATTACCGGTTTACCATCAAATCTTGACATCTCTACCTGTCCATCACCTACAATAATAACACATTTTACTTTTTCTAACTCTTCTTTAACTTCTAAATCATCAATTTCTACTTTAAAAGAAATATTCATTTCTTTAGCTTTACTCATTAAATTTCTCATTGCCCTAGTTTCACTCTTACAAGCATCAACAAACAAAAGATCATAACTATTTTCTATCTTATTTTCAAATTCTTTAACTAAAGCTATAAATTCTTCAGAATTTTGAGCACTGATCAATCGTTCTTCAAATTTACGATTTCTTAACATTTTTAATAAAAGTGTTAAATAAATATTAATATCATCTTTAGGTACTGCTATCAAAAAAAACAATTTTGCTAGACTATCTAAAGAATCATCTCTAATGATCAGAATCGATAATTTTGGTTCTTTATCTATTGGTACATAAAAAATCATCGTTTCTTCACCTGCTTTTGTTGCCGTTTCGATAATTTCATGTTTATCGATTTCTTGATCACTAAGCTGCATCAAAGCAATCAAATGATCAATAACCTCATTATTGCTTATTGTACCAGTATATAAATCAATCCCTTGTATATCAAATAAATCTATTATCTTCATTAATAATCACCCTCATATATTAAATTATCATCTATATTACGATTCTTTTCTAGAATAATTTTTTAATTACTTAATAAAATACACATGCATTTTACCGTCTTTAGTATATACTCACAACTCCTTTTCGTCAAATTAAGCAAATAAGATTTAAACCCTATTATAACAATTATTTGTATTTAATTAGAAAAAAAGTCAGATTCTTTAATCCGACTTCTTCTTTTTCAACTTATAAAACAGCATTACAAAAATAATTGCTAAAACACCTGCTACGATCTTACTTATCATATATACTAAAACTCCTTGACTATCAACTACACTAGAAATAAATCCCAATTGACCTCCAAATACATATGCCCCACTAACACTAAATGCTGCATTTATCATTTTTCCCTTTCTATCCATCTGACTAAATAAAGGAATCATTGCAATACTTGTTCCTAAACTCAATAACAACCCCATAACACTAGTACTGTTTATTCCTAATTTTTGTCCAACCATAAAAATAACTCTTGAAAATTTTTTAATAATAATATCACTTAAAATCATCGATCCACAAACAACGATACACATTCTTAATACAATGACCATAGCTTCACTAATCAAAAGATCATTAGTAAAAGAAAGATTATTAAAAAATAACTGTAAAATTACTAAAGCAAACAAAATGATACTAATAATTCTAATTATATAACCAAATAAAGTTAGTACAAAAATTGTTCGATCATACGAAAAATATAGTGCCATGATCAAGACTAAACATAAAAGTAAGATTGGCAAAAGATTTATTAGTAAATGAGGGATTTGTAGATATAATGCTACAACGATCAAAACTAAAGGCAGACTTAAAATACCATATACCAGCCCACTAATAAATGGCTGTAAATCGTCTTTTTTTAAGGAAGCTAAAAAAATCGGTAACTGAAAACTAATTGTTTGACCAAGTGTAGATGTTAAAACTACTCCCGAAAAAATTAAAAAGATTTCACTATTTAATCCTGCTACAATCGAAAAACCACCCATATCGGGAGCCAGAATACTTCCAATAATAATGCTGGGATCAAAAGCAGAATCAGTACCTATTTTAGTAATTATATCAACATTTTTTTGAATTAACGCTATAGCAATGCAATAAAATCCCGTCATGCTCATTGCAATACTTCCCATTGAATTGATTCCTTTATCAAAAGCTTCTACTAAACCTAAGCGATTATTTAAAATTTTATCTAATAAACCCGCTAAACATAAAACCAACATAATTAAAATAAAAAAATTCATCCATTTCCCTCTATTCTATATATTCTAATTATATTTATTTTATCATTCTACTAAAAAAGAAAAAAGAGCTAAACATTAACAAAAATAAAAAGGCTAACAAAATAACTACTTTAAACTAATTACTTTGTTGCCTTTTAATTAAATTATTTCAAACTTTTTCTTTTTCTACCTCCATATAAAGCAATTAATGCTAATACTACTCCTGCAAGTGAATAAATAGGATCGATATTATCACCCGTAGCTACACTTACAGTTGAATCACCTGAATTTATTACCTTTACATGTAATCCTGCCAATGCTTGTGTTAAAGCATCTTTTGTAATATTAACCTGTTCTTGACTTACTTCAGGATCATCTAAGACAAGCTGTGCTTTATTTAATGTTTCAGTTACTATATCCCATGTCTTAGCACTATATTTTGTACTATTTAATCCCTTTGCCTGATTGATCAGTTCTTGTAATAGTTCTTTATTTGGTTTCAATCTTAACTCTAAATATGCTTTTGTTAGTGCTTGATAAGCTGTATCTACAGCCTCCTGGCTGGCCTTTTCATCTGCTAATACTGTTTGTCCATTTTCTAATACTGACAACATTACCTGCCATGATGATTCGATATACTTACTTTCATCTAAACTCAATACTTTATTTACCATTGCCTCTAAATATGTCTTATCTACTTTTTTAACTTCAACTAAACTGTCAATTGCAACTTGAAGATCATTATATACTTGATCTACTTCTTCCTGCATTGCATTTTCATCACTCATTACTGCATTGGCTGCTTCTAAGGCTTCTTTAAATGCCATCCATGAAGTAACTGTATAGTTTTCTTCTGCATAACTATTTGCTTCATTGATCAAAGCTTCTAAAGCACTCTTATCACCTTTTACAAATTCCAACATCTGCATCGCAACTGATAAGCGAGCAAATGAAGCATTGATAGTTTCCTGACTGGCACTATCATCAGCTAAGATTACTGTTGCTTCTTGTAGTGCTGCTTTAAATTCATTAACGACAGCTGGAACAACATTAGCTAACTGTTCTTCAGTTACATTATTTGCCATTTCAACAGCTATTGATAATGCTAATTTATTTACTACAGCAATTTTTTCAAGAGCATCCATTGCTTTATTAAGATCAATTATCATTGCATCTATTTCTTGTTGATTTACACCACTATCTAATAACTCAATGGCTTCTGTAAGTTTCGCTTTAAATACATCTTTTGCAGGTCCATCTTGATAATCATTTAAATCAAGTTCTTTAGCAGTCTTAATTAATTGTTGTAATTCCTCTTTATTTACAACTTCTTTTATCCGTCCCATAACAATTAATTCTTTAACCATTACAGGCGTTCTTTTCCCTGAACTTTCTAATTGAACATTAGTAATTTCTAATTTAATATAACGAGCAAAAGTATTTTCTAAATTATAAGTATCTTCAATATCATTTGGTAAGCTATCCGTATCTTTATGGCCTATTTCAAACCATTCCTCACCATCAACACTGCCATAAACAGTATAATGATGCCACACATTGCTACCAAAATTAATTTCTACCTCATCAATTTGATATTCTTCTTTTAAATCAATGATCGCCCATGCTGGAGTAATCTTATCTTCGTATGGCGCACCTGTCAAACTCAAACGTCCAGCATTCCAAGCAGTTGATAGATTGCCGTCAACTAAATTACTAGAATTACCACTTGGATCATTATGCGCAGTCACTGGTTTATTCAATGATAGATTAAATATGCCACTTAAATTTAAATCAGTTACGGCATCATATAAATTCCAATATACTGTATTTATTTCATCAGGAGCAGCTTCATTATCAGCTGCTTTTTTAGCTGAATTCAAGATATTATTAAAATCTATAATCTTACTTTCTTCATTACCACTTGTATTTATACTTTCACAAAATTCAATAAGACTTTCTAACTGATTTAAAGTTGGTAATACCCTTTCACCATATGCTCTTATTTCACCAATACTTAATTCCGCGATATTATTTATACCGACAAGCTTGATATAACGAACGCTTCCCTGGACAGCAAATTTTGTTTCATCACTTATTCCTTCACCAATTTTTAACCAATCAACACTATCTTCACTAACCCATATTTCATAGTCATATATATCATTTACAATAACATTGATCTCACTTAGCTGGAATATTCCAATTAAATCAACAATAACTTGTGGTGCTTTTTCATCTTTTGCTTTAAGAGAATATGTTGTCACTGTGTCACCATCATTAACAGCACTTGCATCAGCTTTTAAATCATTACTATCTTTAACGATTCCTGTAAGAGCAAGATTTCCAATATTGGCATCAACATCGCCACTAATTGCACAATTTTCTAGTACTTTTTCTAATACTTCGTAAATTTCTTCTGGCGAATCCTTAGCATCCCTTGTATACTCTTGATCACTCATATTCCATTTCCAATATAAATCAAAGTAACCGTTTTTATCAATATTATTTAATGGTGTCCCATTTTCCATATTTGCTTCGACCCGATTTAAATAATCGCTCCAGATATTAGTATAAAGATCTTTAAAAATTCCTTCGTAATTACGCCAGCCATAATCTTTTAAACTACGATGTCCGGCTCTCGATCCCCAAGATGTAATTAATGCTTTAGCATTCATTGTAAATGAATCCATTGCAAAATCATCATAATTAGCAGCAATATCTTGAGCCTTACCAATCCATTCACCACCTAGTTGTTCCTTTTGGGTAGCTTCTACTTCATTTAAAATTTCAAAGGCTTTTAAAAATTCTTCTTTGTATTTTTTAAATGCTTCTAAATCATTTGCACTTTTAGCTGCTAAAACATCATTGTATTTTAATACTGCATAATTACTTACTTGTTGACGCATTATTTCACTTAAATCATATAAATAACATTCACTGTCTTTAAATTTATCGAAGTCTCTAATAAGCAGTCTTAAAGCGCTCTCTAATTGATCAGCCCCATAAGGGATATTTTGTTCCTTGTAATCTTGCGGTGCTTTAGATTTCATTCCAAACAATTCATTAGTATATCTTACACCATGATCATAATTGGCATCTTTCATGATCTGCCAGGCCATTTGCGCATTTTGTGAAGTTCCACCATATCTTCTTTCTATATATCGATCAAGCCAATCATCTAAGTCAAAATCATCATCAGCCCACGCTAAATCAAAAATCAAATCATACATTACAGGATTATCATATTGTGCCTCTGAGATAATACCTAATCCTACCATGTGTGAAGAAGTTTTTTGAGCTTCCATAATATCATCTACCATGACCTGCATCTGTCCATGCATTGATGGATTACCACCAAAGTTTGCAAGTAATCCCCAAGCCCAGCTAGTACCATTAAACTCTTTAGCATCTAATTTAGTACTACCATAACTTGTTCGATCATATTTCGTCCAGTCTGAAATTGGATATTTAATCAAATCAACGATCAATACATGATCTTCGCGATTATCACCCATTCCTTTTAATAGATCATTAGTTGGATTACTCTGCCATCCCTGAACTACCCATATAGCATCTTGATCATAATCAAGCATCGATTCAAGTACTTCAGCTGCAATAGTCGCATCACTTAACCCAACGGGACGGATCCCACCTTCATGGAAAGGATCGACTGCATAATAATCACTGGTAGCTCCATAAACAAATTCCTGAGCCTGATAAAATAACTGTGCATATAGATCATATTCTTTAGAATCTGTCGCAATCATATCAGGACGACTAAAGCCATTCCAATTCCCCTGTTTAATTACAGTTACATCAGGCTGATATTCATTAAAATTAGTTGGTACCATACCGGCATACCCTTGGAGAATCGTTTGCATTCCTAATGATTTTTTCCAGCGTTGTGAAGATCTAGCTAATTCTAAGCGATCTTTTACATAACCATCAGGAACTGGTCCGCCAAATGTTTCCATATTATCCATAAACTGCCATGCATAATAAGCGGGTCCACTCAACCAGTCTTTAGCATCATCAAAAGAATAACCAAAATTCATTAAAAATTTGATCCAGGTTGCTTCTTGACCGGCAAGATCAAGCACCACATTGACTCCATTTAATGCTAGCCAATCATTCTCTCTTTGCCACTGTTCTTCACCAAAGAAAGCAAATGTATAACTCAATGTACAATAATTATATGCATAGCGTACTTGATATGGCGTTTCTTTTTTGATGATTTCATTTACTTTAACTAGTTCATCAGGCATATTTACCTGCATTGTCTGTTCTGAAATATGCACATTTAAATAATTCTTGAAATAATAATTTAATCCTGTAGTAAGCGATAATCCTTCATTACCTTTAATATGAATTTTATCATCCTGGTCACTAATTTCATACCAGTCATTTTCACTATCATCATCTACAAGTTCAAAACTAAACCAGTTGCGATATTCTTCACCAATCGTCCGATCAATAATACCATAAACATTTTCAATTGTCTCTTCTTTAGTAATTGTAGCTGCATACTCACTTTCATCATAAGAAGTTACATCAAGAATTTCTTCCAAAGTCCCATTTTTTAAAACACCTTCATTTGTTTGAGCTGCTGTACCATAAGCTTTAACTTCTGTTAAATAAGCTTTGTCATCACCTTGGGTATATTCAATATATACTCTTAAAATACGATATGACAGTGCTGTATCAAAAATAATTTCATCACCTTCGTTTGTTGCTAAAGAGTCAACATGTTTTTGATATAAACGGTCATATGTAGAACCATCATTACTTCCATAAACTGTATACCAGCAGTTTTTACCTTCTAAAGTATATATTTTTAATTTAGTTAATTCGTATGTATCCATCAAATCAATATCTACATATGATGGATAAAATGATCCTGACCAATAAGTAGCAAGATCACCATCAGTTACTTTATCACTTTGGGTCTTTGATAAATTACTTCTTGTCGGTTTATGATAAGCAATATTATCAACATCCTCAAGATCTCGCACTAATACTAAAGCTTCTTTAGCTTTTAATAGTTTTTCATAAGAAACATGATTTTCTAATGAAGTCCCTTCAACATATTCCTGTTGTACTTCATTTAATACTTGGGTTAAAACTGAAAAACTTTCTTCAGTATAATTACTACTATCCAGCTCTTTACATTCATTGATCAAAGCTTCTAATTGTCCTCGATAATTTTGATAAGAACCAACGATCTTTGCCTCTAGTGTACCATCACCACTTTCTTTGCTATGGAACATAATTGAGGTATCTAACTTATTTTCGGCACAGACAAATACCGTAATCTCATTTATACCATTTTTAGTTAATTCTTTTATCTTACTGCTGATATCAATATTCACTGTTTTTTGAAGATCTGGTTTTGTTTCATATTCATCACCTTGAGCAATTGTAAAATCACAAAGCAGATTTTCACCATCATGTTTGATCGATGCTGGTTTATTATTCCATGTAAGTGATGATTCACTCCAGTTAGTATCATCACTATAATAGAAATGATATGTCTGCATTCCATTATTGAACCCTGGATTCTTAAACATATTAAAGCTTAATTTAAATGTATCAAAATCACTTTCACTTATTTCTTCTAATGTAGGTAATGCAAATTTCATTACCCCAATGATTTCATTTCCATTTGGATAATATTTAGAATTTATAACTTTATAATTTTTTCCCACATACTGTGCTCCATGCGCCTGGGTAATATTTTCATAGCTATATGCACTAGTCCCTTTATCACTTCTTATATAACCATCTTCTAAGACAGGATATTCAGCTATTAGAGCCTCTTTAGCAGCAAGCAATGCATCATAAGCATTATCTATTTCTACTGTTGTTCCATTTTCAAGTACTGCTCTAGCATTATTTAAACTAGCTGTTAATAAATCATAACTTGTCTCAGTATAATTCCCCTTTTCTATCGACATACATTTATCAATTAACTGTTCTAGTCTATTTTTACTATAGTTACTATTTGAAGCAACAAGTTTTGCTCCTAAACTACCATCGCCACTTTCTTTACTGTGAATCATTAATGAAGTATCCGCTTTTGACTCACCTTCAACATAGATAGTTATTGCTGTAATGCCTTTTTCTACCAATTCTTTAGTTTTTTCTGTTATATCAATTCGAATTCTTTTTTCATCATCATTTTTACTTTCATATTCAAAACCTTGAGGAATTGTAAAGTCAAATAAAATTTCACCAGTTCCAATACCTGCTGGTTTATTATTCCAAGTAAGTGTAGTTTCACTCCAATTTACATCATCAGTATAATAGAAATGATATGTTTGTCCTGATTTATTGAAATCAGGGTTTTTAAAAATATTAAACTCAAAGTCATATGTATCAAGTTCGTTTTCATTGATTTCTTCAATAGATGGCAGCTCTAATTTCATTACACTTATGATCTTAGAACCATCTGGATAATATTTGGTATTTATTACTTTATAATTCTTACCAACATACTGCTGCCCGTGAGCTTGAGTAATATTTTCATAATTATAATTATTGTTAGCATTATTACCACTTCTAATATATGCATCTGCATTTACAGGATATATTATTTCACCATCAGATACTGCTTTTGTATAATTTATTCCCGTAACAAAAGTAGAAATTATAATTGCTATAACAAGAAATCCCTTTAATATCCTTCTCATTTTTATATCCTCCTTTACTAATATTTAATTTCTTATTATATTTATATTATAATATATTTTTAAGGGTAAAATTCTACAATAAATAGTAAAATAATACAAAAATACATTAAATATATGTTATATTTAGTAATATACTTTCATTTAAATAATAAAGGTAAAGATTATTTTCTCTACCCTTTAATCACAACTTTATTCTTTGTGTCGCCCTACTATTACATTTTCATTATAATAGTCTTATTAAATAACTCTAATTCATATTTATTAGCGTAATTTCTTTTAAAATAGTTTTTCTATTCTTTGTGATATCAAAAAACTTAATAATCATAGATTTAATTTTTTTACCTTAATGAATAAAACAACATAATATTCTTTTATTTTCATAATTTTTTATTCTAATAAATAATTGATCATCTTATTTTGAATATCCTTATTAATATTGTAAATAGTATTATCAAAGTATACTTTTTACTGTTTTTATATCTACATCATTTTCATAGAAAGCCAAATAAAAAAGAGATTTTTAAATCTATTGGATATATCAATAGAATAAAAACCTCTTTAAAATTCTTTTAACGACAAATAGCATCAAACTTTGATTCTAGTATTTATTAGCTGCTTATTAATTATTTAAAATAATCAGTGATACTGTCTTGATTACTAAAATAATTGATTTTCATTGCATCTTTGGCTCTTTTTAAAGTAGCATTTGCCTTTAAATTTGCCTTAATACAACCTTCTTCTAATACTTTCATAACATATGTTATATCCTGTTCCAGCTCTTTTCGACGCTGTCTAATCGGATTCAAATTTTCTTCTAAAACATTAAACAAGAATTTCTTTATTTTTACATCGCCTAACCCACCTTGACGATAATGATTTTTCAATTCATCAAGATTCTTATATTCTGGTAAATATTTTTCAAAATATTCATCTTTACAAAAACAATCCAAATAAGTAAATACTGTATTTCCCTCAACTGTTCCTGGATCAGAAACTTTTAAATGATTTGGGTCAGTATACATACTCATGACTTTTTTACGAACCTCTTCACTAGTATCTGATAAATAAATACAATTACCAATTGATTTAGACATTTTAGCTTTCCCATCAATTCCTGGTAATCTTTGACATACTTCGTTTTCAGCTAACATAATATTAGGTTCAACTAAAACATCACCATAAATCCGATTAAAACTATGAACAATTTCTCTAGTCTGTTCAATTAATGGCATTTGATCTTCACCAACCGGTACACAAGTCGCGTCAAATGCTGTAATATCAGCTGCTTGAGACACTGGATAATTTAAAAAACCTACAGGTATACTTGTTTCAAAACCACGCTGTTTTATTTCCTCTTTAATCGTTGGATTTCGTTGAAGTCTTGAAACTGTAACTAAATTCATATAATAAGCAGTAAATTCAAATAACGCTGGAACTTGCGATTGAATAAACATCGTCGCCTTTTTAGGATCTAAACCAACTGACATATAATCTAAAGCTACCTCTAAAATATTACGGCGTACCTTTTCAGGATCATCAGCATTATCTGTAAGTGCTTGAGAATCTGCAATCATAATATAAATTTCATCAAACTCACCTGAGTTTTGTAATTCTACTCTTCTTCTAAGTGATCCTACATAATGTCCTAAATGTAATCTACCAGTAGGGCGATCACCAGTTAAAATAATATTTTTCATTTCTATACTCCTTTTCTAAATAAAAAAGGCTTTTATCCTCAAGGATAAAAACCATTTTGCCACCTTGTAAGACACCATCATGTCTGTTTTTCTTAACGCGAAAATCACGGCGCCACTACTACCAAAGGGTTCATTTTGCTTCTAGCCAGGCCCATTCATTAACCGCTTTATCTTGATTCCCACCAGCCATCAAGTCTCTTAAATAAAACTTAGTTAATTACTCTTCCTAGTTAAACGAATTTATTATTAATTAAATGATAAAACGGATGATGATTTAAGTCAATACTTATCTTTATTTTATCTAAAATATAATCATATTTTTAAATCAAAGAATTTAAATTGTAATTCAACATAAAAGGACTGCAAAAACAGTCCTAATCTTCTTTACCATCCCAACAGTATGTACATAATTTACATTTATCCAAACCAATTGCTTTAATCATATCATCTAAACGATGATATCTAAGTGAAGTAAATTTAGAACGCTTTCTAATTTCTTCACACATATTTTTATATCTCTCTGTATCAGGATCAGCATATTCTTGTAATACTTCATCACTGACATTATCGCCTTCTAATTTTTGAATTACACGTCGCGTAATTAAATCTAATTCAGAGCTAGAACGTGAAAAATTCAAGTACTTACATCCAAACATGATTGGCGGACAAGCAGGCCGAACATGTACTTCCTTAGCTCCACTTTCATATAAAAATTCAGTTGTTTCACCTAACTGCGTTCCACGTACGATCGAATCATCAATTAAAAGTAGTTTCTTTCCTTTTATTAATTCTTTTACCGGAATCAATTTCATTTTTGCAATCATATTACGTTGTTCTTGACTTGTCGGCATGAACGAACGTGGCCAAGTTGGTGTATATTTTATAAATGGTCTGGCATAAGGAATTCCTGAGGCATTTGAATAACCAACCGCATGAGCAATTCCTGAATCCGGTACCCCAGCTACACTATCAGGTTGAATATCATCACGACCTGCTAGTAAGTTACCACAGCGATTACGCATGCATTCAACATTTACACCTTCATATGTAGATGTAGGATAACCATAGTACACCCATAAGAATGAGCATATTTTCATTTTGTCTCCAGGAACTTGTTTAACCTCTATTTTATTTGGTGTCATATAAACAATTTCTCCAGGTCCTAAATCACGATAGTGATGATATCCTAAATTCAAAAAGGCACTACTTTCAAAGGTAGCACAATATCCTGTTGCTTTTTCACCAATAATTACTGGTGTACGCCCTAACTTATCTCTAGCCGCATAAATACCATCTGCTGTTAAGATCAAGATACTCATAGATCCTTTAATTACTTCTTGTGCATATTTGATTCCTTCGACAAGACTATCTTTACGACTAATCAATGCTGCTACTAATTCAGTTGGATTAATTTCTCCTGAACTCATTTCCAAAAAGTGAGTTGACCCGTTAGCAAAACACTCTTCTTTCAATTGTTCTAAATTATTAATTCGCCCTACTGTCGTAATAGCAAACGAACCTACATGTGACTTAACCAATAAAGGTTGTGCCTCATTATCTGAAATACATCCAATACCTAAATTCCCTTTAAACTCTTCAATATCTTTTTCAAACTTAGTTCTAAATGGTGAGTTTTGAATATTATGAATTGCTCTTTTAAACCCATTTTTTCCATGTACAGTCATCCCAGCACGTCTAGTCCCTAAATGAGAATGGTAATCAACGCCAAAAAACAAATCTAATACACAACTCTCTTTTGATGCTACACCAAAAAATCCACTCATTTTTTATTCCTCCTAATTTTACATTCCTATTGTATATTATTTGGAATAATTTTCCTATATTTTATTAAATAATTTTTGTCATAAAAAGAATTTAGGCATATGATCAACACTTTATTTTAATTTTAAAACAATAAAAATCCAATCATTACAACAATCAAAAAAATTCAAATTAATTCTTTTATACTAAAACAAGTGATTTTTTAGGTTGAAGCACATAAATCTTACCAATAAATCATCTTTATACAAATACACTTTTATTTAAACTGTCATCCACATAAGCTATCAAGCATTTAATTATATCATTTAAAGCATCTACTTTCTCTAATAACCCTTGAGAAATACTATACTCTAAATACTCTTGTTCATTATAATATACTTTCATATTAGCTAATTCTTCACTATTATCAACATTTTCAATTTCATCAAATTCTGCTGCTTCTAAATCATAATAAATACGAGAAACCAAATTACGATCAATTTCATGATTAGTTTCCTTTATTTTATCACCGACATGCTCGTATTCTGTTCTAATTAAATATTGCTTTTTCTCTTTCAATAATGTAACCATGATATGATCTTGATTTTTAATTTTAATCAAAAAAGAAATTAATTTACGACCAGACATTCAAGTCCTCCTTTATAATTCAAATTAAGGTATCTTTACATAACCTCAACCAGACCACTTTTACAACAATATATGTATAATTATAACTATTATGACCATTCCCCTTTTTTTTAAACGTTAAATATAAAATCATTTTTTATTCAAAAATCTATCCATAATATAAAAGAGACCATCTTGACGGACGGTCTCTTTTAATCACAACTAATAATTATTAGCTCTCTTTCTTTTTCTTTAGATAAGCAATCATACCTAATGATGCCATTAAACCTAAACCACTTATCATACTGATACTATCTCCAGTATTTATACTTCCTGTTTTTCCTCCTGAAGTTACTACACTTGTATCTCCTGATGCTACTGGTCCTACAGAATTTGCTACTAGGTTATCTATGCTTGCTTGCAATCCTTCTACTGCTGCTTTTACTGCTGCTTCATCAGCATTTTCATTTGCTAATACTGCTTTTGCTTCATTTAATGCTTCTGCTACTACACCCCAAGTTTTTGCTGTGTAGTTTGCAGCACTTAATGTTTGTGCTTTATTGATCAATTCTTGTAATAGATCCTTATTTGGAATTAATCTTAAATCTAAGTATGCTTTGATCAATGCATTATATGCACCATCTACTTCTTCTTGTGTTGCATCTGGATTATCTAATACTGCCTTAGCATCTACCATTGGTTCTGTTAAGTTAGCTACACTTGCTTCTGTATATTTAGTCTTATCTAATCCTTCTACCATTTCATATGCTTCTTGTAATCTTGTTTTATCTGCTCTTAAAACTAAGTCTGTCATTGCATCTTTCAAGTTATTTAAAGCATTTACTACTTCATCTTCTAATGCATTTTCATCTGTTGCTACTTCTTTTGCAGCTTCTAATGCTTCTTTAAATGCAGCCCATGAATCTGTAGTATATTTATCTTCTTCATATTTTTCGGCTTCTTCAATCAAAGCATTTAATGCTGTTTTATCACCTTTAACAAAATCCAACATATGCATTGCATTAGCTAAACGATAGAATGCACTATCAACTGTTGTTTGACTTGCACTATCATTAGCTAAAACATCTGCTGCTTCTTGTAATGCCACTTCAAATTCTGCCACTACAGCTGGTACGACATTATCTAAAGCTCCTTGAGCTTTTAAAGTATTAGCCATATCTACTGCAATTGATAATGCTGTTTTGTCAACAACTGGAACATAAACTGGTGGAATTGTAATAGCTTTGTCTAATCCCATCACTTCAACTTCATAAATTCTTGCTGCTGAATCTCCACCTTGAGTAGGAGTATCAACGATTAATTTAACATATCGTGCTAAACTTACTTGGAAAGTATCTGTAGTTGATCCTGCCGTATTCCCTGTTACTTTAACAACTTCAGTATAATTTGTTCCATCACTACTTACTTGAATACGATAATCACGAGTATTTAATCCTGAACCTTCGCCACCTATTTCAGCATGTGAAATAGTAACACTGCTTACAGTTACTTCTTTTCCAAGATCAATCGTTAAAGTATGTGGGCGATTCCATCCTGTTGCACACCATTTAGTTGATGAAATACCATCAATAGCTTTACTTGGTGATTCTGAAGAGCCTGTATAACTTGTTGCTGAAGCAGATTTACCAACTGATAAATTTACTATCTCACCATCTGCTTCATTAGAAACTGTAATGATTCCTTCTTTGATAACTTCGTCTTCACCTAATTTATTTTTTGCTTTTAAAGAAATAGTATAAACTCCTTCTTTAGCATAACTAATTACAGGGTTTTCTTCTGTACTAGTTTCAATATTTGCACCCTCGAAAGTCCATTCTAAATCAGTTGAAGAAACTGAACTAGTATTAGTTAATTGAATTTTTTCATTAGGAACAACAAACGTTTTTGAAACTTCAAATCCGGCAACAGCATTTGGATTATAATCTATTGCATCTTTAACAAATTGTAATGCTGTTAATTCAGATACTTTTTTACCACTAGTTAATGAAGATAGTTTAGTTTGTAATGTGCTTTTCAAACTATTTACTTGTTCATTATTACCTTCACCAATTGCAATTAATAAATCTAATGCGATCTTATCTGCTTCACCTAAACTTCTTAATTTATTTAAGTTAGTATTACAATGACTCAATTCTTCACTTGTTAAAGACTCTTGTAATTTATCAGCAGCTAAAATCATATTATTAAACTCTGCTGTTAATGCTTCAACTTCTGCAGTTACATCTTCTCCTTTTGCATTCTTCTTAATGAATTGATTCATTAATTCTCTTACTTCAGGAGCATCTGCTCTACCTGTAGAAGCCCATCCTGCAACTAATCTAGAAGAGTGATTAGCAAATGTATACATATATGGAGCTAAATCACCATAAAGATTAATAATACTATTTTCAAATGATTTATTATAATCATATGCTGGTGTATTCCATGAATAATCAGCCCCAGTTGATAAAGTAATTTTAGATAAATCAGCATGTTCCATTGGGTTCATAACTAAGAAATCTAGTTCATTTGCTAATCCTTTATCTAATCCATAAACTGGACCTAATCCTAATTTATCTGTAATATAATCAGTTACTGGATAATTCCACCAGATACCTACATTGTCACCGTATATACCTTTTACATATTGAGCATTACTTACATCAATACCTTCAGGCACTACTGCGGTTCCTGTCCATAATACTCTAATACCAGAATTTAAAGTTTCACTAAAGTTCTTAGTATATGTTTTTAAATTTGTTCCATCACTCATTGCATTTGTATCATATTCAGTTGGAACTGTAACTAATGGTTTAATATCACCTTTAGCTAAAATAAATTCTTCATTGAAACGGTTTAAGAAAGCTGCCTGTTCAGTACCCTGCTTATTTGAAATATCATCAAAGAAAATAGCGAAACTTCTTACCCCCATTTCATACATTAATTCACACTTAGTTACTAAAGCCTGATAATCAGTTTCAGCATTAGAACCAGTAAATTGAATATCGTTCCCTGGTGAAAGTGAGAAAACAAAATCAACTTTATTATCTTTAGCACTTTGAATTAATTCATTCATTTTCTCCATTTCAGCATCTGGATATGGTTCTCTCCATTTTGTACGATGATATACATCATCTTTTGGCGCATAAATATATGTATTTAATTTTGATTTACCATAAAATTCAATTTGATCTAGTCTATTTTGGTGAGTCCATGGAGTACCATAAAATCCTTCAATAGACCCACGAGTAGTCATTGTAGGTTCATCTTCAATTTTTACTTCTTTTGCTTTTAATGTTCCTTCCTCATTAACTGCTAATTGAGTTAATGTTTGAACTCCATAGAAAGTTCCATCACCATCTTTACCCTCAATTAATACAGTACCACTATTAGAACTATCTATTCCTAAAACATATCCTTCATCATTTAAAGTAGCTGCATCCACTAATCCTAAATTATTTCTAATATTATCCATGCTATCTACTTCATCATCTTCTTCACCAATAATGAAAGTAGTAGATCCTTCTTGATAATTTTCATTTATTGTAATTGAGTTATTTTCTAAGTATTCTGTTAATTCTCTTATTGCATCTGGATCTGCAACATCTTGTCCTTTAATATTTACTGTACTAGTTATTGAAAGTATATTATCTTGATATGTTACTTTTTTTGGTGTTGGTACCAAGATTGGATTTTCAACACTCTTTTCATTTGCTAATGCATTTGCATTAGTCATTGGTATACTAGAAGCAAATGCTGTTGTCATCATTGCTGCCACTAGCACTTTTTTTATTAATTTATTATTCATACACATTTTCCCTTCAATATTATTACAAATGTTTGTGAAAGTAGGGAAATCAAATAATTCATTTCACCTACTTATTTATTATTATCCCTTTAATCATTTTTCTTCTTTTTTGCTATATAAGCAATTGTTCCTGTAATTGATGCCAAACCTAAAGTTCCAAAAACATTTACTACATCACCAGTTTTTACACTTGCTGTAGTATCTCCAGGTTTTACTGCAGTAGAACTATCTACTGTTTTTCCTGGATTTACTGCTAATCCTTCAATTGCTTTGGCTAATGCTTCTTTAGCATTATCTACTTCTTTTTGGGTTGCTTCGGGATTATTTAATACAGTAGTTGCTTTTTCTAAAGCACCAGCCATCACTGACCATGTCTTTGCTGTATAACTAGCTCCATTTAATCCATTGGCTTGATTGATCAATTCTGCTAATAAATCTTTATTTGGTTTTAATCTTAAGTCTAAGTATGCTCTAGTTAAAGCATCAAATGCTTCATCTACCTGTGCCTGTGTTGCTCCTTCATCTGCTAAAACATCCTTAGCCTCCTGTAACACTGGTAACATTGCATTCCATGTAGATGCTATATAATCATTTTCATTTAATCCTGATACTCTATTTACCATTGCTTCTAAGAATGTTTTATCTACTACTTCTGCTTCTTCTAAACCATTTATTGCTGCCTGTAAATTATCGTATGCTTCATCGACATCTGTTTGCAAAGCGTTTTCATTGTCGTTTACTTCTTTTGCTGCCTGCAATGCATCAGCTAATGTTTGCCATGAATCAGCAGTAAAGTTATTTTCATCTAATTGTTCTACTTGAGCAATTAAGTCTTGTAATTCACTCTTATTACCTTTATAGAATTCCAACATATGCATTGCCACAGATAAACGAGCAAATGAAGCATCAACAGTCTCTTGACTAGCATTAGCATCAGCTAATACTGTTTGTGCTTCTTGTAAAGCTGCATTAAATTCTGTTACTACTGCTGGAACGACTTTATCCAAGTCTTCTTTAGTTACGTTATTTGCCATTTCCACAGCAATTGATAATGCTGTTTTGTTTACTTCAACAATTACTGCATCTTCTAAATTATCGATTGCATTTTGTAGATTCATCTCTACTGTTTCAGTATCAGTTCTTCCTGCTGCATAGGCTTTTTGAGCCTCTATTAAAGCATCAACTAAATTTGAAACTGACTCTGTTGTTTTACCTTCGATATCTAAATTCTTTGCATCATTTATTAGATCTCTTAATGTATTATCCTCTTGTACCTGTTCAAATGTAAAATACATTTCTGATATTTGATACCAGTTTGGTTTATTTGCTGTTAATAAAATTCTTACATATTTAACTGGTGTTTTTTCAAATGTAACATTTGTATCCAATTCACTGTTATCAAGACTTCCTACTGTCACCCAATCTACCTGATCTCTAGAAATCTGAACATCTGCTCCATCTATTACATCATTTCCTACATCACTTGGCTGAACAATACGTATACCTGACATATTTACTTCTTTTGGAAATGTAAAGACAATTTCTTTATCAATCACCTGATTTTGGTTGAACCAGCATTTTGTTGAAATATCATTGTCTAACATTTTATCATAGTTGTATTTTGTTGCTGGATAAACTCCTGCAGAGTAATAATTATCGGTAGCGCTTACAGTTGGAACATTGTCATCTGGAAGCATTAAGTTTTCTTTAGCACTTTGAATTGCATCTAAAGCTTCATTCATTTTTTCAACTGTTAACTCACTGCCATATAAAACACTCTTAGCGTTGGTAACAGCACTTTGATATTGACTGTATCCTGATACATAGCCATTATTTTCTAGCGGATAATTAGCTTCTACATATAATGGATAATATTTTAATTCAACAGCCTTATTTTTAGCACTGATCAAATCTGCTAATGCATTATCAACTGCTAACTGTCCACTTGCTTCATTTAAATAAATATCTTTAGCTAAATCATATGCTGTTTTATAATCATTGATTGTTTCTTTAATATAATTATTAACAACTAATGGATTATTAATTTCAGTTGCAAGTTCTGTTTTATCGCAGTATAACTCATATACAAAAGTATAGACAATTCCTTCTTTAGTATATTGACCTGTTACTGGCTGATTAGAAATTAAACGATAACCATAAATATCATCACCATTAAATTCATAACCCTCACCAATAGTTCCATATTTAATAACATCATTTTTTAAAATTTCACCATCATTACTTACATAGCGTAAAGTTACTTTTCCTAAATCCTCAGCAGGTAAAATTTCTCCAGAATCTGGTAATTCTGATTGTTTTTCAAACCCTGCAACATTACCTAGCTTCATATAATTTTCTTGGAACTTATCAAAAGTTACAATTGAATTACTACTTGTATTCCATGATTTACTTGCAAGAGCTCTTAATTCATCACTAATATCTTCAGTTATAACATCTTCATCAACCAAATTTGGATTATCACACCAGATTGCAAGTGATGCTCCTTTAATAAAAGTAGAATTATCAGCTACTGTATTTTGTTGGAACTTACCTGGTGTCCACTCTTCAAAAATTTTACGATCAGCATTTAAATTATCAAATGAATGTTGTTCTCTTCCATCAGTAGGCTTGTCATTACGCAATACATAGTAGAAGAAACTTGCATTGATGTTATATATAGTATCATGTCCTTTTTGAATAAAAGTATTTAAATTAGCAATATCTCTATTCCATGACATTTGTGACCAAAAATCAATTCCAATATAATCGTGCATTTCAATCATTTGTGGATTTTCATAATATGAGTTTTCACCATAATAAATGCCATCATTCCAAATTCGTGGTGTAAATCCTCGATCATGTACAAATTCAGCTAATTCATTAATATAATTAGCTACTACATCCTTCCAAATTGCATTTGAGTCGATATTAGCTTTAGCATAATTATTTAGAACACTTTTATATTGTGTAGTGAATGGTGCTCTATCAAATTCCATATATTCATCGCCACCAATATGAAAATCAGTGCACCCCTCAAAAAGATCCATATACTCACTATATAAACTTCTAATATATTCAATAGCTTCGGGATTAGTAATATCTAATCCTGATGCATAATGACTTCCTGTACTGCTTACCTGTCCATATTCTGGATGAGCTTTCAAAATTTGATCAACGTGTCCAGGACTATCAAATGATGGTATAACCTTTATTCCATATTTCTTTGCTTCTTTTAAAATCTCTCTTACTTCATCTTTAGTAAGGTATTGATCAGAAACAATTGCTGGATCTGTCTCACACTCAATTCTAAATCCTAAATTTTCAGAAAAATGCATTTGTATTGCATTCATCTTTAAATATGACATTTCCCTAATTTCACGAATAAACCAATCTTTAGAAATATATTTTCTTGCACAATCAACATGAACGCGACGTTCAGCAACATTAGGATAATCTATAATTGTCCCATATACAAGTCCTTCATTTGTTATCATTAAATTTTGAATCGTTCGCAATCCGTACAATACAGCAGTTTCAGAAGCACCTGTTAAACGTACTCCATTTTCATCAATATCTATTTTATAAGCCTCTTCGCTAGTTGATTCATTAGTAATTTGATTTTCCTTATCAACATTAATTAAGATATCACTATGCCCTGCATCTTTTTCTTGTGCATATACCATTGCCAATGGAGAACTAGAAATAATTTTCTTTTCCATAAATTCACTATTAACTAACTTAACTACCTCGGCTAATCTTTCATTATCAAGATTTTTTTGATCAGCCAAAATTACAAAACGAGTATCACTAGTCATTTTCCAAATTTTATGTGATTCATCAGCATTATATTGCTGTAATACTGGATTAGTTAATGCTGCTAATTGTTGATCAGTTAAATCTGAAATTTCTTCATTATATTCTATTGGAGCATTATTTGTTGCTTTAACCAAATATGATCCATTAGAAAGTATAATTGATGATACTAATAGTAAAGATAAAGGTACTTTTTTTATTCTATTCATTTTCCCTTTCATATGCTTTTCCCTTCTTACTAAATCTCTAAAAGTCAGCTTACTAATAACAACTAATAAGCTGACTAACAATTATCAATATTTTATCTATTAAATCTCTTTTTCTTAAGATAAGCTATTGTACTTAATGATGCCATTAATCCTAGCACACTAATCATGTTAGTTGTATCACCTGTATCCACACTTACTGTTTTATCTCCAGAATTAATTAAGTTAGTTGTATCACCAGGTTTTACTGAAGTTGAAGAATTTGCTACTAAATTATCAATACCTGCTTGTAATCCTTCAATTGCTGCTTTTACTGCTGCTTCATCAGCATTTTCATTTGCTAATACTGCTTTTGCTTCTTCTAAAGCATTTGTCATTACTGACCATGATTTAGCACTGTAGTTTGCTGCATTTAAACTATTTGCTTTATTGATTAATTCTGCTAATAAATCCTTATTTGGAATTAATCTTAAGTCTAAGTATGCTCTAATCAATGCTTCATATGCACTGTCTACTTCTTCTTGTGTTGCATCAACGTTTGCTAATACGGCCTTAGCATTTGCCATTGGTTCAGTTAAGTTAGCTACAGTTGCTTCTGTATATAGACTCTTATCTAATCCTTCTACCATGTCATATAATGCTTGTAATCTTGATTTATCGGCTCTTAAAACTAAGTTTCCGATTGCATCTGTTAGGTTATTTAAAGCATCTTTAACATCGCTTTCTAAAGCATTTTCATCATTTATTACTTCTTTTGCTGCATCTAAGGCATCTTGTAATGCTTGCCATGAATCAGTTGTATAGTCTTCTTCTTCATATTTTTCAGCTTCTTTGATCAATGCTTCTAAAGCACTCTTATCACCTTTAGTAAAGTCTAACATATGAATAGCGTTAGCTAGGCGATAGAAGGCACTGTCAACCGTAGTTTGATCAGCATAATCATCAGCTAAAACTGTTTTAGCATTAGCAAGTGCAGTTTCAAATTCAGCCACTACAGCAGGCACAACATTATTTAATGCTCCTTGATCTTTTAGAGTATTAGCTGTATCTACCGCTATTTGTAAAGCTACTTTATTTGCTTCTACAACTTCTGTTCTTTGTCTTGCAATAATTTCATAAATAGTTGGTGTTGGATTTCCTGCATGGAAAGTCAACTTAACTTCTAAAATAGTTTTATTTACATCAAATGTATTTGTACCTTTATCTAAAGTACCAATTTCACTCCAGCTGCCATTAACATCTTTTATACTTACAGTTGCATTACAAATTGCACTTGGATTTTGCATAATTGTCAATGTTCCAACATTAGTGATTGAAGTCATTGCATAAGTTAATGTATCACCATCATTTACACTATCTGGTGCAAATGCAGTTGTTAAATCACGGTCATATAAGTTTCCAACATTGCCAGTTGTAATAGTTGTATCAACAATATCAATACTATCATCACCTAATACATTAACTGTTTCATTATATGGAATTTCAAATACTTGTACCCAGTTTTCACTAGATTCAGTTGCACTAAATTTAATATAACGAGCCATTTCTCCTTGGGCATTGTATGCTGCTTCACTTACCAATTGCCCGCTAACTGTTTTAGATTGGTAGTTTTCATCTTTGATAATGTCACCAACTTGTATCCAAGTTACACCATCAGTTGAGATTTCTAATTTTGTAGCGGCAAATCCATCAATTCCATATTCAGTACCTTTTGGATTACCTGCATAATATATCGCTACATCATATAAAGGAATTTCTTTCCCTAAATCAACACGAACATAGCTTCCAACTGTTGCTCCAGCACTTGAATAGAATTTTGTTGCAATATTTCCATCTAACGCATTAGAAATAACATAATTTCCATAAGTTCCTAAATCAGTTTCCACTGTTCTAGTACCTGTATTATATACTGGTGCTACAATGATTTTATCAATAGTAACATTAATACTGCTATCATTTTTATTTACAACTCTTACATATGTAGCCGTTGTATCAATTGTTGCTTTTAATGTTCCGTCTTCAACAGTACCTTGTGCACTTATCCAGTTAACTCCGTTTATAGAATATTGAATTTCTAAATTATCAAGATTATCAGCAGTTACTGAAACATTAGCAACTTTCATTGCCTTTGGTAAAACAAGACCTACCGTTTCATTAGGATTCATTACACCACTAATTGCATTTACTTCATAATTTCCTTTACTAACTTCTACTGTTTTATCAGTTAATCCTGACATAGTTCCGATTATAGAAGCTTCACTTTCAGGGAAAACATTTTCCATTAAAGTAGATTTAATTTGATCCACTGAATCTTTTAATAGTGGTTTAATACGTTTTTCACAAACTTTAACAACATTCATTTTTGTACCGTTTGTTTCAAAACTTTCCACTTCATAAGTTTCAGCTTCCTTTAGCTTAATTTCAGTTGTATTAATATTTGATAAACAAGCATCAACATCACCATTTTGGGCATCAATAAATGCTGACATACTTGCAATTCCTGCCTCAGCAACTGCTTCATAAGCATTTAAGTGTTGTTCAATTTCTTCATATAAGTTTTTATCTTCAACATTTCTTAAAGCCGCAACATCATTTTTCATTGTTGTAAACTCTGCTTTTAATGCTGAAGCTGCTTCTATTACACCATCTTTATTTTGAAGAGCAGTTTTAAATGCATCAATTGTATCTACTAAATATCTTGATTCATCGAATTCAAATCCATCCTTAATATATGAGATATTATCAGCAAAACGTTGGAATGCTTCACTTGCTTCTGGAACTAATTCATCAATTGCTCTAACCCAACTGCTTGTTCTTTCAAAACCACCAATATTCCATGAATAATCTGCTCCTGAGAAAATAGCAACCTTACTTGCCTCTGCTTGTGACATCGGATTTAAGAAGAATCCACTTAAATTATCAACATCGTTATCAAGATTTTCTAATGGAGACATCATTAAGTTACCATCACAATAATCATTTACTGGATAATTCCACCATGCAGCAAGATTTTTGCCTGTTACACCAGTTTGAGTTTTTGGCCATTCATAAGCTTCTTTAGTAATAGCTGACATAGTATTAGCACCTGTCCACATTACCACAACATCGTCATCTAAATTTTGCCAGAATGGTTTAAAGTATGAATACATACTAGGTCCCCATCCATTACAATAACGTGTTCCAACAACAATTAATGGTTTTACATCACCTTTTACCTGAACAAATTCTCTATTAACACGATTAATAATATCAGCATGTTGTGACCCACTTACGGAACCACCTAAATCATCATAAGAAATACCAAATTGACGAACTCCTAAACTATATAATTGCTCAAATTTAGCAATTAAAGAATTATAATCATCATCTGTATAATAGTTAAATCCACTTCCTGGATGTACACTCCAACAGAAACTCATATTATCTTTTTTACCCTCTGCAGCTAATTGACGAAGTTCTTCAGCTTTATCATCTGGATATAACTCACGCCATTGATCTTTATGATATGGATCATCTTTTGGGGCATAAATATATGTATTCATTTTAAATTCGCTTGATTCACTCATTAGTGATAAACGATCCTCAAAACTCCAAGGATACCCATAAAATCCTTCTACAAACCCTCTTAATTTAACACTTGGATAGTCGGAAATAACTGTTTCAGCAATTTTTCCATCAGTTTTCTGTTCTAACATTTGTGATAATGTTACAACTCCATAATAAGCTCCATCACTATCTGCCCCAATGATCTTAATTTCGCCCTTTTCATTAACATCATCACTAGCACTTAAAATATACCCTTGCTCTTCACTTAAAACTTGGCTGTTCCCTCCTAAGTCTTCAGCACACTCATCACAATGATCATTATTTGAAGAAATTAAAATATTTGCTTTTTGATCATCTACTTCATCAGAAATAACATAGCTAATGTTATTTTCCTGTAATAATTTTTCTAATTTGGTTAATGTTGCTTCATCTTGTTCACCATGAACCACAACATTTACTTCACCTTCTAAACTCATACCTTCATTTGAAATATATGAGATTTCTTGTGGTTTAGGGTAAACATCTACAGTTACATCACCTGTATTTTGCTCTGCCATTATTTGAATTGGACTTGCGGTCACTAATGAAAAAGCAAATGACGCAGCTAATGCACTTTTTAATACTTTTCCCGTCTTATTCTTCACTTCTACTTCTCTCCTATTTTTTATCTTTTTGGCTGATGGTTTAAATGATTCCCTCCTTTTTAATAAATTTAGATTGCAAATTTAAAAAGACCGCAAAAAGTTATACCAAAGGTATAATTTATTACGGTCTTGCCTAATTAAAGTAACAATCCTATTAACATCTGCCATCTATATTAATTATATCACCTTCTTAAAATAACATCAACAGATATATTTTCTTTGTTAAAATTCAACAATTATGTCACCGCAAAATTCAGCGAAAATGTCACCAGTATTCTCTTTGTTAAAATTATCCTCTATCATGTTATATGAAGGAGGTTTTTTTATTGGACAAAAAAGAAATTGTTGATCTGTTGTCTAAAAAAATAAATGGTGATTTAAATATGTCTTATGATCAATTATCTATTCTTACTGGCTATTCTAGGCGTCAACTTATTCGTATTTCTAAATCATTAAAAGAAAAAGGTATAGATTCCACTTTGATTCACGGCAATAAAGGTTTGGCCGCCAATAACCGTGCTTCAAATACTGAAGTTGACTATATCGTCAATTTCAAAAAACTATACCCTAATATCACTATATCACAATTTAGAGATATTTATCTTGAAGATGTTATTTTCAATCCATCTAAAGAGCTTGATGTTCTAAAATATCAGCTTAAACCTAGAAGTATTTCATTCTTTCAGCGCCTTTATAAACAATTCAAGTGGTCATCTCCGGTAAAACATAGAAGTCATAAAAGAGCTTCTCCTCTACATTTATTAAGAAAAAGAAGTCCTCGAGCTGGTATGCTTATTCAAGTTGATGGAACTCCTTTTGACTGGTTTGGTAATGGTCAGCTCTACACATTACATATGGCTGTAGATGATGCAACCAATGATATACTTGCAGGATGGTTTACCAAAAACGAATGTATGTTTGGATATTGTAAAATAATGGAACTGATTATTAGAAAAAAAGGAATTCCCATAGCGATTTATTCAGACAAACATACTATTTTTAAAAGTTCTGAAGGTAATACGACATCTTTTGGATTAATGATGGAAAAGCTCGGTATTGAAATGATTTTCGCTAATACATCACAAGCAAAAGGATTAATAGAAAGATACAATGGAACCGCACAACGAAGATTACCGAATGATATTATTAGATTTAAAATAAAAGATTATGATCAGCTAAACTTATGGTTCAATGACTTCTATATAAAATATCTAAATGAAAAATTTGCGCATTTACCCATTGATCCAATCTATGAATTTGTAGAATTAACCGAAAATTATGATTTAAATTTAGTATTTACAATTTCAAATAAAAGAAAAATCGTTGAAGGTAATATGTTTTCTTATGAAGGTTATTATTATGTTCCATATGATAATAATGGAGAAGTCATAAAAATCAGATCATCAACGGAAATTACTGTTTTATATTTTGTGTTGGAAAACAAAGTAAGAATGAAATATATAGGTAGAATTTATGATTGTGCAATAGTTGGTACTAATCATAAAAACAGAAAAGTTGTGATTAACAATCACAAAGACTTAAATAATCTCATCCAAGAATTAGACAATAAAACAAAGGGTTCTCACTAGTTGAACCCTTCTTCATTTTTGGTGACATTTTCGCTGAACGTTAACACAGATATATTTTCTTTTTTAAATATCAAAATTTTCCCAACAATAAAAGACAAAAATTTAATGTTTTTATTATCAAAATTTATTACTTCTAAATAACACATTTTAAATTATATTATTTATAAAGTATAATCTTAACATAAAAATTTCCAAATATTTCAACTCAAATATCTAGAAAAATTTTAGGTAGTCAATATTTTTTTATCTAATACCTCTTCTTTTCTTATTTTCATAGAAAACAATTGATGCTGCAGCTAATTCTACAAGTGGATATATTAAACTAATTGTAGCTCCAGTTTTTACACTTGCTGTTGGATTTCCTGATTTTACTGTAGATACTATCTTTTCTGTATTCATAGATATACTAGAATTTATTTGTAATTCTGCGATTGCTTTTGCTAAGAGATCCTTAGCATTGTCTACTTCCTCTTGTGTTGCTTCTGGATCTTCTAATGCTCTTGTTGCTTTTTTTAAAACATTTGTCATAACTGACCATGATTCTGATGTGTAACTTGTTACATTTAACCCATTTGCTTTATTATTAATTACGCATTTTCAACAATTGCAAAAGTACCATTAATATTTAAAGGTACTACTATTGTTGTCAATACTGTTATTAATGCTAATAATAGCTTACATAAGTTTTTCCCATTTTTCATACTTTCTGTTATAAAAATATAACCCCTAAATTTATTATACTTTATTTCAAAAACGTTTACATTACAATCTATTTCATATTATATTAAAAAAATAACAATTATCTTAATATTATTTAATGAAATTAAAAAAGAAGTTTAGCTGTCAATCTAAACTTCAATTCAAACATTTAAATAAAATATTCATTTTCACGTGGTGAAATCAGCTTTTCACTAAACTCTTTAGCAAACGCCTGATATTTTTCATCATGATCCATATTTTTAGCTTTAATCAGACATATACGAATGCACCTAAAGCAAGATATACACTTTTCATCAATATTTCTACAATCATCATTGATTGCATTAACAGGACACATTTTCACACATTGACCACATTTATTACATTTACTACTTGTATCTGGTCTAAAGCTTCCACCTTGCCCTCCTTTTTTATATGGATATTTACCAGGAACTGAAACAAAAGAAAAGTTATCATCTCTAAGTTTCAAACGTACTAAACTACCAAATAATTCATCACGATATAAATCATTGCGATCTGGTCTGCCAACTTGAATTCTTCCATAAGTATGTTCCCCAACTAATGCTGCTCCAGCAATCGGGATAAAACCCTGACTTTTGACCACATTAAATAATTCAAGTAGAGCATCATCATAATGACGATTACCATAAGTAACAGTTATTATGCATGAGGTATGTTCCCCTTGAATTAACTTTAAACGTTTTAATGCTTCCTTTAATATTCTACCGCCATATACAGGAAAACCAAATACAACTACATCATGTCGTGTAAATTGGATATTAGAAATTTCTTCTTTTAAAGTTAAATCTATTTCTGTAAGTTCGCCTTCTAGTCCTCTTGCTATAGTTACAGCAGATTTCTTTGAATTATATGTTGGTGAAAAGTAAACTGCATATGTCTTATCAATTTTCATTATATCACTCTCTCTTTTCTATCCAATAATTATATCACCTTATTATTTATCTACAAATAATTAAGAATAGATTATCACTTGAATAAATAAAAACCTTAATACTAATTTAGTATCAAGATTATTTTAACTATGCCATTGATGTTAAATCATCTTTAATTTCATTAAAAGCAATTGCAATATTTAATCCATGATCTCCAATTCTTTCAAAATCAATTAGTGTTTCAGTATATAGAGCACTATGCTCAACAGTACATTTTTTATTACGTAAACGTTTTAACTGATTAACAGAGAACTCATGTGTAGTATTATCAATACTATCTTCAATAATATCTACTTTTTCTACAATATTATGTAATTCTTCACGATTTAACGCATTTAATTCTTCTAAAATATTTCTTGTTAAATCATTCATGATTGAAATTTCTTTTATTGCTTCATCTGAAAAACTCTCACCATCATCATGAAGCTTTTTAGCTCTCTTTGCAATATTCATTGCATGATCTCCAACCCGTTCTAAATCCCCAGAAGTCTTTAAAAATAAGCCAATAGATTTTGATTCATCAATTGGAAATTCAGAAGAAATTGCATTAGTTGTAAATTGAATAATTTCTTTATTTAAATAATCAATGTATTTTTCATCTTTCAATAATCTTTCATGTTTTCCTTCATCGTAATTAGCAATTAATTCAAAAGATCTTTGAACATTTTTTTGAACTATATTTAACATATTTTGAGTTTCATTAAATAATTGAGTATTAACAATCGCACTTGTACCAATATGATAATCATTAGTAAAAATAGAGGCATCTAAATACTTTGTTGATAGTTTATCTTCAAACCCATCTTTTTCAGGAAGGATCATATATGCTAAATTAACTAATTTATTACCAAATGGTAATAAAAGAATCGTTGTCACAACATTAAATACTGTATGCACATTGGCAATTTGTGCTGGAATATTTGTTGGAGTCAATGATTGCATCAACTGTGCAAATGGGAACAGCATACTAATAGCAACAAAGATAATTGTTCCAATTATATTAAAAGATAAGTGAATGATCGTTGTTCTTTTAGCATTTCTTCCCGTTCCAATACTGGCTAATACAGCCGTAATACATGTTCCGATATTTTGTCCAAATAATACATAAATTGCTGAGGGTAATGTAATTACACCACTTTTAGCAAGAGCCTGTAAAATCCCAACCGATGCCGAAGAACTCTGAATAATAGCTGTAAATATAGCCCCAACTAAAATCCCTATTAATGGATTTTCAAAAGTACTAACAATATTAACAAATTCAGGCGAACTTCTTAGTGGTACCATTGCTTTTGACATCATATCCATTCCCATAAACAAAATTCCTAGACCTGCCAAAATACTACCAAAAGCATCTAACTTTTTACTCTTAAAAAAAACAATTAGTGCCACACCTGCAAAGGCAAATACTGGTGCTAAAGCCGTAATATCGATTGCAATCAATTGTCCAGTAATAGTCGTCCCGATATTAGCTCCCATGATTACCCAAACTGCATTTTCTAATTTCATCAATCCAGCATTAACAAATCCAACAGTCATCACCGTTGTAGCCGATGATGATTGAATAACTGCTGTAATAACCGCTCCAACACCAACGCCTAAAAAGCGATTAGTAGTAAGTTTTTCTAAAATACTTTTCATTTTATTTCCAGCAGCTAATTCTAAACCGTTAGACATCATTGTCATCCCATATAAAAATAGTGCTAGTCCACCAAACATGGCAAATAAATCTGTAAGTTTCATTTTTATCCCCCTGTTACACAGTTTATTTTATATCCAAAGTAAATTTAACATAAAATTTACAATATGCAAATACTATTAACAAATATTAACAAATTCTTAACTTTTCTATCTTTATTTTGGATTTTTTATCTTTTATTATACAATTATCTTGACAATTAATAAAAAACAATTACCATTATTACTAGACAGTTCATTTGTACCATCCTGTCTATAAACAAAACTAGGGCTATGCTTTTTTATATTGTTTTGAAGCAGGCTTTTTAGTGAGCCTGCTTTTTTATTTGATGGTATAGAAGGAGGAAGAATGTATTATTTAAAAACTGAACAATGCTTTGATAGCGCTCATTTTTTACATGGCTATCATGGTAAATGTGCCAATATTCATGGTCATCGCTGGAAAATCGTTGCAACTATCAAAAGTAAAGAACTGCTTAATAACCAGCAAAATAATGGCATGATCATTGATTTCAAAGATCTTAAAAATGATTTAAAAAAAATTACCAATGATTTAGACCATGCTTTGATTATTGAAAAAGGCAGTTTATCAAAAAAACTATACCAGGCATTAAATGATGAAAATTTTAAAATTATTGATTTACCATTTCGACCAACGGCAGAAAATCTCGCTAAATATATTTATGAGCTGCTAGCCAAAAGTTATGATGTTGATTGTATCGATGTTTATGAAACCCCAAATAACTGTGCCAGCTATCGAGGAAAAGATGAATAATTATCGTGTCGTTGAAAAATTTATTAGTATTAATGGCGAAGGAAGTAGAGCTGGTCAACTAGCTGCTTTTATTCGTTTTTATAACTGTAATTTAAATTGCAGTTATTGTGATACTAAATATGCTAATGGTAAAAATGCTAAATATGAAATCTTAACTGATCAAGATATTTTAGATTATTTAAATAAGAATAAAGTTATTAATGTGACTTTAACTGGTGGTGAACCGTTATTACAAAAAAATATCGATTCATTAATTACATTATTATTAAAAAATAATTATCGTGTCGAAATAGAGACCAATGGCAGTATTGATATTAAGCCATTCATTACAGATGATCTCCGCCCACTTTTTACTTTAGACTATAAAACGCCTAGCAGTAAGATGGAAGAATACATGCTATTGGATAATTATCAATATCTAACTAAAAATGATGTTGTTAAATTTGTAATTGGTGATCTCGCTGATTTGAATAAAGCAAAAGAAATAATTGAAACGTACGATCTTACAAACCGTGTCAAAGTTTATTTTAGCCCTGTCTTTGATATGATTAAACCTCGTACAATTGTTGATTATATGATTGAACATCACTTAAACAATATATTTATGCAATTACAATTACATAAATATATTTGGGATGTGAATAAACGAGGTGTTTAAAATGATCGATACTAAAAAAATTGAAAAACATATTTATGGAATTATTGAAGCCCTAGGTGATGATCCAAATCGTGAGGGTTTAAAAGAAACACCTCAACGAGTCGCTAAAATGTATGCAGAAGTTTTTGCCGGCATGAATTATACAAACAAGCAAATCGCTGAGATGTTTAACAAAACATTCGATGATGACCTCGATTTTGCCAATCAAGAAGTTATTGTCGTTAAAGATATTGATATTTTTAGCTATTGTGAACATCATCTAGCTTTAATGTATGATATGAAAGTTACTGTTGCTTATATTCCTAATGATAAAGTAATCGGTCTTAGTAAGATTGCCCGAATTGCCGATATGGCAGCCCGTCGCCTTCAGCTTCAAGAAAGAATTGGAAGTGACATCGTTGAAATCATGAAACTGATAACTAACTCTGAAGATATTGCTGTTATCATTAAAGGAAAACATAGCTGTATGTCCTCACGAGGAATAAAAAAAGTCAATAGTTTGACAACGACTTGTACTTTGTCAGGCCGTTTTGAAACAGAAGATAAATTACAGATATATTTATATTAAGGAGATAAAAATGAAAGCATTAGTATTATTTAGCGGTGGTGTGGATTCTACTACTGCTCTAGCCATGGCTATTGATAATTATGGTAAAGATAATGTCATTGCCTTATCAATTAGTTATGGTCAAAAACATCAAAAAGAAATTGAAGCAGCAAATAATATTATAAGTTATTATCAAGTCGAACATATTTATCTTGATTTAACTGAAATCTTTGCTTATAGTGATTGTTCTTTGTTACAACATTCCAACCGTGATATTCCTCATGAATCATACGCTAAACAATTAGCTAAAACTGAAGGAAATCCGGTTTCTACATATGTTCCTTTTAGAAATGGTTTATTTCTATCTACTGCTGCTAGTATTGCTTTATCTAAAAATTGTAGTGTTATCTACTACGGTGCTCATAGCGATGATGCTGCTGGTAATGCTTATCCTGACTGCAGTGATGTTTTCAACAATGCTATGAATCAGGCAATTTATGAAGGAAGCGGTCATCAATTAGAAATCAGAGCTCCTTTTGTGAAAATGACAAAAGCTCAAATCGTTAAAATTGGCCTAGAGTTAAAAGTTCCTTATGAATTAACCTGGTCATGTTATGAAGGAAATGATAAGCCTTGTGGAACCTGCGGAACTTGTCGCGATCGTCAAAATGCTTTTTTAAAAAATGGAATTATCGATCCATTATTAGGAGAATAAAATAATGAGTGAAAATTTAACTTTATTAGGAAATAAAAATACTATTTATAAAGATGATTATGCTCCAGAAGTATTAGAAACTTTTGACAATAAACATCCTGAAAATGATTATTTTGTGAAATTTAATTGTCCTGAATTTACAAGTCTTTGTCCGATTACTGGACAACCAGATTTTGCTACCATTTATATCAGTTATGTCCCTGATCAAAAAATGGTTGAAAGTAAGTCTTTAAAACTGTATTTATTTAGTTTTAGAAATCATGGTGATTTTCATGAAGACTGTATAAATATTATTATGAAAGATTTGATTAAGTTAATGGACCCTAAATATATTGAGGTGTGGGGAAAATTCACACCCCGTGGAGGGATTTCTATTGATCCCTATTGTAATTATGGAAAGCCTAATACTAGATGGGAAACAATTGCTTTTAACCGTTTAGTTAATCATGATCTTTATCCAGAAAAAATTGATAATCGTTAAATAAATTTTTAACTTGATTTATTATTTGAAACTATTATAATATAGTTGAAATTAGTGAAACGCGTTCGCTAATTAATTAGATATTCCATAAGAAAACGAAGGAGGTTGGTCCTTCGTTTTCACTATTTTGGGCGTGCTTTTTTATAGTCTATTTAGATTTTAAACGATCTAAATAAACTAAGATCAATAATAAAAGAATTAGATATTCCATGTATGGTATATCTTTCTATTATCAAATGACACGCCCGTGGGGATAAACATAAAACCATTTATCTATACCTCCCTAAATAGGGACGGCCATCCTTATTTATTATATCATCTTTAATATTCAAAAACGTCTCAAATTTATCTCAAAAAAATTTACATATAAATAACGCTTTTTTAAATGAATCGTCCTTTAGAGAATCCTAAATAAATTGTGCTATTGCTTATTTCCCTAAAATTATCCATAGCTTTTTTAGAAAAAACTCTCATCATAACAATAACATCTAAATTGCTGCTTGATAAAGCATCTTTATCATTATTTGCTACTAATACGACATTAGACATTGATTTCCAATTCCCAGCCTGTTGATAAAATTCTTTTAAGTCAGGTGCACATGTAAATACTCCAAAATCAAGATTATCCTCCATCCATTTTGTCGCTCTTGCAACAATTTTAGAACTAAATCCTTGTCTACGAAATACCGGCAAAGTTGCCACGCAGCTTAATCCGCCTATTTGATATGATTTTTCGTTGATAATCACTTTTAACTGAACAACTGCAGCATAACTAACAATTCTATTATCAACCATGATATAAAAACATTGCTCTATTAAATCACTATCATGTTCATCTGAATCACTTGTAGTTGGCCAAACGACTTGTAATAACTCATTAATTTGATTTTTTATTTTTAATGAGGCTTGCTGATACGAAATATTTTCAACTTTAATCATAGTTATAATAATAGATCAGTTAATTTAGCGACTGTATCAACAAGATAATCAGCTTGATTTTCCATCAATTCTTCCAAACTACCATAACCATATATGACCCCCACACAAGGTAAATTATTTTCATGAGCCCCAATTATATCATGTTTTCGATCACCGACCATAATTGCATCAGCTGCCAAAATTTTATTTTTTTCTAATACATAATTAATTACTTCCGCTTTTTTTTCACGACTATTAAATTCACTGCCACCAACAAAATCAAAATATTGTGCTAAATCAAAATGATCAATGATCTGCTTTGCAAACTTTTCAGGTTTTGATGTTGCAACCAGCAATACTTTACCATTTTCCTTTAAAGCTGTTAAACAATCAACTATACCATCATATACCTTATTATCAAAAATTCCTTTAGTAGAAAAATACTCACGATACTTAATTACAGCCTCATTAGCCTTAACTTCATCAAAACCATAAAAATCTCTAAATGAATCTCTAAGCGGTGGTCCAATAAAAGGTAATAGATCATTTAGATCATTTACTTCAATTCCATAATAATTTAAAGCATAACGCACTGATTTAGTAATTCCCATCATAGGATCAGTTAATGTTCCATCAAGATCAAACAATATATATTTTTGTTTCATAATCATCCTCCTATACACTAACCCAATTCTAACATCATTCATCCTATCTATTAAAGTTTTATTACCAAAAAAATAGTAAAATAAATCAATTAGATTCATTTTACTATTACATTATTCATCATAAAAAACAAACTCTTGATATTTTCTAACTAATATCGTTAAAGCAACACCTAGACAATTCATCGAAACAATTTTTTCACTTTCTAACGAAAATTCAGTAACATCATAATAAAGTTGATAAGTAGAACTTTTAGTTAAAAAATTTTTTCCTAATTCCGTAACAGATAAAATAGGAATACTTTTCATATTTAAACCATTAACAGTTTTAACAATTCCTGAAGTATTACCTGAAAAGGAAATAATAATGACAAAATCTTCACTTGTAAGCGAGTGTGAAATAACTTCAAAATTTGATTCACCAGAGACAATATAATTAGAACGTCCCGCTAAAAACAGCTCACTTGAAAATTGTTTTGCATAATTATTTTGGACAAAACCCGTAGCATATATGATAACTTGTCGAGCATGATGGATATCATATACTAAAGGAACGTAATTGACCTGGGTAGCGTATTCAAACGTTTTATTGATTTCCTTTTTATATGTTTCTACTAAATCTGTTGGGATGATTGCTTTTTTTACTATTTCTTTTTTTAATGCATATTTTAGTTCTGAATAACCGGTAAATCCTAATTTTTTGCTAATCTTAAAACTGAACTTTTTGACGACAGCAAAATTTTTGCTAATTCATTGATCGTCATATTTATAACTTCTTGTTTATGACTTTTTATATATTGTATCATTTCTTTTTCACTATCATTTAAATCAGCATATAACAATTCTGCTTGTGTGTCAAAATCCATTATTATTACCTCTCTATCATATAAACTATTGCCTGGTATGGTTCTAGCATAATTGTTTTATCGTCTTTTGTCAAAATATTATCGTAATTTGAAATAATTAATTTTCTATTTTGGCAATTTTTTGGTAATGTATAATTTACTCTTTGTGATGAAAATGAACAAATACAAAGTAATATCTGATCTTTATATTTTCTTTCATAAGCAAAAATGTCTGAATCGTTTTCATCAATTAATTCAAATGTTCCCTCTACAACAATGGGATTTTCTTTTCTAATTTGAATAAGTTTTTGATAATAATAAAATACCGAATTTTTATCTTTCAACTCATTTTCTAAATTAATTTCTTTATTATCAGGTGAATGATCGATCCATGGCTTTCCTTTTGAAAAACCAGCATCATCCTGACCATTCCATGGAAATGGTGTACGAGCATTATCTCTTGATCGTAAATAAGCACATTTTTTTATATATTCTTCATCTTCACCATTTTCCTTCATCTTTTCGCATACAAAAATTGTTTCTATATCTTTATATTGCTCCAATGATTTAAAAGGAACATTTTTCATTCCTAGTTCTTCACCTTGAAAAATATAAGGCGTTCCTTTCATCATATGCAAAAGAGTTCCTAACATTTTAGCCGATTCCTCACGATACTTTCCATCATCACCAAATCTAGAAACCGCCCGAGGCTGATCATGATTATTCCAATAAAGAGAATTCCAACCTTTATCTAGTTCTTTAGCCCATAAAGTTAAACTTTTCTTTAAATCACTTAATTTAAATTTGATATCTGAAAACTTACCATATTTTCCATAATCCAAATGCATATGATCAAATTGAAAGACCATATTCAATTCTTTATTATTAGGATCAGTATACAACTTTGCCTGTTCTACCGTAGTATTAGCCGTTTCACCAACTGTCATTACATCATAATGAGAAAGTACTTCCTGATTCATTTCTTGTAAAAACTCATGAACTCTTGGTCCATTTGAAGCCCCCTTATAATATGATTTAGAATAATCATATTCACCATCTGCAGCATCTGGAAAATCTTGTCTTTTACTAATCAATGAAATAACATCCATTCTAAAGCCATCTATTCCTTTATCTAGCCAAAAACGCATTTCATTATAAACTGCTTTTCTTACTTCCGGATTTTCCCAATTTAAATCAGGCTGTTCTGGTGCAAAGCAATGTAAATAATACTGATTTCTCTCTGGTACATAACTCCATGCTGAACCCCCAAACGTAGCACCCCAATTATTAGGTAAACTGCCATCTTCTTTAGCATCTTTCCAAATATAAAAGTCAGCATATTTATTGTCCTTCGAAAGCTTTGATTCTTTAAACCATTGATGCTGATCACTTGTATGATTGACAACTAGATCCATGATTATTTTAATATTCATTTGATGAGCTTTTTCTAATAATTCCTCGAAATCTGCCATTGTTCCATAAATAGGATTAATTTCTCGATAATTTTCAATATCATATCCATTATCAACCAATGGTGATTTATAAATTGGATTCAACCAAACAACATCAATACCTAATTTTGATAAATATGATAATTTCTCAATGATTCCTCTCAAATCACCGATACCATCATCATTAGAATCTTTAAAACTTTGCGGATATATTTGATAAACAACACTACTTTTCCACCAATCTTTACTCATCTTCGTCATCTGCCTCCAAATTTCTTACAACATCATTTACAAAAACCGTTTGCTGTTTGGCATCTTCGATTGCACTACGAATAACTGTTTCATCAACTTTATCATAGCTAGATAAAGATAGCACGATACTTAAAACAATAGGTAAACTCATTCCCGTAATAATATAAACATTAGGATATTGCAAATATTTTATTGCTTCTTGATTAACACTGCCACCTAACATATCAGTAAAAATAATATATTCATCATTTTTATCGATTTTGCCAATTGCATTTTTTAATTGCTGCTCTACGGGTATATTATCCATATATGCACAAACGGCTTCTATATGATCTAAGCTTGATCCAATATATTGAAGGGTATCTTTTAATCCCTCAGCCATCAAATGATGGCTCGCTAAAATAATTTTTCTCATATCCATATCTCCAACTAAACTGATAAAATTCCAAAAAATGAACAAATTAAAGCTATTATAATGATTAAGAAAATAACCTGGATTACTGATAATTTTTTAGAAGCTAATAATTTGTAAACTAAAAATGTCAATCCTACTGGTAATAACGCTGGCATTATTTGATCTAAGATGCCTGATTGAATAGCTAGTTCTACTTCTCCTGATTGATAAACAAGTCCTACTGTAACTTTAACAACTGAAGGAATTAAAGCCCCGATAACTGTTAAGCCCATGATTGATGCTGCTTCTGTAAAAACTGATAATTTATCACCTAATTTAGTAATCAGCTTTAATCCAGAATCATATCCTAAATGAAATAATTTGATCCTAAAAACAAAGAATACCAAATTCAATAATAACCAAATAACAGCACCTGTCGGATTACCTTCCAATCCCATATAAGCTGCAATTGACCCCATGATCGTTGGATATAAGACCCAGATAAGAGTATCACCAATCCCTGCTAGTGGTCCCATCATCCCAGTTTTAAAATTTTGTACTGTATCGATTGCTTTTATGCCATCCTCTTCTTCCATCGCTACACTGGCCCCTAATAAAATATTTCCCATCCAGGTCGTTGTATTAAAATATTTATAATGGTTATTTAATGAAGCGACGTACTCTTCATCATTTTGATAAATTTTTCTAAGTACTTTCTCTAAACCAAATACGATTGCTGGTCCCTGCTGATTTTCATAATTAAATACGTTACATGCCATAAACATATAACGAATAGCTGCTTTAGTTAAATCTTTCTTTTCTACTTTATTACTCATCCCAATCATCTCCTTCTTCAAATGTAACATTTTCATTTGTTGATAACTTTTTACTTTCAGTTGTGAAAAAGTAATATGCTAGTGCTAAACCAATAATTGAAACCCCAAACATTGGAACATTTAAATATGCGGAAAAGACAAATCCAATCATAAGCATTGATAAATACTTTTTAGCTGGCATAACTTGTAATAATAATGCAATCCCAACAACAGGTAACATATTACCAGCAATTGATAAGCCATTTGTAAACCATTCGGGTACTGCTGTTAAAATTGTATTGACGATCGTATCACCAAACAATACACATAACGCCGTTGGAATACCTGTAGATAATGCAAAAATAGCTGGTCCTATCCATAAAATATGATTCATTTTCTTAAATTTCATTTCATTGCATGCTCTTTGTGCTGCATGAGTTACATATGTATTCAATAATTTAGCAAATACGTCTAACTGAATTCCTAGCATTCCAACTGGCACCCCTACTGCCAAAGCTACTGCCTTTGCTTGTTCAATATCATTTGTTGTTTTACAAGCAACATATACGCCCACTAAAGATGCAAGTCCCCAGTTAGGAACTGATGAACCGCCAATATTGGCAACACCTAAATTCATTAATTGAAATGTTCCCCCGATAACCATTGCTGTTTGCATATCCTGCATAATTAATCCTGCAAAAAAAGCTACCATGATTGGAAACCATGTCGTTATAACTAAACCTTGTTGATCAATAACCATCCACATCGATAATAGGATGATCAAAATACCCTGTATTATTTCCATATTTTTTGTCCTGCTTTCTTATTTAATGTATGTTTCTAATGTCTCTTCAGTTTCACTTGGCACATAGTGAAATGTAACCGGAATATTCATTGACACTAATTTCTTAAAATCATTAACCTCTGCTTCATCAACAGATACCATTTTTTTAACTGTCTTCTTTCCTTCACCATCAAACATGATCCCAATATTAACTTTAGGAATAACAACCCCATTTTCTGCTAATTTAACTAATGTTGAAGGTTCCCGTACGATCATAAAGACATTATGATTATCATACTTTCCAGCCTTAAAGTTTTTGATTGCGGTCTCCGTATCGATAATTGACATTCCTGTTCCTGCTGGTTTGGACATTCTCATTGCAGCTTTTTGAATGTCATCTTTACTCACCTCATCATCAACAACCATTAATCTTTTCGCTTTTGTAGCTCCTGCCCATTGGGTAACTACGATTCCATGAATTAATCTTTGATCTACTCTTGCTAATACTAAACTCATTTTTTATATCCTCCTTGTCCTTTGACGTAACTTAGTTTATCTATTTTTGTAAACACTTTCAATAGGTTGGGACGTTTATGGAACTGGTTCTAAAAAAATGAAAATAGTGTCATAAATACGGGAATTTTCTCAAAAAAAATAAGCATATAAAATATGCTTAAAATAAACTAGTCTGTAATGATCCAGATATTATTTTTAGTGGTAAAGGTTTTACTTTTAATAAATGTTTATAATCATTACTCTTGAGCCAGATATTTTTTTGTTGATAATTAAAGATCAAGGGCATTCGCTGATGAATTCCTTCCATACTTTCATTAGCATCTGTAGTAATGATCGCAACTTCTTTTTGACCATTAACAATGCGATATACTCCTGCCATCATCATTAGCTGGCCATTTTCATTTTCAAAAGTAAATTTATGTTTGTGAATATCCCACTCATAAAAACCATTAGCAGGAATGATACAGCGGTGATTGATAATATCTTTTTTAAATAAAGATTTTTCTTGGATCGTTTCTTGACGAGCATTGATAACTAGCTTATTATCAAATATCTTGTATCCCCATCTTGCTTTGCATCCAATTAATTTATCGTTGTTATTTTCAATTATAAAAATATTATTGCTGGGATAGTAATCTATCTTATCTTTTAATGCCGGTTCGAAAGGATAATCAATTTTATCCTCTAGTTCCATTAACGCTTTTAATTCTAAAAAATATCTACTGCACATCGCAATTAACACTTCCTTTAAAATATCTATTTATTGTAACAAAAACAATTTAATTCATGATCATTAACAATTCCCACGGCCTGCAAATATGAGTAGATCGTTATCGATCCTACAAAACTCATACCTCTTTTTTTCAAATCATTAGAGATCTCATCCGATAATTTTGATGTAGTTTTGAAATTATCGTCAATATTTTTGATGATTTGATTATTACTAAAACCCCAAATATATTTAGAAAAACTACCAAATTCATTTTGAATATCCATAAAAATTTTAGCATTTTTAATTGCTGCAGCAATTTTTCTTTTACTCCTAATTATTTTTTCATTATTTAATAACGCAGTTACCTTTATTTCATCATATTGGGCAATCTTTTTTACATCAAATTGATCGAATGCCTCTTTAAACGCTTCACGCTTTTTTAAGATCGTTATCCAAGATAAACCAGCTTGGAAAGTCTCTAATAAAAACATTTCATATAATTTTTCATCATCATAAACAGGTCTTCCCCATTCATGATCATGATAATCTTTATATATCTCTGATTTTTCATCTACCCAAGTACATCTTTTAACCATTTTACTTTCTCCTTGTTTATATTATTCATTAGATATTTCTAATTTATCATCAAGTATCGTAACCCAAAAAGCATCACTATCATCAAAATCATTATTTTTAAATGGATATGAAGGAATGATCTTACTATTCATCGAAACATATATATTATGTAACACATTATTTTCTTCTGATGCATCGTATTCAACTAAAATAAAACATTTCTTAGAATTATTACGTCCAAAATATGTTTCATAAACGGTAATATCTTCAGATTTAAAAAAATCTGTTTCTTTCTTTTGCGATGAAGTAGTTTGATATATTTTATCATTTTCAGAATCTTGATACGCGATTTTATAACTGTACATCCCATTAATATTAGCTAAACCTATATTTAACTGCTGGCAATAAATTTCATCTTTTAAATCATCGATTACTAGATAATTATAATACTTATTATCATCTTTAAATAAATAGGCTTGAACATTCGCTACTTTATTACCTTTTTTATCATATCGAACAGCTTCTTGATAATCTAACGCTGTATCTGGATCAAATCTTAGCCACTCTTTATTAGTTTCATAATGATAATAAGTTGTAACACTTATAAATGTCATGACTAAACATAAGGCTATTGTAACTACAAAATATCCTAAACCTAATTTAACTGAAGTTATTCTAACCTCAGAAACACTGATATTATTATTTTCAATAATCGTTTTCTTCATTTTTTCAAAATGATAGATCATCAAAATAAAACAGCCCATAATTATTACTACTAACAACCATGATGCTTTTATCCCTAGTAAATAAGCTAAAAATGCTATCAATAAACTAATTAAATAATATATCAAGATCCTTTTTATATGATGTTTGTCTACTAAAAAATCATAAAAACCCCTAATCATAAATAATATTCTGATTATACCAATAAATATCAAAATATATTTAAGAGCAAACACTTGATATGGCGTTGCCTTTAAAACTAAATCAAGCATATTAACAATTATAAAAACCAAAGCAAAATAATATGCAAATCTAAACGATCTATTAATATCTTTGATCATTCTGATCGCTAAATAAAAAAACAAGCCTGATATCAATGATGTAATACTAGAAATTATCTCAAACTTAATATCAATAAACGATAAAATAAATCCGGCTATAACCCATCTAAAAATCCAACTAATATCTTTATCCCTTTTATTAACTACTTCCATAATTTTCCCTCCCTAACTTACTAACTATATCTTATCATTTAAATATACATCGATACAACATTTAAAGATGCGCAAATCAAAAAATCATATTTACTTGAATATGATCTTTTTTAAATTATTTTTGTCGAACATTCTTCTAAATTAATCACTTCATCAACAATCGGTAAATAAAACTCTGGTTCATGACTAACTAGAATAACCGCCCCTTTAAAAGCTTTAATTGCCCTTTGTAATGCTTCTTTAGCATCAACATCTAAATGATTAGTCGGTTCATCGAGCACCAAAACATTAGCCTCTCGATTCATGATCTTACAAAGACGAACTTTAGCATTCTCTCCACCAGACAATACTTTCATTAATGATTCAATATGTTCCCTCGTTAAAGCGCATTTAGCTAGCATCGATCTAATTTCACCATTATTACGATCTGGAAATTCTTCCCATAAATAATCTAATGCTGTCATCGAAACGATAGCCTCTTCCTGTTTAAAAAAACCAATTTCAACAAAAGGATCTTTTTCTACTGTGCCACTATAAGGCTCTTGCATCCCAACCAATGTTTTTAATAATGTTGTTTTTCCTAAACCGTTGACACCTTTAACAGCAATCTTTTTATTTCTTTCAAAAACAAGATTTAGTGGTATAGTTAAAGGACTATCATAGCCAATTACTAAATCTTTACATTCAAATAATACTTTGCCTGGAGTCCTCGCTTCCATAAATGAAAATTCCGGTTTTATTTTTTCTTTTGGCTTAGAAATCAAATCCATTTTATCCAATTTCTTTTGTCTTGAACTAGCCATATTTCGAGTAGCTACTCGCGCTTTATTTCTTGCGATAAAATCTTCAAGATCAGCTATTTCTTTTTGTTGTTTTTGATAACTTGCTGCTTGTTGTCTCTTTTTTAGTTCCGCCTGCTCTAAGTAATAATCATAATCACCCTTATATCGTGTCAATACCCCATCTTCTAAATGATAAATAACATTTATGACCTGGTTTAAAAAACTAATATCATGACTAACTAAAATAAAAGCATTATCATAATTTCTTAAAAAATTAATTAACCAGTTAACATGCTGTTCATCTAGATAATTAGTTGGCTCATCAAGAATTAGAATCATTGGATTTTCTAATAATAGTTTTGTTAGTAAAACTTTTGAACGCTGTCCTCCGGATAAAGCATCAACTGGTTTATCTAAACCAATATCATTTAAACCTAAACCACCTGCAACCTCCTTGATCTTTACATCAATGGTATAAAAACCACCATGATCTAAAATTTCCTGAATCTCACCAACTTCTTCCATTAATTTATTCATCGTTATATCATCACAATCTGCCATCTGTTCATACATTGCCAGCATTTCCTGCTCTAGATCATAATAATATCTAAAAGCATCTTGTAATACTTGATAAATCGTTTGTCCTGGTTTTAAAACTGTATGCTGGTCCAAATAACCAGTTGTAATCCGTTTACACCACTCTATCTTTCCCGAATCGGGAATGATTTTACCAGTAATAATATTAAGAAATGTTGACTTACCTTCACCATTAGCCCCAACTAAGCCAATGTGTTCACCATTTAACAACCTAAAACTGGCATTTTCTAATATCGTCCGTCCGCCAAAATCATGACTAACATTTTCTACATTTAATATGCTCATTTTTCTCTCCTACTTACATTATTTAATAACAATCCCAATTATATAATACTTTTGAAAAATCTTTATCTTTCAAATCAGCTTCTGTGATAAAAAAATTACAAATGCCACTATCGCCCCACATAATTTCTTTATCTGCAACACCAATACTATCAATTTGCAATAACAAAATATATTGACTATAACTAACCATACTTCGTGGATCTACTTGAGTAAAAGCAGGGTATCCAAATAATTTATGCCCGAATCCACTATTTTCATTAAACTCATCTTCTGACAATATTTCCTCTGGTAAATCGTAATATGATTCAATTAAATTATTTGGATAAAAATGATTCCACTTATTAGTAAACAATTGATCAAATTTATAATCACCTTGACAAATTCCTTCTTTACTACTAACAAAATTTAATTTAAAAGTATCTTCTATAGGAAAATAACCTTCTTTATCAGGCAAATATTTTTCGATGATTTCTGCTTCGCTAACACGATAATCGATTTCTGGATAATAAATAACACGACTCTCTTTTTGAGAAGTCATATCATCAAAATCCAAACCGTATAGATCATTATCCAAAGCCCAAAACTGTAATATTCCTTTATCTAGATCATATTTATTTTTTGGTAATTCCTCTAAATTTATTTGTCCAATCAGTTTTAATTGCTGATTATTATCACTAACTGGCACTAAATCTTTTTTTCCTAAATATGGCAGTCCACCAAACTTACTAGTAAAAATACTACAATCATCAATACTTAAATTTATCTTAATAACATCTTTAACTGTTTCCTGATTTAAACTAGTCATTACTTTTAAAACCATTTCTTTAGTAATTTTATTTTTTCTTTTAAACATAAACTATCACCTTTAAATTAATCATAAATCTTGTCACTTTTAATCTTAACATGAATCTTGCCCCATATCTAAATACTTTATTATTTATCAATCAATGATGCATAAAAAGCTGTCATTAAGACTAGTGCTCCACCAAAAATTTCTTTCATACTAGGCATTTCATGTAATAAAATCAGTGCTAGAACAATACTATAGACACTTTCCATTCCCGAAATTATACTTGCTGTATGGACTTTTATTTTTTTCAAACTGCTAATATATATACTATGAGCTATCGCTGTACAAACAATCCCCAAAAAAACAAGTGCTAAAAAATCAACTATTGTTAAATTTATTTCTACAATAAATAAAGATGGTAATAATACAAATGCTGCTACACCTTGTTCATATAAACAGATCATTTTACCATCATAAGATTTAGAAAAATATCGATTTATTAAACAGAGCAAAGCATAGCTCAGTGATCCTATCATGCCAATTACTATTGCTGATGTCATTTGATTTTTTAAACTAAACTCGGGAATCGTTATTAATATTCCTAAAAGCATTACAATAGCGACAATAATATTTTTTAGCTTTAATTTTTCTTTATAAAAAAAGGGTTCTAAAAAAGTTACAAAAAGCGGAAAAGTTGAAAAAGTAATTGTCCCAACAGCCACAGTTGCCATATCAATAGCCTGAAGAAATGTAAACCAGTGAATTGCCATTATCACACCTGCTAGAACAATTAAATAATAGTCATTTCTATTATTTAGTAAAATATTTTCTCTTTTTATCAACATGACAATCAATAAAAAGACGGCTGAAAAAAATGCCCGTGCAAACGTAATGAAAATTGCAGGTAGTCCTACAAATTTACCAATTACTCCAGCTAGACCAAATAACATTACAGCTGCATGTAATGAAAAAATTTCTTTGTTTTTCATTTTATCACTCCAGTTATTACTTATGATAACTATTTAAAATACTTTTGACAAGAAAAGATCTTAATAAATACTTACTAAGATCTTCAAAATTATTTAGATAACATATAAAATAATACATAAAAAATGTAATACACTACCTAATAAAATCCATAAATGCCAAATACTATGCATATAGCGATGTTTGTTTTGAAGTCCGTAAAAAACTGTTCCAATTGTATATGCAACACCACCCAATACTAATAACCATATACCATTATATCCGATTGCTTCAGGTAAAAGATTAATTTTAAAAATAATGCACCAGCCCATTGCTAAATAACAAATCATCGAAAATTTTTGATTACTTTCAATATCAATAGCATTCAAAACAATTCCTAAAACTGTACAACCCCAAACAATTGCAAAAATTATCCAAGCCCAGAATTCATCGATTGGTCTAATTGAACATAATAATACTGGTGTATAAGTTCCGGCAATTAAAACAAAAATCGAACAATGATCCATAATTTGAAAAACTTTTTTGCTCTTAGTATTTGGTGACAACCCATGATAAATGCTGCTCATCGTATACAAAAGAATCATTGAAACACCATAAATAATTCCTGATCCAATTCCAAAACCATTACCTCTGACAGCACCAAAGACAATACATAATACTAATACTGCTATCCCAAACGCCCCACCAACGATATGGCTGACCATATTAAATATTTCTTCACCACGAGTATAAACCGGTAAAACACGATCATCTAATTTTATCCGCTTCATTAAATACCTCCACTCTATAACTATGTATATATTCCTATTCCATCATAAATTCATATATTAATAAAACAAAAATCTATTATATCCAAGAATAATTATTACTGGCTCATTATATAAAAGCTGATCAATATTTTTTATTCCTATCAAATAATATTTTTTTTATCTCTTTTCTTACTTCATTTAAATCCTCATTACATAATAATGGTAACAATTCAACAAGCTCTTCAGGTGTAGAATCCCACCAGTTCAATTTTTCTAATAATTCAATTAATTCATCATCAAAACGTTTTTTTATAAAACGAGCTGGATTGCCACCTACTACACAATATGGCGCAACATCTTTAGTCACGATTGAGTGTGCTGCAATAATCGCACCATTTCCAATCTTAACACCTGGCATAATTGTACTTTTTCTTCCGATCCAAACATCATTTCCAATCACTATATCTCCTTTAAATGGTAATTGTTTTAAATGAGGTGGTGTTTTTTGAGCCCAAATTCCCCCAAACACATTAAAAGGATATGTTGAAACACTGCTAATTCGATGATTAGCACTACCCATTATAAATTGAGTTCCACAAGCAATCGAACAAAACTTACCAATTATCAATTTATCACCAAATTCCGGCCAATTGAAAAGAACATTATTTTTTTCAAAACCCGTTGGATCAACTGGATCATCATAATATGTATAATCACCAATAAAAATATTGGGAGCTGTAATTACGTTTTTTATATAACATGATGTCTTATATTCGTTTGGAAAAACATCATTAGGATTAGGGATATTATTCATTCTTATTCACTCCTTTTCTTATCTCACATCCTTTCACCTGTTATTACCGTAGCAACTGCTCTAATTATTCGAATCTTTTTCATTCACATACCTCCAGTTACATTTAAATCAAGATTCCTTGACAATGATCTATTTCATGTTGAATTATTTGTGCCAAATAATCTTGAAATGTTTTTATTTTCTTTTTAAAACTCTCGTCAAAATAAGCAATTTTTATTTTTTCATACCGTTTAGTTTTCTTAACCCCCTGATGTGATAAACAACCTTCCTCGGTTTCATAAAGTCGTCCTGATGTTTTTAATACTATAGGATTGATCATTACTAAATATTTACCGTTATCATTAACAACAATGATATTTTTGTTTACCCCAATCATATTGGCAGCCATCCCCACGCACTCTTGTTCATGAGCTTTTATTGTATCCAACAAATCTTGAACAACTGGTAAATCTTCTGGTGTTGCCAAAATTGATTTTTGACTTAAACTAAATTGATCTGTAACTATCTCTTTAATCATATTTCCTCCAATTTAATCTTTAAAATATTTTATATAATTCAAACTCTTTTTTATTTTATCATTTTATCATCTTATTATAAAGGACTGGAGCATTTAGCACCAGTCCTTTATTAAATATCATTCATTTTAATACATGTCTCGACTATTTCCTAGGAAATTTTCGATAAACTGCTCACTTCTATTAATCTACTGCCTCTAATTCATAACTAAAACCATATTTAAGAATATAATCTTCTAGAGTCCAATCATTATCATAAATGATCTTTGCCACTTTTTTACCTACATAACGAAAATGCCACGGTTCATTAGCCATTCCTGTAAGCGATGCTTTGTTTTTAGGATAACGCAAAATAAAACCATACTTATATGCATTTTTTACAACCCATTTATATTCTTCAGTATCTCCAAAAACTAATTTTTCTTTGTCAATAACACTTTGACTAGTTAAATCTACTCCTAATCCTAATTGATGTTCACTTGACCCTGGCTTTGAAACTAATCCAGATGCTGTAATAGCATCATATTTTTTAAAATATTCATCATATATTTTAGTTTGACTTTCATATGAGCGATATCCACTATTTAAAACTAAGTGATAATCTTCAGCCAAAGCGTCTTGATACATTTGTTCTAGTGCTTTTGCAGCATCTTTTCTTAATTTTTTATTTTCTGTATCAGGAGCAATAGAAATATTAGGTTCTACTAAATCTTGAGGCTCATAATCTTTAGGTAAAACAAATCCTTTTTTTATTAAAGCTAAAGTATTTTCAGGCTCTAATATCTCATATTCTTTAGTTACCTTGTTTTTAGCATCAATAAAAGGATAAGTCGTTGATAAAACTGCTGAAACTGGTTCTTTACCAGATGTTATGTATTCATTAATATTTTTAAAAGACATGCCTTTTACATCCAAATATGGTTTTATTTTTGCGTAAGAATATTTATTATCAATAATCATTTTAAAATCTTCTATATCTGCAATTTTCATCAGCTCTATCATTTCTTCATAACTATATTTAAGTTTTTTTAATTGTTGATAACAATCTTGATAAAAAGTATCAATATACTTGATAATATCTTTTTTTGACAAATCTTTTTTATAGTTTTTATAAGTTTGATATTCTAAGTAATGATGATGATTAGAAATTTCATCCCATTCACTAATAGTTATTAATTCATCAGTTTCTAAAATACGCTTAACATCTTCTTCATCAAGATTCAAAATAATACTTTGTTCACTAAAATTATAGCCTTTTATCATTAATATAATTCGATCATAATTAAAAATTGCAATGATCGATAAAATAACAACGACAGCTAATATTGCAATAATAACTTCATACGATAATCTTTTTTTCTTTTTATGTAACATCTTTTTTTTCAAAATCCTTTCCCTCCTACATACACTTTTGGTAAACGATTCCCTATCTGACTTAATATTTCATTACTTATAGTTTTTGCTGCTTGTGCTAATTCTTCAATACGTATTTCATTATGACCATCATTACCAACAATTATTACTATCTCATTATTATCAAGATCATTTACCTCACTGACGTCTACTAACATTTGATCCATACATATACGTCCAATGATTGGACATTTTATTCCTTTAATTAAAACATGTCCCCTTGTTGATATTTGTCGTGGTATACCATCCCCATAACCAATTGGAATTGTTGCTATAACACTATCATATTTTGCTTGATAGGTTAACCCATACCCTAAACTCTCACCTTTAGAAAGATTATGAATCATTGCAATTCGAGATTTAATCGACAAAACCGGCTTTAAATCAAGCTCTTGTTTTAAATAATCATTTATACTTGATTTAACACCATACATAAAAATACCAATTCGGACATAATCACATTTAATTTTTGGGTAATTGATTAATCCATAACTACTTTGAATATGTATTTTACCAATATAGTAGTGATCTTGTTTTAATCTACTAATTAACTGATAAAATTGATTTATCTGATTTTTTGTATATAATATATCAGCCTTCTTATTACTGTCGCTTACACATAAGTGTGTAAAATATCCTTTTATTTTTATATTTTTGTATTTATAAAGTTTAATAATTTTTTGATAATCATCAACAGCAAAGCCTAAACGATGCATTCCGCTATCGATCTTTATATGAACATCAATAGTACAATTGCAGCGACTAAGCATTTTTGCATGATTATAATCTACGATACTTTGAATCAAATGATACTTACTTAGCTCTCTAGCTCTTATTGGATGAGTATAACCTAAAATCAAGATCTCACCATGAATCCCTACTTTACGCAATTTTATTCCTTCGTCTATTGTCGCAACTGCATATGCTTTAACACCTAATTTCTGACACTGCTTCGCTACGGCTACTAAACCATGACCATATCCATCAGCTTTAACAACCGCCATTAATGATGTTTCTCTATGGAGCAGTGCTAATAATTTATTAAGATTGTAACTAAGAGCATCTAAATCAATTTCTACCCAGCTGCGACTAGTCAATGTATCTATCATAAGTTTTTCCCTTTCATAATAAAATCTTTAATTAATGAATAACTTTTTTATACATATGACTGCCAGGTAATAATAATGAATCCATCTTGATTATTACCTGATATCTGGTATTTTCTTTTATTGCTTAAATATAGTCGTGTTTTGCTACTCAACGCACAAACAAAAAAGACTTCAATAATTTTATTTTTATATTGAAAAATGTAGGGGTTATAAATAGAATACTTTTTAATCTTGGCATGATATGTTTCCAAACTCCATTGTTTTTGATTAATAAGATACGCTGGAATAGTTCCAACATAACGAAAACATCCTTGTTTAATATGATTTGAAACATTTTTTAAACTTCGTTCAATAAAACCATGATTGTACATTTTGTGCTTTAAATCTAGATATGTATTTAAATCACTACAAACTATATCACAGCATAATCCTGTTTGATATTCACTAATATTACTAGTAGCCTCTAAACCTTTAATTAAGATAATTTTAGAATCATTATTAAGCTCTTTAAATATTTTATTTATCTTCGTTATTACCCTTTTTTCTAAAACAATTTTTTGATAAGAATCTATTTCAATACAATATTCTTTTGGTAAAGGGTAATCTTGATTTACAAGAATTTGTGTCCCTTGAAAGATCTGCTCTTTATTCAGTACAATCGTTTCCATCTTTAAGTCCCATTTCAATAATCCTATCTATCAGTTCAATAAAATCATAACCTATTCCTTTCATCATTTGGGGAAAACGACTGTGTGTAGTAAAACCGGGAATAGTATTGACTTCATTAAAATAGATTTCATTATTATTTGTTAAAAACATATCTACTCGTGCAAACCCTTGACAACCTAACGTACGATAAATGAGCATTGCTGTATCTTGAATTTTTTTAGTTGTTAGCTCATCGATTCTTGCTGGCAAATGAATTTTTGAAGTTTTAAGTGTATACTTTTCATGATAATCAAAAAACCCATCAGCCAATTCTATCTCATCTACCAAACCTACTTCTAAAATATCTTTACCTATAATCGCACATCCTACTTCCCTCCCTAATATTGCTTCTTCAATAATTACTTCATTGTCATATTTAAAAGCATTATCAATTGCTGGTTTTAAATCCTGTATATCCAGCACTTTTGAAATACCATAAGACGAACCTGCTTTAACTGGTTTTATAAATAACGGAAATTGCAAAGTACTAATTGCCTTACGATAATCACTAGTATTTTTTATGACAATAGCATCAGCTACTTTTATCCCCTGATTTTTGACTAGTTCATGAGCTCTTTGCTTATCCATACATAATGCTGATGATAGTATTCCACATCCAATCACCGGAATATTCGCTAATTGCATCAATCCTTGAACTGTTCCATCTTCACCATTTTTACCATGCAGGATAGGAAAAGCAGCATCAAGATGACAATACTTAACTCTATTTACACTAATTTCCATTACTGCCTGACATTTTGGATTTAGGCAAATACACACACTAATATTATTTTCTAAATACCAAGTATCATCCAAAATCTTATCAACAGTGCCTTGATAATGATACCATTTTCCCTCTTTAGTGATACCAATCATATATAATTCGTATTTATGATAAGGAAAATGTTTTATCACTGTACTAGCTGATTGTAAAGAAACTTCGTACTCACTTGAATTCCCGCCAAATAAAACTGCTATTGTTTTTTTCTCCATATTATATCCTCCCTTCAAAAGAAAAACACTTTTATTTGATATCTATATGATATCTAAAATAAAAGTGCTATTTTTTAATATCTTCATATAAAAATATAACAAAATTCCCATTATTTTCTTACTTTTTTCTGATATTAGAAACAATTAATTACTATCTATTATTTGTTTAAATACTTCAAAATCCTCTTCTTCAAATATATATTCATATATCAATTCTATTTGCTTTTCACTCAATCCTTCTACCCATTCCTGGCAGTCTTGATGATACTGCTTTTCAAGCAATTTAATACATGTTTGTTTAAGCGTTTCTTTTTTCCCTATCTCAACGCCTTCTTCCCGTCCAATCTCAATACCCTGTTCAATCCCTTGTTCGATACCCTGCTCGATGCCTTTTTTGATTCCTTCTTCGATCCTTTTGGCTGTCTTTTCCTCGCGCTCCATCTCTAAGGATTCAGTTCTAAGCTTCGCTAACGCTAACTGGTTCGCTAATGACCATATCGGCTCATTACTTCTAAACTTGTCATACATCTTTATCACCATCTCCACTATATCTTCTTCTCTTTCCTTCATTATAGCAGTGTATTCATTTTTTATAAACAAATAACATAATCTTTCTAAATCATTTAATTCTGCGATTCCTTTTTCTTTGATGATCTTATCGATATGTCTCATCTTGATAAAATAGCGGTAATTAAGATTTTCTTTTTCCAGCTCTCCCTGATCATCTCGAAACGCATAATCTTTGATCAAACGATCATCATCTTCATTGATAAAGATGATTTGATATACCGGTCTTAGCTGATGATATTTTTCGCCAGTATCGATCTGTTCTACTAACAGTCTGGCCCCATAGAACTGAAATCTTGTACTTTCGCTATTACTGTTGCCGGCCATCTGCATTTCGATATCAATGATTCGACCCTTTTCATCAACAGCACAGATATCGAGGATGATGTTTTTAGCGAGGATAGTATTTTGATTGATTTCAGGATTTTTAACGATCATCTGTTGACAATCAAGATGAGTGACGGATTTAACGATGAACTTTCTCAATTTTATAGATTCTAAAGTATCTCTGGAAAGCAGATATTTAAAAAACAGGTCATTACTAAAACGAACATTATTATTATCGATAATAGTTTTTTCATGAATCATATTTTTCCTCCTCATTATCTTTTACAAGATAATTAGAGAAATTACTTCTTTTTAATTCAAAATTATAAATTTTAATTAATATTTATTTGTTGTTAAAGTTTATATGTCTTTTTCTTGTAATCAATGTATTCATCCCCAAAATGCTCCTGTAAAGCATTTTCTTCAATGGTAATTCTAATTTGATAACAGAATAGGCAAAATATTAGAACTAATACCGTGGATAATATATTTCTTAATGATAAAGCCACACCTATTAGACTTATTATACTTCCTGTATATGCGGGATGGCGGATAAATTTATATATTCCTTTCGTAATTAAGTGTTGTTGACTTGATGTTTGAACATTCAATGTAAAAGCTCTTTTTAAAGTCAGTACTGATATTAAACGAATAATAATACCTATAACAATAAGACTAATACCTATGTAAGCAAAAGTATTAGGAAATATGATTTTCTGAATTACCACAGGAGATTTTTGACTGACGAAATAAAAGCTCACTATAATACAAACTAAAAAATTAGCATATAATAGCCATTTAGTACCTTTGTCGGCTTTGTTTACTTTCTGATTACATGATTTTTGATAAGTATAGAAAAATATAAATATTTCTGAAACCAGCAACATTAGAATTGCTAGATTAAACATATAATATTGAAACAACTCATTAAATTTTGTTGGGTCACCCATCATAATCACTCCTTGTTTTTTTTAATAATTCATTTATTTCATCAGCTTGCTTTTTAGAAATATAATAAAAATAGTAATGTATTGCTATCATAGCTATCACATATACACATGAATATAAAATGATATTATGTATATTTATACTAAACCATTTTCCGATAATTGCTACTCCTATGGTCAATGGATACAGCAAAAGTGTTTCAACAAAAAAGTGATAAATATATTTTTTAAAATCTATTATTGATACAAAATAATCAACAAGCATCGATACAACAAGATAACCGATAACTTCCAGAATAAAAAAACAAAATCCATCTTTAGTATAGCCGCTTAATATATTACAAACCGAAGCGTATAATACAATAAAAGTAAATGCCATTGAAATTGCTGGAAGATATGTTCTTAAAAACTTAGTCATAATAACTACCTCTTATCTTATTCTGTAAAATAGAAATATATTTTCTTGAAACAATCAAAGACTCTCCATTGCTCAGTTCAGCCAATAATCTATGATTAGGATAAGGTTTCACATATGACAATGAAGATATATTTAGTAATACATTTTTGCTAATCCGTACAATATTAGTTTCTGCTAACTCGTGTTCAAGTGTCAAAAGATTTTTTTTACACTCATAAATTTCTGTTCTAGTATATATAAATGTTTTTCTATCAACTATTTCAAAGTACAAAATATCATTTAAAGGTATTTGATACATATTACTTTGGATAAACCCCTCTATAACATTTTCCTGTTGTTTAATATAATGGATAATACGATTTAATTGTTTGCTTAATTTAGAATAACGTATATCAATTTCCGGTTCAGATAAACCATCTTTTTTATATAACTGTATTTTCAACAAAACACCTCCTGTTTTTCCAAAATACAATATATGCTTTTAAATAAATTCTCGCAATAATTTTTGTCGCAAATACCCCATAGTTGTTTATAATACCATCAAAAATTCCGTAGTATATAAAAATGAAAATAGGATACTTCTCGTATCCTATACCAATTTTCGATTCATCCATTTACCACTTCTATATCGCCAAACAAAGAAAATACAGCGCACTACCCAATCGATAAACATTGCAATCCAAACACCTAATAACCCTAGATTCATATAGCGACCTAAAATATAACTAAAACATAGTCTAAAAATCAGCATGGAAGCTGCAGATACTATCATTGTAAATTTAGCGTCATTAGCTGCTCTTAAAACATTGGGAAAAGTAAATGATAAAGGCCAAATAGTGGCTCCGATGATTGCATGCAAAAAAATACATTGATATGCAAGATCAGTAGTTTTAGATGAAAGAGAATAAAAAGTTAAAATAGTAGGTGTTGCTATAACCAAAACACCAATTAAAACTGCCATCGAAATATATGTGATTTTCATTAATTTTTTTACATAGTATTTTGCCTGCTTATAATCATCAGCACCAACACATTGTCCTATTACAGTAACCATGGCTAAAGACATTGCCATTCCTGGGATGATTTGCATTTGAGCTAAATTATTAGAAACTGCATTTGCTGCAATCGAATAAGTACCGAAGGTAGCGATCAAACTTTGCACTAAAATCTTACCAAATTGAAACATCCCATTTTCTAAACCCGAAGGAATTCCAATTTGTAGAATCTTTTTTATATACGTAAAATCAAATTTCCAATGCAAATAATCATCTATACAAATATCTAAATCTTTATGACTTAATGTTTTTAAAATAACACAGCATGCCACAGCTCTTGCAATTAATGTTGCTAAAACCGCACCAAAAACACCCCAGTTTAATCCAAAAATAAATATTGCATTTAAAATGATATTAATTACATTCATTACTGCACTATTGATCATTGAAATCTTTGAATTACCAATTGCTCTAAACAAAGCAGCACCCGAATTATATAAAGCAATAAAAGGATATGACATAGCTGAAAACAAAAAATAGATTTCAGCATTTTTCATTACTTCAACTTCAACATTACCAAAAATTAAATGTAACAAAGCAGCATTAAAAAAGATTACAATAGCCATTATCACTAATGAAATTATAGCTGTAATTAAAATTAGCTGCTTAGCTGAATGTTTTGCCTTATCTACTGCTCCCTGTCCAATAAATTGAGCAGCTACTACAGCGCCCCCAGTCCCTAAAGCCGAAAAAATATTGATCAGCAAAATATTTATACCATCAACTAGTGAGACTGCTGATACAGCAGCCTCCCCAACACTGGCCACCATCACAGTATCAAAAAAACCAACCATGATAATTAGTAACTGTTCTACAACGAGTGGTCCAATTAATTTTTTTAAATCTTTATTACTAAATAACATATATTTCACCCCCTATGCAAACATATTATACGCTTATCTATTTTGGATAGTAAACAATTTCTATTTTTGAAATACAAAAATTATTTTAATAAATAAAATATTTGTTAATTAATTTAAATACTTTTAAGGGTATCCAATAATAAACTGGATACCCTTGTTATTTAATATTCACTAAGTTTTTATACTTAACACTGAACTTTCTTCTTTTTATTAATTTGATATAGAGCCATCAAAGCAGATAACGTACCAATTGAAACAATAGGCATAATTGTAGTAGTATCACCAGTAGCGACACTTGCTGTTGAATCACCTGCTTTTACTGGATTACTAGTTTCTTTTATTTCTACTTGTAATCCCGCAATTGCTTTTGTTAAAACATCTTTTATAGTATCTACTTGATCCTGTGTTGCTTCTGGATCTTCTAATACCGCTTTTGCTTCATTTAAAGCATCTGCGACTACTGCCCATGTTTTAGCACTGTAATTTGCAGCGTTTAAGTTATTTGCCTTATTGATCAACTCTTGTAATAAGTCTTTATTTGGTTTTAATCTTAAGTTCAAGAACGCTTTTACTAATTCTGTATATACTTCATCAACTTCATCCTGCATTGCATTAACATTGTCCAATACAACATTAGCTTTATCTAGTGCTGGTAACATTGCATTCCATGTAGTTTCAATATATTTGCTTTCATCTAAGCAATTGATTTGATCTATTTGTTTTTGTAATGCTGTTTTATCTCCTTTGTAGAATTCCAACATCTGCATTACATTAGCTAGTCGAGCAAAAGCACTATCTACTTCACTTTGAGTGGCATTAGTTTTTGCATATACTTCTTGTGCATTTGTCAAAGCTTCGTTGAATTCAGTTACTACAACTGGTACAACATTTTCTAAGTTTGCTTTTTCAGCCATTTCAATAGCAATTTGTAAGGCATACTTATTAGCATTATTTTTTAATTCTAATGCCATAAATGCATCAATTAATTTATTGCATAAATCATCCAATTGCCCTTGTGATAATTCACTTGGATCTTGAATTGCATTATTTACATTTTGTCTTGCTTCTTCAAATACTAACCAGCTAGCTTCATTATATAATTCACCATTTAAATCATCATAACCTTCTAATAAATGTTGAGCTTCTGTAATATCAGCTCTTTTTAATAAATTATTTAATGCCTCATTAAGCGCATTTGCTGCTTCATCAATTTGTGATTGAGTAATATAATCGGTATTAAAAATTTCTTTAGCATATTTTAATATTTCTACCATTGAATTATAAGTAGATACAGTATAATCATCTTTATTACGCTCATTTGCATCATTGATTACTTTTTCTAAATCATCCTTATCTACATCTATCACAGTATCTTCATTATAAAATAATTCAAATTCAAAAATTGATGGTCGTGATGCACTTATAATATTTAATCTAATTTTTGAAGCTGTAATAGTATCAAACTGACTGCCAAATTCATATCCATTCGTTACACCAGCAACAGCCTTTTTTTCAGAATTATCAACATTATAACTATGTCCAACAACCCAGTTTTCACCATTCCAGTACTCTATATTATAACTTGTGATATAATTATATGTTGCTTTATATTCTACGATTCTCGTTTGATTTACTGATACTTCTTCATCAAATGTTAATTCTAAAGTCGCACTAGTAATATCATTAGTTGTTGCCCAGCGTGTAGATAAAGAACCGTCGATTGCTTTAATTCCTGTAAAGTTTTCATTATAAACATTGCTTGCTACCGCATCAATTGCTGTAGATACAATATTTTCTGGACCAGCAATTTCAATTTTTTCATTAGCGATTTTAAAATTATCAAGTTTTCCAATAATACCATTACCTATTTTTTCTGTTGGCAATATCATTGATGTTGATAAATTCTTAGTAACATAACTTCCAAATTCTGTTCTTTTTCCAGCACCAATTAATTTATCATTTACATAAAGATTAGTACCATCTTTATCGGCAGTTATCATAATTTTTAACCATTTTTCTGTTTCCACTTCATAGTCAAAAACATATGTATATCCATCTCGTTCATATCCTAATTTACCCGTATATTCACCAGCTTTATTTTTTTGATTAAGACTGATCTTACCATCGTTTCCTTCAAATAAAGTGGCATCTTTTGATGTGTTTTCATCAATATAAATATCAAATGATACAGTAGCTGGAAAACCGATACTATCAAATGGCATCTGTAAATAAGAATCGCCATCTAATACTAAAGCATTTCCAGATATTCCCTTTGCTGTAGTAGAATTCAATATACCGTTATAATCATTTCCACTAACATCTACTGCTTTATTATCACTAATTGTCTCAAAATCAATATCAACTACTGTCTCTGTCTTACTTTGAACATATCTAGCAGGATTACTTGTAGCACTTGGTCCTGTTTTTAATAAATATTCATAAGATGTTTTAAATTCATCATAAGACTGACCTTCCGTCTTTTCACCATACCAAGTACGCTCACCAATTAAAGCAATACCATATTTTAACCGATCAAAAATATCAAAATCACTAACGCCATCTAATAAGAATCCATCATCATTCCATAGTACCACTGATGCTCCTCTTAATTGTGGATGTGAAATCGGTAATACTGCACCACCACTTCCACGAGTAGTAGTAATATCATTAACACTCCATTCATTATATAATTTTTCAATATTTAAATAATTATTATAGTTGTTATTTCCACCAGGAACAATATATAACCAAGATCCAGAACAATTAATAATTGGATTACCATTAGCAACTGTTTTTTTAACATCAGCCCAGTACGGAGCCCATAAATAATATGTTACTTCTTTATTTTGTGGGGTTACATAGCCTTTAAAACCAGAACTTCCATCACTAGACGCCCATGCTCTTGCTTCATAACCACGATCTTGAATATACTCAGTATAATGATTAATATATTGCTGCATTGCTTCTGAATATATAGGTGCAGAATTATATTCATCTGTTCCAAAATGGAAAATTGGTGTTTGAATTACGGCATCTCCAGGAGCGTTTCCTATTAACTCTTGAGTTAATTCATCTACAAAATCAATTGTAGGCTGATGCAAAGTAGCATTATTAACATCAGTTGAAGAATCATCTAATATTTTCAAATGACGAACATCATACATATTATCATGCATTTCTGGAAGTAGAGAAAATACGGCACTATGAGCTGGTGCATCCAATTCTGTAATTACGCTAACTCCATATTTTGCTGCATCTAATTGATATTCAATATAATCTTCTTTTGAAATTTGATATGAATGACTACCAATATTTTTGTCATTTTCAATTCTAAATGATGATAATTCTTTTGCTTGTTGAATATTTCCTTCTGATCCTATTTCTGAGTTAGTAATTTTATCACCACGATCATCATTAATATGCATAACAATTTCATTTACTTTAAATAAAGGTAGCATCTCTGTGATTTCTTTAATATAATCTAATTTAATTTCAGAACGTGCAATATCTAAAGCAATTGATCGTACTTCATATTTTGGATAATCATGTGCTATCCCTTTAGGAATTGTTAATTCATCCAAATTTAAATATAATGCCTGTACAATTGTAACACCACCATAAAACACACCATTTAGTGTAGTTGAATTAATAGTGATATAATCATCAACTGTCATGATATATCCTTCATCACCAAGAATTGCTACATCATCTTCATCTGTTAATGAAAGATAGATATCACCATTTTCAGGGGTTCTTACTCGCTTATGGGTAAATGAACTTATTAGACAGCACAAGAAATTGTGCTGTTTTTCTTTAGTTTGTATTTCTTGTTTTTGGGCATTTTGATACAATATATGTATGGATGGTGATACATATGAAATATAATGAAATCAGTTTGAATGAAAAAATCTTTGGTAATGACTTCATTGTCTATGACTGGAAAGAATCAGATAATAAAATCATAATATATGTGAAAGCGACTTCTCATGATGATGTATGTCCTGTATGTGGTTCTCCTACAAGTTCTTTACATAATACCTATCATAGAATGATTCAGGCTTATCCTGTTAGAAATAAAACAACTTTTATTGATGTGATTGCTTATAAATATGACTGTACTAATGACAAATGCAATAGAAAGGTTATTATGCAGAATCTTCCTTTTGTTTCTCCCTCTCAAAGAAGAACATATGAGCTTAACTGTCTTATCCTTGCAGTTTCTCTCTTTTTAAGCAATGAAGGTGCCAGTAAAGTACTGAAACTTCTTGGGGTCAATGTAAGCAATGACTCTATCAAACGCCTGACTGATAAGATCATTATTGAAGATGACCCTGATGTCGAGTCTATTGGAATAGATGATGTGGCGATGAGAAAAGGAAAGGCTTATGCAACTGCCATATATGATATGGAAGATCATCATCTTATTGCGCTTTTAGATGGAAGAGATAAGGAAACAGTTGTTGAATGGCTAAAAAATCATCAAAAAATAAAGATTGCCACACGTGACAGAGCAAGTGCATACGCTTCTGCAATCAGTGAAGTTTTACCTGAATGTATCCAGATTGCAGACAGATTTCATCTTCTTCAAAATTTAATTGACAGAATAAAAGATATTTTTAAAACGGAAATACCGGAAACAGTATTCATAAAAGATGGAAAGGTACTGGAAGAGGAACCTCAAAAGGTTCCAGCATTAAAAATCGATCCAAATTCAAAGGAACTTGAAAAATATGACTATGACAACAGTATGCCAGTTGATAAAGAAGGAAATATGATTGATTTTGATGCGGTATGTTATGATAAAAACGATAAACAACACAGACAGCAGGCTGAAAGCCGTAAAAAAAACAGAAAATGATCATTGACATTCAAAAAAGATGGGAGGAACTCGAAAAAAAGAAATACACAACAATAGCTAAAGAATTTTCAATATCAAATATTGTAGCTAAAAAATATGTAAATATGAGTGAAGAGGATATTCAATTGTTGGACAGTCCAAAGAAATACAAACAAAGAAAAACAGCTACAGATGACTATATCAATATGATCTATAAAATGATCCTGGATGGAATAAAGCCAGAAATAATCTTTAGCTATGTCATTATGAAAGGATATAAAGGTACGTGGAAGTCATTGGATAACAGAATTGTATACTTATTAAAAAATAATTTTAGTATTTCTCTTTCAATGGGGTGGTATATTAAGTATAAATATCCAGATAATATCATCATCATAAAAAGAAATGAAATATTAAAATACATAACAACTAAAAATGAGAAAACAAAGAAAAATAAAACAGTTGAAAAAAACATTCAAATAATCAAGGAAAGATATCCAATTATAACTGAACTAGAAAAAATATATGATTCGTTTTACAGCACGATCAAGGAGGCAGATACTGATCAGCTAGATAAGTTTATTGATAATTATAGAGAATCAGTATTAAAAGGATTTATAGAAGGTATAGAAAAAGATATTGCCCCGATCAAGAACGCAATATCTTATCCATATAGTTCGGGATTTGTTGAAGGAAACAACAACAAATTCAAACTCATCAAACGTATTTTATATGGAAGAAGTAAAATAGTCAATCTTTTTAGGAAATGTTACATACCATTTTTAATGAATAATAAAGATTTTAAGCTAATTGATATTTTAGAACACAAAAACAGCACAATTTCTTGTGCTGTCTAATAAGTTCATTTACCCATAAGCGAGTAAGAACCTTTTCAGGATCAGTTCCTTTTTTTACATCAACATCTAATCCTACTAATTTATTCAAATATCCTGATAAAATATTTGCCTGCACTTCTAAACTTTCATCATCGTAAATAATTTTTGAATTTTTAGAAATAGAATAATTTCCACTATCACCATGCCATTCTTGAATTGAAGGAATTACATTTGGAAATTCATTTTTACCACTATCTTCATATTTACCAGAAATATGAATCTTATTGTCATTACTACTTATTGCAATATCATTTTCATCATTTTTATTAGTAACTTTATACATGATATGAACATCTTTATCAACTAAAGGCTGATAATAAATTCCATCTAAACTAATGATTGATTGATAATCTGAACCATAAATCTCTACATCAAAATTCTTAGTAATTGCTTCTGAAAAAATAATTTTTTCATTAGAATTTTCCGGTAATTCAAATCCCTCAGATTCTAATTTTGTAAGTGCCATCTTAGCAGTTTCAATCTCTGGTTCTAACATTGCATATCTATATGCTTCAATTTCAAATATGCTTCCACCATATTTATTATTATTGCTAGGATTCGTAAACATTTTTGTTTGATTAACTTTTATATATCTTACTTCTTGAGAATCAAAAACAATCTCACGCATATTTTCAACATTGATCATTGGGTTATCTTTTACATCTAAAATTGTTGTATAATCATTACCATCTTTAGAAATTTCAACAGTATACTCTAAAGGCTCTCTGAAAAAATTAACATTTACTTGAGATAATATCTCTACTTCTTTTAAATCTACTATAATCCATTGATCATCTGTTTTATCAGCTGACCATCTAGTTGTTTCGTCACCATCTACTACTTTTTCTCCTACAAATTGAGGATATTTCCAACTTTCGCCAACTTTTCCCCCTTCGACTCCCGAATATGATACATCTTTGGATAGAGCTAAATTTACATTGTCTTTTTGGGCTCCATTTATCTTAATTTCATAAATTGAATAGCCCCAACTAGCTTTCACTGGTTCATTACATTTGATACGTACATATCTTGCTGATGTATCGCTAATGAAAGCATCCTTTTCAATTGTTTGTTTTCCCCCTTTTGCATCAGTATTTACATATAGATCAGTAAAATTATTACCATCTAATGAAGTTTGTATTTGATATGATTTTGCATATGCATTTTCCCAAGAAATATAAACTCTCAATAAATCATATACATTTTGCAAATCAACAGTAATCCATTGTTCTACTGTTCCATCTTCTGAAGGCCCCTCATTTTCACCTAAACCAGTAGCCATCTTAGAACTCCAACGAGAACTTTCATTGTCATCAATTCCATCAACAGCCAATGCCCCTATTAATTCTGAACGGGCAGGTCTTACACTCGATGTAATAACTGGTTTATTCAATGCAATATTTTCATATTCTTCAACGGCATTGACTAAAACAATTTTTTGCGAAAAACATGATAACATCATTGAAAAGAGCAAAATAATTGATAATCCTTTTTTTATTATTTTTTCCATATACGTTTCCCCTTTTAATTTATAAAATTTTCCAATCTATAAAATATAAATATCTAATTTTTTCACCTTCCCTTCTATCATTTTTAGAAATCATTTTATTACAAACAAAAAAGCAAGACTAAAATATCTAGTATTTAGTCTTGCCTACTTAAAGTAACAATCTGATTAATCTATATTCAAATATTAGCATAAAATAATAATATTTTCAATCATAAAAGTAAAATTTTTAACCTTTTTCTGCTTTTTTATGCTTTGATACAAATTAGTTATGTCTCATTCATTTTCTAAGTAATCAAAAAGCTCCTATATTTACTTCTTATTTTATCATTTACATAATTTATAAATTTTTATCATTTTCATATTCCTAATTTAATTATAACGTAAATAAAAACTGTGAAGTTAAGATCAAAAATCTCTTAACTTACACAGTCTATTTTATTACTCTTCACTATAACTATTAAAGGCACACACTAGAGTCATTTAAACATTTTAGCTTACTAAACTTTACTTACTTTTTTTACTAATAAAACTATCAACTTGTTTTTCTAATATATCAAATGAAGACGGTCCAGTAGATAGAATTACATCATGAAAATCTACTGATGAAAATTTTTCACCTAATTCTTCTTCAGCTTTGTTATAAAGGTCTTGGAATAAAAAGCCTGATAAATAATATTGTAAATAATTTGTAGGTGTCTCAATAAACAAATTATATTGTTCAAGCATTGTATCTTCACTTACTTCACCAAAATTATTTTTCCAATAATCTACATAATCATCATAATCCCAGCCATCATAATGAATGCCAATATCCATTAAACAAATAAATACAGATGTTAAACGATCATTTAAACTTTTATATTCTAAAAGTGTTTTATCTTCTACAGGAGCATATTTATAGCCATTCCATTCAACATAAGTAGCCCATCCTTCACTATAACCATTGTAATCAATTAAATAACGGACTGTTGGTATATTTTCTTGTTGTTTAAAATACGTATGTTGATACATATGTCCAGGATATCCTTCATGTTCAATTGTGTCAAATAAAGTTTGTGAATATTCACCATTAATATAAATCAACTCTGGCGTATCAATTGGAGCATCAATTTTCCCTTGTAAATATGCAGCTGGAGAAAAGTTATCTTTCCAAGCATCAGGAACTGTAATAATCTCATAATTTAAATTATCTATTTCTGGAAAATCTTGAAAAATAACTGTCTTTAAATAATCTAAGGTTTCTTCTACAGAAGTGAAATCAGAATAAACAAGATCTGAAAAACCTGTTACATTTTGTAATTCAGGATTATCAGTTAATAGAGTTCTAGCTTCCATGATCAATTCAATCTGCTTATTTTGTAAATATTCTTTTACTTCATCAACTGTCATATCTGTTCCAACTCTACCTTGAAGCATTGCTTCATAATATTCCTTACCATCAGGACTAAAATATAATCCTTTATTATCTTGATTAGTTGGTGTAATTGTCTTTAGCTCTTCTCCTAAACTTGTATATGCATTTTTTAAATTAACCGATACTAATTCTTGATTTTTTTGTTTAGCAGCTGCCTTTTCTTCATCATTTAAAAATTCTACTTGATCTATTCTTTGATTGATTCGCTCAATTAAATAATCATCACTTCCACTAGTGTAATTTTGGCACTGTTCAATCGTTTTTTCTAATATGTTTTTAGCTAATCCAGAATTATTTTCTTGGCGTTTCTTTTCAACTTCTGCATACTTTAAAAATGTTTCTTCAGCAGTTTCTAAAATATGAAAATAGCTGTCTAAATCATTTTGACGTTCAAATGTGAATTCACTTAATAATAATGGTAATTGTGCTTGAAAACTAATAAAACTTCCTAAATAGCTATTATCTAAATAATAATAATCATATTGATAAGCACTTCTTTGTAAAGAATCAACTAAAATATCGTAAGTTAATTTCTGACTATCAGACAGCTTATCATAATCAAATGATTTTAATTCTTTAAGAATCTTTTCACATTCTTTTTTACTTTCTTTGTAATCATCCTCATCACTATACGGTAAATTTAACAATTTTTCTTTAAAACCATAGTTACTTGGATTTTCAAACGTGAATTCAAGATTCATATCGTCATCTGCCATCAATAAAGTTGGCAATTTTTCGATATAAGCATCAAAATCTTTTACTTTTGTTGTTGTCTTAGTTTCTTCTTGAGTACATCCGGCTACATTCAAGATAATTAACAAGCCTAAAACAACTGATACAATCTTTTTAAATTTTTTCATCTTATCAACATTCCTTTATATAATATATAGTTATATTATAACCTAAAACCATTAAGCATTTCCACTATTGATATTTAATTTATAAATAACAATCTTAAATCAAAATCTAACATTTTACAAACTCGACCATTTCTCCTATGACTATAGCTTTAGAATCACATCCATGACCGATCTCATTTGTTTTTATTATCGCTAAATCATCATTTACATAATTTTTAACTAATTCTGTTATTGTTGGAAGACATTCCGATTTTTCCATTTCCATAAAAGTACCCAATATGATTCCATTAATTTTATCGAATACTCCCATCTGTTTTAATTGACTTAAATAAGTTATCATTTTATTAACATTGCCACTTCGAGCTTCAAGTAATAATATTTTTTTATCCATATCAGGCCAATACATAGTTCCCGCTAATTTCAATAGACATCTAATATTTCCACCTACAACAATTCCCTGCATATGATTTCCTTGAATAAATTCATACTCAAAAGCATATAAATCTCTTTTACTTTGAAAAAGCGTCTTTGAAAAATTATTTACTTGAATTACATTTTCCTTTGATACTAAATTCCGTATCTGATACAAAACCGACTTATTTTCTGTCTTAGCATAAATAGCATTTATAATCGTCGTTAAATCACTATATCCCCAAAATAACTTATTACTTTTTTTAATAATTTCAAAATCTAAATAAGGTAGAATTTCATTCGCGATATCTCCTCCAGATATGTCAAAAATAGCTTTAATTTCTTCATCTTGATAAAAATCCATCAATACCTTGGCTCGATATTTTCCATAATCTTTAAAATCTATCTCGTTTTCATATATATATTGGCTAAAAACGGGTTTCAATCCCAATTGAATTAAAACATCTCTTAACAACTCTATTTTATCTCGAATAGTATTATATAAACTATTTGAACAACAAACTATTCCCACTTTATCGTTAACTTTTATTTAAATCACCTCTTCTCTATAATTATATCTTACAATTAAAATTATAATTAATAAACATTTTTATATCTAATCAAAAACAAGACCTACACTGTAAGTCTTGTTTTAAATTATTTTTTATCTATATCTTCTTTTTCTATTTCCATAGAACGCTAGAGTTGCAATTGCAAGTCCTGCAAGTGGATATAATAAGTTTGTTGTATCGCCTGTATCTATTGCAGCAGTTGTGTCTCCTGATTTAACTACTTCTAATCCATTGATATTAGCCATTAGGTTTTCATAGGCTGCATCTACTTCTACTTGCGTGTTACGTATTCGCTAAAATTTCCTGTAGAATCTACATTATAACGGAAAAGCCTATCTTCCAAAAATGTAATCCGACCTTCTACAGCACTTTCAACTTTAGTTAATTGTTCACTAAAAGTTTCAGAAGTAAATGTTGGTAAAGGTACCCAGTAGCAACTGTAGAACCTGCAACAGCAATAGTTAACAATAACGCTCCTGCTTTTTTAACCTTTATTATATTACTTCCTTTCTCTATTTTTAAAAAATAAAATTTTACTCTTCTTAAATAAATAATATACAAATTACTTGATTCCTCCATCCTTTTTACTATTTGTATCATTTTTTTATTTCCCGTCTAATTAAAAAAAATATAATTGCTTTTATTATAAAGTTTTATGATTTTTTAGCGATATTTTACATAAATTATATTGATAGATAACGAAAAAATATAAATTTAGAACAAAAAATCCTACTTGTATTTATAAATAGAGTTAATTTAAATAAAAAATATCTCTATACAACAAAAGGGCCTAAACTTTAGGTCCCTTTCGTTGTATAAATTATTAATCTGTCATTTTAACAATAATTATGCTAACTGTGCTTCTTTAGTAGTGTATTCTTGAACAATTTTTTGAATTTTTTCTGGTGTTTCTTGTTTTAGTGGATACCAGCCTTTTGAATACATTACATCAAATACTTCACGTTGAATTTGATAAACTTCTTTTTGAATGCTAATAAGTTTATTTGCAAGTTCTTGATTTGAACTTTCAATAATGAAGGTCGTATAGTCACTTAATAATGATTTTAAACATAATAAAATATCATTTATTTTATCATAATCATTAAATGAATTTTCATTCGGAAGGATCGGCTGTTTTGGTGGATTATTATCCATTATTCAAACACCCCAACAATTCACTATAATGATTTTTAAGAGTACTATTTACCCTGCTTAGTGTCATCTTAATATCACTATCTTCTACACTTTCTTCATATGAATTTAACTTTTTGCATAAAACATCAATACTATTTAACTGATCGTTAAATGAACCACTATCTTTAGTTGAAATCATTTTTGGTGGTTTATTCATAAAATTCCTCCTTCATAATTAGGTTGAGCAATTTTACTTATACTATGCATGTTTAAAAATAAAAAAGAATCACAAACTAGAATAGTTTATAATTCTTATTATTTTATTTTCTATGTAAAGAAATATCATTAACAGAAATTTTATATTTTTGATAATTACTATCAACAAAATCTACCGTTCCATCTTCATTCAATTTAGTAAAAGTTACTAATCCATAATCCTGAAACTGAACTCTTTTATTTTTTAAATAAGAAATATCATTAGCATGATCTAAGATTTGATCATAACAATCCTGTTGATAAAGATTATAATAAATTTTAAAATAAGTTAATATCGTAATCATAATTGGTTTAATTAAATAATTTTGTCCCATTTTCATTTTCATTGATGCATATTCACCACTTATTGAATTTACATTCAAACCAATTCCAATAACTACTGCATCTGATTCATCCTGATGCAAAGCTTCAACCAAAATTCCACAAATCTTCAAATCATCAACATAAATATCATTTGGCCATTTTATCTTTCCTTCGATTCCGTATCTATCCAATAATTCAACTACACTACAAGATGCTATTTGTGCTAATTTATACAAATCTTGAGGATTTTTAAATTCTTTGATAAGGATACTCATTAAGAGATCTTGTCCTTTTTGGCTTTCCCAAATATGTCCATTTCGTCCATGTCCAGCAGTTTGATGATTGCATCTCACTACGCTAAAATCAGGTAATTTATCGATATTTCTTTTAACGTATTCATTGGTTGAATCAACCTCATCCAACTCAATATAATTCATACTGACACCTCTAATCTATATCTATTATACTACAGAAAAAATCTTTCTACAATTATAACTACCATAATATAATCATATTTTACAGTATAATAACATCAGTATTTTAAAAACTTAAATGCTTCTTTATCCTTGCAAATAAAAATGCAGAAATAATTACGGCCACTACTTCAGCAATTGGAAAAGATAACCAAATTAGATCTATATTTCCAAATAAAGATAAAATATAGGCTGTTGGCAATAAAACAAATAATTGTCTAATTAATGATGTTAATAAACTATAGGTACCTTTACCAACTGCTTGAAATACAGCACTGCATACAACTGAATATCCTGCTAAAACAAAATGAAGTGCTATTATTCTAAGGGCAGTTGTTCCAATTTTAATCATATCTGGCGAAGCATTAAAAAAAGCTAATAAAGTTTGAGGAATAAATTCAAAAATAATTACGCCAATAATCATAATTCCAATGGCATAAACTATTGCTAGGTTGATCGTTTTAAACATCCTATCTTTCTTTCTAGCCCCTAGATTATAAGCAATAATTGGAATCATCCCATTATTTAAACCATAGATTGGCATGAAGACAAAACTTTGTAATTTAAAATAAACCCCAAATACTGCTGTTGCAGTAGTTGAAAAAGTAATTAAAATAGTGTTCATTCCAAAGGTCATTATACTACCAATAGATAACATAATGATTGAAGGAATGCCTACAGAATAAATTTGTTTAATAATATGTAAATTAGGTTTAAATCTTTTAAACTGAAAAGTAATATCATGATTATATTTGATATTAAAAATCAATGCTAACGTAAAGGCAACTATTTGCCCAGTCACTGTAGCAAGTGCCGCTCCAGCAACTTCCATTTTTGGCATTCCAAACATTCCAAAGATAAAAATCGGGTCTAAAATAATGTTAATAATTGCGCCAACACTTTGTGTTAGCATTGTAAATAAAGTTCTTCCTGTCGCCTGTAATAAGCGTTCAAACAAAAATTGTCCAAATAAACCAACCGATAATCCAACAACGATCATTGCATACGCTGTTCCATAATCAACTATTTCTTGATTTGATGTCTGAATTCTAAAAAATAAATTTGACATTAATAAACCAATGATCATAAAAATTAAAGCTGTAATAATATAGACAAAAATTGAATTTGTTGCGGTATTATTTACCTGATCTTGATTTTTCTCTCCTAAGCTCCTAGATAACAACGCATTTACACCAACTGCCGTTCCACTTGCAAAAGCAATCATTAAATTTTGTAATGGAAAAGCCAAAGAAACAGCAGTTAATGCATTTTCACTAACTTGGGCTACAAATACACTATCAACAATATTATACATAGCCTGGACAAGCATTGAAATAATCATTGGTAAAGACATTGAAATTAATAATTTATTTACCGGCATTACCCCCATTTTATTTTCCGCTGCCATTAGAAATTACCCTCTAGATATATTTTTGCAATTATCTCAGCCACTTTATCAATTCCTAAATCACTATTTATTGTTAAATCAAAGTTTTTTAATTGTCCCCATTTTTTGGTCGTATAATAATTATAATAATTACTTCTCGTTTTATCTTTTTTAATTACATATTTTTTATAATCATCATGCTTTTCTTTATAACTCTCTTTAACACGACGAATTCTTGATTCTAATGGTGCATGAATAAAAACTTTCAATACATTATCATAATCTTCTAAAATATAATCAGCACATCCGCTAACAATAATACAATCATCACAATCTGCAAGATGACGAATTATTTTTGACTGCATTGTAAATACTTGATCATTTAACGGTAATGTAAAAGCACTTGATGATAAACTATACATAAATCCCGATGCTTTTTCTTCTGATACTCTTCTTATTACATCAACATTAAATCCCATTTCTTTCGCTGCTAAATCAATAACTTCATTATCATAATAAACCAGCCCTAATTTTTCAGCTACTTTTTGAGCAATAAGCCGGCCCCCTGAACCATATTCCCTAGCAATAGTTATAACTTTCTTACCCATAAGTATTACCTCCTCTATATTTTATATTCTAACATAATTTAACTTATGTTACTAATTTTCTCATTTTATAAAAAGAAAAGATTATTTAACTATTAAATAAAAAAGGATATAACCGCAGTATATATCCTTAATTATCTTTTATCTTATTAATACAATTTTGATTGATTTTTCTTTGGAAATATAATCCTAAAATAAATGCTATCAGCTCACCAAGCGGAAAAGCCCACCAGATCATCATATCAGCATTACTAAATAATGTAAAGATCCATGCTACCGGTAATGTCACGATGATCAATCTGACTAATGATAATATTAATGATTTTATTCCAAAACCTAAAGCTTGATAAATTCCTTGGAAAGCGATATTAGCACCTGCAAACAAATATCCTAAAGGTACTATTTGTAAAGCTAAAACTGTCATTTTTGTTGAATCCTGATTTAAAGAGAAAACTTTAGCTAGAGGCTCAGCGAATATTTCTAAAAATAACAATCCTATCGCCATTAAAACAAGAGTATAAATAATCCCATATTTGATTCCATCTTTAACCCGTTTTTTATCTTGTTTTCCATAGTTAAATGCAATTATTGGAATCATTGCATTATTTATTCCAAAAGCGGCAAAGAAAACAAATTGTTGAATCTTGTAGTAAATACCAAATGCAGTAACCGCTGTTTCGCTAACTAAACCATAAATTATATTTATTCCATATGACATAACAGACATTAATGATTGCATGATAATTGCTGGAATTCCAACTCTGTATATCCCAATAATAGTCTTTTTATTAGGTTTTAAATAAACTAATTTACCATCAATTTCTCTATTAAAATAATAATGGAAGATCATATCTAAAACTAGTGTTAAAATTTGTCCAATAACTGTTGCTAAAGCTGCTCCTACAATATCCATTTTAGGTAAACCAAATAACCCAAAGATTAAAATTGGATCTAAAATAATATTTGTTACTGCTCCTACTAATTGAGCAATAGTTGATAAATGTGTTTTTCCTGTACTTTGTAATAGTTTTTCATAGATCATTGAACCAATTGATCCAAAAGATAAAATACAGCAAAGTTTTAAATATGATGAACCTAAAGATAACACTAACTCATTAGATGTTTGACTCTTTAAAAATATATCAACTCCAAAGAAACCAAAAACTAAAAACAAAATATACATACAAATAGCAGTAAAAATTGCATTTCCGGCTACTAAACTAGCTTTTTCATAGTTCTTTTCACCTAAATATTTTGATAATAATGAATTAACTCCCACTCCAGTACCTACACCAATAGCAACCATCAGCATTTGAATTGGGAATGCTAATGTTAAAGCATTAATTGCATAATCAGCTAAATCAGCAATTGATGACGAAGTAATATTTGAGATAAAAAAAGTATCAACAATGTTATAGAACGCCTGGACAACCATTGATAAAATCATTGGCACTCCCATTGTAAACATTAACTTATTAATTGGAACATAGCCCATCTTATTTTTCATTTCCATATAATCACTCCTTAAAATAAAAACGTAAATCTCAATTGGATTTACGCCTTAGCTACTCATTGAATCACTATTTAGTTTTCATAACCATATCATAAATAATATCAGCACAATCATCTAATGATAGATTACTGCTATCAATACATAAATGATAATTAGACAAATCATTTAATTTACCATTAGTATAATAACGATAATATGTCTTTCTCTTTTTATCACGTTTATCCAATTCCTTGATTGGATTTTTTAAATCCTCATGATATTCATCCGTTACTCTTTTAGCTCTAACTTCAATATCACTATGAATAAAAACATTAAGACAATCATTTCTTTTTCTTAAAATATAATCACTACAGTGTCCAACGATTACACAAGGCTCTTGATCAGCCAATTTAATTATTAAATTGCGCTGTAATACATATAATTGATCAATTGGCGTAATCCCCCCGCTAGACCAATTATTAAATCCAAATAAAATAGTATTTGTATCGCCATACTCACTATTTTCTTTTACAAATTCTGAAGCATAACCACTTTCTTTAGCTAGCTGTGCTGTGATTTTACTATCATAATACTTATAGCCTAATTTTTTTGCTAATAATTTTCCAATCTTACGGCCACCACTACCATATTCATGGCCAATTGTAATTACTTGATATTTCATTTTAACCTCCTCAAAATACAAAAAAGTATTCCTTTACAATCGGAATTACATCCATAAAAGAATACTCATTGCCTAAATAATATAACACATTTAAAAAGATTTTGTAAGTTTTTATTTTTAGATATTTCAATTTTGGTTATAATTCTATCGATTACAATATTTGAACCCTAAAAATCATAGTGTTATAATACTGGCAGATAGGAGATGAAACAAATGACAAAAGTAGATATTATATCTGGTTTTCTAGGAGCTGGTAAAACAACTCTTATAAAGAAATTAGTTAATGAAGTATATCAAGGAGAAAAAATAGTTTTAATTGAAAATGAATTTGGAGAAATAGGTATTGATGGAACATTTATGAATAATGCCGGAGTTGAAGTCACTGAAATTAATTCTGGTTGTATTTGCTGCAGTCTTGTAGGTGATTTTGAAGCTTCATTAAAAGAAGTCTTAGAAACTTATGAGCCTGATCGAATCATCATTGAACCTTCTGGAGTAGGTAAGTTATCTGATGTAATTAAAGCAGTTAATGACGTTCATAGCGATAAACTTGTTCTAGATAATTATCTTGCTGTTATCGATGCTAAAAAATGTCGTTTATATACTAAAAATTTTGGTGAGTTTTTCAATAATCAAATTCAGTATGCTTCATTGATTATCTTGAGCAGAACTCAAGATATTACTGAATTTCAGCTTGATGAATGTTTAAAAATTATTAGAAACTTTAATCCTAAAGTCAATATCGTTACTACACCATGGGATCAATTAACTAAGGAAAATATAATTAACGCGTTTAGTAATAGTGATGATCTTCAAAATGAACTATTAGAGCAATTAGATATTTGTCCTGAATGTGGTCATCACCATGATCATGACCACGAACATCATCATGAACACAAACACCATCACCACGATCACGACCATGAACATCACCACGATTGTTGTTGTCACCATGAACATCATCATGCTGATGAAGTCTTTACAAGCTGGGGTAAACAGACACCAAAAAAATATTCAAAAATACAATTAGACAATATTCTTAAAAAATTAAGTACTGATCTTACATATGGTAATATTTTAAGAGCAAAAGGTTATGTTGATAGTGATGAAGAGAACTGGTGGTATTTTGATCTAGTTCCTGGAGAATATGAAATCCGTACAGGTAAAGCTGATTTTACTGGTAGAATTTGTGTTATTGGTGAAAATCTTGATCAATCAAAATTAGAAACTCTATTTGATGAGGTAGTCTAATGGATATCCGCGTTTATATTTTTACAGGATTTCTTGATAGTGGTAAAACTTCATTTATCAATGATACTTTAATGAATCCTGATTTTTATAGTAATGAAGACACTTTATTAATTAGCTTTGAAGAAGGTGAAATTGCTTATGATGAAACTTATTTAAAAAAATCTCACACTTCTTTAGTTACTTTAGATCATGAAAATTTCACTACAAATGATTTAATACATTTAGAATTAGAATTTCGACCAACGCAAATTATAATTGAAGCAAATGGTATGATGGACTTAAATATCTTTGTTAAAGAGATAATTCCTAAAAACTGGTTCGTTGCTCAAGTACTAACTACTATTGATACAACTACCTTTCCTATGTATTTAAATAACATGCGTTCTTTAGTGTATGGCCAAGTATTATTTAGTGATTTAGTTATTTTTAATCGTTATGATGCTAATATTAAAAAATCAATGCTTAGAAATAATATTAAAGCAATTAATAGTAATGCACAAATTATTTATGAATTCCCTAATGGGACGATTGATACGATGAATACCGGAGAAGAATTGCCTTTTGATATCAATAAAGATTATTTAGAAATAAAAGATCATGATTTTGGGATTTTTTGTATGGATGCGCTGGATCATCCTGATAAATATGTCGATAAAACAATTAGGATAAAAGGTAAATTTATTGGTTTAGATCGTTTGGTTGAAAACGGTTTCGTTTTAGGACGCCAGGCAATGGTATGCTGTGAAGAAGATACTTCATTAATTGGATTGATCTGTATTAGTCCTTTAGCTAAAAAACTTATTCCTGAAGAATGGATCGTTGTTGAAGGAAAAATTTCTATAAATTATGATCCAGAATATCAGGTAAATATCCCAATCTTAACTGTTGGTCAATTGGAAGTTGTTCCACCATTAGAAAATCAATATGTAACTTTTGATTAAAAAAGCGGATAACGCTTTTTTAATTTGGAAAAATCTTTTCTTTATATTATTTTCAAAATATTAAATTTACTCATAATTATTTTTAGTATACAATAAATACTGTTATTAGAATAAAGGAGTTAGGATTATGATTAAATTGATTGCAACTGATCTAGATGGTACTTTATTAAGAGAGGATAAGAGTTTTAATAAAGAATTTTATGATATATTTTATAAGTTAAAAGAAAAAAATATTAAGTTTGTTATTGCTACTGGAAATCAATATGAACTTGTTAAAAATAGATTTGATCTAATAAAAGATGATCTTGTGTATCTTGTTGAAAATGGTAATAAAATCGTATATCAAAACAAAGTATTATATACAAGTATATTAAAACAAGATGATAAAGAAAATATTTTAAATTTGTTATTAGGATTTGAAGATCTAATGATTGTTTATTGTGGGTTAAAGCATTCTTATATCTCTAATAAATTTCGAGATAAAGAAGATTTTTTGAAATTATTTCTTCATAATTATGTTTTTATTGATGATTATAAAGCTATTGATGATCAAATCATGAAATTTTCTATAGCTGATTTTAATGAAGAATCTGATAAATATGTTGATATGATAAAAGATCATCTACCTGATCATTTACAAGCTGTTACAACTGGGACAATCTGGTTTGATATTTTCAATAAAAGTGTTAATAAAGGGACAGGGTTAAAATTTATTCAAAATTATTTTCATATTAGTAAAGAAGAATGTATGGCTTTTGGTGATCAAATGAATGACTATGAATTATTATTAAACAGTGAAGAATCATATGCGATGAGTAATGGAATTGAAAAATTAAAAGCGATTGCTAAACATATCGCTAAATCCAATGAAGAAGATGGCGTTATTCAAGTTCTTAGAGAATTAGTTTAAAAATTATTAAACGTTGTAGAAAAATCTCTACAACGTTTTTTTGCCTGTAATTTATATTTTTAAAATTTTTTCAATTTTTTTAGCATCATTATTATCTAACACATTATAAGCAACTCCTCCGTATTCATAAAATTGTTTTGAAATTCCTGTATATTTTAAACTGTCAATTTGCATATTATCATTAAAATTAATGGTAAGATATCGTCCTTGCCGAACTTTTTCTAAAGTGCTTGTATCACTACCAATTCCTATTTTCTCCCAATTATCATCATCCAAACAATTCATTGTAGATATAATTTTGTATATATCTTCAATATCATTTTTATCAGTAATCGTAATCTCACCTATTTCCTTTTGTAAAGCTAATCCTGCTTCAGTATTGTCCATATCAGCCACCCCTACAACAATACTTGAAATAGCATCTGCTGAAGTTAAGCCATAAATTTCTTTTAATACCATATCATAACTATATGCTGTAAAATCCATTTCTAAGCTAAACCATGGATAATTAGACCACTCAGATTTTCCCTTTAAAAAATCATTTTTTACTTGATCAAATGTCTCATCATCCCAAACCAGAAATGATGCAAACTCCCATAATGTAAAATCATCACCATTTTGGACAATAAGATACTGTAATTCATTATGCCCTAAAAGTCGATAACAATTATCTACCCCCTCTAAAGGTTTGCCAAGACTATCTGGTAATAGTTCCATCCCTTTAGTACTAACAATTACTTGATGATATGTTGCAATTCGTCCCTTTACGGGAAATACTTGAACATTTAATATTTCACTAGAACTAGTCTTTTCATTCATTAAAAGATCAGACACATTTGTGTGATAATCTATTATTATTTGTGTTTGCACTGTAGATTGTTCATTATTTAAAAATCTGAACTTGTTTATACTTAATATACTAATTATTATTAATCCCATAGATACACAGGTTGTAACAATTACCCATTTTCTTCTTGGCTGATATACTTTTCTTTTTTTCATTGATAGTGCGTTTTTCACCAAATCATCATCAATCTCTCCAATTGCATAAAGCAGCTTTTCACTTTTCATAAAATTATGCCCTCCTTTTTAAGATATAACTTTAATTTTTTTCTCATTCTAAATAGCATTAAATTAATTTTGTTTTCACTCATATCATATTTTTCAGCAATTTTTGAAATTGGATATAAATACCAATAACGACAAATAAAGATATTTCTTTTTAACTCCGGCAAATTATAAAGAAAATGATTAATACATTGAATCAAAAATCTTTCATCAATGACCTGTTCAACACTATCCGGTGAAGAGATACAATCTTCCAGTTCTGTAAAAACAAGTTCTACTTGTCCTAATCCACGCTTTTTTGTATTGTAATGCTTATATTTATTTAAAGAAATATTACGTGTGATTTTCCCTAAAAATGCTGATAAACATTTAGGTCGTTGGGGCGGGATTGATTCCCATGCCTTTACATAGGTATCATCAACACACTCTTCTACATCTTCATGGTTATGTAAAATATTATGAGAAATAGTATAACAGTAGTGCCCGTATTTTCGATCAGTTTCAAAAATAGCTGCTTCTAAGCGTTTCCAATATAATTCAATGATTTCATCATCCTTCATTGCTTAACCTCCTTTCCCTATTATTTAATATCCCTTCATCTATATAGACAACAAAAATTAGTTTTTCTTTCATTTTTATCATTTATTACAAAAAATATTTTACACTTTTATAAATACTAAAATGTATCAGAATGATTATTTAAAAATAATAAAATAGTTATATAACCGGTAAACATTATCATCTATGAAAGAAGTTGATGAATATCAATATTAAAATCAATATTTCTAAAATTACTGTTTATCTAAGAATATATGTTGATATGATTTATTTAATATTTGTACTTTTATCTCATTTCTATACATATCAAAATAAGCCCCTGATTTACTGACACCGATTTAAATAATTGTCTTTCCTATGTTAATAAATATTTCCTATCTTCATTTATATCATTCGTTATAAGTTCTAACAATTCCTTTTGAGTTTTATTAAATAATTTATTTGTATTATCAAAAATCTCTGTACCTGCAATAAATTTATCATATTCTCTATACATCATATTTCCTCTTTTTCATAGGGTAATCTCTAAATGTTCAAACTATTCAAGTATTGATATTTTATTACATACGCTAGATTTCACGATAGCAAAAAAAGACTGATCAGAATCGCTAAAACTACCAATCGACCACTTTTCTTACTCTTTTTCTTTTTTACATCCAATTTCAGTCCCTTCCAAGAACACCACCAGTAATATTTTATCCACAAAGACCTTAATGTGATCTAGTTTTTTCAGCATGAAGTTCATATCCATCTCCATCAAAGGCAGTATCCCTTGTTAAGATTGATTTAAAAACCGCTGGTACATGGAAAATTTCCACGCTCCAGCGGTTTATTTTATAGTCCCATATTCATACAATTTCCTACAACTCTGTTATTTTAACCTTTTCGAAAACATATCTACATTCTATACTTCAATAAAAACATTCGCTCCAAACTGGTGACAACCTTTGAATTACTGGCTTTTTCTTGATAAAAGGCAAACAGTTTCAATATTTCCCTGAATTTTTATTAACAAAACTAAGCCATGAACATATAAGGTGAATACAAATTTTCACTTTTATCTTCCATTACTTCTATGTTCATATACTAACTCTACTATACCACTGTTACTCCTTATTGTTTGAACTAAATCTAATTTTATTTCATTGTCAATCTCATCAAAAAGCTTAATACCATTTCCGAGAATTATTGGAATAACAGAAATATAGTACCTATCAATCAAATCTTCCTGCATAAGCTGCTTGATAATACTTGCTCCACCACATATCCAAATATCTTTTCCAGATTCCCGTCTTTAGCAGTTAGCACCATGTTTATTTGGGAATAATTAATCATGTATTTAAATTTAGTCCATTTTATGGGCTTTTTTTATTTGAAAATTATTTAAAAAATTTTTTGTTTGTGTTATAATAATGGTGTCATGGTGTATTGTTTGGAGGTGATATTTTGGCTTTCTTTTTAAAGGTTTCTAAACACCAATCTCGTACTTATCTTTCCATCTATGAAAGTTTCTACTCCCCTGATGTCAAAGGTACCAGACATCGCAGCTATCGTTCCTTAGGCAATATTCAAAAGCTCATTGACAGCGGCATCGATGACCCTATCTCCTACTATCAAAAGGAAGTTGATCGATTGAACGCACAGAGAAAAGCTGAATGTGCCAACAGAAAGATCAATCAAAGGTTGATTTCTGAAATCTCTCCTGAAAGATATCTGGGATATTTCCCCTTGGCTAACATAATGACTAATCTTGATGTCAGGGAACATTTTGATTATTTACAATCCAATAGACAATTTCATTTCAATGTCTTTGATGTCTTTTCATCTCTGGTATATGCTAGACTTGTCTCTCCACTGTCTAAACACAGAACATTTCATGATGTCCTCCCCTCTATGTTCAACAGCAGCCATGACAGCTACTATCAGATACTGGATGCAGTGGAATTCCTGGGGGAAGAATATCAAAAAATAGTAGAGATATTTACAGTGGCTACCAGCGAAAACTATGGCATCGATACAAAACATACCTACTTCGACTGCACTAACTTCTATTTTGAAATAGATAGGGAAAATTCATTTCAAAAAAAAGGACCCAGCAAAGAAAACCGAAAAGATCCCATAGTAGGACTGGGATTGCTGCTGGATGCCAATATGATACCTATTGGAATGGAGATGTATCCTGGAAATGAATCTGAACAGCCGGTATTCAGAAATGTAATCAAAAGTCTGAAGGATAGGAATAATATTAAGGGTAGAACTATCCGGATAGCCGATAAAGGATTAAACAGTGCCAGAAACATTATAACTGCAATCAACAACAGAGACGGATATATTTTTTCCAAATCAGTCAAGAAACTGGCTAAAGTCGAAAAAACATGGGTGTTACTGGATAACGATTATACAGAAGTAAAAGATGAAAAAAATAATATATTATTCAAATACAAGTCATGCATTGAAGAATACACCTATTCCTATACTGATGAAAACGGAAGGGAATATGTCAAAAAAGTCAGGGAAAAAAGAGTTGCTACTTTCAATCCTAAATTGTATAAAAAAAAGATATTTGAAATAAACCGCATGATAGAAAAAGCCAGGAAGCTGAAAGCAAGCCAGGCAAAGAAGGAAGAATATGGAGAAAGTTCAAAATATATTATTTTTCAGGGGAAAGATGGAAGCAAAGCAGAAGTGCAGTTGAATGAAAAGGCGATAGAGCAGGATAAAGCAGCTGCCGGGTATAATCTACTGGTGACATCAGAATATAAAATGGACGATTGTGAAATATATTATGCCTATCACAACCTGTGGAGGATAGAAGAATCATTCAGAATCATGAAAAGCGAACTGGATGCAAGACCGGTATATCTGCAAAAGGAAAACAGCATCAAAGGACATTTTCTGATATGTTATATAGCGGTACTGTTAATACGCATATTCCAGTTTAAGGTATTGGAAAACAAATACGCAACGAGTGAAATATGTGAATTCATTAAAACATTTAAAGTTATTCAGATAAATGAGCATAGATACATAAACATCACAAGATCCACGCGATTCATAGTAGAACTGGCCGGCATATTGAATCAACCAATTACAAATTATTATCTAACTGACAGACAAATAAAAATGATGCTGACTCGATGATTTAGGGAATGTCAAGAAATTTGTGTAAGTAATTTTATTAAATTGTCAAAGAACTATAGAAATGACTTATATCGAGTATATATAGGTCATTTTATTTTTCTAAATATTTTTGGATTCTTGTTGAAAATCTATCATCCATCATTAATTGATTCATAACCATTGCCCAATTTGATACACGCCCACCTGACCATTTTTTCGATAATTCAAGAACTCTTAAATATAACACTTTTAATACCGCTGTCTCATTTGGAAATGCTCCTTTTTTTATGACCTTTCTAAAACTTGAATTGACACTTTCAATTGCATTGGTTGTATACATAACTTTTCTGATGGCTGATCCATAATCAAACAGCTGTTCTACATGATGAATGTTCCTTTCCCATACATCAACTGCTCCCGGATATTGTTTCCACTCATTCTTGAATGTTTCAAATGCGTTTTTGGCCGCCTTTAAACTAGGAGCTCCATAAACTTTTTTCAATGATTGTGTAAATCGCTTATAATCCTTGCTTGGGACATATTTAATAGAATTCCTTATAAGGTGGACAATACATCTTTGTACCACAACATTGGGAAATATTGCTTTCGCACCATCTTCAAGTCCACTAACACCATCCATAGATATAAAGAAAACATCTTCCACACCTCTCGCTTTGATTTCATCAAAAATCTGCATCCATTTATGCTTGCTTTCTGTCTCGTTTAACCATAACCCCAGTATTTCCTTGTTTCCATTGATGTCATAGCCTAAAACAGCATATACAGCATATTCCTTTACCTCATAATCATTTCTTACTGTCACATATAAACAGTCAACAAACAAGAATGCATAACATTGAGATAGTGGTCGGTTTTGCCAGTTTTCCAGTTCAGGAATGATAGCATCGGTTATATCGGAAATCATTTCATGAGAAACCGAAAATCCATAGATATCTTCAATTGTGGTTGATATATCTCTTTGAGACATTCCTTTTGCATACATTGAGATGACTTTATTTTCAATGTCCGAAACATCTCTCGTTCTCTTAGGAATAATTTGCGGTTCAAAAGATGCCTCCCTGTCTCTAGGTATATTAATATCTAATTCTCCTCTTGATGTTTTTATTTTTTTAGGAGAATAACCATTTCTTCTGTTTAATGTCTTTTTTTCTTCTTTACTGTTAGATGCATAACCAAGATGGTTGTTCATTTCTCCCTGAAGCATTGATTCAAATAATGGTCCAAAAATATCTTTTAAAGCTTCATCCATATCCTGTGCTGATTGTGGATTATAAGTATCAATAATTTGTTGAGCCAAAGCTACTGTTTTTGGATCTCTTTTTATTCTTGCCATATTTCATTAACCTCCATATTTTTAATTTTGATAATAAGAAAAGTGTGTAGCAGTAATATAACACATATTACTTACTTACACACTTTATTTTACACTCCCATGATTTATACGAGTTAGCACCATTTTTTTCTATTCAACTGCCAAAGTCAGGTTCTATGTTCATATACTAACTCTACTATACCACTGTTACTCCTTATTGTTTGAACTAAATCTAATTTTATTTCATTGTCAATCTCATCAAAAAGCTTAATACCATTTCCGAGAATTATTGGAATAACAGAAATATAGTACCTATCAATCAAATCTTCCTGCATAAGCTGCTTGATAATACTTGCTCCACCACATATCCAAATATCTTTTCCAGATTCTTTCTTCAAATTTTTTATCAGATTACTCGGACTGTTATTTACAAACACGATTTCCGAATTTGATAGTATTTTGTTATGAGTAATAACATAGCTCTTCAAACCTTTGTATACCCATTGTTCCGGAGATAATTCCGTCACAATCTGATGATAAGTATTATAACCTATTATGACTGTATCCACCTTATCAAGAAACAGGGAATAGCTGTCTGTCCCTTCCACATCCTCATCACTATCATATTCATTTAGCCAATCTACGTTTCCATTTTGATCTGCGATGTAACCATCAAGGCTCATGGCAATGTATAAAATAACTTTTCTCATTTTCTAATCACCTACAATCTTATGTGTTTACCAAAAAGGGATATCAACATTTATATATTAATTCTGAGATAATTCAGTTCCTGTATTACCATTCTGCAAAAAACTTTGATTTATTGATCATTTCTCGTTAGCAGACAGACTGCCTCTACATGGCACAAGAGGATATATTCGGTTTCTCTGGTATTGAGTATGTATTTTATCAGTCTTACCATTACCATACAACACAATTTCCAAAATAATTTGTCCAGAAAAATTATTATATTAGATTTTTAAATAGGTCAGAAACCATCTGATCTATTTATAGTTCCTATGCTTTATCCCAAAAAACATTGCCTCAATCTTACTGAAGACGAAACCGGTACTTTCCTTTTCCATGACCAGATACTGGCTCAATAATGCCATGTTTTGTCAATTCTCTCAAAAACTCAGAAGCTCTAGATGTCCTAATACCAATCACTTTCATCACATCTGAACGTCCAAAAATTGATTGATCTGAAAATTTTTCATAAAGCTGCAAAATATTACTTACCGTTTTGGGCTGGAAAACTTTTTCAATATCCGCTTTTAAAATATCAATGTCCGGTTTTTCTGTTTTCTTAAATGCTTCACTGATATGCAATGTTTGGTTATAAAGCGGATGGTTCTCATTCAATAGAAGATTGTGTAGGAAAACTCCCTCTCCTTAGAAAAGTCATAATCCAACGTTTTTCGCAACTCTGTAACACTTCCATACATAGGAAGAACTGATTTTTTGTCTTGCTACCTCTAGTATGGCAGACGAATTATCAGTACAAATCATCTTTCCCACATTGCATTGTTCCAATGCCACTTCTGCCATTTTACAAGTCCCACAGCCTACATCCAACCATGATACTACCTTATTTAAAAATGCAACGGAAACCACATCTGCTATCTGATTATAAACTTCATCATAATACGGTATGGTATTTAAAATATCTCTACTATAGCTTTCCGCTGAAAAAGCCGCCTTACGATTACTCACATCTATGTAATCAGCGCTTTGAGTAATTTGATTCCTGTTTCCTATTGTATTTGTACCTCACTGTTAGATAACTAGGGTTACAAGTTGGATTGGCTTACGCTAATCCAACACAGGCTAGTCCGATCCAGCGGCTTACACTTCGCATGCCACTGGACAGACCGCCTGTAAATAATTATTTATTATACTTATGTCTACGTGCTTTCATCATATCAGACATTACTTTGATATATAGGCAAAACTTCCGTATTCACATCGTTTTTACACACTATTGCCACACTATATTTAGCTCTGGTAACGGCTACATAAAATTTACATTTAACTTCAAAACTATTAATATCTTTATTATCAAATAACCAATCCAATATCTTCTGTGTTGGATAAATTAGCACACGATCATGGGTAGCTCCTTTCGACTCACCAAAATTTTTTGTTTGATAATTGAGATTTACCTTTTTAGTTCTTGAATACCTTAATTGTAAAGGACAGTACTCTTTTAAATATTGTTCAACATCTTTTTCTTTTACAAGAAATATTCCATCATGCCCTGTTACTTCTGTCTGCAAAGACTCACATTTAGGATATTCTGGAAATATACTATTTGCAAATTCACATATTATTTTATTATTACGCCAGCTCCCCTTCAATGTTTCAGTATCTACATCACAATTAATTTTTTTACACTCATTTTGTATAAATTCTTGGATTTTCCCACTAGAATATTTTTTATATTTATCAGAAAAATGTGTATGGTAAGTTACCTGTCTCGGGTCTCCAGCCATTTTAACCATCGAATTCGTTTGCAATAAAAGTTTTATAAATTCCAAATCATAACCAGCCATATCTTGTACTTCATCAATATAAATACGATGAAACAATGCAGAAATGCGCTCAACTACATATCCATTACTTTTCTCATTACATTTAACACAAAATTTTGATAGTTTATCAGAATAAATTTGATAGTCTGCTGTAAAATAATGTTTATCTATTTCATCTTCTTTAAAGTATACAGGATATTTCCCTTTGTATTTTAAGCCGGATTTTTCATTTACTAAAAATAAACCGTTTATTTTTTTCTCTGTAAGCTTACCTTGATATGGCTTTGCACCATGTTCAATCAAAAAAGAAAACCATGTCTGTATTGTGATATTAGGGGGAATTATACCATTATTCAGTTTTATAAATTTTTTCTTTATTTCCTTTTCATTCTCTTCAGTAAACGTAGTTATAAGAACAGACTCCGTACATGATAAAGCTTCTTTAACAAACATTGTTGTTTTACCTGCTCCAGCAGATGCAATCAGCAATTTATTTTTCATAGTATTGCCCTCTTAATATACTCAGGATATTCTATATTATCCTTTGCCGAAAAAATTTTCAAAGCACATTCTGTTTTGTTCTCCTTCATATATTTGTGCAGATCATCTTCTGTAGAATAATTAGTATCTAATATCCGATTAAGCGTATCTAAATCATTTGCTTTTAACAAAAGAGGTTCCAATGTATTATAATTAAAAGGCTTTTTAGCTTTTCCTATCGTTAATGACCCCGTATACTCATTACTATCATAGCAAATTACTATATTTGATTTTTTATTTTTGCCAATATACTTTTTATATTTCTCTTCCAAAGAAGCTACACTTCCATCATTATCAGTTACAACTTTTACTGGAATACTTAAACGCTCAGCTATCTCTAAAAACCGTAAAAATGATGTTCCCACTGATATTATTTCAACTCCATCTTCAATAGGCAGTTTTCCATTGTGAGTATCCATATATGCTCTTTGAATTACCAGTTCATCAGAATCTCCCTCTACCAATATAGCTTTCTTACAAAGTATCATTCGCAAGGTATCATAACCTGATACTTTTTCAAAAAATGTTAATGTTTTAGATTTCAAATCAGAAAACCGAACAGTGTTTTGTTGATTAAGTAATATTAAATTATCAAGCCCCAATTTATTAGAAACAAAACTACTATGCGTGGAAATAATTATTTGTTTATCTCCATAGTTTTCTTTAATACTCTTTAATAATTGATTTAAACGAGCATGGCTTATGTGGCATTCCGGCTCTTCAATAAGAATGATAGAAGCATTTTCCGCTTTCTTATTAGATAATGCTAAATCGGTCTTTACTATAGCCTGCTCGCCTTTTCCAATAAAGTCAAAAGGAATATTGTCAAGTTGTGTAATGAGACTCCCATCCCATGTAGAACGCGCTCCCAAATCTACCGTTAACTCTATTTCCTTATCACTCAATTTTGAAATACCCGAAATTTTTGAATTAATATTTTCTATTGCTGGATCTTTAGCAAATATTTCTTTTAATTTTCTGTATGACTGCGCTACTTTCGTTTTTTCTTCTGTTTCAAGTATGTTTTGAACAATTCTTGAAATATAAATATCTGAACCATTTTGAAATTTGCTTACCCCAACATCAATAAATGATGATTTAATAGGAACGCTTCTTGAAGTCAAAGGTTTTCGAGAAAAAGCATACCATTCAACATCATAATATTCTATTGGTAAACTCGCTAAGTTACCAGCGTTAATTAAAGCATTATATTCTTCATAATATTTATCATCTAAAGCAATTTTCATTGCAATACCACTATTTTTTCCCGGCATAGATTTGTCTGAAAATTTATCTCCTTCCAATATAGGAAAGTTTTCATTCATATACAATTCAATTAGAATATAGGGTGCTTCTGATGCTTTTCCACTATTAACATCTTTTAAATATTGAGTCACAACATCATAATTAAATAAATATTGAGTTAAATTACCTCTTATAGTTTTTCCTCTGAAAATACCACTTAATGCTAAATGAACAGCTTCTAGTATTGTAGATTTTCCTGCTTCATTATTTCCAACTAAGATGTTGATTCCCTTTTTAAAATCTAAAGTAAAACTACCTTTAATACATTTGAAGTTTTCAATTCTTATTCTCTTTATCATTTCCACTACTTCTCCTTTGTATCTCCCCACTCTATATCAACCATCACCGACACATTGATATAATCCTTAATCTCTTTATTCCTCATTTTCTCACCCTCGTCTGTAAACACGATATGCTTATGAAAGTGCCTAAATCTGAGAATTTCAATGAAATTCTCAGCCTACGGGCAGTTGTCGAATGTCTCGTATTTTCAGGCTTTACAAGTCCTATCATATGTTTCATTCTCCTCATTGCCTTCGCGAGAATTAAGGATTTCTACATATCTTTTCTTTGTATCGACACTATAGTCTCTATATGTGTAGTATGGGGAAACATATCAACTGGATACATGACATTACTACGATATCCTAGTTTTGCAAGATACTTGATATCTCGAACCTGAGTACTTGGATCACATGAAATATAGACAACTTTTTGAGGACTTAAAATCTTTATTGCATCCATAAATTCTTTAGTGCTCCCGCTTCGAGGGGGATCCATAATGATGCAATCAACTTTTTGTTTTTGCTTAGCCAGTTTAATCATAAAAGCAGTGGCATCATCATTAACAAACTTGATATTACTAATTTTATTCATCTTAGCATTATTGATGGCATCTTTAACAGCATCTTTATTTACCTCTACTCCAATTACCTCTTTTACTTTACTTGAAGCAATCATTCCAATCGTTCCAATTCCACAATAAGCATCAATAACAATTTCATTTCCTTTTAAATTCAATAGCTCCAAAGCTTTATGATAAAGTATTTCACACTGATGATGATTGATCTGATAAAAAGATTTCGGTGAAATCTTAAACTTCAAACCACATAATTCATCAACAATAAACCCCTTACCATAAAGTACCTTTTCATCATTACCTAAAACAATACTTGTCTTTCTCTTATTAACATTTAAAACAACTGTTTTAATACTAGGAAAACTCTTTATTAACTCATTACAAAAATTCTTAGACCCTTTAAACACATTATCATTACAAACCAAAACTACCATTGTTTGATCACTAACGATTGCTCTACGAATTAAAACATGTCTTAACAAGCCTTTATTTCGATTCTCATCATAAATACTAACTCGATATCTTTTTAATAAACTTTGAATTTTCTTTATAATTAAATCACTTACTTCTTCATGTAATAAACAACGATCATAGGGAATAATTTTATGACTATCTTCTTCATAAAAACCAAATTCATACTTTTGATTAAAAGCAATAATTATTTTATTACGATACTCATAGGGATGTTCCATCCCTAACACATCTTCTACATGATACATATCTAAATGATTATCTTTTAAGAGTTTTTTACAATACTCTTTTTTGATATCTAATTGTTTTTGATAACTACTATTAATATATTTACAACTGCCACATTTCTTTTCTATTAAACATTTCATCTTATCACCTAAAAACAGTATAACATAACTGTTACTATTCTAAAGCTCCTTTTACTTTTTTTCTAGTAAAACAACGTTCTTCACGATTGGCTAAAGCCTTGATCCGAGCATCTAAAAGAATTTTTCTACCATTTTCATTTCTCGTATAAACAACCTCATATTTGCCAATAAATGGTTTCATATATTGTGCAAAAATAGTTGCATCTTCTTTCCTTTTAGAAAAACAATCAGGTATAGCAAAATAACCGTCTAATTTATTCCTACGTTTTGGATTATAAAGAATATATCGCTGATTATCGATCGAAGCAAAAAATTCACTAACACATTTTGCAAATAAAGCTTTATCATGTCCAGTTCCACCAAGTAGGTAAACCGCATGTCTTACTCCATAAGATTCTACTTCAATACGACTATTATAACTGTCAAGCTGATTAGTTTTTTCTAAAGCTTCTCTAATTCCTTTGCCAAATATATTTAAACGTGCCAGCGGATTTTTTAAAGTAAGAACTTTTTTTAAAGATAATAATATTCCTAAAGAAAATATCGCGATATATCCTGCTGCAAAAAGATATTTTTGAATTGATGATAACGATAGATCTTTTAATAAAGGTAATCCTAAGATTACTCCAATTATTCCGGCTATGATCATTACGACCAAGATTCGTAAAGCATCATTAAATAATACTACTGATATATATTTATCTTTTACTTTAGCTTCATCAACAATTTCAATTTTTTCATATACAGCTAGAGAACGTTCCCATCTATCTTTTAATGATTGTCGCTGCTTAGATAAACTTAACATTTCCTGATTGATCTTTTTAACATTGCTTTGATTAAATGGAAATTTAATTGCTGATAATCGTTCGATTCCATTTTCAATCGTATCATGTCGATAGTGCAATCCTAAAAAATGTTCCATCCGTCGTGTCAACATTTCAAAATCTTCACTACTATTATCAACTTGTAAATTATCTCTTGGTTTTACACAAACCAAATGCCAAATATTACTAGTTTTATTAGGATCATCCTTAAATACCCTGATTGCTCTGCCCCGCATTTGGTTACTCAACATATAAGAGCCTACAAAACTTGCTAAAATCAAAGTATTAACACATGGACAATCCCAACCCTCTCCCAATAATGATTTAGTTCCAATTAATACCTGGATATATCCTTGAGTAAATAATTCACTAATTATATCAATTAAAAAATGCTGATTTCCTTTAAGCTCTACTTTAACATAATCTTCTAATTTACCAATTTTAATAAATTTAATTTTATTAGCATCATTTATCTTTTTAAGCAGTACTTCTTTTGCTTCAATTGGAATAATAACTATACTGCCACATAAAACACCTAACTTTAGCGATTTATTTTCTCTTCTTAATTGTTCAAAAAAAGGTATCACACCTAAATTATTAACATCTTTAGTTTCATCTCCTAAAGAACTTTCGTACTCTTTTCGAATATAATCTGTAAGAATCAATAATCTTAAATCATCCTTTAAATTTTGGTATTCATGAAAAATGATTTGTTTAATACTTTCACATTTTCCTTTTGAATTAATCAATATCTTTTCAAGAGCCTGATTAACTTGTAAAGTAACTTTTCGCTTTTCAATCAAACCTTTTGCCTTTAACTCCTTTATCATCTGCTGGCGATAATTTTCATCAACTAAATATGAATCAGTATCATCATAAATAAATCCCTGTAATAATATTTCCAGCCATTTCAAAGTTACTGGTTCCAATTTCTTAAAACCTAATAATTTTTGAAATCGTTTAGATACAGGAATTTTACCCTCATTTAAAAAAATTAATAGTGCCGACAAATACGCTGGATTTTCTAATAACTCCTCATCACTTACAGTACTTGTAAAAAAACGATGAGCTTGAATCACCTGTAAAAATTGCTGATCATTACATAAATTATTTAAAATGCTTTGGGCATTTTCCTTAAAAACATTTACTTCCTGCTTTTCTTGATTAGTTGGATAATTAAAATAAACATAATCCTGATGCGGACACAATGTTCCATCTTTAACTAATTCTGGTACTGTTATCTCTTCATCTATCTCACCACACATATCCATATAACGGGTCCACATATTTATATTTGCATCATATGGCGGTGTAGCTGTTAAAGCAATTGTAAAAATATCATCAAAAGCTTTTTTAAATTTTTCCAATGATTTCCACCATTCATTTCTTAAATGATGACACTCGTCAAGACATAATGTTCCTAATTGCAGACTTTTAAAAGTTTCTATTAGATCAAAATCATCATAATCAACTTCCTCAATCATCTCAAACTCATCATTTTCTTCAATTAATTTTCCCTGATATCTACTCATTGCACTAAAAAGTGCTTGATAAGTAGCTACTGTAATTAATTTAGGATATTTTAAATCTCGAGATATATATTTATCACTAATAGCTTCATTACATAAAAAAGCTTTATTAATTCTATCTATCCATTGTTCTCTAATTGTAATTGTAGGTGTTAAAATCAAAGTGATACGATTAGTACGTTTAATAAGTTCAATCCCCAGTGTTGTCTTTCCCGAACCCGGAGCTGCAACTACATGAATTTTGTGATCTTGACTATACCCAGCAAATTTATCAAGAACTCTTTGTTGATATATTCGCCAAGTTCCTTTAAACTCCAAAATATCATCGTACATAAGCTATCCTCCATAACTATTAAATATCATCCTCATTTAAAATCTTTTTAATATACATCGCTAACATATATAACATTTTTTCTTCAAAAGTATCTAACTGACATCCCAGCAGCTCTTTAATTTTAAGCATTCGGTAATTAATAGTATTTCGATGCAGATAAAGATTCTTAGCCATTTCAATTTGACTTTCATTATAAAACAAATAATAAAAAAGTGTTTTTTCTAATTCCCCATGATGTTTTTGATCATACTCAATAATAGGCTGTAATAAACTGTGATACATTTCACTAAGTATTTGTTTATCTTCGATTGAAAAAAGAATTTGATATATCCCCATTTCTTCAAAAGAAACGATAGGTAATTGAAACTGTGTAGCCATTGAAACTGCAGCACGAGCTCGCTTATAACTTAAAATCACCTGTCTAAAATCCAGCATTTGACTGCCAATACCTAAATGAATATATTTGCCTTCCATTCTTTTTTTAGTTCTTTTATACATTTTATCAATAATTCTTTCTAGATTATCAGGTTCAAGATTATTTACAACTAAAACAAAACATCCATCAAACCAGAAAAAAGTATAGGGACTTTCAATTTTTTCAAAACATAATTCTAATTGAAAAGCAATCTTTCTTCTTTCAATAGCATCAAACTGATCAGAATCCTCGATTTCAATTAACACTACTTGAAAATAACCATCAACATCAAATGAACTCATTAACTGTGGTCGCACTTCCTCAACTGTTTGGACAGTCGTAAATACTTCTTGAAATAATTTTGATATTTGTTGATCTTCTCTTTCTGAAAATAAACAGCGCATACTAAAATCTTTGATCAAATCAGCCATATGAACTTCCCAAGGTGTTGTTAATAACGGGAATTCTTGCTCATTACAATAATCTATAATATCTTGAGAAACCTCAAAAATATACTTACCTGTATTAATGATCAGCCCGACACTATGATATTTAACTAAACATTTAATAAAATCAAAAAGTGCATCATGACTTTGAAACCCTAATCCTGTCGTTACTGCTAACTCTTTTCCCCATAATTGTTGAATTATTTTAGTATCCTCAATCATATGAACCCAACTCATTGCATTTCCACAGCCTTCTTTACCGGCTAATAGTTTTAAACGGTATTGTTTTTGAGTTTGAATCAATGCATCTTCTATTGTAAATCCCATTTGTTTTTCCTCCTCTTTTTTTATTTTACCATTATTTGTGCACTATGCACAAATAATGATTGTTTTTTTATAATCTATGTCCCTAGAATTATTAAAAGTTTATTATATAATATTATTGTAAAAAAAAAGAACATTCAGGAGGGACATTAAATGGACATTTACGGATATTTTGTAATAACTGATAATTTTGAAACTTGCCCTGCTTGGGTTCAAAGTGAAAATTATTTCAATTGCGAAAATTTTTCTAGGTTTTTCAGATTTTTTAAAAAAAGATAATATATTTCATTATAAGCAAAAACAAAACAGAGATTCTGTTTTGTTTTATTTTTATAGACAGATTATCCTTGCCTTTGAAAGTTTCAAAAAACATGATTATTAAATCAGTAATCCTGGATTTAATCTTCTTTACACTTATAAATAAAAGATATTTTAGAACACACATAACTTTTTAAATATTCAACATTTCTTAAATCATCTTAATATTTAAAATTAAAAATCCTAATTCCTTATTTTTCTAACTGATTATATAATTTGCTGTAATGTATAACTTTTTACAAACAGTATAATCATCTTCACTAAATACTAAGCAAGAAAAATTTTATACATGATATTCTTAATTTCTTCATATGCAGTTTTTATAGACATATTATTTTCTTTATTCTTTTTGTTTGGCAGGTTCTTGATAACGAAGCACTTTTGCTGGAACGCCTCCAACTACTGCATAGTCTGGTACATCTTTTGTAACAACTGCCCCAGCTCCAACAACAGCATATTTTCCAATCGTTACCCCTGGACAAATAGTTACATTCATGCCGATCCACGCATTCTTTTTTATTGTTACTTTTCCATAAGTATAAATATAATGCCTAGCATTCATATCATGATTGATCGTAGCAATACGAACCCCTGGTGCAATCATTACCCCATCTTCAAATTCAATTCCACCTGAAGCAGATAAAATAGCAGAGTGATTAATAAATACGTTTTTACCAAATTTCACCCTATTTCCAAAGTCGCAAATAAATGGTGTAAGTATTCTTATATCTTTAAGTTCTCTTCCAAATAATTCCTCTAAGTATTTAAGATAAGATGAATCATTAGGTAATATAGCATTTGCCTTTGCACAAAGAGTCCTAGCACGAAGCATCTCGTCACTTGCATCCTTGAAATATTCTTCACGTGCATCTGTTGGTCCGCCTTGATCCATTAAATGATAAACATAGCCTTTCTTATACTTCATTTGATATCCACCTTTCAATTATTTTTTGTGCATTATCTACAGCGCTTCCGGTTATTGCCAGTCCTTTTGTAACTTTTGCACCTTGAGCTGCATTTCTAATATCTTTTTCTGTTGATGAAAGTCCACTACCTTCATGGGTACAAAAAGGATGTATTATTTTTCCCGTAAAATTAAATTCTTCTAAAAATGTATATACTGCCATTGGCATAGTTTGCCAATAATTAGGATATCCAAGATATATTTCATCATATTGTTCCAAGTTATCTAACAAGCCCACAAGTTCTGGTCTGGCATTTGTTTGCAAATCTTTTTTTGCTTCTTTAATACAAGTATTATAATCTTTTGCATAAGGTTTCTTTTGTTCAATCTTAAATAAATCAGCACCCGTGATTTTTGAAATCATCTTTGCTGCTTTTTCAGTATTACCAATAGTTACGTACTTTATAGAGCCACCAAAATAATTTTCATCAGCTCTCGAATAAAATGCTACAAGTTTTTTCATTCATTATTTTCTCCTTTGTCCCAAATTAATTTACCAGTTTTTAATGCTTTTTCATAACGAGAAATTTTGTATGAAAGTCTATCCATCGTTTCTTCAATTTGCTTTTTTTGAAATCTCAAAACATCCATTTGATTATTAAGAAGTTCTAATCTTGCAGGAATAGTATTATCACCCTGTTGAAATAGTTTTACATACTCAATCATAACTTCTATCGGCAATCCAGCATTTCTCATACAAATTGCTAATTCTACCCATTTCAAATCTTCTTCTTGATAATCTCGTATTCCTCCAGATGTTCTAGTAACTTTCGGAATCATTTTTACTCGCTCATAATAGCGCAGTGTATCTTGGCTGATATGATACTTTTCTGCTACTTCTTTAATTGTCACTATATCATCTCCTTTTATCGTAACCATACTATACAACTTGGAGTTTACTCTAAGTCAAGACTATTTATATAAATAATATATAAATAGTTTATCAACTTTCTTTCAAAAAAACAGAGATATCAACATTAGTTGGTATCTCTGTCCATGACTCACTATTTATTACATATATATGATAAAATATTCTTTGATTCGTGCAATTTTATCTTACTGAACTGCAAAAGTTAACTCAGCTTTACAAACAACCTTGCCATTTACTTTAGCAACCGCATCACCAATTCCAATTGGTCCTTTTTGTTTTGTTAAAACACATTCCATTTCTAAAACATCACCAGGTGTTACTTGCCCTTTAAATTTACATTTATTAATTCCCCCAAAAAAAGCAATCTTACCTTTATTTTCTTCCTTTGAAAGAATTGCAATACATCCTACTTGAGCTAATGCTTCAACAATCAAAACCCCTGGCATAACATGATGCTGTGGAAAATGTCCACAAAAATGCATCTCATTTACACTAACACATTTTATTCCTTTAGCCCACTGACCCGGTTTATAATCAATAATACGATCAACCAAAGCAAAAGGATAACGATGTGGATTGATTTCTTGAATTTGATTACTATTTAATTCCATTTTCTTATTCTCCATATTTCTTAAATACGATCGTAGCATTATGTCCACCAAATCCTAATGAATTTGACATAGCTACATTTACTTCTTGATCTCTACCAGTATTTGGTACAATATCTAAATCACATAGTGGATCAGGTGTTTGGTAATTAATTGTAGCAGGAATAAAACCTTCTTCTATTGCTTTTACACAAATAACACCTTCAATTCCACCTGCAGCACCTAAACAATGTCCCGTATTTCCTTTAGTTGAAGATACCGCAACACTTCTAGCAGCTTCACCTAAAGCTGTTTTAATTGCCATAGTTTCCCCTTTGTCATTTAATGGCGTACTAGTACCATGAGCATTAATATAAGTTACATCTTCAGGTTTTAAATTAGCATCATTAAGGGCATTGATCATTGCTTTAGCACCACCTGAACCATCTTCTAATGGCGCTGTAATATGATGCGCATCACAACTTACACCATAGCCAACCATCTCACAATAAATATGAGCACCACGAGCTTTAGCGTGTTCTAATTCTTCAAGTACAATAATTCCAGCTCCTTCTCCCATAACAAAGCCACAACGATCAGCATCAAAAGGAATAGAAGCACGTTTAGGATCATTATTATCACAAAGAGCTTTCATTGATGAAAAGCCACCAATTCCAAGCGGAGTAATACTTGCTTCAGCTCCACCAGCTATCATTATATCTTGATATCCATCACGAATATTTCTAAAAGCATCACCAATAGCATTAGTACCACCAGCACAAGCAGTGACTGGGCATGTACATAATCCTTTAGCTCCTAACTCAATAGCAATATTTCCAGCTGCTAAATTCGTAATTGACATTGGTACAAAGAATGGCGAAACTCGATCATATCCTTTTTCTAATCCTTTAGTATGATCTTTTTCAATTGTTGCAAGTCCCCCAATTCCACTTGATACTACTACCCCAAAACGATCAGCATCAATTTCTTCAATATTTAAAGCAGCATCTTTAAACGCTTCTTTTGCAGCAATTACCCCAAATTGAGTAAAACGATCCATTTTACGAACTGCTTTTTTATCTAAATAATCTGCAGGATTGAAATCTTTAACTTCCGCAGCAATTTTAACTCTTGTTAATTCTGTGTCATAGTTAGTAATTTCATCAATTCCACAAACTCCATCTTTAATACTTTTCCATGTCTCATCAACATTATGACCAATAGCATTAATTGCCCCAAGTCCAGTTACTACTACTCTTCTTCTTTCCATCATCTTTCTCCTTACATTGCCATTCCGCCGTCAACATGAATAGTTTGACCAGTAATATATCTAGCATCATCACTTGCTAAGAAAACAACTGTATTAGCAATATCGCTTACTTCTCCAAAAACACCTAAAGGAATTTGTTTAGCCATACTATCTTTAACATCTTCTGGTAAAATATCTGTCATTGCTGTTTTAATAAAACCTGGTGCTACAGCGTTAACTGTAATCCCACGACTACCTACTTCACGCGCTAAAGACATTGTCATCCCAATTATTCCAGCTTTACTAGCAGAATAGTTAACCTGTCCAGCATTTCCAGCTACACCTACTACTGAAGACATTGAAATGATTCTTCCATAGCGCTGTTTCATCATGATCTTAGTAACATGTTTCATACAATTCCATGTTCCTTTTAAATTAACATCGATAACAGCATCGAAATCACTTTCTTTCATTCTCATCAATAAACCATCTTTAGTAATTCCAGCGTTATTAACTAATACATCAACGCGACCAAATTCTTTCATGATTTCTTTAAACATTGCTTCTGTTTCTGTAAAAGATGCAACGTTGGCTTGAACTAACATAACTGTAGTCCCAAGATCTTCAAGTTCTTTTTTTGTTGCCTCAGCAATTTCTTTATTATTACCGAAATCAACATAATTAACAACCACTTTAGCACCTTCACGAGCACAAGCTAAACAAATTTCTTTGCCAATTCCCTGAGCTCCACCAGTTACTAAAACTACTTTATCTTTTAATTTCATTTTATTCTCCTTTTAATCCAGAAATTGTTTTATTTAATGATTCTTGATCTTCAACTTGATAAGTCTTAATTTTTTTATCGATTTTACGAATAAAACCACTCAATACCTTACCAGGACCAATTTCAATAATTGTATCTACACCATTTTCCAACATATAACGAATACTATCTTCAAAATATACTGGTGACATTACTTGTTTTTCTAACATTTCAGCAACACTTACATTTGCTTCTAATTCTTTTGCTGAACTATTAAAAATAACCGGTATTTGCATTTCATTAAAAGTTATATCTGTAAATTTTTCTTTAAGTTCTTGACTAGCTGGTGCTAATAATCTGGTATGAAATGGACCACTTGTATTCAACGGAATTGCTCGACGAGCACCTTTTTGTAAAGCTAATTCACTTGCTTTAGTAACCGCATTAGCCTCACCACCAATAACTAATTGTCCCGGACAATTATAATTAGCTATTGATACTACCCCTAAATCACTTGCTTCTGCAACAGCTTCATCCAACAATTCACGATTCAAACCAATAATTGCAACCATTTTACTTTCCATTTCCATTACTGCTCGTTCCATTGCTTGTCCTCTAAAACGAACTAGGCTGATTGCTGTTTGATCATCTAATACTCCAGCAGCATTTAATGCTGAATATTCACCTAAACTAAGTCCTGCTACAAAATCAGGATCAATTCCGTTTTCTTTTAATAACTTAGTTGCAATTACAGCAACAGTTACCATACATGGTTGTGTATTGCTTGTCTTTGAAAGTTCTTCTATCGGTCCTTCAAAACACAATTTTTTTACATCAATATCTAAATCAATATTATCAAAAATATCTTTTGCGATTTGATAATTATCATAGAATGATTTACCCATTCCAACAACTTGACTGCCTTGACCAGCATATACAAATCCTATCTTCCCCATTACTTTAGTCCTTCCTTCAATTCATCCATCAATTCTTTGACTGAAATTATCTTATCATTACGATATCCATTGCTGCCACTAAATACTAACCCTTCATCAAGATTCCCTTTAGCAGCATTGATCAAGGCTCCACTTATACAATAAGGTGTCGTCTTTACGTCGCAGGGAATCAAACAATTATAACATCTTTTTACAGGTATTCTTTCATCATTTTTCAACTTTTCCGTAAGTTTTGTCATGATTGCTCTACCTGGCATTCCTACCGGTGATTTTACGATTTCAATATCTTCTTTTTTAGCATTGATAAAAGCCTGCTTATATTTAATATCGGCATCGCATTCATCAGTACAAATAAAACGGGTTGCCATTTGAACACCATCTGCTCCTAAGTCTAAAAACTCTTGGATATCTTTACTATCATAAATTCCTCCGGCTACAAAAATCGGAATTTCTTTTTTATACTTCTCTACAAATGGTTGAATTGCTTCTTTTACTTCTTTAAAGATATCTGCCAACTTAGCCGTTGTCTTATTTAATACATCTTCTTTATGAAAACCTAAATGGCCCCCAGCTTCGCTACCTTCGATAACTACAAAATCCGGTGCTACTTTAAATTTACGATCCCATGTCTTACAAATCAATTTTATCGCTTTACCACTTGATACGATTGGTGCGATCTTGACCTTTGTATCTTTTACAAAACTAGGTAAATTCATTGGTAAGCCAGCTCCAGAAATGATGGCATCAATTTTATTTTTTACAGCTACTTCAACCAAAGCTGCATAATCAGTAATCGCAACCATAGCGTTGATTGCAACCATTCCTTTACCTTTTGCAATCTCTTTAGCTTTTTTTATTTCATTAGCTAATTCACGTTTATTAGCTTCAAGCGGATTTTTCTCAAAGTCTGCTGCTCGATAACCAGGATGAGCAGTTGAAATAACTCCCATCCCGCCATTTAAAGCAACATTTCCAGCTAAGTTTCCTAATGAAATTCCTACGCCCATTCCTCCTTGAATAATTGGAACCTCAAGGCAGATCTCACCTATGTGTACTTTTTTCATCTTTAAAACTCGCTTTCTAACTTTTTAAACTCTTGTTTACACTCATCGAACAATTCTTCAATAATTGCTGCTACTGGTTTTATTTCATTTACCATTCCGGCTACTTGTCCAGCCATTAAAGAACCTGTTTCTACATCCCCTTCTAATACTGCTCTTTTTAATGAACCTAATGTATACTTTTCAAGTTCCATCATATCAGCACCTTCTTTTTCACGCTTGATATATTCTTTAGCCATTTTGTTTTTTATAATTCTTACTGGCGTTCCGGCGATTCTTCCGGTTACTGTTGTACTTGTATCTTTAGCACTGATGATTGCTTGTTTATAATTTTCATGAATTGGACATTCTTCACTAGCTAATAAACAAGTTCCTACTTGTACTCCACTAGCACCTAGAGCATAAGCTGCTAAAACTTGTTTTCCACTAGCGATCCCACCAGCTGCAATTACAGGTACTTTGACTGCTTCAACAACTTGAGGAACTAAAGCCATTGTCGTTAATTCGCCGATATGACCACCAGCTTCAGTACCCTCAACAATAATCGCATCAACATCATATTTTTCTAAACGTTTTGCTAAGGCAACACTTGGTACAACTGGTAACACTTTAATTCCTGCTGCTTTCCATGATTCAACATATTTACCAGGATTTCCTGCTCCTGTTGTTACAACGGGAACTTTTTCATCAATTACTAATTGTGCCATTTCATCAGCACATGGATTCATTAACATGATATTGACTCCAAATGGTTTGTCAGTTAAGCTGCGACAAATTTCAATATTCTTTTTTAAAGTTTCTGTATCCATACCACCAGCTCCGATTAATCCAAGCGCTCCGGCATTAGATACACTTGCCGCAAACTCACCAGTTGCAATATTGGCCATTCCTCCTTGAATTAAAGGATACTTTATGTTTAATAATTCATTTAATTTCATTTTTTAACTCCATTCTATTAATGTAGCGCCCCAAGTAAGGCCCCCGCCAAAACCAACACAAATAATTTTATCGCCTGGTTTTAACATCTGTTTTTCATCCATCTCTGCTAATGCTAAAGGAATACTAGCAGCAGAGGTATTTCCATATTCTTGTAAATTCATATAAAACTTATCTTCAGAAGATTTTAACTTCTTATATACATTTTTAATAATTCGATAATTAGCTTGATGACATACAACATATGCAACATCATCAAGAGTCAGATTGCTTTTCTTTAAAACCGCATTTATGCTTTCAGGAATTACTTTAACAGCAAATTTAAATACTTCCTGTCCTGCCATCGTAAGGAAATGATTTTCACTTACTTCATTAATTGCTGGTGCATTCAAAGCATCTAAATTACCAGCAGAATTGCTGTAGCTAGCAAAAATTCCTTCCCCATTACTAATAACTAGTGCTCCCGCGCCATCACCAAATAACACACAAGTATTACGATCGTTGAAGTCGATCATTTTGGATATTTTTTCACTTCCAATTACTAAAGCATATTTATCACCTAAATTTTGTAATAACGCCTGAGCTACTGTTAAAGCATAAACAAAACCACTACAAGCTGCATTTAAATCAAAACACATTACTTCTTGATCGTTTAATCCTAATTTTTCTTGAATTAAACAAGCATTACTAGGTGTGAAATAGTCTGGTGTCATAGTTGCACAAATTATTAAACCAATTTTACTTTTATCTATATTTTTTATTGCTTTTAAAGCTGCTTGATATCCCAAATCAACACAACTTTCTTCCTTTGCAATATGTCTTCTTTTTATTCCAGTTCTAGAGACAATCCACTCATCTGAAGTTTCAACCATTTTTTCAAGATCGAAATTATCAAGAACTTGTTGTGGTGCATAGTAACCAGTTGACAGTATTTTTAATCCATTCATATAATCTCCTAATATTTTTCTTTGATATCTTCAAAGAAATAAACCAGCTGCTGTAATGATTTAATCAATAATTCATCATCAAGAACATGACTATCTTCACATACTCGACTAACCATTTCTTCATGGAAATCACGATGAACCTTACAAACACGATTACCTTTAATTGTTAATTCTACTCGAATAACACGACGATCATTTTCATCTTTATGACGTTTTACATATCCTTTAGCTTCCAGCTTTTTTATTGCTGTCGTAATCGTTCCATTCGTTAAAGTCGCTTTTGAAGCAATCGTCGACATCGTCGGATTTGATAAAGAACTGATTGCATCAATAATATGCAATTCTGACAAACTTAAATCTTCAACTCCATGTCCTACCATATATTGCGTTTCAATATCCATTATCTGGTTAAATAATCTAACAAACAAATGGTTGATCAATTCTCGATTTAAAATATCGCGATTAGTCATTCGTCACTCGGCCCATTTCTCTAAATTTATTATAGCGTTTAGTTATCAATGCTGTTTTTGATAATTTCATTAATTCTTCTAAATTATTACGAAGATATATTCTTAAACGCTTATACACATATTCACGATTTTTTGTAATTCCTCCGCGAGGTTCTTTGATAATTTTATCAATTATTTTCATTTCATATAAATCATCAGCTGTTAATTTCATTAACTCTGCCGCTTCATGAACACGTGTACCATCCTTATCTTTCCACAATATTGATGCAAATCCTTCCGGTGATAAAACTGAATAAACACTATTTTCCAACATCACCATGCGATCTCCGATACTTAGTGCAAGAGCTCCACCACTTCCGCCTTCACCAATTACAACAACAATAATTGGTACTGTTAATTGTGACATTTCCATCAAATTACGAGCAATGGCTTCACCAATGCCATGTTTTTCAGCTTTAAGTCCTGGATAAGCACCAGGTGTATCAACAAAAGTGATAATAGGTCGATTAAACTTTTCAGCCTGTTTCATCAAACGCATTGCTTTTCGATATCCTTCTGGTGAAGACATTCCAAAATTGCATTTTAGATTTTCATCTAAAGTTCGCCCTTTTAAATGCCCAACTACTGTACAAGGAATATTTTCAAACATTGCCAATCCCCCGACAATAGAACCATCATCTTTATAAAAACGATCGCCATGTAATTCAATAAAATCATCAAAAAGATTTTCAATATATTCATACACGTTTGGTCGATCAGATTTTCTTGCTAGATAAACACGATCATAAGCACTAATATTTTGATAAGCTTCATTTTCCAAACGAGCTTTCGTATTTTCTAAATCTTGAATTTGTAAAGTATGATCAATTTCCTGATCATCTTTTAATTTTAATAATTCTAATTCAATTTCTTTAATTTTTATTTCTTTTTCCTGCAGTGACATTATTGCGCCCCCCTGCTATGCATTTTTAATAATTTAATAATTGTTTCTCGCATTTTTGAACGTTCCACTATCAAATCAATAAATCCTTGATCTTGCATAAATTCCGTTCTTTGGAATCCCTCTGGTAATTTTTGTTTGATCGTTGATTCAATTACTCGAGGACCAGCAAAACCAATTAAAGCTTTTGGCTCTCCAATAATAATATCACCTAACATTGCAAACGAAGCCGTTACTCCACCCGTAGTTGGATGCGTAATATAAGAAATATACAACAATCCCGCTTCATGATGTTTAGCTAAAGCTGCACTTGTCTTAGCCATCTGCATCAAAGAAATAATCCCTTCCTGCATTCTGGCTCCCCCTGAAGTTGTAAAGATAATAATTGGACACTTACGCTTTGTAGCATGTTCAATTGCTCTTGTTATTTTCTCTCCAACAGCACCTGACATACTCCCCATCAAAAAGCGTGAATCCATTACACAAACAACAACTTTTTTTCCACCAATTTTTCCTGTAGCACAGACAACCGCTTCGTCAAGATTAGTCGCTTCTTCTAATTTTTTTAATTTTTCTTTATAACCAGGAAACATTAATGGATCATTAGATTTAATATTTTTATATAACTCTTTATATCTAGCTCCATCATATAAAAGATTTAATCGTGTATAAGCACGCATTTTTAAATGAGCTTTACATTTAGGACAAACATAATAATTTTCTTTTAAGTCTTCACTTAAAATCGATTCCCCACAATTTTCACACTTAGTGTATAAACCATCTGGTATATCAATTCTTTTTTTATCTTGTAACTTATGACGAATTGATTTGAATAAATTTAATTTTTCTTTTCGCGCTCTAAATAATTCTTCCATTTACTATCTCACCAACTTATCTAAGTTATTTTCAATAAAACTTGTATCAAAATTTCCTTTTACATATTCCCCTGTATGCAAAATCAAATACTGTAATTCTTGATTAGTATCAATACCATCAATAACCAGCTCAGCTAAAACCCTTCGCATCCTTCTAATTGCCTCTAAACGATTAGAACCATGAACAATAACTTTCGCAATCATTGAATCATAGTGTGATGATACTTTATAACCTTGATACAAAGTTGTGTCGATTCTGACTCCTAGTCCGCCTGGTAAGTGCACACTTTTGACAGTTCCAGGACAAGGTCTAAAACCTTCACGGGGATTTTCTGCATTGATTCGACACTCAATTGCATGACCATTCAAATGAATATCACTTTGCTTATATGTTAATTTTTGATTAGCTGCGATTCTAATTTGTTCTCTGATCAAGTCTATTCCGGTAATCATTTCGGTAATTGGATGTTCTACTTGAATTCGTGTATTCATCTCAATAAAATAATAATTTCCATCTTGATCAAGAACATATTCAATTGTCCCCGCATTACGATAACCAGCTCCAACAGCTGCTTTAACAGCATCTTCTCCCATCTTTTGTCGTAATAAAGGTGTTAAAGCTTTGCTAGGTGCTTCTTCGATCATTTTTTGATTACGTCGCTGAATCGAGCAATCACGTTCCCCTAAATGAATAACATTACCATAATTATCAGCCAAGATCTGGAACTCGATATGCTTAGGGTTTAAAATCAATTTTTCCAGATACATATCATCATCACCAAAGCATGCTTTAGCTTCTGCTTTAGCTGTTAAATATGCATCATCAAATTCTTCTTCGCTAAAAGCTTTTCGCATTCCACGACCTCCGCCTCCAGCTGAAGCTTTAATCAAAACTGGATAACCGATTTGAGTAGCTATCTTTTTAGCATCTTCAAGATCATTGACGCTGCCATCACTTCCAGGTACAACCGGAACTCCAGCTTCGATCATCTTTTGACGAGCCATACTTTTATTTCCCATCATGTCAATAACATCACCACTTGGTCCAATAAATGTCATTCCACATTCTTCAACTAAACGCGCAAAAGTCGAGTTTTCAGATAAAAAGCCAAAGCCTGGATGAATTGCATCACAACCTAGAGCTGTTGCAGCACTTAAAATATTTTTCATATTTAAATAACTATCTGCCGCCTTTGCCGGTCCAATGCATACTGCATGATCTGCTAACTGCACATGTAATGAAGTACTATCAACATCAGAATAAACAGCTACCGCTTCAATTCCTAACTCTTGACATGTTCTTATAATTCTTACCGCTATTTCGCCACGGTTAGCAATTAAAATTCGTTTAAACATATCTATTACCCTTCAATTACCATCAATACTTGATCATATTCTACCAGGTCTTCTGTTTCAGCCATGATTGCACTAACTGTTCCATCAATTGGTGATTTGATTTCATTCATTACTTTCATCGCCTCAACAATACATAGTACCTGACCCGCTTTTACTTTACTACCAACTTCAACATATGGCTTAGCAGTTGGTGAGCTTGCAGCATAGTATACACCTACGATCGGTGATTTGATTGGAGTCCCTGTTATTGCCGGTTCTTTAACCGCTTCTAAAGGGGCTGATGTCGAAGAAACCGGTGTTGAAGAAACAGGAAGTACAGCTGCTTCACTATTAACTACATTTACAGGTGCTGCTGGTGCTTTTTCTAATTCTAATTTAATATCATCTATTTCTACTTTCATTTTGAAAACTTCTGAGTTTTCAAATTCATTGATAAGTTGTTTTACTAAATCAATTTTCATAATCTTCTCCTTTGTTTTGAATATCAAAGTAAATTTTCTTAAAAAAATAATGCTCATACTTTGAACATCAAAATATTTTTTTTGCAAAATTATTACCCAGTCAAACTGGGTAATAAAATTAAGCGTTTGCTTTGATATAATCTACGATATCTTGTACTGTTTTGATTTCAGCTGCTTTTTCATCAGGAATTTCAATATCAAATTCTTCTTCTACAGCCATGATTAATTCAACTGCATCTAATGAATCTGCATCTAAATCTTCTTTTAAATTAGCTTCTAAAGTTACTGCATCTTCATCGCAACTTAATGAATCAACGATTATTTCTTTTACTTTTTCAAATTCCACGTTTTATTCCTCCTCGTGTATATTACGCGTACATTATAACAAAAAGAAATTATTTGTAAATAGTTTGATGTTCAAAATTTTTATCAAATTTTGTTTATTTACTCAAAACCCACTAATATCAACACTTTTCAACCATATTTTTTATAATTTCTTTTTTTAATTTCAAATAATAATTTAAAAGGAAGTTAAAATTATTGTTGTATTCAATAATTTTAAGCTTCCTATTTTTAATCTTTATCAATAACCAAAAAGTAATATTTTTTATTTTAACTTCGGTAATCCGGTTGTTTCAACATCATTAAAATCCCAAACATCCTGACTCAATTGTAATGTTAGTTCATAAAAATCTGCCAACTTCACTTGTTCTAATGAAATCGCCATTGTTGTTTTATTACTATTTTCTACTACATTAGTTAGTCCTGTTGTCTCTCTTGCTTCATAACAATTTACTAGAGTTACATTCGTTTCTAATTTTGTGGAAAATTTATAGCAGTCATCCGCTACATTTCCTAAAACAAGACAATTTACAAATTTAGTTGTTCCACGACTCGAACCAACAAAACCTGCATTTTGATTTGATCTTACTTCGCCTGTTCTAATAACATCTACTTTTGATATAACATTATCAATTGTTACATTGACCGCTTCTCCAGCCACCGGACCATTATCAGTATATTGAACCGTCATCTCCCCTTGTACTAAAACATTTGAAATCCTTCCACCATTTTTACGTCCAATCAGCATAGAATTATAACAACCACTACTTCCCCTGGCTCCATTTACAACAGCATCAGTAATCTGTACTTTTTCAATTATCGAATTATTTCTATCATATCCAAATAATAATGCGATATAGTTATTTCCTGACAAACTTACTTGATTGATCTTAATATTAGAAACGTATGCTCCATATGCATATTTTGCAACTACATTAGCATAATCGCTACGTCCTTTATCAATATTAACATTTTCAATTTTCAAATTAGTAAGCTGTCCATATAACGTCTCAAATATCGCTGTGTTTAAATTTGTAATCTTATGACCATTTCCATCTAATTTTCCATAAAAATTCGTTGTTATAAGAGCTGAGCTGCTTGTAATCTCTCGAGCATCCAGATCATTAGTTAAGACATAAATCTTGTCAGGATCTGCGTTTAATTTTTGTAAATCTTCGATCGTGCTGATTTCAATTTTATCAATCATACTTGTTATATCATTTGTATCTAAAGAACTTTTTAATTTTGGTAAGCCGCCAGCCAAAACATTTTTGAAATCCCAAATTTCTTCACTCCAGCCTAATGTCGAAGTATAAAATTCTTTATTATTCATTTCTTTTGAATCAATATTTATAATTTTTCCCGCAAAATCAAGATCACTTTTAGTTGTTGTACTTATTAAATTAGAATCAGCGTTTTCATAGTTATTTTTATATTTACTATAACCATTATTGGCTGTTTGCGAATCAAATAAATAAGCTTTCATTCCCACTGAGGATGATAAATTATTTTCAACTCTTGCATTATTAGTAAAACCAAACATCCCACCAGCTAATGTTGTCGTTGAAGAACTTACATAACTATTACTAAAACAATTCTTTACAGTATAAGTATCAAGATACCCAATTAACCCCCCTGTTCTATTTCCATTTGCTGTTAAACTTCCTGATGTATAACAGTTTGCAATAATTCCGTTTGAATAACCATAAGCCGCTAAGCCACCAGCATAAGCAGATACAGCTGATACATCAGCATTTATAGAACAATTTTTAACATTAGTAGATATTAATCTTCCTGTTAATCCACCAACATAACTTTTCCCTTCAATAGTACTATTAGTAACATGTACATTTTCGACTCTACTTTTTTCAATCGTTTGTGCCAATGCTCCAACATTATCAACGTTTGAAAGATTTATTTGTGCTCCGACTATTTTTAAATCATATATATAAGAAAATTTAATTGCTTTAAATAACGGCTGTTTTAAGCCAGTAATAGTATGCCCATTTCCATTAAGACTTCCTGTAAAAGTCACATTATCAAAAATTGCCGCTGCCTCATTTTCTATTTCAATACTAGATACATCTATATCATTATCTAACACGATCATGCCACAAGAATTAATTTCTAATGCCTGTTTTAATTCAGCTGCTGTAGTTACGTGAGTTATTTTCGTAGCACCTTTTGCAAATACATCACTTCTAAAATCATCTGTCGCCCTTTTGATATAGTGATATGTAATCTTTCTTATATTGGTAGTATAAGATACATTTCTATCATCATTTTGACTATCTATTAATAAAGCTTCTTTATATTCTTCTAATAGTTTATCAGCATTTATAAAAGCATCTAATTTACTCCAATTTTCTTTCATCATTTCATAACGAATCATTTTATATTTTTTCCAAGTCATAGTAGCATCACCAGTTACTTTTCTGATTGCTTCTAAATCATTTTGACTGATTCCACTATAATAAGTAATATATCCACCTTCATATCCACCAATACCTAACATTTCCCACGCTAACTGTTTAAGCGAATAAGAATCTGGTACCCCATTATCATTATGTGGCTGATACCAGCGTCTAGCATCTGTCGTTTTGTAACCATATCTATTAGTCCCAATAGTTGTTGTTTTCGTTATCCCAGGATAAATAATGATTCGATTATCCCATAGATCTTCTACTGTCTTTAAATTCATAGTTGCAAATTCATCAGCCGTTATCACTTTATATCCCGTTGTCGAATCTCCGGCTTCCTGCTCAGTATCATCTTTTTGAGGATAAAATACTTGTACACCAATTTTAGATTGTTTTTCAGGTGATAAATCTAAAAAGGCCAAAGCTTCTATATAATCTAAAAAATCTAAAGTATCGATCATATTTTTATAATAACTTTCAATTTTATCAATTGAATTGATTCTATCTGTCGTAAGATTATTTGCCTTATCTGCTGCATTATCATTATTGTAGGCTAAATTAAAATTATATGCACCATCAGCTACACTTTGTGAAGTATTTCCATCAGCATAATCCTCTGCACCTGAACCTGGGCGTCTCCCGTTTCCATATAGAAAAATTTTACTATCTTGATCATGTCCGGTTTCATGACTCCAAGTATTAAAAGATGTATCACCCAGAGCTTTATAAACAACCCAATAAATACGATCGCCATAAGCATAAGCGCCAACACCTTTAAGTGCAGTCCCCCACCAGTTTCCAGCATCATTAAAATATTTATGGAATGGTTCTTCAGTTTCTCCAGTAACTTGAGAACCCTCAAGTGTGTTATATGTATCTATCTGAATATCAGAATACATGTTAAATCTTTCATGCGGTACTAAGCCTGCTGCTGTTCCATAAAATTCGATAATCAAATTTCCCATTGATACCATTCTTTCATATAAACTTGCTCTTTGACTTTCATCATCTGGATCAGAAATATAAACTCGCTGTGCTCCTACCATGATTTGTGACGGACAAGCGATAACATATGCAGCGTTATCAGGTAAAGTCAGTAATGGCAATAAATAGTTTTCCCTTTGTTTTAAATGTTTCCATGCCCGATATTCGATATTGGAATTTTCATATCCTTTTGCCTGTACCTCTAATACAAGTCCTTGATAATTTTGTGAAAACCAGTCATTTACATCTTCATAACCACCAACAGTTTTTATAAAGTAATCAATAAAGCTGCCAATATTTGTTTTATTCGTATAATTAGCTATTTTACTACTATAAAAAGTATGCGCTGCATTAGTATTACGATTAGCATTTGTTGCTAATACTTCATTGGTCATTATTATTGCATCAATATTATCATATAACATCCCATAATAGACAATATCTTTTAAATTAACACCTTCTACATCAATGCTATACCACTTATTATAATAATTATAGGCATACAACAATTGTTTCAAATTAACTAATATATCATTTTTTACTTTAGTATTCATAACATCATCATTGATACATAAATAATAATTCTTTGTATTAGCAATTAACTTTAATATAAAATCTGTTAGTTGTTCTTTTGTTGTTTCACTATAAAAATCCTTATATAATCGGCTGTCTATCTCTGATGTTAATGGATCTAGATCCATCATGTAATCATATGATTCCATCTGCTCCACTAATTCAACAATAATTGGATTGGTACTATCAACTATATAAGCTGGAAAATTATATCCGATCTTTAATTCAGCAATGACATAATTCATTACTATACCATTTTTAGTTCCATCAATAAGTTGATAAATTTCAGTTGTATCATCTTTAAAAACAATTTTAAGATGATCAATAATATCATACTCTTTATCAGTTAAAACTGTTACCATATTTCCATCTTTATCATAAGGAATAATCTTATCAATAAGCTTTTGATTCAAACTACTATCAACATTTATTTTACTTCCATCCGATACTAAATACGCAGCATCGTAAAATGGCATCAACTTATATAAATTAGCGTATAATATTTCTTTACGCATATCATAATTAACTAGATTCCGTAACCTTTGATATTCAGGAATATAAATATTACTATTTTGTGGTTTTAATATATTTTGATTATTAAAATCTTTAGGATCAGCATTTTTTAACGTTGGATAATCAGATTCCATAACTGTTTCAAGATTCCAAATATCTGGATCCCAGCCAAGAGTCGTTTCAAAAAAAACTTTATTTATATTTGCTTTTTCTAAAACCTTTATTTTATCACCAGAAACATTTGAAGCTAATTGAGATTCTTTTAATTCATAGTTATTATTTGAAGAATTGGAATTTCCATTACCATGCACTCTATTTCCGCCAGTTGTTCCATCTGCCAAGCTTAAATTATTATTTAAACGCATTATTCCACTGGCATAATATCCAATGATCCCACCAGTTGCTCTACCATTTGATTTTATTATCGTGGCAGAATAACAGTTTTCAATTGTTATGTTACCACTAACTTCTCCAATAATGCCACCCACAGCATCACTAGATCCGGTTACATCCCCTTGGATATATGAATTAGAAATAGTGACATTGGCAGATGTATTTGCCCAGCCAATAAAGCCTCCTGTTCTTTTTCCGCCTGTAATCGTTGAATTAGTAACAGAACTATTTTCTATCTTCAGCGTTCCTATTGTTCGACCAATCATCCCGCCTGCTGGAGATATATTCCCACTTAAAGTACTATCTGTTAAATGAACATTTTTAAGGGTCGTAGCTTCAGCACTAGTCGCTAAAATCCCGCCTTTTCCATTTACTTGTGCAGCTTGAATAACTAAATTTTGAATTGTTGCGCCATTTAAAGTATTAAATAATGGCGTTTTCAAATTCTTGATCGTATAACCATTACCATTTAAGGTTCCTGTAAAATCGATTGGGAATAATGAGGACTCTAAAGAAAGCAACGTTCCAGCATCTAAATTACCAGTTAATTCATAAGTACCTGATGGGTCTGCTTTTATTTTCTCTATCAGGGTTTCTAATGTCATATGTCTAGCTATCTTGTTTTCATCTACTGTCCCATATTCAACAATGACATTTGAACTTTTAATATTATCTTGATATTGGATCATATTCAAAGTATCAAGTTTAAAATATAACTTGTCATCTTTTATTTCATAATCCTTTATCTTAGCATAATAATCTGTTTGTTCTTGCATTATCACTTTGATTAAATAATGATCCAAAACTAAATTTTGAACATCCAATTCACTTACAGCTGCTACTGAATCACCTTTTTTCTCATACAATATGATATCTTGAATATCTTTCAATTCATAAAATCGGTAACCTGTTTCTAGAGTTTGTTCAAATAATATTTGATTAATAAATTCATTTTTCCCTGTCTCTAATCCATTGCTATCTAAATCATAAGCAGCAATGATCTGTACTTGATAAACTTCATTATGTGTGTTATCAATCGGTATCTCAAAAGTTAATTCCTCACTATTAAGATATTTTTCTAATAAATCATTTTCTAACACACTATTTCCATTAATTACAACGCCTTTTAAAGCTGTGATTGTTTGATCATTATCCTTGATTTGTAAATGTACCTTCATTTTATTTTCAACATCATTAATTTCATGAGTTAAACTTGTTACTTCTGGTACCTCTTTTAAAATCTCGACTTGTACTTTACAATCTTCCTGTTCTACTTCATATCCATTATCTAAAATAACACTATTAATAACAATTTCTTTTATGCCACTATTAGTAAAACCTTCCAATTCTACAACACAAGTATCATTTTCTTTCTTTACTGCATATTCTTTTTCATTAATTTTTACTTTCTCTGGTTGATAGATCGTATTACTTATTGCAATAAAATATAATTTCAAATTTTCATTCTTTGTAAAATAAATAGAATCTTTATTACTCATAGTTACAGTTTTTAAATTATTGATTACTACTTGATAATTCCCTACTAACTGGATTTGTCTAGTCTCTAATAATTCGTTTTCAATTTTATTTTGCTCTCCAGTAATTTCATTTAAAACATTAGTATCTAAATCATAACTTATATAATGATTTATTGAATAAATTTGATTTGGCGTTACTGTATAGATAAATGTATTTTTCCCTTTCTGGATACTTTGTTTAATCCCATCGTAATCATCTAAAATCGTATAACCATTAATAAAAGCATTATCTTGGTCGATCAATTCAAATTCTACTGTAATTGTATTATTTGAAAAGTCATCTATCACACTATAATTTGTAATATATGGCTTATCTTTTAATACTTCTATTTGAACATTTTTTTCTACTGCCGTTTCTTCTGTTTGATCATCAGTAATAACTTTTCTTAACATAATATCCTGTATTCCAGCTTCGTTTGCGGCTAAAATCGTTACTTTATATGTATGATCATTAACTTTAACTACAGGATACTCAATATAATTAATTTGTAATCCTTTAATATCAACTGCTCTATTACTATCAAATATATATGTAAGTTCTATTTTCCCGTTTTTTATAACATAATATTGACTGATATTAACATCTGTGACGGTTATTTTTAAATTTGCCGTTATTTCTTCAGTATAAATAGTTTGTTTTAATTTTTGATTTGCTTCAGATAAGTTATAATCTGCAATTATTTTTACAGTGTATTTATCTGTTGAAATTGTATTCATTGTTACTTTAGTAGTATCCCTTGTTATATCTTGTCTTTCAATTTCTTTGCCCTTACCGTCCAGTAAAACAAGATAAGCATTTTCTAGAGCTTGATCTTCATCTAATACTTGAAATGTAAAATCGAGCGTATTTTCTTTTTCCTGAGCTTTAAAATTTGTAATTCCTGGAGCGTTTTTTTCTATTTCTATTTCTATCTGCAAATTATCGACTGATAACACTTTTCCATTACTTAAAATAACTTCTTCTAATTTCAGTATCTTTTTCCCAAACTTAGTTATCGTCTTTAGATTAACTAAATAACTATTTTCCAATTCTTTTTCTACTTCATAAAACGTCCCATTGACCTTTACTTTTTCAGGAATATGAATCGTACTATTAGTACTTATAAATTTCAAAATAATATTATCCTGTTTACTAAAAACCATACTTTCTACATCTTCTTTATAAGCTTTTAGATGTGAAATATTCAATTGATAATCAACATTCAATTGTATCTCTTTTGAAATAGTTTGATTACCCGTATTTTGTTGTCCTGTTATATCATTTAGCTCATTAGAATCTAGATCATATTCTAAATTGATTCTGGCTAAATATTTTTTTCCTTCTTCAATAGACATTTCAATATTATTTTCACCAATAGATAACGTCTTTGAAATATTCAATTCTTCTACTACAAAACTTCCTGTTGTAAGTGCCTTATCTACATCTTCTATATTTATTTTCACAAAAACCTTAGCATTATCAATATCTTCTTCTACTACATAGTCAGTTATTAAAGGCATCGTTTTTAATACATCTACTTTTATTTCTTTACTAACATTTAATCCTATCCCATTTGTAAAAATCACTTTTTCAAATGTCAACGTTTTAATACCAGCTGAATTTCCCGCAGGAACTTTTACTACATGATCTATATTATCACTTGTTTCAACTGGATAATTTGTCCCATTAATTTGTACTTCCTTTATTTTAACATCTTTATTACAAATCGCTTCAAAATGTAAGTCAACATCTTCACCTTGTTTTGGATAATAGTTTTCTGGTGTAATAGCTTTGATTTCACAAGTTAAATCTTCTTTATCTTCTATATTCCATACTAAACAAGATAAGTCGGTTACAGTAATCTTCCCATCTGCATTGATATCTCCAGCTAACCAGTTTTCTTCAGGTAAAAGTTCTAAGCCAATAAGATGTTTTTCTAATAAAACAATATCTATCTCATCTACACTTCCATCGTTATTAACATCACCTTTATTAAAAAACGTAACTGAAGCGGCATAAACTATTCTTCCAATTTGTAAAACAAATAAAGCACTTATCGCAAATATGATAAATAAATTCTTTCTTTTAATTAATTTAGATATTATATTTTTTCTTTTTTTATAAATGATAAAAATAATGCTTCCTTCAACTAAAAAAAGAATTAATAAAAAATTAAATTCATCTCCAGTTTTAGGTACTGTTCCAGATTGGATTGAATCGATTTGATTTTTTTGATCATCGATCAAAGGCTGATTGTTTGACATAGTATTATCATCCATGCTTTTTATAATCGTTAAAGATATTTCATCATCTTCAACATAAATATCTTCTATTCCCTGTGAAGAAATAAATTGACGTATTTTGATTTTAGTTTCCCCAACCATAGCATTACTTTTTACTCGCAATCTAAGTTTGGTAATTGCTCCATCAGTATAGACCCCGTGTTTATTGATCGCAACTAATTCATGATTTGCTTTATTATATTGTAAATTAGTCCAGTTATTCAAACTCTCAAAATCACTTATTTTAATTTCTTCAAAAACATTTGTATCATAGTCAATTTTAGTATGATAAGCATTTAATCCCTTTTGCATGACTGGTATATTTTTTAAACCAATAGTTACTATCACTTCTTGACTAGTTTTTACTTCTTGAATATTCGCTGTTAAATCAGTTTGGTAATTTGATTGCGCCTCTACATTTCCGCAAAATGTAAAAAACATCAGCATTATCAAAACACATGATATTACAACTTTTTTCATATTATATTTTCCTCTCTAAATCATCCCTATTTTTCTTGTAAACAATCGTTTTATTTAATTTACCTCCCTTTACTCCCGTTTTTATTTTTTTTCTGAACCTTTTACTAAGTCCATTTATTTAATTGTGATATGATAAATAATGATATCATCTTTATCATATTTTGTGATTCTGTCTGGAAAAGTGGTTAAAAGATTTTATTAAACATCAATTATATTTCAAGTCATTATTCAATTTTATTTTTGTAGCTATTTAAATCAGAATCAGCGAAACTACATATACGTACCTTTTTTCAAAATCGTTGATCTTAACCAAAGATACTCTTCCAAAAAATCTTTTAGTACGCATTGCTTATATAAATGTCATATAAGCACACCACAAAAAGGTTAGAGATAAAAATCTCTAGCCTTTATAAATTATTATAGTGTCCTTTAACACTAGGCTAATTATCATTAATACATTTATTTAGCCATTTGCAAATGATTTTATCAAATCATTTTGCCATAATAAATATAATTTTGATAAAAAATGATAACGATTCAATTATATAGGATATGAATCCTCTAAACAACTCATTTGCTTATATATCAATTTCTAAAAATAGATTCTATTATTTTACCTGCTCATTTATATAATTCATTACCTCACGATAAATGACCTGCATTCTATTTTTTGTCTCATCATTTCGATAATCTAAACGATTATATAAAATATCAATATATTTATTATTCAAAATCTCTAAAAAACAATATTTAAAATTCAAATCAAATACAAAAGCAAAATGCGATAACCAAACATCCAGATCCGTCTTACGCATCGTACTTAAGACCGTTTGATGCTTTAAAAAAGATTGGTAAACTTCATCTGTAATTGTCTGATTTTCAATCTCTTCTTTAGTTTTATCAAAAATTGGTTCTAGTGGAAGAGTACATTTAATTTCTAAATTATCAATTTTATCAGCATCACGAATAATCTTAGCATGCATTAACTCTCGCTCATTCAAACCTGATTCTATAACAAACTTATTATGATTTTTTATTGCTTTATAGATAATAGTATCATTATCTCGATCATCACTAAATTTTTCAATCAATTTATCTTCAAATAATAACTTCACACCAAAATCAGCATGATCTACAGTTAGATTATCATAAAAACTATTATATATCCGTAATTGCTCAAAACGTCCAATATCATGCAATAACGCAATTAAACACGCTAAATCAATTTCTGATTGTTCGATATTTAAACTCTCAGCAATCGCTCTAGCTTTATTTACAACGCTATAAGTATGTTTTATTTTTAGTTCAACTTTAGGATTTTTTGTATCGTAATCCTTAACATAATCATTAAATACTTTATACGCTTCTTCTATTTTAAACATCCTATCACCTCATTATTAGTATACAATGAATTTCTTGTTTAACCTATTTTTTTCTATAAAAGAAATAATTTTAAAAACTATTTATTCTAATAAATACCAATTTTTCTATAGTTATGTTATATTTATAAATAGGATGTGATCAGATGAAATTAAGACTAACAAAGACTAGTGATTTAAATGCAGTTATGGAAATTATTAATCAAGCTAAATCTTATTTTAAAGCCCAAGGCATCAATCAATGGCAAGATGGTTATCCAAACGAAATTTCGATTATTAATGATATTGGACAACGTGAGGCTTATGTTTTAGAAGATGATGGTAAAATTATTGCCACAGCAATGATTTCCAAAGCTATAGAACCTAATTATAACTATATCGAAGGGAAATGGTTACAAGACGGTAAATATCTTGTAATACATAGAATTGCTATCCGCGATAATTATAAAGGACAGGGACTAGCAAAAATAATTCTAGATGAAACTTTAAAATTATTTCCTAACATATCAAGTATTCGAATGGATACGCATGATGATAATCTTTCTATGCAGCGTTTTTTAACTAAATATGGCTTTAATTATTGTGGTACTATTTATTTAGAAAACAAAGAGAAACGCCGAGCTTATGAAAAACTTCTTTAACCTGCAACATTTTGCAGGTTTTATTTTATTCTGATTATTAAAAGCAAAATAATTATTCATATTTATAGTCATTTTACATATCTTAAAATGAGGTGAAAAAATGAACTGTAAGATAGATAGACCTTATCCTAAAGTAGCGATTGAGGCACCAAATGAAACATATGGACTAATGATCTTAGATAATGTTGGCGGTATGAATTCTAAAATTTCTGCCATTAGTCAATATATTTATGATCATGCTATTACTAATAAAGAATTTCTTGAATTAAAACAAATATTTTTAGATATTTCAATGGTTGAAATACATCATTTAAATATATTTATGGAATTAGCACTAAAATTAGAAATGGATCCCCGCTGGTGGACCTGTTTAAATGACCAGTGCTGTTATTGGTCACCTTCATATTTAAACTATCCTCAACAAATTGATGAAATGTTACAAACCGCCATCGATAACGAGTATCAGGCAATCAATAAGTATATGTATCAAATTAAAATCATTAAAGATCCTTTTATTGTTGCAATTTTAAAGCGGATCATTGAAGATGAAGAATTACACATTAAGATTTTAAAAGAATGGCAGGCTAAATTAGTTAGATAAACTAACTAATTAGCTTGCCTTCTTTTAATAGCTGCAACATTTCTAAATTTTGTGCTGCGCTGCCTACATAATTATTTATTCCATTTAGATTAGCTAGCCGCCTTCTGTTTTCAAAACTGATATCTTCACCAATCTCATTTAAAGCATTTACGAAACTATCACCAACATAATTAGGATTAGATAAATAATTTACTTTCCCTTCAATTACCTGGTCATTTACCCAACCCTGATCTTCACCTATCAAGTATGGATTTCGAGCATTTCGCACGATTCTGCTTATTCTTCCTACATTACGATATGGTCGCAATGGATTAGTAGATTCACTTGTCAAAAACACATAATTAAATCTAACTGTATCACCTATTTTATATTGTTCTACAGGCGTATTCTTATCAAAATTATTTTTTCCTGCTTGTTTAATTATTGTCGGAAAGTCTTTGTAGCAGTAATTTAAGTCTACTATCGTTGGTACACCCTCTACCCAGCCAGTTGACGAATACTGCCACATATCATATGGCTTATCAAAATTCAATTCTGAAGCGTAGTTAGCAACCCAGCGCGTATAATTATCAAAAACATTGCTCGTTAATTTTGTTTTCCACCAGTATAAAGAGGCATACATTCCAACAAAATAACCATTTGCTTCTAATTCATCAGCAAAAGTCTTTGCAATATTTGCAATTACCGCATTTGATTGTTTCCCTGTAGTATTTTCATCTTCTAAATCATAATATACAGGATAAGCCATTTTATAATCTTTGACTAAACGCATTACATGCTGCGCTTCACCTTTAGCATCACTGCTGTTTTTCGCATAAGAATATAAGTATACGCCAAAAGGAATACCTAATCTTGTACACTCATCAGCATTTCGTTTAAATAATTTATCATCCTGACCAGGAAGATCCTGTCCATAACCACATCTAATAATTGCAAAATCAATATGTTTTTTTGCTGTTTCCCAATCAATCAAGCCTTGATATTGTGAAACATCAATTCCATGTGTCAATACATCTGTTCTCAATTCCATTATTTTTCCTCCCAATTTTAATATATGAAGATTTTATGAAAATGTGTGACTTTGACAACATTTTCATCATTTTGGTGTTAAAATAAAAATAATGTGATATAATCACATTGATATGGAGTCACTATCCATATGACTTAAATTGAATATAAAATTTTATAATATATTAAAAAAATAGGAGGTAATTAAATGAAAAAGCTATTCATTTCAACCTTAGGTGTATGTACGGCACTATCATTATTTGTCTTTCCTACAACCATTAAGGCGACTGATTTTGAAGGGCAAGAAGATAAGTATATGAAAATTTGTTCTTCTTCCAATCTGTCAAATAGCAATTTAAATACGTGCAAAGAATTTAATACATATCTTAAAAACAAAAATCAAAAATTAAAAAATCAAGTTAATGATACTAAAAATGAAGCTTCTAATACTAAAGCTAATATTGATAGTATCACAGCAGAAATCACTTCATTAAATGATGATATTGCTCAAAAAGAAGCTGAAATCAATTATTTACAAACATCTATTTCTAATTTAGAAGCAAGTATTGAAAAAAAAGAAACAGAACTTAAAGATCGCATGTATTCAATGCAAACCTATATGAATGATAATTCATATATTGATTTTATCTTTGGTGCATCAGATTTTTCTGATATGTTTTCTAGGATCCAAAGCATTAATGAATTAACATCTTACGATAAAGAATTAGTATCTGAATTAGCTGATGAGAAAAAACAAGTTGAATCACAAAAAGCTACAGTAGTTAGTGCAAAAGCTAATATTGAAGCTCAACGTGAAGCTAAAAAAACACTACAAGAGCAATTTGAAGCATTGTATATTAAGCAAAATGCTGAGGTGATTGCTCAAGAAAAAGCAGCTTTACAAGCTCAAAACAGCAGTCAAACAATCGACGATAATTTAGCTGCCTTTGCCGCTGCTGTAAAAGAATCTGAGGTTCCAAGTGGCAGTGTAGTTTCTGGTAATTCAGAAATTGGTAATGCTATTGCAAACAAAGCATTAAGTAAACAAGGAAGTGTTTATGTATATGGGGCCTGTCATAGTATGTCCGAAATCGCTAATCCTAATCAATCAACTTTTGATTGTTCTGGTTTAGTTAGCTGGGCCTTCTATCAAGCCGGTGTCAACATTGGCAGCAATAGTACTAAAACATTAGCAAATAAGGGTGTATCAGTATCACGTAGTAGTATGCAGGCTGGAGATATTATTTTATTTAGTAGTAACGGCAGTGCTAGTGGTATTCATCATGTTGGGATTTATATTGGTGGCGGAAATATGGTTCACGCTCCACAAACTGGTGATGTAGTAAAAATTGCTTCTTTAAGCAGTTCTTATTATCAGGCTCACTGGTATGATGTTAGAAGATTATATTAAGATAAGCAAATTGCTTATCTTTTTATTTATTAAAAATAGGCTTTTAACTTAGAAAATTTATAAACATCTATTTACTTATGGCGAATTTTGTAGGATAATTACCCTGTATCGAGGTGATTAAATGAAAATTAAAAAAATTATACCGGCAATAGTTGTATTGTCACTCTTAACAACTACATATTCTAATGTCTCACCAGTAAAAGCTGTGGATTTTGAAGGTAATGAAAGTAAATATATGAATTTATGTTCATCTTCTAATATATCTAACAGTAATAAATCGACATGTGAACAATTTAATAAATATTTAAAGGAAAAAAATAAAGATTTAACTGCTCAGTTAGCTTCTCAAAAAGAGGCTGCTAATGATACTAAAGCAACACTTGAAAGTGTTCAAAAGCAATTAGATGAAATTAATAAACAAATTAGTGATAAAGAAGCTGAGATTAATTATTTAACAACAACGATTTCTAATCTTCAAGCAAGTATCGAAAAAAATACTCAATTATTAAAAGATCGAATGTATTCAATGCAATCTTATAGTAATGATAATACATTCATCAACTTTATTTTTGGTGCTTCTAATTTTTCTGATATGTTTGCTAGAATCGAAGGTTTTAATGAATTAACTAGAAGTGATAAAGAATTGATCGCTGAATTAAGCAATCAAAAAATTCAAGTTGAAGAACAGCAAAAAACACTTGAAGATGCTAAAACAGCATTATTAAGTCAACAGGAAGCTCAAAAAACTTTACAAAATAAATATACAGCATTATTAGAAGAACAAAATAAAAATATTGCTTCTACTCAAAACGCTATCTATGATTATGGTGAAATGACAGAAAGTTTAAATGCAGCAATTGAAGAATTCAACAAAAATGCATATGAAACTCCTGCTCCTACACCACCAAAACCAAATAATTCAAACAATAACTCAAGTAACAATTCAAGCAATAACAACAATAATTCAAATAACAATTCAAGTAATAATAACAATAATAATAGCAATAGTAATAATAACAGTGGCAACAATTCTTCAAATATCAGTAATTTGGGAGAAAAGATTTATGCTGCTGCATATAGTCAGCTTGGAAAACGTTATTGGTGGGGAGCTTCTGGTCCTGATTACTATGATTGCTCTGGTTTAGTATATTGGAGTTTAAAACAAGCTGGTGTTTCTGGAGGACGTGGTACTGCATCATCATATTCACAAAAATGGACAGGTGTCAGCTTTAACAATTCTCAAACTGGTGATCTAGTATGTTTTGGAAGTCCTGCTTACCATATTGGAATTGTAATCGTTAACTCTGATGGTTCAAGATCAATGATTCATGCAGGAGGGGGCGACAGCTCTACGCATGGTGATGATCCTAATGCATATGTTAAGATTTCTTCAATAGAACCAGGTTCATATTATTATTCTAGAATTTCAACAATACGACATGTTAATTAACACTGATAAACTAATCAGTGTTTTTTTTATTTATATATTTAAATATCTTCAACATGTGCTATAATCATTCAAAGAATGGGGGTTATTATGAAATACATACATCAATTTTTAATTATTTTAACAATTTCTTTTATTGGGGAACTGCTCGGACTAATTTTACCATTGCCTATTCCTGCAAGTGTATATGGTTTAGGAATTATGTTAATATGTTTATTTACAGGTATTATTAAGATTAAACAAATTGAAGATGTTGCCGATTGGTTAATATTAATCATGCCAGTATTATTTGTACCTTCTGCAGTTAGTCTGATCAATGTAGGAGAAACAATAATGAAAGATATTTTAATTATTAGTGTCATTACTTTGATTAGTACTATAGTTGTTATGGTTGTTACAGGAAAAGTTGCTCAATCTATAATTGAAAGAAAGGAGCATCATGAAAGTGAATGATATTTTAGTTGATACTGTTTATTTTGGACTGGTTATGAGTTTTTTATGTTATTGGGTAGCGATGCAAATTAGAAAAAAGTTACCCTATCCAATCTTTAATCCACTTTTAATTAGTGCTATTTTTATTATTAGTATCTTAGTTATTTTTGATATTGATTTTGATACCTATAATAAAGGTGCACAATTTATTACTATGTTGTTAACACCATCAACTGTATGTCTCGCTATTCCTTTATATAAACAGATAAAAATTTTAATTAAACATTTTGATGCTATTATAATCAGTCTTTTAAGTGGGTGTGTAGCTGGTATTGCATCAATATTTATCTTATGTTTTTTTATGAAAGTTGAACCTATTATTTATTATTCACTTTTACCAAAATCAATTACTACTGCGATTGCTATCGGTGTTTCTGATAAAATAGGCGGTAATTCTACTATTACTGTAGGAGTTGTTATTGTTACAGGTATCTTAGGTGCTATTATCGCTAAAAGTATCTGTAAACTATGTAATATTAAGCATCCTGTTGCAATTGGTTTAGCACTTGGAAACAGCGCTCATGCAATCGGTACAGCAAAAGCTCTTGAATTTGGTGAAATTGAAGGTGCCATGAGTAGTTTATCTATTGTAATAGCTGGATTACTGATGGTAATCATTGCTCCATTAATGGCTACATTACTTTGATCTTATTACACAAATAAAGTATAAATTTCAAACCGTTAAAATATTTTTTTAACGGTTTTTAAGTTAGCATATAAATAATCGTTCACGATTGATTTTTCATTATTCACCATATATTTTCCTTTGCTGATATCAACAAGTTTATTATTAAACACAAATTATTTATTTTATCAAATATATTACAATAAAATAATTTATAGTATAACTTAATATAAACTTGTAAAATCCTATTCCTCATTAAATTCATACCAACTTATAAAATAATTAATTTCTGATTCCTATCTTCTTTATTGATGATTTTTTATTCGTAAATAAAGCTTTCTTAATAAATTTTCTCCATTATTAAGATTTACTGTCTTATAAAAGGCATTTCATAACCAGCATAAAGTTATCTATTATTAACGCAATTTAAGAATAAATATAATAAAATGTTAACAACAATAAATTAAATTTTTATATAATTATTCAACATTTTAGCATAATACCATTTATCCATAATATTTCATTAAATTTCCATATACTGGATCCAAAAACTATAAAAAACAGTCTTCAATTACGTTTTATAACTGAAAACTGTTTTAAATTTAAGAGAGAATCTTATTTTGTTACAATTTCAAGAAAGACTTTACCACATACTATTTATGAGCTCTTCTTTTTTTATTTACTGCTAATACCATTGAAACTAATGCTAATCCTACTACTGAGTATTTTAAACTTGCACTATCTCCAGTTCTGATACTTACAGTTGTATCCCCTGATTTTACTGTCTTGCTTGTTACATTTTCATTTACTACAGGTATTTCTGAATTAACTGCTAATCCTTCAATTGCACTGTTCAATGCTGCTACAGCTGCTTCTACTTCTGCTTCTGTAGCTTCTGGATCATCTAATACTGCTTGGACACCATTTAATGTTTCTTGCAATACATTCCATGATTCTGCACTGTAACTTGCCGCATTTAAACCTTGGACCTTATTAATTAGGTCATTTAATAAATCTTTATTTGGTTTTAGTCTCAAGTTCAAGAAGGCTTTTACTAATTCTGTATAGGCTTCATCTACTTCATCCTGCATTGCATTTTCATTAGCTAATACATCTTTAGCTTTTTCCAATACAGCTAACATATTAGACCATGATGATTCAATGTATTTACTTTCATCTAAGCCATTGATTTGATCTACTTGTTTTTGTAATGCTGTTTTATCTCCTTTAAAGAATTCCAACATCTGCATTACACTTGCTAGTCGAGTAAAAGCATTATTCACTTCTTCTTGAATGGCACCTATATCATTGTAAACTGCATTAGCTTCATCTCTCGCTGTTTTGAATTCATCAGCTACTACTGGAATTACTTTTTCTAAATCTTTATCAGTAATTGCATTAGCTAAATCAATTGCAATCTTTAATGCAGTTTTATCACTATCAACTATTTTATCTCCATATAAATGGAATTCATATACTCTAGCGTTATCTTCATTAGCGCTACCTAATTTTTTAATTAATAATCTAAAATCATCACCTATAACTGGTGTATTTAATTTTGCATAATAAAGATTTTCTTGGTTACCAGTTACATTATGAACATCTTTCCATTCATCATTTTCTTTAACTTGTAATTGGAAATCTCTTGTAATATAACTTGAATTTTCTTTTTCTGCACTCAATAATTCTAAAGCATATACACGGTATTTTTGTGGTAATTTTACTTCTAGCCAGTAATAGCCATTATCATCATTGCTATTACGACAACTCCATTTTGTATTTGTATCAAAATCAATTGCTTTAATAGCTTCTTCATTTTCATTAACAGCATGATTTACTGATACTTCAATACCAGGCGTTTTCATAATACTTCCAGTAAATGTTGAATAGTCCTTATCACCATAAAGCTCAACTTCATAAATTCTCGTTGTTCTAGCTTGATTTGCTTGAGTTGGGTTTGTTACATACAAACGAATATAACGTCCTTCAAACATAGGTAAAGTTCTTGAAGTTGTTGAATCAGTGTTTCCTACAACACTATCAACATCTAACCATTCCTCACCTGATTTTACTTGAAGTTTGAAATCTCTTGTATTATATGATGCTTGTTCTCCACCAGCTTGAGCATGTTTTACAACCCATTTATTTAATTGATAAACATCTCCTAAATCTATTTCTAACCAGAAATCTGGATTTGCTGATGACTCATTATCTTTACTACACCATTTAGTTTTAATATTGCCATCAACAGCATATTTTCCATCTTCGGCTTCACTATGTCTACCACTAGCTGTTACATTTTTATTTTTAGCTATATTTTCTGTAGAATTTAATTTTTTACCTGTTAAACCACTACTATTTTCTACTTTTAATTTTAATGAATCTGAAACATTTCCAAAAAGATCAACTGCTACTACAGTATAATAGAAAGTTCCTGCTTGTTTTGTTTCACTATAACTTAAATCATTTGTAGATGTTAAAAGACTTACTTCATCTAAATCATAATTTTCTTCATCACCACTATATACTCGATACTCTTTAATCTTTATATTATCGGTTGCTTCAGGCCAACTAAATTTAACTAGACCAACATCAAGATATCTTTCATCTAACTTAATTTCACCATTAAGTATAGGTTTTTCGAAATCAGAAACATCTACTTTTATAACAGATAAATTTAATGATCTATTCCCAAAATAATCCTCTGCTTCTACTTTAAAATATTTAACTACATTTGATACATCAAATGTATAAGTTGTATTTTTAGTTGATGTAACTAATGTTTCATCATTTAATTCAAAATCTTCTTGAGTTGAGCTATAAATATTATATTGTTTGATTTGTGTATTATCTGTAGCTTCATCCCAATTTAATGCTAATGTACCTTCATTTAATTTTGAATCATCTAATATTAATCCTGTTACATCACTTGGATTTTCATTATCTACTTCTCTTACCCAATCACTTGGTTGACTACCCATTACATATTCTAAAATTCCACCTTCTTTGATTTGATTCCAAGTTAATTTAGAAGATGTTAATGGTTGTCCATTCCATGTTGCTGATTGAACATAGATATTTTCATCACTAACATTGATTCCTTTAATAACAAAATCATTTCCTGTTCCTAAATGATAAGTAACTTCTGGTAAACGGGTTCCATGTAAATAATAATTATTAGTTCCTGACATTGGGAAGAATCCACTCATCATAAACAAATACATTGAACTCATTGCACCATTATCTTCATCACCTGGATAACCAACATCAGTATATTCACTTAAATACACATCAACCCATTTACTTGCTAGATCAGGACGTTGAACTTCATCACTTGCTAAAGTCCAAATTGTTTGGAATGCAGGTTCATTTGCAAAATTGATATAACCTTGTCCTAAAGCATAATCTAAACGATCAGCATATTCATATTTACCACCCATTTTTTCTACTAATGTTGGTAAATCAAACGTAGGAGCATAACTTCCTTCCCAAATTCCTGCTTCATAAAAGTCATCATTATAACCTTGCCATAATTTTTCAGTTCCATCATTTCCTACAAAATGACTTGGATCCACAGTTGCATAACTTCCATTTGCCGCTCTTTTATGAATAAATCCTTTATAACCATCTGATGACACAAGATTTTCATCCCAGTTATTTAACCATTTTTTAGAAGATTGAAGATATTTTTCATAATCTTCTTGATAACCTAACCCATTTGCCATCATAGCTACAGCATAATCATTATAAGCAAAACCTACTGTTGCTGAACTTGGTTTCAAACGCCACGAATACTTATCACCATTAATCGCTTCGGTTTCACCAGTATTCCATCCTAGTGTTGCATAATTTTTTGAACGATAATTTTCTGCTTCACTTTTAACAACCTGATAAGCTTCTTGCCAATCTACACCTTCAATTCCTTTTAAATATGCATCAGCAATGATATTTTCAATATCATTTCCACCTTGTCCACAAACATATTCTTTTCCTTGAATATAGGCATCTGATATTTTTCCAGTCTCTTTATAACGTTTAATAAATGAATTAATATTTGCTACAACCATTTCTGGACGAGTTAATTGTAAAAATGGAAATACTGTTCGCCAAGAATCCCACAATGTATAATAATCATCCCAAGTACCATGATCTTCTGTACGATCTCTTGGTTGAACATTAGTATGATATAAAGCAGTATAGAATTTACCTTTTGTTTCTTCGTCAACTTGACTACCTAATTCTACTTCCCCAAGAATTTCATTCCATATATCTTGAGCTTCTTCTTTTTCTTTTTCAAAATCAAATTCACTAATTTCATTATTTAAAAATTCTTTTGCTTTATCTACACTTACAAAAGAAATTGCAATTTTAACATTAACTTCTTGATTACTTGAAGTATCAAATTTTACATAGGCTCCAAAATGTTCATTATTAGATGTTTTTTCTAAACTTAAAATATCATTTTTTAATCCACCATTATCCCATGTTCCAATTTCTTCAATATCTTGATCAAATTTTAAAGCAAAATACATATTCCAATCACTAGGGTTCCAGTTTTTACTAAATGTACCCCCACCAGTGATCATTTTATTTTCTTTATCAATATTAACTGATCCAGATTTTAAAGCTACTTCTCCGCCAATTTTTCTACTTACATCAATTAATAATGATGATGAATCAGCATTTTCTGGATAAGTGAAACGATAAATTGCTGAATGATAATTAGGTGTTACTTCAGCTTTAATACCATATTTATCAAGCTTAACTGTATAATAATTTGCTTGCCCTTTTTCTTCACTTATACTTGAGGCATGATCCCGATCACTTGTTTTTATTTCACCAGTTTGAGGTGATAATAAAAAATTACCATATGATTTTGTTCCTCCAGAACCCTGTGTATATAACTGACCAAAACCAACTACAGGATTCCCACGATGATACCCTCCATTATCAGGTGGTGTTGTTTCAGGGCTTGGATGAATAGATCCATTAGGTAGTGATGGACCGGCTGATGTTGATCCTTCATCGACATTAGTTCCAAATAATGTATTCGTATATTCAACATAACTTTCATCAGTTTCACGTGCTGCATCAACATTTATACTATTTATCGAAAAAATCGACATAATCATAAACGCTGATAATAAAACAGCAACAACTTTTTTTCCACGAATATTCATAATCTCATTTTTCCTTTCTCAAAATTAAAATCATTAATTAAAATATTATACATAATCTAAAATTCTATTAATTTCACCTCCTTAGATCATTAAAAAGACTTATTTACATTTTAATTATAAATT
>NZ_CAMPPT010000006.1:0-230695 GCF_946902305.1 Clostridium sp. Marseille-Q5894 | reverse complement strand
TTATTGTAACATTTTTTATTTGACTATTCATCACAATTTGATACTAATCATAGTTTAATTTTATTTTATAATATAGGATTAAAAATATTGTAAAAATATATTAGAAAAGCCACTTAAAATAAAATGAGTAGCTTTTTTGACAACTTTTAATTCATTTAAATATATCTAAATTTACTTAAATACAACTAAGTAAATTAAAATCAAAAGATAAAATAAAAAGGCTTAAACCTTAGTAAAACCTAGTGTTTAAGCCATTGTTTACAATGGTCTCCCCTCACGGTCTCGAACCGTGGACCCTCTGATTAAGAGTCAGATGCTCTACCAACTGAGCTAAGGAGAGATGACATTTATTATAATACACCTATTTTTAGATAAAAGCAAGTGAATTTTAATGATAAAGTATAAAAGTTATGCTATAATTAACAAATAGGTGGGGTGAGTATCAAAATGTTTTATAAACAGACTGTAAATGATATAAAAGTAGTTATTTTGTCATTAGATGGCGGATTATTGGATTTAAATCGCTTAAGATTCAATTATTTTAAAAGAATATGTAAGATTCATAATCAGGTTTTAACAAAAGAAGAGTTTGAAAGATCATTAGGCAATATGCATACAATGTATAATAATTTTCCTATCAGCCAAGATATTGTTTCTGATGATTTAAATGAATTGATTGAACGTGATTTATACGAATATGCAAAATTAAAGCCAAATTCGTTAATGAAGGAAGGTACAGAAGAATTATTACAATTTTTTAAACAAAAAAATATAAAAATCGCTGTAATTTCGACTCATAAAATAAAACGTGCCATCCAATATTTACAGTTAACAAGACTATACAATTATGTTGATTTTATCATTGGTGGCGATAGTAACAATCCTCCGCTACCTGATCCTTATCTATTATCTATAATTTTAGAACAATTAAATGTTACCCCTAAACATGCTTTAGTAGTTGCAAATTACCCTAGCTTATTGTATGCTGCTAATCAAAAATTATTTAATGTTATTTATTTAACTGATTTATGTCCAGCAGTTAATTCAATTTCTTATCGAGCTTTAAAAGTTGCTAAAAACAATCTTGAGGTTATCAATATTTTCCTTTTTGCACGATATGATTCTATGGAAATGTACTCGCCATTATTAGGAATGTCTAGCGATATGTCCATTGAAACACTTGAACAAACATATTATAAGCTGCTTGAAGAATACAGTAATGATTCTCAATTAGTTGATTTAGTACGTCAAACATATCATTACTTTTTAGGTGAAATTTTAGATAAAAAACCTAATTCTTCATTATTTGAAGATGAAAAAGCATCTAATCATCAAGAACACATAGATACTGAGGAAAATACAACTGCCAAAATTGACAATTCTTCAGAAGATTTAGTTAAGCATTTTGAGTTTTCAGATGAACCTGAGAATGTAAAACCAGTAAATGATAAACCTATAATTGGTGGTGATCCTAAACGAGTTAATGAACTTATGGATATCATTAATGGAACTATTAAAGAAGAAACTGATCATGATGAGATTTCTGATTCTTCTCCAATTGAAAAGGAAGAAACAAATATAATTACTCATGTTATTAATTTTTTCTATACTTTAATAATCGTAACAATTATTTCTTTTTCTGGAATGCTTGTTTTTTCAGCTTTTAAAGATTTTATCTATGGAGCTGGTGTCATTACAGGAATAATAAAAAAGCTAATAGATTTATATGTTAATATCGTTTTAAGTATCTATGCTTTTATTTTTAATGTACTTCATAAAATTTTAAATTTTATTCCTGATTATGATAACTTGATTTCTGGTAATAATTTTTTATCAAGTCTTGCAATTAAATTAATATTATTTATTATTTTTAATTTAATTATTGCATATATTATAAAATTTATAACTAAATTATTAAAAGAGTCGGAGGAAGATAATGACCCTTATCCAAAAAATTAAAGAAACTGATATCAAAGTATCGCACATTTTTCCAAAATTATATCATCATAAATTCTTATGCAAAGCTATGACCCTTATTACAGGTGTCGGTGATTTTGGTATGATCTGGTTATTTTTGATATTCATTTTAAGTCTAAATAATAAAACTCAGCTTTTAGCTCAAAAAATGCTTGCTGCTTTACTTTTATCAACCATTATTAGTCAGGTTATTATCAAATCAATTGTAAAAAGAAAAAGACCCTGTCAAACTTACAGCAACATTAAAATGCTGATTGCTATTCCTAGTGATTATTCTTTTCCATCTGGGCATACTGCATCAAGTTTTGCTTGTGCTACTGCTATATGTTTCTTTTTTCCTAAAACCGGCATCTTATTTATTCTATTTGCCTTTTTAATATCATTTTCACGGTTATTTCTATTTGTCCATTATTTAAGTGATGTAATCTTTGGAATAATTTTAGGCATTCTTGTGGGCATTTTGGTAATGATATTTTAAAAAAACAGCATGTCTTTTAAGACATGCTGTTATAGCATTACATAAATCAAAATAACAGCAATTAGATTCTTTATGCTATGCAATACGATTGGAGCAATAATATTTTGCCTTCTTTCATAAGCATAAGAAAAGGCTAAACCAGCTGTCATATAGGGAATCAATTTCAACCATTCTGTCATATCACCAGCTAAAATATAACTATAAACATGTAATAACCCAAATAAAAACGCTGAAATCAAGTGTGCCCAAAAGGCACTTTTTTGACGTAAAGTATTAAAAATAAGACCTCTAAAAAATAACTCTTCAACAAGTGGTGCTAAAATAACTGCATGAACTGTCATCAACAAAACATTTGAAGATAGCATAGTAACAACAAATGTCTGATTTGTCGCTTCACGAGTATCAGCTGATAAAAATAAATTAACTATAAATTCACCTATATACCCAAGTACATATGATGATATTATCCCAATCGTTAAAATCCAAATAATATTTTCTAATAGCTCTTGTCGAAATATTTCCCAATTCTTTTTTATAAAATTCTTAAATACAGCTAATAACAATATTGCTGTAGATAAACCAATCAAAACATTAAAATAAACATTGATTGATTCTGAAGAAACATCATTACTTATAAATACCGTATATAATTTAATCAAAAAATTAAAAATACTTGGTGCAAAATATAAATACCAGGGAAACAAAATAATTGTCCCAATTGCTTTTTGACGATTACTTAATTTTATTTCTTTTATCAAACTCAATCTAACACCCCATTAAATAAGATTTTTATCCTCTAAATCAATTTCTTCGAACAACACTGCAAGACAAGTCTGCATTTCAGCTGAAAACAAATAAACCATTATCACTGCTATCAATAAATCGGAAATTAGTGGAATTGGTAAAAATATTTGAATTACCGCTGTTATCACGATCGTTAATAAAAACCAGCCTAAATATGAAAGATATAAAACAAATAAAGTTCCTTTATGTCCTTTCATCAAACGTGCTGATTCACTCATCGCCTTAGCCCCATAAATCTTATATTTCTCTAAAACATATGGTGTTAAAGCAAAAGTCAAACTATACATTACAGCAATAATCAAAATAACAACAAATCCTAATGTTATAAATCCCCCTAAGGCTCCTGCCATTTTGATAAAAGCAGGATCTTCAACAATCGTAGTAAGATTACTTGTATAAAGGCTTGATTGTGTTAATAATAATCCAAAATTATCAAACACACTTTCATCAATAACTATTTTAGCGATAAAAAATAATATCAAACTAGCAAGCAATACAAGTACTATTAAAAAAACAATTTGAATAAAATAAGTAAAAAACAATTCTTTAAATCTTTTAAATCCTGTTAAACCTTCATTTTCAATTGTAACTTCATCTCCGCGTTCATTTACTGCTTTTAAAGCTGTAACAATATTTCCATGAGAAAATGGCAGCATTATTATTGATATTAATAAAGAGATAAATGGTATTGTCACATTCAATGTTTGACCAAGATAATCTATAATCGTTGTTATTATACTAATAAAGATAAAAACAAAAATTATATTACTATGATCTTTCAAAACGCTTTTAGCTTTTATTTTAATATCCCGAATATTCATTTAGAATCTACCTCCATGAGCGTATTATAACAAAAAAGCAGTCTAAATGTAAAATTATTTAATATCTAAGCTAGTTTTGATTGCCTGATTGATCAATTGCATTATTTTATCATCTATGATTCCAACTTTCTCTCTTATTCTTTGTTTATCGATCGTTCTAATTTGTTCCAATAAAATAACACTTTTTTTCTCTAAATAATTATTTTCTACCATAACATGTGTTGGCAATGGATTCTTTGTTAATTTAGATGATATCGGTGCTACAATAATCGTTGTAGAATAACGATTACCTTTATTATTTTGTAATACAACAACTGGACGATAACCACCTTGTTCACTTCCAATCACTGGTGATAAATCAGCATAATAGATTTCCCCTCTATGTATCATATTTCACAACTCCTTTAGTGCAATATATGAACTAAACAATTTTTTATTACTTAAATTATTTAACTGTCTGATCATTTTATGTTAGGATAAAATTAACGGAGGTAATGATAATGATCAAAGCTGTGATTTTTGATATGGATGGTTTAATGATTGATAGTGAGCGAGTTACTTTTGAAGGATATCAGCATGTTTTAGCTAAAAAAGGATTAACGATGTCCCTAGATTTTTATAAAACTTTATTAGGTAAACCATTAATAGCTGTTTTTAATCAGTTTTATGATACATATGGTAAAGATTTTAATGTCGAAGATACTATTGAGGCAGTTCACCAATATATATCAGATATATTTGAAAATGATGGTGTCCCATTAAAAAAAGGGCTTATTGAATTATTGAAATATTTAAAAGCTCATAACTACAAGACGATTGTAGCAACTAGTTCCCAGCGTTATCGAGTAAATCGAATTCTTCAATTAGCAAAATTAAATCAATATTTTGATGATTCTATTTGTGGTGATGAAGTAACTAAAGGTAAACCTGATCCTGAAGTATTTTTAAAGTCATGTGAAAAATTAAATGTAAAACCACACGAAGCATTGGTACTCGAAGATTCTGAAGCTGGCATCAAAGCTGCTGATCTTGCAAAAATTAAAGTGATTTGTATCCCTGATCTAAAATATCCAGATCCTGAATTTATAAAAATGACATATAAAATCATGAATGATTTATTAGAAGTCCGTGATTTTTTTAACCAAGATTAACTTGGTTTTTTTATTAGAATAATATAAAAAAAGTTGGTTAAAACCAACTTATAATAAATTTAAATCAATCATTTAGCAAGCTTATCTAAAGCATCTTTAGCCGCCTTTTGTTCTGCTCTTTTTTTACTAGATCCTACTCCAACACCTAAAACCATATCATCCATTTTTACAGCCATCTCAAAAACAGGATTATTTGAAGGTCCTGTAGCTGAAATCAAATCATAAGTAACTGTTTTTCGCTGATCGGCTTGAATAAGCTCTTGAAGCCTTGTCTTAAAATCTGTTATTTCATCATAATTAACATCTTTAACATGCTTATAAACGGTTTTGTTTAATACTTTTTCAACATATTCATGACCGCAATCATAACAAACAGCGCCGATAAAAGCTTCAAAAATATCTGCCAGAACACTATCACGATCACGTCCACCATTATTTAATTCGCCAGCACCTAAAAAAATCAATGATCCTAAGTCTAATTCTCTAGCAAAACGAGCCAAAGATTCTTCGCGAACTAATTTAGCCCTTAATTTTGTTAGACGACCTTCGGGTAAATCGGGATATAAATCGTAAATATGTCGTGAAACATGATACTGTAATACCGCATCACCTAAAAATTCTAATCGTTCATAATCATGATTTTTTAACCTATGTTCATTTGCATAAGAAGGGTGTGTAAAAGCTTCGATAAAAATATCTATTTCGTGATAAGGTATCTCCATAATTTGTAAAAATTGTTTTAATTCCACGTTATTTCAATCCTTCTTTCATTTTTTCTACTACATTACTTGAAACCATTTCAAAAGCTAAATTTATAGCATTTTCAAAAGCAACAGCATCACTAGAACCATGAGCTTTAATTACCGGTTTAACAAAACCCATCATCAAAGCTCCACCAGCTGCTTTAGGATCAAATTTTGTCATTAATTGTTTTAAAGCCGGTTTAGCCATTACTGCACCTAATTTAGTACGAGTCGAAGACATAAAGCCATCTTTTAAACTTTTCACTAACACTTTAGCTACTCCTTCAGTTGTCTTCAAAGCAACATTACCAGTAAAACCGTCAGTAACTATGACATCCACCTCGCCATCTAAGATTTCCTTACCTTCAATATTGCCAATAAAATTAATTTCTTGCATACTTTCTAAAATTTTATATGTTTCTTGATGGATTTCATCACCTTTATGATGTTCACTTCCGATATTTAATAAAGCTATTTTAGGATTATCGATTTTTCGCACATTTTTAGCATAAACATTGCCCATAATTGCAAATGATTTTAATTGTTCGACTGTATTTTCAGAATTAGCACCAACATCAAGCATAGCTACATCTTTACCATTATAAGTCGGTAACATCGCCATTAAACAAGATTTTTCTACGCCTTCTAAACGTTTTAAAAATAGCATTGCACTAGCATAATAAGCTCCCGTATTTCCACATGACAGTATTGCATCAACTTCATTTTTTCGCGCCAGCATCATTGTTTTAACCATGCTGGATTCTTTTTTTCTGCGAATTGCAAGAATATTTTCTGTCATTTCCAATACTTCTTGAGCATCAATTAAAGTTACCTGAGAATAGGGTTTTAAAGCTTCTAATTCTTCTATTTTCCCTACCACATATAACTCATCAGTTTTATTTTTACTAAGAAATGATAAACATGCTTCGACAACGATCGAACTTCCCAAATCACCACTCATGGCATCTATTCCTAATTTCATTTTTTTCACCTCATATTAGTACATATTATAACACAAATTAATCAATATATTTATTATTGTTGATCAATTGTTCTTCAATCTCATTAATTAATTTTAAATATGCTACATCATTAGATTTACTTTCTAATAATTCCTGAGCATCTTTTCTAGTTACTTCTAAAATATTAATATCTTTAAAAATATCTCCGATTGCAAAAGCTGGTAGACCACTTTGTTGATTCCCTAATATTTCACCAGGTCCCCTTATTTTCAAATCATAATAAGAAACCTCAAAACCATCGTGACAATTTTTTAAAAACTCTAATCTTTCAATTGCTTCTTTACTAGAAGAATTGCTCAGCAAATAACAATAGCCTTGTTCATGTCCACGACCGACTCGGCCTCTTAATTGATGTAATTGACTTAATCCAAAACGTTCAGCATTATAAATTACGATCCAATTGGCATTACTAACATCAACTCCAACTTCAATAACTGTCGTTGAAACTAAAATTTGAATTCGATTAGCTTTAAAATCATCCATTGTCTTTTCTTTAGTTTCATCATCCATTTTACCATGAAGCAGTCCTACTGTATAATGATTTTTAAAATAAGCTTTCATTCCCTCATAAATACTAGTTGCATCACGGCTATCAATAACATCACTTTCATCAACTAAGGGACATACAACATAACATTGCCCACCACTAGCTAAATAATTTTTTAGCTTATTTAAAATAGGCTTCATACTGTGCGATTTTATCACCTCAGTTAAGACTGGTTTTCTTCCTCTAGGCATTGTTTTAATAGTTGAAACATCCATATCCCCATATAAACTGATTGCTAAAGTTCGCGGAATCGGTGTTGCCGACATAACCATAAAATCTACTTTTTGACCTTTTTCTTTCAATGCTTTACGCTGGTTTACGCCAAAGCGATGCTGTTCATCTGTTATTACCAAACCAAGATTATGATAATTTACTTTTTCTTGAAATAGCGCATGTGTTCCTACAATAATATCTATTTTTCCATCTCTCAAATCTTGATAGATCGCTTGTTTTTCTTTGGTTGACAAATGTCCTGTCAATAAACCTATATTAACACTAGTTTCTTTAAATAATTTTATTAATGATTGATAATGCTGTGTTGCCAAAATTTCCGTAGGTGCCATCATAGCACCTTGAAATCCTGCTAAATAATTGGCATACAATCCAATTGCACCAACTACTGTTTTACCACTTCCTACATCACCCTGAATAAAACGATACATCGTCGTATCTTTTTTTAAATCATTAATTACTTCATCAACTGCTTTCATTTGGTCATCTGTTAATTTAAAGGGAAGCTTTTTGATAAACTGCTCTAATATTTTTTGATCAAAATTTTTCTTGACACCAATATTTTTTTTACGTGAGATCTTAATGTATTGCATTGTTAATTGAAATTTTAAAAATTCTTCGTATTTTAAATGCCGTGAAGCCTCTTTAATATCATTATTGTTAGCTGGAAAATGAATTAGATTTAAAGCTAATTCTTTATGAATTAAATGATGTTTGATCAATAAAGAATTAGGTATTTCATCTTGAATATGTCCCTGATAAAATTTTAAAGCTTTTTTCACATAATTCTGAAATGACTTTTGTGTTATTCCTTCTTTTAATGAATAAACTGGGGTAATCCCTGCAATTTCATTTAAAGCCTTTAATTTAATGTCACTAGCAACAATGCTATTATTGGCACTATTATACTTACCAATTACTGTCAAAATCATCCCTTTAGTCATATTTTTTTTCATAAAATGACGATTAAAAATCGTAATTTTATAAATTTCCTGCTGATAAAGAAGTGAAAATGTCAACCTGGATAATCTTCCTTTAAAAAAGACTTTTGGTTCCTCAATTAAAACACCTTCAATAATAACTTTTTCATTATTTATTAAAGGTGTTTCCTCAATACACTCATAACGATAGGGAAAATGAAGTACCAGATCTCTAAGACTATTTATACCCATCTCATTCAATAATTTAATTCTATTTTCAGTTATCTTTATCTGCTGTAAAGGAATTTGTCTTGCCATAATATCACCATGACTATTGTATATTATTTATCTAAAAATATCTACTCCTAACATTTTATTATAACAAAACAACAGCTATTTTTAGCTATAATATCAGCTTTTAGCGATACTTAATCATTTATTTTTTTATTAAGACTTTTTTAACTCTAATAAAAAATAAGTTATCATTTAAAATAACTTATTTTTCAATCAATTCAATAGCCTGCTTCAATACCGCTTTACCATTCATTTCCAAAAGATCTTTTTCTTCAATTACGGCAATCGGAATAGAAGTTTTAACAATAGAACGAACTTTTTCAAGATCTCCAGCATTTTGCGGTGCTATTAAAATACAGTCAGCCTCTGCCCAAGATAACTCGATTGCACTTGAAATTGCTGTCCAAATCATTACATCTATATTTTGTCTATGAGCTTCTTTTTTCATCGCATTAACAAGCATAGTTGTAGTCAATCCTGACATGCAGCAAAGTAAAATTTTATACACAATTATACCTCCATACATATTCTTTTATATTATGCAACGATTTTATCACAACGAGACAAAAAATACTACTTTTTTATCACAAAAAAAGATAATTATCATTTAATAAAAATAAATATATTATTCACATTCTTTTCACAACCCTGATCTCTCGATTATTCTACATTTTAACTATTTAATAACTTTGTTAGATCTTCAATCGAAACATCCATTTTCGAAGAAACTTCAGCCATAGTCATACCAGTGGCAAGAAAACGTTTTACAACCATTTTCATCTCTTCCCCGACTTCAATAATATGACCATCTAAATCATAAAAACGAATTACCCGCTGTCCCCAGCTATGTTCAACGATTTCACCACAATATTCAATATCAGGATATTTTTTCAATTTATCTAAAAAAAGATCAAAGTCCTGTTCTTCAAAGCATATTTCCATATTATTTGATTTTTTTAATACCTGCTCTTGGGGGATATTAACAAGCCAATCAAAATTTTGTTGTAATGCTAAACCACAAGTAAAAGCAATATTTATCCCATAATCTTGGAATACCTCCAAACCAAATAAATCTTCATAAAATTTTCTTGCAGCATTGATATCTGACACTGAAATAACCGTACAATTATATTTCATATAAATTTCCCTTCTAATTTTAATCTATTATCATTTTCTTCAATTGCCTTTTTAAACTCCTCTGTAACATATATCTTTCGATTAACAAATTCTGGTAATTTAAAAATAATTTTATCTCTTAACTTTGATTTTACAAATACATATTGTATAACATCCATCACTCTGTTAAATGATGGATAACGCTTGATTTTAGAACGATCATAATCAAGACAATCAACAACTTCAATCACATTGATTACATAAAATATATCATCTTGGTTTTTCATTCGTAATGCTTGGATACGCCCTTTCATATATCAAAAGCACCTTTATTTAAGATAAAAGAACTTACATCCACACTAAATACATCACCAATTTGTTTATTGACTTCATCTTTATATTCGCTTGGCACGATAAAACTTAATTTTCTATCTTTCACTATCTTGCCTTCAAAAATATAAGATTTATAACCATTTCTAGACAATGTCTCATAAGTTCTATAAGTATGTAATTGGTATACTTTTATATTTTTTTTCAATGAACGATTGTACAATCCATTTTTCTTTTAGTTCGTAGTGCCAGTTTTGGCAGTGAACTAATTACCCGTGAAGTAACAACTTTCATAATCTCATCTCACTTTCAAACTACCTGTTAATTTATTTTTCCATAAGATAATTTATTAAAGAAATCCCATTTCTAATTACTTTTTGTTCTTTAATTATCTTATATCCTCTCCTTTCAAAAAAATGCTTTGCTGTAATAGAAACATGAACAACTTTTTTTCCATTAACTACTTGTTCTAATTTATCACAAATAGCTGTCGCAACACCTCTTCCTTGATAATCTTTATGAACATATAAATGATCAAGATATCCATTTTTATCGATATCTCCAAAACCGATAATAATTTTCTCATCGACTGCTACGACCGTATAATGCTTTAAAAATGATTGATTCCATTTTTCTAAATCTATATTTCTAGTTGCCCAGACATTTAATTGTTCTTGGTTATAATCTCTTGCGTTAATTGTATGAACGGTATCATAAAATAATCTTGCTAACTCCTGGCTATCAGATGGCTGATATTTTCTAATAATCATTTTTCTCTCCTAAAATCTAATTTGTTAATTTTATTATAACATCAATAAATACCCATGTCATTTTCCGAACCCAATACCAATATCATAAATAGATAATCTAAATTTAATAACTTTTTGTAACCATCGTAATTTTAACTAGTAAGTCAAAAAAGAGGCCTGTATTTAATAGACCCCTAATTGCAATCTATTTCTTTACAGCCTCTTATATATTAATTTAATTTTTCTTTTTTAGTTTGAAATAAAATTACGCCACCAGCTACAGCTATTAGCACCATTGGTAATAGGACATTTAAATTATCTCCAGTAGCTGGAGTTTTATTTTCATTACCAGCTATTTCTTCTAACGCTGCTAATGCTTCATTTAAGCTGTTAACTGCTTGATCAACTTGTTCTTGATCAGCATTTTCGTCACTATAAACTTTTCGACCATTTTCAAGTGCTGCAACTAAATTTTGATAAGATTCTTTAGTATATTTAGTTTCATCAATTGCTTCAGCCTTTTTGATTGCTTCAAACAATGCATCTTTATTTACTTTAACTTCAACACTTGGTTTATCAGAATCATCTGGAATTTCAAAACCAGTTTGTGAAGTTGTATTAGTTGAAGTTAATGTATTTTGATATAATAGATAGAATGCTGAGGCAGACCAGCTGAAATTCTTTGTATGTAATCCTTCTCCTGTTTCTGGATTATAATTTTCATGAATAGGTCCATCTTCTAATAATCCTTTAGCATGATCAAATAATTTGATCGTTACTTCTTTTGCTTCTTCATTATATCCATAATTTTGTAAAGCTTCGACTGCATATAAAGCTTGATCTAGCCATACTGGTCCACGCCAATATCTACTTGGATCATATTTATCGTTATCTTTTGAAGCTGTTGGGAATGGTACATAAGTATTAAATTTATTTTCATCAACCATATTTTCAACTACTCTAGCTGCTTGTTTAGTAGTAGCTGCTTTAGCCCATAATGGAATCCATCCTTCAGTACCTTTACCACGATTAACTAATAATTTTTTAACACTACCATCTTCATTTGTTTGCACATCATAATAGAATCCAGTTTCTTCATCATACATATTTTCATTAATGTAGTCTCTTAAATACTCAGCTTCTTTAGTGTATTTTAAAACATCATCAGTATACCCTAATTCTTCAGCCATTGATTTTAAGAAACCTTTTTCTGCATATAAATATGCATTTAAATCTACTGATTCTTGATTGATTACATAACCAATTGGTTCATGATCATCATTTCTAACAGTATAAATTTTGATTCCGATATCATCATCGCCATTACCTTCAATATCAAAACGTGCTGCATTATCCATACCACTTTCCCATGCAGCCGCTTCAATTCCGGCTTCAGGACAAACGATTCTTTCATTATTAGCATCATAAATAAATCCGTTATTATCAACGGTTCCAAATCCTTCTACAACTTCACCTTCAGCATATCCATAGTTTCTCCAGTCATAGCAAGTTTCATGAACCATTCCACCATATTCAGCAATACCATTTTTATCGATATCACGATTTGTATACCACCAATTATGATATGCAACTAATTTTGGATACATTTCTTTTAAGAAATCTTTATCCCCAGTTTGACGATAAACATTTTCTACCGCCCATGCAGCTAATGCAGGTTTAGAATTACGTTCGTTCCAGTTACCACCATCACCACCGCGATCTTCATTTTGATTATAGAAAATACAATCAATAATAGCTCCAGCATCTTGAGGGCGTACTTCATCATCACTTGTTATTTGATAATCAAACAATGCTCGAACATTATTTTTAGCTAATTCTTCATTGAAATATGTTGTTGCAACAACTTGTTTCCAAGAGTCCCAAGCCCACATACCAATAAACCATTTATATGACATTGATGGTACAATTCCATCATGTTTTATTGCTCCAGCTGGTGAAAACCAGTTAGTCATCAATGTTTCCATTGATTTTACGGCAGCATTTTGATAATTAACATTTGCAGTTATATCATTTTTAAAGATCGTATCAACATATCCTTGCCAACGATCATTGTTTTCTTCAAAATATTTAGCTGGATCTGCTAATAAATCAGCTACATTTTGTTTTTCATTATTTCTTTCATCAATAGTATATGTAAAACTTTGTGTTTGATAAGTTTCATATTCCCCTTTTGCTTCAATAGTAACTGGTTCATTTCTAGTAATTGTATAAGATAAATTATCATCACTAATTTCTGTAGTAATGTCATCTTCACTCAATACAACATCAAATGAATTTTCTTCAGTTGTCATATAATTCCATGTACTACGAATAGTCTTAAAGTTTACTTTAATACCGTCGTTTTCTTTAGATAATGATGTACCCATTGAATTATTTTTATTTGTATAATATGTAAATAAATGTCCATCCCATGATAAATTCAATTTTAATTCATCATTAGTCTTATTTTCAATTACTGTTTCAATCAATGCTGTACGATTAGTCCCAAAAATTAATTTTAACTTTAATGTTAAATCATTTAAATCATATGTTTGTTCCAATCTACCAGGATAATAAATTTCATTTGTATTTGCTTTAGTTAAATCAACTATTTCTGATCCTTCATCTGTTACTTTTTCTAAATTTATTTTATTGATCGAATCAGATAAATTAATTGGATATTCTTCAGCAATAATTACTGGTCCTGCAAAACCACCATATAGATCTGTAGCATTTTTATCATGAAGATAATATCCATGCCAAGCTCCTAAATCTGAAAAGTTATTATACTCATTTGTGCTATATGTCCCATAAATAGTTTCTTTTGGATCTGCTGTTACATCTAGAACATTTGCAAAATCAGTCAATGGTTTTGAATTATCTGCTGCATTAGCAATCACAACTGTAGAACCCATCAGCGTAAGTGTTAATCCAGCAATTAATCCTTTCCTTAAAAATCCCCGTTTTTTCATTTTATTTCTCCTTCTTGATAAATTGTAAAATGTTGTTAACGGGCTTTAATGAATGCGCGCTCTCCACTAAAAAAGCATTAACCACACAAAAAATAATATAAAGATAAAAAATCCTTATATGACTTTAGTATAGTTAATGCCTGCCCCACCAGTTACACACTATAAACAACTTTTACACATAATACATTATCATTGAAAACGCTTACTATCAATATAGATAATTAAAATTGTATTATTTTTGATACATTTTTGATAAATTTACTTAAAAACCCGATTAACTTTTAAAGTTGATCGGGTAATATAAGCTAATTAGTTTTTAAAAATTTCTTTTTTAAAAGAATTGATGAAACACATAGAGCAATAACATAACTGCATAATCCTAAATCATCACCTGTTTTAACAGCAGCATTTTGATTATCAAGTAAATCTCCTAATCTATTATTACTAGCACCAGATACAGTAGTACCTGGTTCATTATTGTCTAGCTCAGGTGCTGGCTTCAAATCAGGCTTGATTGAATCAGGATCTGTTGTTAAAGTTATCTTTGCAGTTCCAGAAGGAATTCCACTACCTCCCGTTAGCTTTACATTTTTAGTAGTGACTATTATTTTCTCACCAACAGCATCGCCACCTTTTTTACGATCATTTGGTGATAAAGCTAAACTATCACCACCGTTACTTTCAAGATTAGCTACTGTTATCTTACCATAACCAGTAATTCCATCACCGCCATCACCATAATGACCATAACCACCATTAGCAATTAATGTCCCTAAACCAGAAATAATTCCGCCGTTTAATACAACACCATTACCACCTTGAACTGATGGATAAAAAATATCTTCTCCTCCACCAGTAGCAGTTAAAATAGCATTTTCTTCAATAATAAGTTCTCCATTAACTAAGATAGCATTTTGACCTGGTAATGTACCACTGCCATCATCGCCTTGAATAGTATTAGTACCTGACACAGTTACTCTTCCATTTACAATTACAACATTCAAATTATCTGGCTTATTAGCACCATCTGTTAAATAGCGACTATTTGAAATAATTTGAGCATCTTTTAAAACACTGCCTTCATTCAAGGTTAAAGTATCTGTCAATGCTGAAGAGTGTGACATTGTAAACGTTCCACCATTAACCTCAACTGGTCCAAAAGCAACAGAGTCTTTTAAATGTAAACTACCGCCTTTTTCAACAATAATTTTTACACTTGAATATATTTTCATGTTTTCAATAGTTACAGAACATCCTGCAGGTATCGTTAAAGTTTCTAAAGCATATCCTTGATTATTACCAATGATTCCATATAAACCAGATTCATGTGAACCATAAATATTAGTTAAATTAACTGGTACGATACTATCAGCACATTTAGAAATTTCATATGGTTCCATATCCCATGAAGTAATTGTTGGATCTAATGCATCAAAACGTTGTTGTAAAGTTTGATCATCTACATAAATACGTAATTGACATTGATTAGATACTACAGTTTGTCCACGATCAGTTAATGTAGCTTGAACAGTATATACCCCAGCTTTTTCTGGCGTTCCAGAAACGGCGATTGTACCATTAATATTAATAACATTCATTCCGCTTCCTTCTGGAGAAATAGAAACAGATAATTTTGCTCCTGAATGTTTATTTTGATAATTATAGTAATCCAATTTATCAGTTCCTTCTATTACATAAGGAGTTAGATAACATTGGTATCCTGTTTGTCCAACAGTTACAGCATCTAAAGAACCTTCTAATGTTAATGATAACTTGTCATTAATTTTTAAAGGTACTGTTTTTTCAATAGATACATCTCTTTCATCATCAGATATTGTTTTAATATTAACAGTATAATCCCCAGTATTTACTGGTGTCCCAGTAATTTCAATTTTATTATCAACAACACTTGCCTCTAATCCGTTAGTATTAGGTAAAATACTAATTTCTAATGAAGCTTGATCACTGTTTGTTCCCGTTAATTCATATGATAAAGAATCATAATATGCTTGCCCTTTGACACCATCTTTTAAAGATGTTGACAACATTGTTAGATTTAAAGGAATAAAAGATGGTTTGGCGTTTCCAATATTTTCTGGTTCAACAGTTGTTCCAGCATATATTGCTGAGCCGTTATTTTCGATTTTTCCGGTATCAAATGTACAATTAGTAAAAGTTGCTGTTCCATTGTTAGTAACTGTTTGACTAAAAATACATGATTCGAACACTACATTTGCTCCTTCTTCAATCAAAAGCCCACTATCAATATCAAATGTAATATTTCTTACAAGAACATTACTATTAGCACCAAATTTCATTGTTCCACCACGAACATCTCTAATTGTTCTTTGCATTGCTTTATCTTCAAAAAAGTTTTTTGCCCAGCCTAATAATTGTTCAACATCAGAGCCAATCGTCGTTGTTCCAACACCTGTTAAATTAGCATTAACTTTAATAATTGATGCATTATTGGACCAGCCTAAATAAGTATCTAAATTATAGCTGTTATCATCAATAATATATTCATCATTAGCTGCATATACTTTTGTCATACTTGCAGCTGGTTGTAACATCACAACCATAGCTAAAAATAAAGAAAGTATAATTTTTTTCATATCCAATCCTCACTATTTATTTTGTAGTTAGCTTAAGCTAACAATAAGTATATTACTACCTCCCCATATTGTCAATAAAAACATGATATTTTGTTATAAAAAACTAACAAAATAAACTACCTAAATCTAGGTAGTTTATCCGTGTATACTATTTTTCTTCATTTCGTTTTGATTTTCTTACTTTCCATGTAAGTCCACTTGCTCCAAATGAAGAAATCGCTAGACTCATCCATCCCCAAATACTAGCTGGATCACCAGTTTTTGGATCATTTGAATCTGTTTTGTCACCTGAATTATCTGGAGAAGGTGTTGATGAATTATTACCATTTGTAATATCACCAGATGGTAAATCATTACCATTATCAGCTTTTACTAGAGCATCGATTGCACTTTGCAATGCTTTTGCAATATTATCAACTGATTCTTGAGATTCTTTTGTTTCTAAAATTGTTTTAGCTTCATCAAGAACTATTTGAAGTGTTGACCAGCTGTCTGCAGTATAATCTGTTTCTTTTAATGCCTCTGCCTTTTCAATAACAGATTGTAGTGCTGCTGTATCAATTTCATCAACTGGCTCATCTTTTGGTGAAACTACAGTTCCAGATACTGATGGATATCCGATTGATTGAACATCTAATACATATTCTGCACTTGCATCTGGGAAGACTACTGTCGTATTTCCTCTTGAAGTTATCTTTGCATCAAAATTTACTGTTCCATCTTCATTGAATACTGCTGTCCCTAGATTGTTTCCTTTTAATGCTGTTCCATTTACACTGATTCCTGATATACTGCTTAAATATGTCGCTACATCTAATCCTTCTGGTAATACTAATTTGTTGTCTACTAGTTTTACGTCTCCTTCGTTATATCCAGCTGTTAAGATGACATTTGCTGTCATATCTTCATATGACTCATCTGTATATGTCAATGTATATTGTCCAATTCCTGTATTAGCTGTCTTATATACTGTTAAGACATTGTTTTCATATTTGTAATCTGTTCCGGCAACTAAGCTGTTTCCTTTATAGCTTACTTCTGTCAATTTATAACTGCTTCCTTCTGGTGCTTTTATACTCATTGCCACATTTACACCATCTTCATATACCGCATCTTTTCCAGTTGCCTGATATTCTTCATCTAATAATTTCTTACATAATAAGTTTGTATTGATTACTAGATCTGGAGCATCTTTGATCAGATATGTGATCTTTGTGATTGTTTTTCCTTGTAATTCTTCATGTCTTAGATAATCGATCGCATTACCTTGAGGAACTTTGAATCCGTCTTTTACTGCAAAAGCGATTTCTCCACTTCTCAACCATAGATTTTCTAAGTGTTCCATTCCATATTTCTTGCCATCTGATGTTTCAACTACTACACCTTGCATATTATCACTTGTTGGTAAATATTCTGATTCGATATCGATTTGATAATGTCCCCAAGTTGTATTTGTAGCAATTTCTGCTGTTGCTTCATTATCTACGACAGTCTCACTAACCATTGCTCCTAATGTTCCATCACCGTTTAATACTTTATATTCTGTTGGGATCATATCAGTCACTGTCATATTTTCGATGATTGTCAACAACTTATTGTTACATCCTTTACCTTCTTTGATTGCTTCTTTAGCAGCATTGTATAAAGATTCTGGTACAGCGATATTAACATCTTTTAATCCTTCGATTTCTACACCTGAATCACTTTGTGTATAATAAGTAGCTCCAAATTTAGTTGATTTGGTTGTTGTTGCACTACTTACAGCATCATACATACCATCTTTACGATAATTTGAAGTTGCTACTTTATCAATTGCGGCTAAATCCATAGTTGATGAAGCTTCAACATCGTTTAATTCGCCGTAGTAGAAATCCGCATATGGTAGATTTACTGTTCCATATACATATTTTTCAGGTGAAGTAACTGTTCCGGATACTGATGGATATCCGATTGATTGAACATCTAATACATATTCTGTACCAGCATCTGGGAAGACTACTGTCGTATTTCCTCTTGAAGTTATCTTTGCATCAAAATTTACTGTTCCATCTTCATTGAATACTGCTGTCCCTAGATTGTTTCCTTTTAATGCTGTTCCATTTACACTGATTCCTGATATACTGCTTAAATATGTCGCTACATCTAATCCTTCTGGTAATACTAATTTGTTGTCTACTAGTTTTACGTCTCCTTCGTTATATCCAGCTGTTAAGATGACATTTGCTGTCATATCTTCATATGACTCATCTGTATATGTCAATGTATATTGTCCAATTCCTGTATTAGCTGTCTTATATACTGTTAAGACATTGTTTTCATATTTGTAATCTGTTCCGGCAACTAAGCTGTTTCCTTTATAGCTTACTTCTGTCAATTTATAACTGCTTCCTTCTGGTGCTTTTATACTCATTGCCACATTTACACCATCTTCATATACCGCATCTTTTCCAGTTGCCTGATATTCTTCATCTAATAATTTCTTACATAATAAGTTTGTATTGATTACTAGATCTGGAGCATCTTTGATCAGATATGTGATCTTTGTGATTGTTTTTCCTTGTAATTCTTCATGTCTTAGATAATCGATCGCATTACCTTGAGGAACTTTGAATCCGTCTTTTACTGCAAAAGCGATTTCTCCACTTCTCAACCATAGATTTTCTAAGTGTTCCATTCCATATTTCTTGCCATCTGATGTTTCAACTACTACACCTTGCATATTATCACTTGTTGGTAAATATTCTGATTCGATATCGATTTGATAATGTCCCCAAGTTGTATTTGTAGCAATTTCTGCTGTTGCTTCATTATCTACGACAGTCTCACTAACCATTGCTCCTAATGTTCCATCACCGTTTAATACTTTATATTCTGTTGGGATCATATCAGTCACTGTCATATTTTCGATGATTGTCAACAACTTATTGTTACATCCTTTACCTTCTTTGATTGCTTCTTTAGCAGCATTGTATAAAGATTCTGGTACAGCGATATTAACATCTTTTAATCCTTCGATTTCTACACCTGAATCACTTTGTGTATAATAAGTAGCTCCAAATTTAGTTGATTTGGTTGTTGTTGCACTACTTACAGCATCATACATACCATCTTTACGATAATTTGAAGTTGCTACTTTATCAATTGCGGCTAAATCCATAGTTGATGAAGCTTCAACATCGTTTAATTCGCCGTAGTAGAAATCCGCATATGGTAGATTTACTGTTCCATATACATATTTTTCAGGTGAAGTAACTGTTCCGGATACTGATGGATATCCGATTGATTGAACATCTAATACATATTCTGTACCAGCATCTGGGAAGACTACTGTCGTATTTCCTCTTGAAGTTATCTTTGCATCAAAATTTACTGTTCCATCTTCATTGAATACTGCTGTCCCTAGATTGTTTCCTTTTAATGCTGTTCCATTTACACTGATTCCTGATATACTGCTTAAATATGTCGCTACATCTAATCCTTCTGGTAATACTAATTTGTTGTCTACTAGTTTTACGTCTCCTTCGTTATATCCAGCTGTTAAGATGACATTTGCTGTCATATCTTCATATGACTCATCTGTATATGTCAATGTATATTGTCCAATTCCTGTATTAGCTGTCTTATATACTGTTAAGACATTGTTTTCATATTTGTAATCTGTTCCGGCAACTAAGCTGTTTCCTTTATAGCTTACTTCTGTCAATTTATAACTGCTTCCTTCTGGTGCTTTTATACTCATTGCCACATTTACACCATCTTCATATACCGCATCTTTTCCAGTTGCCTGATATTCTTCATCTAATAATTTCTTACATAATAAGTTTGTATTGATTACTAGATCTGGAGCATCTTTGATCAGATATGTGATCTTTGTGATTGTTTTTCCTTGTAATTCTTCATGTCTTAGATAATCGATCGCATTACCTTGAGGAACTTTGAATCCGTCTTTTACTGCAAAAGCGATTTCTCCACTTCTCAACCATAGATTTTCTAAGTGTTCCATTCCATATTTCTTGCCATCTGATGTTTCAACTACTACACCTTGCATATTATCACTTGTTGGTAAATATTCTGATTCGATATCGATTTGATAATGTCCCCAAGTTGTATTTGTAGCAATTTCTGCTGTTGCTTCATTATCTACGACAGTCTCACTAACCATTGCTCCTAATGTTCCATCACCGTTTAATACTTTATATTCTGTTGGGATCGTATCAGTCACTGTCATATTTTCGATGATTGTCAACAACTTATTGTTACATCCTTTACCTTCTTTGATTGCTTCTTTAGCAGCGTTGTATAAAGATTCTGGTACAGCGATATTAACATCTTTTAATCCTTCGATTTCTACACCTGAATCACTTTGTGTATAATAAGTAGCTCCAAATTTAGTTGATTTAGTTGTTGTTGCACTACTTACAGCATCATACATACCATCTTTACGATAATTAGATGCTGTTACTTTATCTGCTGCTGTTAGATCCATCGTTGATGAAGCTTCAACGTCGTTTAATTCACCGTAATAGAAATCTGCATATGATAGATCTACTGTTCCATAAATATAAGGATATTTTTTTACAAGTGCATCTATAGCTGCTGCCAATTCATCAGTTGCTTTTGTAATTTGTTCTTGTGATTCTTTTGCTTCTAACGCTTGTTTAGCTAAAGTTAATTTTTCTTGTAATGTTGCCCATGATTCAGCAGTATAATTAGTTTCTACTAAAGCTTCTGCTTTTGAAATTTCATTTGAAAGTTCCTCAGTATCAACTGTTGATGCTTTTTCGGCATTTTCTAAAGCTTTTAAAGCAGCAGCTTTAATGGCAGTAGATGTCCGTGTTGCGCCACTTACAGTGTCCCATTGTTCAATGGTAGCTGTAGTTGCATCTTTTCCTTCAATCAGTGTTTTAAATCCTTTGCTTTTGCTGTAAGCTTTATCAAAGTAAGATTTTGATTCACTGTCAAAATCATTTCCAGTAGTAACATTGACATTAGCAAACTTACCGTTTTCTACTTGTAAGTTTACTGTAATATCATATTCTCCCCATTCTTCCTCGTTTTCATCGTCTTCTTGAGTCCGCAAAACTCTTTGGGTACTTTGATATGTGCCATCTTTTACAATATCATTAGCACCTATTCCAAAGACTGATGTTGGGGTAAGTCCCAATGACATTGTAAATGCCATCATGACAGCAAACGGCTTGTTTAAATTCTTCTTGTCTTCCATTTTTCTCTCCTCTTTCTTAAAATATTAATTAAATAGTTAGAAACTTCTAACTATTTAATTAATATTTTTTGACTTCCTTTACTAACTGTAGGAAGAATCCTTTTAGCAAGAAAGCCAATTAAAACTCCGGTTATTATTCCCGCAATCATTAATGGTGGTAAATAATAAATAATCTTATTATTTTGAATGATCAAGATAGCAGCCAAAATTTGTCCAATATTATGACTTACACCACCTGCAATACTTATCCCCACGATTGAAAATCCCTTAATATTCTTCAAAAGCAGCATAATAAGATAACTTAAGATTCCACCAGATAAACTATACATTAATGAAAGCCCATTACCAAATAAACATCCCATCAAAAGTATTCTAACTAACGAAATAAAGAATACTTCCTGCGGTTTTAAAATATAAAAACCAATCAACACCACTAAATTAGCCAATCCTAGTTTCATTCCTGGTAATCCTACGTTTATAGGAATCAACACCTCGATATAACTAAAAGTCATTGCTAGAGCAACTAAAATTGCTGCATAAGTCACTTTTCTGCTCATTTTTACCCTCCTATTTAGAAATCCCATCTATTTCACTACCAGTTTCATCTTCTAAAATAACTTCGACAACTAATTTATGTGGTAAACAAACGATTGTCTCATTTTCTCTACTGATTTCATTTTGATCCATGCAATAACCATCAGGACAATCAGCTTCAATCATCTTTGCTTTACCATCTTTTATCTGGACAGTATTTATTCCTAAATCTTCTTTAATTTCGATTGTTTGATCGTCCTCTAGAGAATATGTACCATAAACTTCACCATCAATTGTAATCCTGATACGATTACCTGCTGTTTGATGAGACATATTTATAAAAACAAACATTACAACCGCTATAATAAGCAAAACTAAAACTAGATATATATCTCTTTTTTTCATTCATTAAACTCCTGCCCAAAAAAGCAATGACATTAATAACAATGCTTTAAAAATCGTAAAAAATACTTCGTTTCCTTTAAGCTCCTTGATTCCACAATGAACATTACCTTTAGGACAAATATCAATACATTTTTGACATTGAAAACATTCTCCTGATGTTTCTAAAGAACCTGTACTTGGTAATTCAATATTTGAAGGACATTTTCTTGTACAGCCTGAACATCTATTGATACAACTTTCCCTATTACGTCGCAATGAGAAAAATGGCAGTACTGGTAATAAGGCAAATACAGCACCCATAGGACATAAAAACTTACAGAAAAATCTTTCATGAAGCAGCATTCCAATTATAATCAATAATAAGATTATGACCCCCGGAATATATGCCCCTAATTTTAAATTACCAGCATGAATCATTGAAAAAACATCCCAAGGGCTGTAACCATTTGTAACACGATAAACCCCTGCAAAACAAGCTACAACTATTGCGACTAAGATAATATATTTGATCCAAATTAATTTTTTAGCTAAAGCATCACTTATCGAAATTGGTTTCTTTTTTAATTTTTTACACCCTTTGATATAAAGGGCATGGAATGCATCGCCTAGAGTTCCAAAAGCACAGGCAAAACCACAGAAAAAGCGTCCAAAAACAATCGTGTATAAACAAACAACAATTAAAATCGTAGTAAATGAAGTTAAACCAATTTTATCCCCAGTACCAATTTGTGTAAAAACATATTTTACACCTGCAAAAGCAGCTGTGTATACAGAAGGAATAAAAATGAAGTATAATAGTTGAATAACCGCTCTTAAATAAGTATGAATCTTATTTAAATCTTTTTTAGACATGTTATTTAAATCTAACTTTTTCATCCTAATTTACCGCCTTTTCTAAAGCTTTAGCTACAGCATCCTTGATTCCTGTAGAACTAAATGTCGCTCCACTTATAGTATCAACATCACTAGACTGTTTATCGATAATATCATCAATAATATCTTTAGCCATCGTTAAATAAGCACTGTCTTCACCATCAGCTGATTTAATATTAATATTAGTTATCTTTTTATCTTTGACCACTACTTCAACTTCAATCATTCCACCAAATCCCTGAGCTTCACCACTATAAGTTCCATCTTTATAATCTGATGTTTGACTACTTCCATCACTAGTTGTACCAACTGTCAATTGAAGACTTTGCAACTGGGCATTCAGCTTAGCAATTTCATCATCTTTATTCCTAAATTCCAGCAAAACATTATAGCCAATAACTATACCTACGATCAAAAATAAATTTATCACTTTTATCACAAAACTTTTCATTTTATCAGATACACTCTTTCTTACTAATTTTCAATTTCTGCTTTACGTTTAGCATTTTCTAAAGCCTGAGTACATGCTTCAATAATCGATTTTGAAGAACAAGTTGCTCGAGATACAATATCAATATTATCAGTACCATTTTTCTCAATAATTTGTGCAACGACTCCTGGAAGTCTGCTGGTTCCATTAACAGCTCTATTGATATAACTATCATTATCATCAAGATATCCATCACCATAACCTTGAATATCTGTTACAGCTGCAATTTTACCATCTTTGATAATTATTTTTAAAGAAATAGTATATGCTTCAAAATCCTCATCTTCATCAGGATTACATAAAGCTTGGGCTGTATATTCACCATCATTATATAATACATCTTCATTTGGGTTGTCAGGAATGATCGGTTCTTCTGGTTCACTTGGTGTATCTGGTTTGCCATAAGTTGCTTCTTTAGCCTCATTAAGAGCATTATTGATTGCCTCTAAAATTCCATTAGAACTAAATGTTGCTCCAGATACTACATCAACATCTGTATTTTGTTGTTTGATTACATTAGTAATCACTGCTTTAGCGCGTTCTACAAACGATTCATCATCAGCCTCAACATCAGTAATTAAAATTGCTTTAATTGTGTGATCTTGAAGAACTAAAGCTACTGAAATATCTCCCATATAACCTTCACCACTTCCATAATATACTCCGTCATTATACGGAATCGTTCCTGCTGGTGCGCTAACATCACTATTACTATTATTATTTTGATTAGTGTCAACAGTCGTTGTTCCTTGAACAGCAGCCTGGCTCAACGCATTTCTTATTGCTTCAATGATCCCAACTGAACTATATGTAGCTCCAGATACTGTATCAACATTCGTACTTTGGGTTGCAATAACATTTGTTATAATAGCCTGGGCTTTTTGAATATAACTAGCTCCATCACTATGATCAGTAATCTTAATATCGGCTATCTTTCCACCTGAAATATCTACTTGAACTGTAATTTTTCCACCAAAACCAGTACCCGTTCCATAATATGTTCCATCACGATATGCTTTAGGATCATCTACTTTATCTAAAACTGTACTTTTAGATGAACTGTTTGTTTTAGCAACCGTATTATCATCACTTTCGCCTGTAAGAGCATTTTTTACAGCACTGATAATTCCATTAGAACTATAAGTAGCTCCAGACACTACATCAACATCTAAGCTTTGTGATGCAATAATTTTATCAATTACGCCCTTAGCACGATTGAAAAAAGCCGCATCATCAGCTTCAACTTCTAAAACATTGATAGCTGTGATCGTCTTATCTTTTATTTCAACTGAAACTGTTATTTTTCCTGCAAAACCAGTCCCAACACCGCGATAAACTCCATCAGCCAAATCAAAATTTCCAACAGCAATCACATTATTTTCCTCTTGCTTATTATCATCTGCAGCCTTAATTTCACCGGCTTTTATTTCATATGTTGGAGCAACATAATTTACAACTGTGATTGCCATACAACCACCCAAAATAATTGTCGCAATCAAAGGTGCAAAAGCAGTTACCTTTTTATAATCACTCATCATTTAGCCCTCTCTCTTTACAATCTGTACTTCCTTATCACTAGAAAAATGCTCTGCAATGCCTTCACTAACATATATCGTACTATTATCATCTACTAAGATCATATCAAATTCATCATTATGTTTTCGCCAAAAATCAACTGCTTGATCTTTACCCATTATAAATAGTGAAGTCGATAAACCATCAGCTAAAGTCCCATCTTCACTTACGATCGTAACTGATTTCAAGCCATTATTAGCAGGACATCCTGTTGCAGGATCAATGATATGATGATAAGTAACACCATCTTGTTCAAAATATCTCTCATATCCTCCAGAAGTAATTACCGCACAATCTTCAGCCTGCAATACTCCTAAATAATCTGTGCCATCAGGATCTTGAATGGCAACGCGCCATAGATCATCATCCGTTTTTCTACCTAAAACCTGGACATTTCCACCTAAACTAACTAATCCTTTAGTCACCCCATTTTTACGAAAAATATCCATGATCCGTGATGAAGTATAGCCTTTAGCAATTCCCCCTAGATCAATTTTTAATCCTTCTTTTTCAAACGTAACGGTAGATTTTTTCTCATTTAATTTTATTGCTGAAGAATCAACTAACGTTAAAAGCTGGGACAATACTTCATTGCTTGGAACTGTAAAATTCTTATCTGTAAATCCCCATGACTGCATGATTGGATAAATCGTTATATCAAACTTTCCATTAGTTTCTTTCCACAAATCTAAAGAACGACTTATTAAATATTCAGTATCATCAGATACTTTACCGCCTCCATTGTCATTTAAAGAAGATACTTCACTATTTTTATCTCCTGTAGATAACAATGCATCAAGTCTCTCAATTTCATCAACTGCTTCATCCACTGCGTTTTGAGCATTCTTTCCATATGCAGTAACTGTCATGTAGGTATCCATTGCAAAAACATCTTCACTAACAGGTTCTTGAGCGGTATCATCCTCAGTTGCTGATCTACCACTACACCCTGTAAAAATCAGACATCCTAGTATTAAATAAGTAATTATATTCTTCTTTGTCATATACCCTCCCATAGTTAGCTTTAACTAACTTTTTTTCACTGACATACTATCACTCCAATATTGATGTGTCAAGTAACTATTTTACTTTTTTCGATAAAAATTTATTATTTCTTTGCAGATTATTTATTTTTCCCCAAAAAAAGAACTGTTGAATTTTACTATCAACAGTCCTTAAAATCATTATCTATTAACTTTTTTTCTTTTTAAAATTATTACTACTCCAGTAAAGAACATCACTGCAAAACATTGATTTATCACGCTTGAATCCCCAGTTTTAACAGTACTTGCTTTTTTAGATACATCATTAGATTTATTTGATACTGTATCGATATCTAAATTATTAAGTACCAGCTGTAATTTATTCACAGCATTATTTACTTGTTCTTGATTTGTTTCAGGATCATCTAAGACAAGCTGTGCTTTATTTAATGTTTCAATTACTATATCCCATGTCTTAGCACTATATTTTGTACTATTTAATCCCTTTGCCTGATTGATCAGTTCTTGTAATAGTTCTTTATTTGGTTTCAATCTTAACTCTAAATACGCTTTTGTTAGTGCTTGATAAGCTGTATCTACAGCCTCCTGGCTGGCCTTTTCATCTGCTAATACTGTTTGTCCATTTTCTAATACTGGCAACATTACCTGCCATGATGATTCGATATACTTACTTTCATCTAAACTCAATACTTTATTTACCATTGCCTCTAAATATGTCTTATCTACTTTTTTAACTTCAACTAAACTGTCAATTGCAACTTGAAGATCATTATATACTTGATCTACTTCTTCCTGCATTGCATTTTCATCACTCATTACTGCATTGGCTGCTTCTAAGGCTTCTTTAAATGCCATCCATGAATCTGGAATATAGTTTTCTTCTACATAACTATTTGCTTCATTGATCAAAGCTTCTAAAGCACTCTTATCACCTTTTACAAATTCCAACATCTGCATCGCAACTGATAAGCGGGCAAATGAAGCATTGATAGTTTCCTGACTGGCACTATCATCGGCTAAGATTACTGTTGCTTCATCTAATGCTGCTTTAAATTCATTAACGACAGCTGGAACAACATTAACTAACTGTTCTTCAGTTATATTATTTGCCATTTCAACAGCTATTGATAATGCTAATTTATTAGTTTTAATTACTTTTTCTATTAAGTTTTCAATAGCAGCATTTAAATTCTTAATGGCATCATCGACATCTTGTTTAGATGCTTCTAAGTTTTGATAAATGATTTTTGCAGCATTTAAAGCGTTGTTTAAATTTTCAACACTAGTCTCTTCATATTTACTTAAATCTTTTTCATTACATAAAATAATCAAATCATTTAATTGTTCTTTATATTCACTTTTATCAATCAATGCATTAAATCTAGATATCAATAATTGTGTAAGCATATCAATCTCTTCTTGATTATCTGCTACTTGATATCTTGCCACTGCTTGATCATATGCCTCTTGATAATTCATAACCGTTTCTATAAAATACTTAGATAAATCAGTTTCTTTAAACTTTATTATTTCTTGAGCTAAATTATGATAATCTAAAGTTTCTTCTTGACTGCCGCTTGTTACTTGGTAATAATCAAAAGATACTTTTGGTCTTGATCCAGCTGGGGCATTTTCTGGACAATCTCTTACAATTACCTCTACTGTATGATTACCATTTGATAACGTTAGATCTTCAAATACGTTTGATTTTGGTTCACTTCCAGAGACTGTCGTAAAAGTAGAATACAATCCTTTTGAAATTCCATCGATCTTTACCTCAATATTAGCTCCAGCATAACCGCCCGCTGCTTCAAGTTTCATGAAATATAACGCTATTCCTGTTCCCTTAAAATCAAAGTTAAAACTTACATCTTTTGTTGTTGATTCAGTTACTGTCCCATTTTCATGTTTAGCTTCATCCCAAGTACTCCAATTGCCGATATATGTAATTGAACTATCGCGATCATCATATTTAGTAGTAGTTACAGCTTTAGTAACTGTAATTGTTTTTTCAGCTTTTATTTCTGGATTAATTTTATCAACTGCACAAACAACAACTCTACCAACATGATCAACAGTTAATAACCCCTCATCGCTAATGCTGGCAATGTTTGAAGGTAAATCTAAATCATTTTTTACACTCCATGTAACTTCATTACCACTAGCACCTGCTGGTAGATATTTTGCCTGCAGCTGCATTGTATTAGTTTGATTTAAATTAATTACATCACTTGATGATATGATCGTAAGACCAGTCGGTGGGACTGCACGAATAATTTCAAAAGCATCTAAAGAAATTTTTGCTTGTTTTACAACAAGTTTCACTTTATGAATGCCCTCTTCTAAATCGGTTATTTCTAATAACAGCTGTTGGCGCATAGTTTGAGAGCTGTTAGTATCAACATCACTAGCTACTATTTGATCATCAATATATAGATCGAAAGTGTGCGTGTCATTAGCTTTCATTCCAATAACTTTTAAACCGGTACCAGAAAAATAAAATTCCATCGTATCCTCGTTGGCATACGTGTATTTTTCAGTGCCTAAATATTGACCACTATCTAACCAGTCACCCCAGCTGCCTGTATAAGTAATTAAATTATCGCGATCATCCATCTTTTCGATATTTCCAATATCGACTGGAGTTAAAACAGCTGTAGTTTTGCCTTCACCACTATCAACAACCGCAGCCACTTTATATTTGGCACCATGATGATAAGTATCATTAAATGATGTTGTCTTAATTGTTGCAATTTTTACATATGTTTCATTATCATCACTACGATATATATTATATGAATTTGCATTTGCAACATCATCAAAAGTAACTAATGTTACTTTTCCATCACTATAAACCATCGCATTTTCTGGAGCTTTAACTGGTTTTTCAGGTATATCTTCAATTATATATACTTTATTTTTTTCAGTATTAAAAGTAATTTTATTATCATTCTCTTTAACAAAATCAATAATGTTTCCAGCAGTATCTTTTAACGTTGCTTTAGAAATATTAGGATATTGAAGTGAACAGCTCTGTCCATTATTAGATAATATTGACGCTTTCGTTAAATTACTATTTGACCAATCCATAGATACTTCAAAATTACCACGAGCTACTAGTCCTTCAACATGTCCTGTCAACCAAACATCTGGTAAAGCTGGCAACATATTGATGTATCCCATATTACTTTGTAATAACATTTCTGCAACTCCAGCAGTATATCCAAAGTTACCATCAATTTGGAATGGGGCATGAGCATCCCAAAGATTTGGATAAGCTCCGCTTTTAAAGAAGGCTTTAATAATGTCGTAAGCGTGATTGCCATCACCAACACGAGCCCAGGAATTTAATCTTTGTCCCATTCCCCAGCCGGTAGCGTCATCACCACGATCTTTTAATGAGACAATAGCAGCATTTAAATAATCTTCATTATCAACACTAATTAAATCACCAGGGAATAATCCTAATAAATGTGACATATGACGATGTTTACGATCACTGCCACTGACACTTCCTAAGGTTGTTTCGTTATACCATTCTTTTATTTGTCCATCATCACCAATTTCAATTGGATTTAATTTACTTTGTAAGTTTTGCCATTGAGCCACTAAATCACGATCAACGCCTAATACTTTAGCTGCCTCAACAGCATCTTTAAATAACTGCCATACTAATGATTGCTCATATGTATTTCCGGCTGTATATGGTCCATGTTCTGGTGAATACGCAGGAACAGTAACCATTCTTCCCGTCACTGGATCTTCTCTAAGTATCTGCTGGTATAATTTTGCTTCTTCTTTAAGCATTGGATAAATCTTATCAGCTAAATACTCAAGATCTCCCGTATATTCGTAATATTCATAACAATTCTGTAAGATCCATGGCACTGCTGCTGGTGACCAGCCCCAACTAAATGCCCAACCTGGACAAGTCCAGCCAAATGGCGTATTTTGAGTATGCGCTGTAAAGCCATTTTCCGGATTTGCTTCGTCACTAACGATCCCAAAATATGTTGCAGCTGTAACTCTTCCCGGTTCCCGAAGAGAATCTACATAATCAATTAACGGCGTCGCACACTCTTGCATATTAGTAACATAAGTAGGCCAATAATTCATTTGTAGATTAACATTCATATGATAATCACTAGCCCACGGTACACGATTTTCATCACCAACGCGATTATTCCATACGCCCTGTAAATTAGCTGGTAAATCACCATCTCTTGAAGAAGCAATTTGTAAATATCGACCATATTGAAATAAAATCGTTTCTAAAGCTCGACGTTGGGCTTCACTAGCGCTGCCATCTTTATACGCTTCTAATAATGTATCCGTAGGTTTGTCAGATACACTTTGTCCCAAATTTAATTCAACTCGATTAAATATCTCTTGATAATCATTTAGTGCGTTTTCTTTTACTTTTTCATAGCCAGCTTGATAAGCCCTATCGATATCATCGCTTACACGCTCATTTAACTGAGCATCGGTTTCATTGGTACGATAAGCTGGGTATTCATTTTTATAATCAGTCGAAGCACTAACAAAAATATGTACTTCACTAGCATCCTTGATCATTAATGAATCACCATTGGCTTCAACCCTGCCATCTACAGGATATACTTTTAACTGTCCGTTTAATTTTAATTGATTATCGTTCATTTGACCACTAACTGTAATTTTGTTATCTACTGCTGTAGTAACTATCGTTTTTTGTAATGCAGTCGTTGTGTCATTATCAATTGGGAATGATACTTCAAAATTCATCTTATCATTAGCCATAATTTTCATCGCAATTACATTGTCGGGATAACTTGCTAAATATTCACGATGATAATCCGTACCATTTAATGAAAAATCAACACTTGCCAGTGAAGTATTTAGATCAAGTTCACGACGATAATTTTCAACATCACCGCTTAAATTAAAATCTAAATAAATATCACCAAAAGACTGATATGCTCCATAGCCCTCTTTCAATCCAATAATTTGATTACATAACGAAGAAGCATCCTGACCACTTAAAAAAGCATCTTGAACACTTTTTACATAGTCAGCCATCGCTTGATTTCCCACTGTATCAATATTTCCACCGTTATAATTAGGACGCGATTCACTAGGACCTCCCGTCCATAATGTTTTATGGTTAAAAGTTAAATGCTCTCTACTAATTTCACCATAAACATTAGCGCCCATATAAGAATTACCAATTGGTAAACTTAACTGTTGCCAGCGGTTATCTTCTTCAGTTGTCCCAAAACCACCTTCACGTCCTGGAATCAAAGTTCCTTGACTAACAGGTTCATCAAAATAAAGTTTTAATGCTTCTTTAACAGTTTTAGAATCAGACAAACTTTTAAAATCTGATTTAGCTTGTAAATTTCCTAGCGGCAAACAAACTAATATCAAAACCCCAGCAAGAAGCACTTTAAATAATTCCGCTGCTTTCTTCTTAATTTTCATTTCCTATCTCTGCTCTCCTTTTTCAAATCATATATAAAGCCATATCCGCACTAAAAATGTAGCTTTTACATATCTATTATCATTTAATCATACATTTTTAATGTAAACAAACGATATCCAGAAAGTGAGTAATTTTTTCAATACATTCAATAATAAAATACCCCTCATTTATTTTTTAAAGCAGATAATAGTTTTAAATAGATCCCCATCAATATCGATCTTAAATTCCCCGCCTTGAACTTCAGTAAAACTTTTTGCAATCGCTAATCCTAAACCACTGCCAGTTTCATGCCTCGATTTATCGCCACGAACAAATCTTTCAACGATTTCATCAGCTGTAAAATTCATCTGTGTAGCCGAGATATTTTTAAATTCAACCACTATTTTATTGACATCATCTTTAACTTCAAGATAGACACGACTATTGATCATCGCGTATTTAGCGATATTAGTAAAAAGATTTTCAAATATGCGGTAGGTTTTATCACCATCTAGTTTTAATTTAATATCCGTACTTTCATACTTTCTTATTAGAATTAAATTTTTAGCTTCTAAAATCTCTTTACTTTCAGTATATGTCTGTTCTAACAATGCAATAATATTAAGATTCATTAAATTCAACTGAATGTTACCACTATTGATTTTACTAATTTCAAAAAAATCCTCAATTAGCGTAGTTAATCTATTTACATACAAATTCAAATTATTCAAATATTCATGCCGCGTTTTTTCAGTAAGTAAATCATCCTGTAATAATACAATATAATTTTTTATACATGTTAATGGTGTTTTTAAATCATGGGACACATTACTAATCAGCTCATTTTTCATATTTTGAGATTTTATTTCTTCTTCAACAGCTTTTTTAAAACCATCTTTGATATTATTAAATTCAATCTCTAACTGATTAAAAACGCCTAAATCAGCCTCTATCTCCATATCAAAATTTCCTTTTCCCAGTTCTTGAGCGGCTTTTAATAAGCGATTATAATCTTTTTGAATCTTCATTCCTTTATTTTCCAACCAAAAAAAAGTACTAATAAGATAAACAAATATAAATATATAATTATTTAAAACTACTAATAAGATGAAAATAAATCCTGCATTAATAACTACATATTTTAAAATCATCTTATTTATTGGAATTAATAAATCTATTTGTATAAACATATTTAATTTATCTTCTACATCCATAAAGAACATTTTAAAATAATCTTTAATAACATGAATATATCTAAAACCAATTAAAACTATTATTAATCCGCCAACTATCCACAGTTTAATCAGAAAACAATTTGGAACCTTTTTATTTTTAGAAATAATATAAATTATTTCTAAATTTTTAGGACGATTAATTTTTATCTTATTAAGAAAATCACTATGACTATCCATGCGATAATGGATGCGTAAAAGTTTTTCTAAGCTAAAATATGAAGATGACTCATTATGTATATTACCTTCTTTTTTTAAATCCCCATTTTCATCATAAAACATCACACTATAAAAATAATATTTACTTTTATCATCAAAATCGTCTTGATTAATATTATTTGATATGATTTTATTTGTTTTTGTATTTTTTATTGAATAAATGAAATCATGGTCGTTTTGAAAACATCTTTTTGTATAATCCATAATGTTATAAAATTTATTACTGATCTGCCACTTATCCTTATCAGGGATAGTTTCATCAAAAAATAAAATTTCATATTCGGGATCTAATTTTTTTGCCATTGCTAGTGTGAAATATTGAAAATCTTCATTTAAATAAGACATCTTTTCTTTATGTTTTTGCAAACTAATATCTTTTCTTAGATTATCATTAAACAATAAAATAAGAATTACTAAAATCAAAAGAAAAAAAATAAAACTACATATTCGTTTTAACACAATCATAATTTCACCGATACTTTTTCAATTTTATAACCAATTCCCCATACCACTTTTAAATACTCTGGTTTTTTAGGATTTATTTCTATTTTTTCTCTTAATTTTCTAATATGAACCATGATAGTTTCTGTATTTATTGCTTCTTCTTTCCAGACTGCCTGATAAATTTCTTCAGCAGAATAAACTCTCCCTGGATAACTCATCAACAATTCAAGAATTTGAAATTCTTTTGCTGTCAAGCGAACTGTTTTATCATTGACGATTACTTCTTTAGTGTATTTATCAAGTTCAAGTCCTCCAACGATAAGGCGGTGATCATTATCGCTAGAAATCGACTTATTTTTTAATAACATGATCTGATCATATCTTCTAATATTTGCATTAACTCTGGCAATCAGCTCCATAGGTTCAAAAGGTTTTGTGACATAATCATCAGCACCTAAATTTAAACCAGTAATTTTATCAATATCTTCTGACTTAGCACTTAAAAAAATAATTGGAAAGTCATATTTTTGCCGTAATTTTAAAGTCATCGTAATCCCGTCCATCACTGGCATCATAATATCAATAATAGCAAGATGAATCTCATTAATATTAATAATTTCTAATCCTTCCTGCCCATTGGTGGCAGTAAATACTTTATATCCTTGATTTTTTAAGAATACGCTTACTGTATCTCTTATTCCCTGTTCATCTTCAACTATTAATATTGCATGTTCCATAACTCATTTCCTTTCTCAGTAATATTTCAGTATGATTTATGTACTTCTTTATTATGAATGATAAAAATAAACTGAATATATTCAAAATTCTTAAAAAATCCTTAAATTTCATTTTATTTCTAATCTTAATGTTTAAAAACTGCTTGTATCACTATCCTTTAAAAATATAAATAATTAATTATAAAAATCAGATAAAAAAGCCTGTAAAACAAGTAATCAAATATTTTATCATTAAGAATGATTGCTTGATTATTCAACTACTTTTTACAGGTAATACGATATTAATTACTTTATTTTAGGTAAACGTAAAAAAAGAGATTTTTATTAAACCTCTTTTTATATAAATCAAATAGATATTAAATAATATATTACATATGATCTAACCCTGTTTATTCTGATCTTAGCGCTGTTACGGCATCTTCTTGAGCAGCTTTTTTTGATGGAATCAACCCACCGATAAGCGTTAAAACAACACTTAAAACAATTAAAATAATTGCTCCTGCAATTGGTAGTGCAGCATTAAGACTAGTATTACCAGCTAGATGATGAATAACCATATTACCTGGTATCAACAATAAAAGTGTGATTCCTATACCTAATAAACCAGCCAGCAAGCCAATAATAAATGTTTCCGCATTAAATACTTGCGATATATTGTGCTTTGAAGCCCCAATAGCCCGTAAGATCCCGATTTCTTTTTTACGCTCTAAAACACTAATATAAGTAATAACGCCAATCATAATCGATGATACAACTAAAGAAATAGCGACAAATGCAACTAAAACATAACTGATCATATTAATAATATCTGTAACAGATGACATTAAAGCACCAACATAATCGGTATAAGTAATAACTTTATTATCATCAATTTTTTCCATTCGTTCATTATAACTATCCAAAATATTAATAACTTCCTGTTTACTTTCGAAGTCTTTAGGATAAATATTTATACCGCTTGGTTTATCAAATTCTGCGTATTGAAGCTTACTTAAATTATTATCATAAGAAGTTGTTTCTTTTGACATCAACGATATCATCAATTCAGATAAATCTTCTTCATTCATATTTACTTTTATTGCGTTAGCAAAAGCATTAGTGTCTATTGAGATAGCATTTTGCATATTTGTTGCCAATTGCCCCATTTGTTTATTTATTTCTGTGCTTAATTGTTCTTGCAGTGATTTCATCAAAGTTTCACTATATTGTCTCACTGCTGCTTGGATTTGAACCTGTAGTTCGTTTTGAAATTGAGCAAGGAGCCCGCTTTCTTGTAAAATATTTGTCAATTCTTTTTGAATAAGACTTTGTGCTTGAGATGTTTGAATATAAGTTCTAAAATATTCTGTTATTTTTTCTGGATCAGTTAAATTATTTTCAGTAGTATAGTTTTGAAAATCTGTCACGAGTGTTTGCATCAAAGAAGTAAACTGATCATTACTAAATTCAATTTTTATATTCGAGAAAAAATTGTCCATATTTATTGCAGGTAATGAATTAAAATCTAAACTAATATTACTTAGATCCAAACCACTAGGATCTATTTTTAGTTTATTTTGATCAATCGTAAAAGCTTTTTTCAACATTTCAGTATCAACGGTAAATAAAGACTGCATATCAAATTTTTGTTCATTTTCTTCATTTTCAAATGATTGTCCAGTAAAAACATTAATATTCGGATCCGCTAATTGTTTTTTTACTATTTCACTTGATGAAGCCTGCTCTATAACATGGGTAGTTAAAGAAGCTGGATAACCAATACCACTGTTTAACATCGTTGCACTAGCCCCATCGCTTGGCTGGACGACCCCAACGATAGTTAAGTCTTCACTATTATTAATAAGCTCGCGCATATATGCTTCATCGTCAGTTTTATCTCGATAAACACCATATGTTTCATCATATACATAACAATTAGAGGAATCTACAAGTTTAAATTTAGTCCCTAAAACATCATCATAATCATATGATTTAATATCATCAGGTGTAGTAACTTCTTCTTCACTTGCAAATTGCCGAATCATTTCATCAAGTTCATCATAATCACGCAATCCTAATGTATAAAGCATCAAATCACTTATCTTCCCACTTCCTGTTAAGACCAAAACACATTCATTATATTTTTTTGGCCATCTTCCAGCCTTTACATCATATTGATCTTCATATAATTTTGAATTACTTGGCATTTGATAGAAAACATCTGTACTCATCATCATTGACATCATACTATTGGAACTTGTTGATGATCCTAATCCTAATGCTGAAAATGATTTATCGGGATTAACCTGTCTTATTTTTTCTGTATTAGAACTATAAATTTGTGGTACAGCATTATAGCTATATTCTATCGAATTTGTATATTTATCAACACCACTATTACCTTGATCTAAATATGTCTTTAAAGATGCTAAATCATTCGAACCAATCTTTGAAAACATATTTGTAATCATTTGTGCAACCTGGATTTTAGCTTCGTCATCTTCTTTTTGATTATTATCCTGCGTCTCTTCAACTAACATCGAAGTCAAATCAATACCACTGCTTTGAATCTGTAAAGGATATTCTGATAACGTATCTTCTTCAATCGTTTTAATATACTCATTTACACCATTAGAAAGAGATAATATTAAAGAAATTCCAATGATTCCAATAGAACCAGCAAATGAAGTTAAGATAGTTCGGGCTTTTTTTATTTTCAAGTTATTAAAACTAAGTGATAAAGCTGTTAAAAAAGACATTGATGATTTACCCATATTTTCATGCCTAGGTGCTTCTAATTCATCTTCTTTTACTACATACTTATTAGAATCAGAACGAATTACACCATCACGTAATTCTACGATTCTTGTAGCATATTCCTTAGCTAATTCAGGATTATGAGTAACCATTACAACCAAACGATCTTTAGCCACTTCTTTTAAAAGTTCCATGACTTGAACACTTGTCTCACTATCTAGTGCTCCTGTCGGTTCATCGGCTAATAAAATATCGGGATTATTTATCAAGGCTCGGGCAATTGCAACTCTTTGCATTTGTCCTCCTGACATTTGATTTGGCTTTTTATGTCCTTGATTTCCTAAACCAACTTGTTCAAGCGCTTTTTTAGCTCGTTCTTTTCGTTCTGCTTTTGATATACCCGATATCGTTAATGCTAGTTCAACATTTGATAATACTGTTTGATGAGGTATTAAATTATAACTTTGGAAAACAAATCCTATCGTATGATTACGATACGAATCCCAATCCCGATCTTTATATTTTTTAGTAGATATCCCATTAATGATCATATCACCACTATCATAGCGATCAAGACCGCCAATAATATTTAAAAGTGTCGTTTTCCCTGAGCCACTAGGACCTAATATTGCTACAAACTCATTATCACGTAAATTTAAACTAACACCGTCCAATGCTTTTTGTACTAAATTTCCCGTTTTATATTCCTTATAAATATTCTTAACTTGAAGCATATTGCATCCTCCTATTTTTAGTATACATCAACATTATATGGTTCAAAAATAAACTAAAGATAAACACAAATATAAAATTATATTTTTTCTAAAATAACTTAACTTCCCATCTTCACACATATTTTATTATCAACACGTTATTAATATTATACATTTTTTATTTACTGATCATAATTAAATAAATTCTTCTGCATCCAAAACTTGATATCCTGCCTGGATAAGAGCTTTGGCAAATAAACCTTGACCAGCGATCAATTTATTAGTAAAACTTCCATCATAAATTTGATTAACTCCACATGTAGGACTTCTTGATTGGAGAATTACTAGATCAATTTTTTCATCCTTTATTTTTTCTAATGCTAGTTGGCATGCTTTTTGATAACTAGCATCAACATTATTACCATCAATATCTGTAACAACCCCTTTTACTATTTCCGCGCAAGGACGAGGAATCGTCATATTTGCTAGTAATTCTGGACATATTTCTATAACTTCTTTGTCTTCTAAAAACTTGATGACCTTACTGTTAAGATTATTTCCACCATTGTATTTGCAATTTCTACCCAATATACAAGAACTTACCAATACTTTCATTATTAATCACCTCACATTTAAAAAAATTCCTTTTTAGTATAATACAAAGATATCAAAAAAACAAAAACAATCACTAAATTATAAATATTAGTTTTGGAAAATAAAAAATTTTCATTCTATGATATATTGTTGTTTTGGTGAACACCAAAAACAAATAGGCAGTATTATATTCGAGAGTTAGAAAACAATGGTTTCATTTCCATAAAAGTATATTCTGTTCACCTAAAACAAAAGGACCTCATAAAAGCTCTATTCCTGTACTAGAGCAATGAATGAGTAGATATTGAATCATTTGTCATAATAATTGTAAAAGGGACAACATAAATGTCCCTAGGTAATATTCGTTTAGTGATTATCATTTTCTATATTTTTTTAAACAAACAGCATTTTAATTATTTTGTTTTGCTTCTAATGCTAGCGCTAATGCTCCTACAACACCAGCATTATCACCAAGTCCTGGATATACGATATAGTCTTTGATTTTATCTGTTGTCACTTCTTCTTTTTGAATATATTCATTTAAAAACTGCTGAGTATAACGATGTATCATAGGAAAAAGCTGTTTTTGATGCATGACCCCACCACCTAAGATGATCTTTTTAGGTGATAAGATCAATATATAGTTAGCACATGCCTGACCGATATAATATGCTTCTAAGTCCCAAGCTGGATGATCTTCTGGCAGCTCGCTTCCTTTAACTCCCCATCTTTTTTCTATGGCTGGTCCGGCTGCTAATCCTTCTAAGCATGTTCCATGATATGGGCATGCTCCTTGATATGGATCATCATCTCTAACGATCATTTTCATGTGTCCCATTTCTGGATGCAATAAACCATGTACAAGTTTTCCACCTAAAATAGCACCACCGCCTATTCCAGTTCCAATTGTTAGATACAGTGCACTATCAAGTCCTTTAGCTGCTCCAAATGTTGCTTCTCCTAAAGCTGCGCCATTGACATCTGTGTCAAATCCCATCGGGATATCATATCTTTCTTTTAAAGCACCCATAATATTATAATTTGACCAGCCTGGTTTAGGGGTAGTTGTTATATATCCATATGTTGGACTATTAACATCTGGATCGATTGGACCAAAACTTCCGACTCCTAATGCTTCGATATCTTTATCATCAAAATATTGAAAAACATTTGCCATTGTTTTTTCTGGTTCTTCTGTTGGAAATGATGCCCGATCGATAATATTTCCATTTTCATCTCCAATACATACAACAAATTTTGTTCCTCCTGCTTCGATTGCTCCTAGCTTCATATCTTTGTCTCCTTTTTTTCTATAATGTTATATGGTTTCAGTTCATAATAATCCATGGTCATTGGACAAGAAACTTTTATTTTTGTATCATGATAAGAATCATAAACACGTGTCGTCATTACCTTCTGACCATGATTAATAAATATTTCAAGTGATGATACGTCACTAAATATATCTATTTCACTTATCTCATTTATTTTAACACATCTTTTATCTCTACCATAGCCGCTTTCTTGTAACGATAGAGTCAATATTTTTCCATCATATCTTAATTGAAGATCTTTTCTTAAATCAATTTGAAATTCTTGAGAAGTTATTTCAAGATGAATTTGACATGCATGACTTTGATAATAGTATATTTCTTTTTCAACTAATTCTTTATATAGATGTTTTGTTCTTAAATTTTTTGTTTCACGAATAGGATATTGATAAATTTGATTATCCTTAAATGTTAATTCCCTAGGAAGTATCAATGCATCATTCCAATTATATTGAATAGTTGGATTTTTATAAGGACAATCGGGTATTCCCATCCAGCCAACAAGAATTCGTCTTTTATCCTGGCTTAAAAAGGTTCTGGCGGCATAAAAATCAAATCCTTCATCAAACGATTGAAACCTTTCTAATTGATAATTATTTCTAAAATCACCATTTAAAATAAAATATCCACATTGATGATTGTTTTCGTATTCATGTTGTTTTATTCCTTGAGGACAGCAAACCAGGATTTGTTGCTGGGACAGTTCAAAATAATCAGGACATTCCCACATATAACCTAATTTCTCTTCAGTTTTAATTCTTTGGATAAATTTCCATTCTTTTTTATCTTTACTTTCGTAAGCAAGGATCATTCCCTGATCATGAATGTCTCTTGCACCTAAAAACATATAATACTGGTCTTGATAAAAAACATAAGGATCTCTAACATGCTTTGTCATATCTTGAGGAAAATCGGCATTTGTCATCAATAATTGTTTATCATCAAAATGAATATAATCAGCACTTTGAACCATCAAAACATTTTGTTCTCTACCTACCATGATATAATCATAATTTCCCTGATGACGAACATTTCCAGTATAAAACAAATACAATTTTCCTTTTTCATAAAAACCGCTGCCACTATAAACACCATCTCTATCATATCGGCTATCTGGCAAAAGTGCTATTGGTTCTTGAACAAAGTTGATAAAATCCTGCGTACTATAATGTCTCCAAATACAAGGAACTCTTCCTTTTGTTTTAAAGGCTTGAGGATCATTAAGATAAAATATATGGAAGGTATCTTCGATTTGGCACATGCCATTAGGATCAGCAATCGTCCCTTCTAACGGCATTAAATGATATTTTAAACGATATTCATTATTTTTCATTTTTCTCGATTTGATAGCTATCTAAAGGATAGTAAGTTAATTTTCCTTGATGACTTGTATGAAAATAAAGATGCTGTGATAATGTTTCACTATACACCCTTGTCGTAAAAACTTCTTGTCCACCATTGACAAATATTTCTAAAGCCGATGTATCACTCCAAATATCCAAATGCCTAACTTCTTTGATTTCAACACTTCTTTGATCACGACCACAACCGCTTGTTCCTAGTGATAATGTTAAAACATGATCTTTATAATTCAAGAAAACATCATCTCTTATTTGAATTTGAAAATCTTTTTGATTTTTAAACTCAATATCCATTTCATAACATACATCATCATATGATGTATCATTCCATTGGTCTATATCCATTTCATATTTTTCTTTTCTTAACTGTTTCATCTCAACTAATGGCTGTTGAATAATTTTTCCATCTTTTTGAATCAGCATTCTTGGCATTGTCAAAGCATGCTGCCAGCTATATTGAATAGTAGGATCATTATGATAAGATGCATCTGGGATTCCCATCCATGCATATAAAATATGTCTGCCTTTTTCATCAATAAAACTTTGCGGGGCATATATATCAAATCCTCGATCTAATTCTTTAAACTCTCCCAAATTGTATTGGTTTTGCTCAAAATCATATTCTAATTGAAAATATCCCATCTGATAAACATTAGCATAATCATAACCATTCTGCCCAACTCCCTGGGGACAGCAAATCAAAAATAATTGTCCATCTATTTCTAATAAATCGGGACATTCCCACATATAACCAAAAGGTTGCGGTGTTGTTATACAGTTATAATACTGAAAGTTTTGTAAATCCTGGCTTCGATAAAGTAATACACAGCCTTGGCTATCTCTTGTTCGGGCTCCTAAAACCATATAATAATATTTCCCTTTTTTAAAGATTTTAGGATCTCTTACATGTTTTGACATATTATGAGGATAATCATCATTATCTAAAATTAATTTTTTTCTACTTATCTCCATTCCATCTTCACTTGTAAAAGAAAGCGTATTTTGTTCTCTACCATCATTGATATAATCATAATCATCACGATCATTTAATTTAACATTTCCGGTATAAAAATAATATATTTTTCCATCTTCAACATAAGCTGAACCACTGTATACTCCATCACGATCTTCTTTTTGATCAGGGTATAAAAATGGTTCTTCTTCTTTAAAATGAACCATATCCGTTGAAGTATAGTGACCCCATAATTTAATTCCCCAGTTACAGTCGTATGGTGTGTATTGAAAATAAATGTGATAAATACCATCTTTTTGACATAATCCATTTGGATCATTCAGCCATCCAGTCGGAGGCATGAGGTGATAATGTAAACGATTTTTATCTTTTTTTACATTATCCCTCATATTTTGATGATTATCATATTGATCATAATAATCTTTTTTTGTCATCATATTTTTATTCATCCTCCAGTTATTTAATAATTGCTACTACATCTTCTCCCTTTGTTGCTCCTGTATATTTCATTTCTACCTGACGTCCTTCGTTTAATTCAAAAACCATCATCGTCTCTGTAGAATACCCCTTCTTTTCAATTAAGTCTTGATCAAATGTTAATAGAACATCCCCTTGTTTAACTTCTTGATTTATTGCTACAAAACATTCAAAGCCTTCACCATTTAAATTAACAGTATCTATCCCACAATGAATGAGAATACTTGAACCATCTTTTAACATTAAACCTACTGCATGTTTACTTGGAAAAACAAATGAGATCTTTCCATCAGCAGGAGCAACGACCTTTCCTTCACTAACAGTAACTGCAATTCCATCACCCATGGCTTTAGAAGCAAATGTTTGATCAGTAGATTCTGTCACATTTTTAACTTCACCTTTTACTGGTGATAATATTTCTATTTCTCCATTAAATTCAACAGCGTTTTCAGTAACTTTTTCATCACTTTTTACTTCTTTTGGTTGACCTTTTGTTTTTCCAAGAATAACCGCAAAGATAAATCCACCAGCTAAAGCAATAAGATGGGCAATAATATAGTTAATATAACCATTGTTTGCAGGATCACATATAGCAATTCCTGGCAGTGCTGTCGTTCCAAATCCTAATGACGCTAAATTTGCAAAATAAACATACGCACCAGCTAAAGCTCCACCGATACATCCACCAATTAATGGAAATTTATATCTTAAGTTAACCCCAAAAATGGCTGGTTCACTGATTCCGAATAATGTTGATGCAAATGATGGTAAACATAATTCTTTAGCTTTATTATTTTTCCAATTTAATATTAAATATCCTAAAACTGCACCACCTTGTCCCATTAAAGCAACTGACATTAATGGATTCAAGAAATTTCTACCAGTATCAGCGATAAGCTGGGCTTCAACTGCACCAAGAATATGATGCAAACCAGTAATAACGATGATTTGTTGTACGCCGGCAAAGAATGCATAACCAAGAGCCCCTAAGTTTTGTGTCATCCATACTAAACCATTTGTAATAGCACTTGATAATTCTCTACCAACTGGTCCTACGATCGTAAATAATAAAACTGTTGAAATAAAAACTGTGCATAATGGTGAAAATAACAGCTTCACGACATCCAATGGTATTAAGTTAAGAGAAAATGAAAAATCATTGAATTAAGATAAGATGGTTGTTAAAGTAAAAACAGCCATCTTTTCTGTTATTCATAAATAAAAATATAAAAATATGGATTTTAGATATACTTAAAAAGAACTAGCATCTAGCTCAAAAAATTTTATTGTTATTCTAAAATAACGTGTTATAATAATTCATGTCAGGACGTTCTATAATTTAACGGTTGACATGATTTGGGTTTTATAGCACGTTCATATGATCTTTCTGGTCTTTGCGGGACCAGAAATTTTTTTATTCTTGAGATAAGATTCTTCTCTTTTAATAGATTTCTTAAATACAGTCTGATATTTGTCACTGCATTAGCGAAATTTGCTTTGTAGCGATATTTACGATTTTGCTTTATCTCAATATTATTGATAATGATTTCAGAAACATTATACATTAAAAATGTTGCATTGATTTCCTGCTGTATCAGCTTCCTTTTTTTTGCATGAAAATAGACAAGTCCCATTGTATATTTTACCTTATTAAAAGCGGTTTCCTCTTTCCAGCGGTAATGATAAAGCTCTTTGAAATCTTCCAGCTGAAATTCATCTTCTGATAGATTTGTAATAATTGTTTCATAGGTATCATCTGTTATTTTAAAGCGAACAATTCTAAAAGATAATTCATAAAAATCCTGTGTTGGTCCCAGAAAATCAAATCTGGAAGTTGTAGGTACAAAGACATACTTATCTTTATGAGCTTTAATTTCTTTACTTTGAAATCTAGTCAATATACGAGTGACGTTCATATCAAATGTCCCGTTTTTTGTTTTTATGTTTGTCATTATGCCACTTTTGGTATCAATGTCTTTAACTCTGATTGCAAATTTAAGATTATTTTCAATGAAATAAGCCAACAGATTATAGTTTTCATATCCTCTATCTGCTGTAAAAATAGAATTTTGAGGATAATTCTTATGATTGATAATAGAAATCAATGCATCAGCCTCACGTTTTTTAGTTGAAGCATCAATACTCCAGTCATAGAAAATATGATTAAGACAGTCATATAAAGCATTCACATGATACTGACAGTATGGCTTTCCACCACCATCCGATTTTACCTTTGTATCATCATCCATAAAAGGGATATTGACATCAGATCCATCCTGAGCGAGAATGTAGTATCCGTTAATCGTCCTGTAATTGGCAAAACTATGAACGAACAGATTATTGATACGTTTAAAGATGGCAGGATCTAATAACTGACGTCTTTGACACATCGCCGAAGTTGAAGGCATATCAGTACAGTCAGAAAAGAAATGAGACATTTCACTAGCTGTAGAGTAATTAGAGAAACTTAAAATAGAATCAATCAATATACGAGCAGGTAATAAGCGATTACGAGTAAAATTTGAGATTGGATCATGGCAGAAGCACTGAATCCCTTCAAGAGTAAAATCGATAGATTGATTGAGAATCTTTTTGATCTTTTTTGGTGAATAGTAGATGTTTGAATTTGAATGTTTCATCATATGTAATACCTCCTAAAAAATACATCTACTAAAAAGGGCTAGTAATGAATATTTTGCTATTCATTACTAGCCACACGATTCTCACTATTTGTCAATAGCTAAATAAAAAAGTCTCTTTAAATTACATTAAAGAGCTTTTTCAGTATTTTAATGCCTAACTTAATGACATTGGTATTTACCTCTTTTTATTTGATGTTTTAGTATGTTCTTAAATTTATCGTTAACAATTATAGTAGGAAGGTGACATATGAGAAGATTTTATAATGTAATATTGAAATTCATTTCACCCCAAGGTAATTTATCACGCTATTCATTGAGTTTTTGTATACTATTAGCTTTGCTGCCTACTTTAATTATATTTTTAAGAATCTTTCAAAGTGATATTTTAAATTCACCGAATTTAATTGATTTACTGTATGATTATATCCCAGAGATGATTTTAGCTCCATTTATTGAATATATTTTATCTCAGGAGTATGGGGATTTTACTTCTTTGATAATTTCAACTGCTTTTTCAATTTATCTAGCGAGCAATGCTTTTTATTCATTTATGTTGATTTCAAAGACAGACGAAGAATTCGATACTTATATGATTTTATTGAGGATCAAAGCGGTTGTTCTATTTGTTTTAATGATTTTAGCTATTGCTGGTTTGATTTTTATAAACTATATTATTTTAATTAATAAACCAGTTATAATGTTACTAGGATTATTGATCGTTTTTTATTATTTTTATCGTTATTTATCATTTGAAAAAAGACCTCTTTCATATGGTCTCATTGGTTCTGTGTTTACAAGCAGTTGTATTGTCTTGATCGGGGGAGGTTTTTTTTATGTTGTTGAACATTATAGTCGCTATAATACATTATATGGACCATTGGCTAGTTTGGTAGTAATGTTGATTTCTATTTACTTGATTTCTAATGTTATTTATTTTGGATATTGTTTAAATCATGAATATGGAAAATCTTTTTCTAAAAAGGTTTATAAACATCAAACATTTTATAGTATAGCTAATCAGTATATAGATAAAATAGTAAAGAAATTTAAATGGTAAAAGTAAGTATTTAGGTACTTGCTTTTATTATGATCAAAGTAATTTGGATGATTATTAATCGATATCGTTTATTACTTTTCTCAGTCGTGATTTCATGTTAGAATGGTACCGGAGGATTGTTATGCAGCGATATTTTATAAATGAAGATTTAAAAAATAAAAAAAATTTGATCTTATCTGCTGATGATTTACATCATTTAAAAAATGTGATGAGAAGTAGAAATGGTGATGAAATCACTTGTATTGATATAAATGGACAAGTATATTTTTGTATGATCGATGAGGTTGAACAAGGATCGATTAAAATTATTAAAGAAATAGACGAAAATAATGAACTGGATGTAGAAATAACGTTAATTTATGCTTTACCAAAGGGTGATAAATTTGAACTGGTTTTACAAAAGGCAACAGAATTGGGTGTGAGTCGGATAGTTCCTTTATTAACGCAGCGTTGTGTAGTTAAGACAGATAAAATAAAGTTTGAAAAAAAGCTGGCGCGTTATCAAAAAATATTGAAAGAGGCTGCGCAGCAGTCAAGAAGAAATAAGATTCCCCAAATTGTCAATGTCATTAAATTAGCTGAAATCAGTGAGTATTTAGGGACATATAATTTAGTCGCTTATGAAGAAAAAGCCAAAAGAGGAGAGCATTTAGCTTTAAAACAATGCTTGGATAAATTGGAATCTAATGATAAAATAACAATTATTGTAGGTAGTGAAGGCGGTTTTGAAGAAAAAGAAATTGAAATGATGGAAGCGTTGAAAATCAGTTCATGTTCTTTAGGAAAAAGAATTTTGCGAAGTGAAACAGCGCCCTTGTATATGTTAAGCATAATTGGTTATGCTAGGGAGATTGGTAAATGAAGATATTAGAATTGTTATATAAGTATCGTTATGAAGTGAAATTGAATAAAACTAATTTATTTTGTTTTGTTAATGATGGAAGTAAAGAAATCATCGATGAAGGATTTGATTATAAAGTAAAAAATCCTTGGGATTTGTTTGCGTATGAAGTCATTTTAAAAGGAATAAGGGCTAAAAGAACGATCAATGAATGTTATAATAAATTTGTAACTAATAATTATGATTTATTTGAACATATAAGCTATGAGCAAAGACAAAAAATATTTTTTTATGATATGGAGAAAGTAACAGCTTCATTAGTTAATTTTAAAGATATTGATAGTGGAGAAAACATTTATATACCTTATTTAGAATCATTTATAAACAAATACTATCTTAACGATTATTTGCTGGTGACATTAAAGCATCACAAATCTTATATAAAAAATTTTTCCAAAGAAATCGATATCTTTATTAAATTATATGGAATGCAGCCATATAAATCAGATTTTTCTACTTTACAGTTAGTTGGTCACGACTTAGAAAATGATTATTTTTATCACGATGACTTCAAAGTAGTTTATCAATTTAATAATAAAAAACTAGTTAATGAAATTTGTTTGATTGATAAATATACCCAAGAATATCCCGATCTACAATTAATCAAGGATGTTATGACAAAAATAATTAATCAAAAAAATGATACAGAAATTTTAGAATATTTATATGAACATAAATTTATTGGTGAAAAAACTTATAAGAAAATTATCAAAAAAATAGGATAAGGTGAATAGATGAAAACAGTAGCGTTCCATACATTAGGTTGTAAAGTAAATACATATGAATCAAATGCGATGTTAAAAATATTTAACGAAGCTGATTATCAAGAAGTTGATTTTAAAGAAGTTGCAGATGTTTATGTTATAAATACATGTACGGTTACTAATACCGGAGATAGTAAATCGCGACAGATGATCCGTAAGGCAATTCGTAAAAATCCCCAGGCTACGATATGTGTAGTAGGCTGTTACAGTCAGATAGCCCCTGAAGAAATAAGACAGATCGAAGGGGTAGGGGTTGTTTTAGGGACACAGTATCGAAAAGATATTGTTAAATATGTGGATGAATATATAAAAACTGGTCAGATGGTAATAAAAGTTGATAGTGTAATGAATTTAAGAAAGTTTGAAGACTTGAATATTGATCGTTTTAAAAATACCCGAGCTTTTTTAAAGATTCAAGATGGGTGTAATAATTTTTGTACATACTGTATTATTCCCTATGCTCGTGGTCGAGTTCGTTCCCGAGATAAAGATAGTGTTTTAAATCAGGCCAAACGTTTAGTAGCTAACGGCTATGTTGAAATTGTTTTGACTGGAATTCATACTGCTGGCTATGGCGAAGATCTGCAGGGGTATAGTTTTTATGATTTGTTAGTTGATTTAGTAAAAATCGAAGGACTTAAACGTTTAAGAATTTCTTCGATTGAAACTAGCCAGATCAGTGATGAGATCATTGATTTAATTGGTTCAAATGAAATAATTGTGGATCATTTACATGTTCCTTTGCAATCTGGATGTGATGCAACTTTAAAGCGGATGAATCGTAAATATACAACAGCTCAATATTTAGAAAAAATTAATAAAATACGAAGTTATTTACCAAATATTGCTTTTACTACTGATGTAATTGTTGGTTTTCCAGGTGAAACTGATGAAGAATTTGAACAGACATACAATTTTATTAAAAAAGTTAATTATAGTGAATTGCATGTTTTTCCGTATTCACCACGTAAAAATACACCAGCAGCTAAAATGAAAGATCAGGTAAAGGATCAAATAAAACATGAACGAACAAATCGTCTGTTAGAGCTGTCTAAAGAGTTAAATCGAAATTTTGCTTTAAAACAAATAGGTAAATCACTCAAGGTATTGTTTGAAAAACGTGAAGGTGATTATTTGGTTGGTCATGCAAGTGATTATTTGAAGGTGAAAGTTAAGACAGATGCTGATTTAATTGGTGAGATCGTTGATATTAAAATTGATAAATATGATGGGATTTTGGAAGGAAGTGCTGGTTGATGAAACGTTTAAATGAATTATATGATATTGATAATGATATGAAAATATATTCAATTCATAGTGATTCGCGTTATGTTAAACCATATTCAATTTTCTTTTGTATTGAAGGATTAAGTGTTGATGGGCATCGGTATGTTGAAGATGCGATTTTTCAAGGGGCTAAAGTAATTGTTTATTCTAAGACTTTGCCATATTATCATGATAATATTATTTATATTTTAGTAGATAATACGTTAGAGGAGTTAAATCGAGTTTCTAATATTTTTTATGATTATCCCAGCAGTAAAATGAAAATCATTGGCGTTACGGGAAGTAATGGAAAAACCATTGTAGCTTCAATGATCAAAGATGCGATGTCAAGATATTGTAATACTGGTTATATTGGAACTATTTCATTAGAGTATAATGGTCGTAAAGAAGACTGCCCATATACTACCCCCGAAACTTTATATTTACAACGTAAATTATATGAAATGAATCGTGGTGGGGTAAAAGTTGTGGCAATGGAAGCATCGAGTCATGGTTTGGCTTTAGGAAGGGTCGATAGTGTAAATTTTAGTATCGCTGTAATGACTAATATTGGTGCTGAGCATTTAGATTTTCATGGCACTAGAGAGCAGTATGTTTTAGCTAAACAAAAGTTATTTGAGATGATCAAACCGACAGATTGGGCGGTTCTAAATAGCGACGATATCAATTTTTCCCAGATAAAAAATAATACTAAAGGAAAGATCTTGACATATGGAATTGAAATTGATAGTGATGTCATGGCTAAAAATATTCGCCTATATTTAGATCATAGTGAGTTTGATTTGGTCTTTAAAGGTAATGTTTTTCATGTTTCTTCACCAGTATTAGCTAAATTTAATATATATAATGTTTTAGCTTTAGTATGTGTTTTAATTGCCATGGGTTGTGATGACAACATGGTTTTGGAGGCTGTAAAAAATGTAAAACCAGTTGAAGGGCGAATGGAACTGATTCAAACGGAACAAAAGTTTTCAGTAATCGTTGATTATTGCCAGCATATTAGTAATTATGAAGATATTTTTGAATTTGTTGAAAGTGTGCGCCAAAATCGGGGCCGACTGATTGCTGTGTTAGGGGCTCCAGGGAAACGTAATTATAAATTGCGTAAAGAATTAGGACAGGTCGCTAATAAATATTTGGATCATGTGATTTTAACCCAATTAGATGATCGTGGCGAAAATGTTTATGATATTTGTAAAACGATTCAATCTGAAATCGTCGATATTAATAGTGTGATTATTCCTTCAAGACAAATTGCAATCGAGCAGGCAATAGAGATTGCTTGTAAAGATGATATTATTTTAGTTTTAGGTAAAGGGCATGAAAAGTTTATCTCATTAGAAGTGGGTCAGGCTGATTATCTTGGGGATAGTGTTATTGTAAAAGAAGCTATTGAACGAATATATGGAGGTAGTGATGATGAATTATAATAAAATGATCGATCATACGATTTTAAAAGCAGATGCAACTAAAAAAATGGTCAAGAAAGTTATTGATGAAGCAAAGTTGTATCATTTTGCTTCAGTGTGTGTTAATCCTGCCTGGGTCAGTTTTTGTGCTAAAGAATTAGTTGATAGTGATGTTAAAGTATGTACGGTGATCGGTTTTCCACTTGGTGCTAATACGACAGCGGTAAAAGCTTTTGAAACTAAAGATGCGATTGATAATGGGGCAGATGAAATTGATATGGTAATTAATATCGGAGCTTTAAAAGAAGGAAATAAACAGTTAGTTTTAGATGAAATCAAAGCAGTTGTAAAGGCGGCGGGAAATAAATGTGTAAAGGTTATTATTGAAACTTGTTTGTTGAGTGATGAAGAGATCGTTTTGGCCTGTCAGTTAGCTAAAGAAGCTAAGGCAGCTTTTGTTAAAACATCAACAGGATTTTCAAATGGTGGAGCAACTTTTAAAGATGTTGCATTAATGAAATCAATAGTTGGTGATGAATTACAGGTTAAAGCTTCAGGTGGTGTGCGAAGCTATGAGGATATGAAAAAATTAATTGAAGCTGGGGCTACCAGAATTGGAACAAGTTCTGGCTGTAAAATAATAGATGCTCTTGTTAAAGATTGATTTTAAAAAAGATAAAAAGAATACTAATAAGGCTAAAGATAAAAATATTCCTAAGATTTTATAATAAATATAGGGGATATTTTTTTATTATAAATTGTAAGCGCTTAGATAAAGGAGGAGTTAAGAGTTTTAAAAGAGGATAAACAAGAATTATAAAAATAATAGAAAAGGGAAAGGTGTTATGAAAAAGATATTTTTGACAATTATAGCTGTATTAATGGTTTTTTCATCAACAAGTATAAATGTTTCAGCAGTTCAAGAGCAAACAGTAAGTGAAGATGTAAAAATTGAATTAATACAAAATAATAATGTCGTAGAGACAGGAATGAACAAGTTAGTACATAATAGAAATTATGTACGCTCAAGTAATAAAACAAATGGGGATGAAATAGTCATTACAGCACCTGAAGGTGTTCATTATCTAATGGTACAGTTAGATAAATATTGTGGTACCCCAAAAATTACAGGGACATTGGAAGAAGAACAAGTCGAAGGATCGATAAAACCTTCTAATATGGCTTCTTTAGAATACGAAGAAACTTTAGTTTACTTAATCAATAATGAGTTTCGTTTTACTATACCTGGTATAACGGGAACAGATGCAAATGGAAATACATTAGGAGGTGGAAATTGGCCATATGATTCTCGAGCATTTTCAACATCTGGAAATACAGAAAAAGTAATTACTGCTAGAGTAGCAACAGAAGAAGAAATTAATGCTCGAAGAAATCTAGCGTTAAATCCGTTTGATTTGCGTGGTAATGATAATGGTGTTTCGGGTTCTAATAAAAAGGGGGACATCAGTGTTTTTCCACATGCTTATGCAAATCGTGTGACAGATAACAAACGTGAGTTTGAACCGCGAAATGCAATAGATGGATTTGAATTTAATGCTTCACATGTAGGTTTTCCATATCAAGCATGGGGTTGTGGAAATGAAAAGACAGATTCAGAATTTTCTGTTTTATTTGGACGTTACGTTGAAATTGATCAAATTGATATCACAGTAAGAGCGCAATGGAATCCGCCACAACCAAATAATGCTAATGATCATGATATTAACTGGACAAGTGCAACATTAGAATTTTCTGATGGAACAGAAATGCCAATAAGCTTGCAAAAATTAGCCTCACCACAGGTAATCAAATTACCAGAAAAAAAAGTGGTTTCGTGGGTCCGTTTAAAAGATCTTCCAGTTAGTGAAGAAACGATTCCTGGTGATGGACGTAAGAAATTTTCTGCCTTGACAGAATTTAAAGTATGGGGTGTCGAGACAGATAATTCTAATGTTGATTTACCAAGTGCACAAAATTTAGTGAATTTAGCTAAAAAGGTTAATGATTACTGGATCAAGACAGGTGGAAATACGGGAGATGATGCGACTAATTATAATCATGGACATTCTATTTCTAGTGAATTTTGGGCACCATCAGTATTTTATACGGGAAATATGGAAGCTTATTATTTAACTGGTGATGAAAATTATACTGATTATGCAAATCGCTGGGGAAGTAACAATATATATAATGATCAAGCATGGAATACTAAAGCTGATAGTGGCAGAATAGGTAAATATTTTCCAGATAATCATACTAGTTTCCAGACTTATTTAGACATGTTTTCAATTACTTCTGATTCGGGTTTTGATCCTGATGATGAAAAATTAAGAAATTTAGTTCCAATCATGAATGAAATGGAACAAATGAGCATTAGTGATTTAAAAAATAAAAATGGTTATTGGGATAGAATCGATTTCTTTTATATGGAACTACCAAACTGGACGAAGATGTATCTTCTAACCGGTGAAGAAAAATGGCTGGATAAATTAAGAGAATTATATGATGATCGTAAAGCAGAGCTTTATGATGAAGAAACAGGCTTATTTTATCGTGATAAGAATTATATTTTTGATGCTGATGCAACCTATAATCCAGATAGTAATGGGAATAATCAAAAGATTAGTCCTAATGGTAAAAAGATTCTTTGGTCAAGAGGAAATGGCTGGGCAATGGGAGCACTGGCAAAAATACTTCAAGACTTGCCAGATGATCGCACAAATGACAAAGAAGAGTACGAAACTGTATTTAAGAAAATGGCAGCAACATTACTAAAAACACAGGGTGAAGATGGTTTTTGGCGGATGAATTTAGATGATTATGATCATGATATTCGCCCAGAAACAAGCGGTACAGTTTTCTTTGCGTATGGTTTGGCATGGGGAATCAATAATGGTCTTTTAGATAGAGATACTTATTATCCTGCTGTAAAAAAAGCCTTTTTAGGATTGAATGCTAACGCTATTCGTCCAGATGGTTTAGTAGGGCGTTCTGAATTGATTAGTGCCTATCCAAATCCAAATTGTTCACTGGGAATAGGATCTTCACAAAGTTATGCTCCAGCGGCAACAGTAATGTTTTTATCTGAACTTTCTAAGCTGGAAAATCAAGGGTATGTAACTGATGATGTAGAACCGGCATTAAATAAGAAAATGATTGGCAGTGTTGCTGTAAAAGAAGATTCGAAATATGCAGTAGTTAATTCTCGAATTAGGGAATTAGTTCCTGGAAGTGATTTAAAAACGATCAAATATAACGATGAAATTTATGTACCTGAAGCTTTTGTTAAAGAAGTGTATGGTATTAATGATTTTGATGGTATTTTGACATATAGCGGAGTAAATTATGTAGCACTGAGTGTGGTTTTAGAAAATGGAAGCAATCGAAAGCTTTCGGTTATTGAAAATGATATCGCAATTATTAGTTATAAAACAAATTTATTTAATGAAATATTGGATTCTAAATTAATAGATTTATTAACTGCCGGATTGATAAATGGAAAATACCTAGATAGACCTGAATATCCAATTCGTTTTGATTATACAGAACCGCCAGAAGAACCAGTACCTAGTGAAGATGCTCTTATTTCTGTTGAAGCTAATAGCGCTGGGGCAGTTAGTGCAAATAGATTAATCGGACCAAATACCGAAAATTTAGTTAACATAGAATTTGATATGATTACAGTCTTATCACCAAGCCAAACAAATGCAATCGTGGGTCTTGGAAGTAGTGATTCTAATTATACAGCATACTCACAAGTACCGATTATTATTAGAATGTATAAAGATGGAAGTTTTGGTGTATATAATGGCACAGGTTATGTGCAAAGTGCTTTTAAATTCACACAAAATGAAAAATATCATCTTCGCGTATCAGTTGATTTAGAGGCTAAAAAATATAGTGTATTTGTTACTGGACCTGATGAAATAGAAGTTGCGATAGCTAATAACTATGCTTTTAGATCAACAGCTAAAGCAATTGAAAATATTGGTAAGATATATTTATTTAATAATGACCAGACAGCGGGAAAATATTGGCTAGAAGATATTTATTTGGGTGAACGAAGCGAACAATTAAAGCCATCGGATACTGCTCTTGTTTCTGTTGGGGCTAATAGTGCTGGAGCTGTTAGTGCAAATAGATTGATTGGACCTAGTACAAAAAATTCAGTCAATGTAGAATTTGATATGGTTACAGTTTTACCAGCAAATCAAACAAATGCAATCGTGGGTCTTGGAAGTAGTGATTCTAATTATACAGCATACTCACAAGTACCGATTATTATTAGAATGTTTAATGATGGAAGATTTAGTGTGTATAATGGCACAGGTTATGTGCAAAGTGCTGTTAAGTTTACCGAAAATGAAAAATATCACCTTCGAATATCAGTTGATTTAGAAGCTAAAAGATATAGTGTATTTGTTAGTGGAGCTGATGGAATAGAAGTAGCAATAGCTGATAACTATGCTTTTAGATCAACAGCTAAAGCAATTGAAAATATTGGGAAGATATATTTATTTAATAACGATCAAGCGGCTGGAAAGTATTGGTTGGAAGATATTTATTTAGGAATAAAAACAGATAAAGAAAAGCTTGAAAATATTTTAGCTGAAGCAAAAGAATATCGTGGCGATAAATATACAGAAGAGAGTTTTGAGATTTTACAAGCTGTAATTAAAACTGGAGAAATAATTTTAGAAGATAATGAAGTTACTCAAGAACAAGTAAATGCTATGATTCTAGAATTACAGGCTGCAATTAGTGGTTTAGAATTAAAAGAAATTATAACTACTAATAAAACCGCATTATCAATAGCAGTTGAAATGGCAAGTAATGTAACTGAATTAGATAAAGTTGTTCCAGTGGTAGTTATCGAGTTTAAAGCAGCATTGCAGGAAGCTCAGACTATCTTAGCTGATGAATCAGTTAGTCAAGAAGAAGTAGATGCCTCATTTGCCCGTTTATCAGTGGCAATGCATATGTTACAGTTCTATAAAGGTGAAAAGAGCGAATTACAAGATTTAATTGTACAAGCAGAAGGATTAGATGAAAATAAATTTACTGTCGAATCATGGCAAACATTAGTAAATGCTTTGCAAGAAGCCAAAGAAGTAAACGACAATGAAAATGCAATGCAGGAAGAAGTAGATGAAGCAATAAAAAATCTACAAGCAGCAATAGATAATTTAGAAGAAGTAAAAGAAGTCGATAAATCGTTATTAGAAGCAATGATAAATAAAGTATTAGGATTAGATGGAAGCAGATATACAGATAAAACATGGAATGATCTAATCCCAGTATTACAAGAGGCCCAAGAAGTATTAGCTAATGAAAGTGCAAGTCAGGAAGAAGTAGATAATGCCTATAATGCATTAGTAAAGGCATACTTAGAGTTAAGATTAATCCCAGATAAAAGTTTATTGCAGGAATTGATCGATAAAGCGCAATCACTAGATGGTGCAAATTATAGTGCAAAGACATGGAATGTAGTAGTGAAAGCTTTAGGAGAAGCAAAAGAAGTATTAGATAATTTTGAAGCTAGTCAGGCAGAGGTGGATAATGCAAAAGATACACTAGCAAAGGCTATGGCAAAATTACGGAAAGTAGATACTGTTAAAACTGAAGCTACAGTAAGTGTAGCTACTGGTGATAATGTGCCAGTTTTTGAATGGTTTGTTTGTGGAGCTTTATTAAGTTTGATATTTATGTTAAAAAAAGTAAAATTTTGATGTAATTAATTAAATTGTGTAGACAATTTAGTTAATAAAAATTATAATTAAAGTAATAGAGGATTGTTACTTTAATTAGGCAAGACCAGAAACTAAATGTTTTTAGTCTTGCCTTTTAATATTTTTTTGGATTATTAACAGTAAACTACTGTTCTAATAATAAATAAAAAAAGAGGAGGTGAAATAAAACTTAATGAATGTATGAAAGGAGGATAGAAATGAAAAAAATAATTAAAATTATTTTAAGTACATTCATTATATTTGCATCTATATCAATTTATGTTGTACATGGTGAAGATAATGATCTTGAAGGTAAAGGAACTAATGATGATCCATATTTGATTAGTTCGAAAGAAGATTTAATTAAAATGTCTTCACTTGTAAATAATGGAGATAGTTATTTAAATGCTCATTATAAATTGACGACAAATATTGATATGGCAGAAATTGATTTTGCACCGATCGGAAGTACAAGCGGTTTTTCTGGGGTTCTTGATGGAAATGGTTATGCAATTTCTAATTTAGTAATCAATAGTACTGGTGATCAGATTGGATTGATTAGTTTTTTAAATGGTGGAACAGTAAAAAATTTAGGAATTGAAAGTGGCGTAATTACTGGTGGTAATAGAACTGGTGCCCTTGTTGGAAGAACGATGTATGCTAATATCATTAATTGTTACAGTAAAGCAGATGTAAATGGGAAAAATGATGTTGGTGGAATAGTCGGGATGTTTAATAATTCTACCATGTTAAATTGTTATGTTTGGGGAGAAATAAATAGTAGTGGAGTAACAGCTGGAGGAATAGTTGGCGGTGCTAATCGCAGTATTGATCCGGCAACACCAACAGTGTTAAAAAATTGTTATAGTTTAGCTACAGTTGTTGGTCAACAGTATGTAGGTAGTGCAATTGGTTATGATGAAAGTGTTGCTGGAGCTAGTTATGAAATTACCATGAGCAGTATTTACTATGACAGTTCGGTAACAGGAATTGGTAATAGCAGTCATTCAGGTGTAAATGGCATAGAAACAGCAGCCTTTCAAGATGGACGTTTATTAGAAGCTTTAAACAGTGGCTGTGAAGAGGGTTATAGCCCATGGGTCAAAGGGGCACTAGGATACCCAGAATTTAATGATGGTATGTCTGAATGTGGTTTGATTGGACAAGGAACTAAAGATGTTCCATATTTAATTAAAACTCCCGAAGATCTAGTATTAATGTCACAGATTATTAATGATGATGCATTGTATGGTGATGCTTATTATAAATTAACTAGTGATATTGATATGAATGATATCGATTTTCAGCCGATTACACGTTTTAGTGGTGTTTTAGATGGTAATCAGTATTATCTTTTGAATCTAAATATCAATGAACCTGATTTAGAAAATGTAGGTTTAATTGGTTTTTTAGATGGTGGTACAATTAAAAATCTTGGAATTGAAAGTGGAACTATTATTGGCGGTAATCATACTGGGGCCCTAGTGGGAAAAACAATGCAGGCAACGATTTTAAATTGTTACAGTAAAGCCAATGTTGAAGGTGCTAATGATACTGGTGGAATAGTTGGAATGTTTAATAATTCTACTATGTTAAATTGTTATGTTTGGGGAAATATTAGCGGTAAGATAACTGTTGGTGGCGTTGTTGGAAGTGCTAATCGTAGTATTGCTCCAGAGTTTATGGCAACTATAGATAATTGTTATAGTCGTGCTGTTGTTAGTGGTGATCAGCATGTAGGGATCATTGTAGGTTATGATGAAGGCGCGGTTAGCGATAATTATCGAATTACCATGAGTAATCTTTATTATGAACAAAATCAAATAGCTATTGGAAATAATGATAATCGTACTGGTTTGATTCCAATTGATTTAGAAGAATTTAGTAATGGTGAGTTGATTATAAAATTAAATAATAATTTAACTGCTGATTATTTTACGTGGCTTGAAGATAACACTGGATATCCGGGATTTAGAGGTAAGGTTTTTATTAAAACAACTTTATCAGGACATGGTAGTTTAGAAGAACCTTATTTGATCAAGACGGTTGATGATTTAAAGGAAATGGAAAGGGTCGTTAATATGGCCACGGAATTTTCGACAGCTTATTATCAGTTAAAAGCAAATCTTGATTTGAAGGGAATTGAATTTAACGGTTTTAGTTCTATTATTCCTTTTAAAGGAACTTTTGATGGTGATGGACATGTTATCAAAAATATCAATATTAAAGTAGATAATGGCCAAAACATTGGATTATTCCATCAAGTTGAAGGAGGTACAATTAAAAATCTAGGAATTGATAGTGGTAAAGTTGAAGGTGGATATAAAGTTGGAGCGTTGATTGGGCGAAGTATGCAGGCAACGATTTTAAATTGTTACAACAATGCAACGATAAAAGGTTTTGAAGATGTTGGTGGAATCGTAGGAATGTTAAATAATTCTGATCTTTTAAACAGCTACAATAATGGTATTGTCAGTGGTTCTAAATCATTAGGTGGTTTAGCGGGTTCTATTTGTCGTAGTCTTAATCCAACAGTAGCAGCAAATATAATTAATTCTTATAATTTAGGACGAGTTCATTGGGGAACTTATTCAGGTAAAATAGGTGGATTTATTGAACAAGATGACAATCTTGCAAATTATGATCATCTTTATTACAATCAAGAAAATTTACCTGATGTTGCAATTGGAAATCTTGTTACAGTTTCAACTATTACAGGAATGAATAAAGCTGAGATGATGAGTCAAAGTTTTGTGGATACATTGAATCAATCTTGTCAAGAAAATTATAGTGAATGGAAATTAGGAACAGATAATGTAGCTAGATTAGCTATTTTTGATGATGCTAATGAATTAGAAAAGTTTATGGCTGGTATTGAAAATGAGCCTGAAATTATAGATGATCAGTTAGTTTTACCAAAATCAGATGATGATCGCTATCAGGCTGTATTATTTGGTTCAAGTAATGAACAGGTTATTGATTTAAATGGTCATGTTTATCAGCCTTTAACAAAGCAAAAAGTATATTTGATTTATGATATTTTAGATACTTTGAGCAATGAAATAGTATGCCGGCTTGATCGTAATATAACTGTTACAGTTGCTGGTAAATATAGTAATACAGGTACTAATAAAATGCCAAATGTTGTTCCTGGTCTTCAAGAATGGTATGGTCTAGATGGTGATTTTAAACTTGAAAATGGGGCTCGGATCGTTTATGAAGATCAAATGGCGAAAACAAGTGCCGAAATGCTGCAAATGTATTTAACTGAAATGATAGGAGTAACATTAGAAGTAAGCGAAGCTGCCTCTGTAAGTGGTGATATTGTTATTAAATATACACCAGATAAATTAAATGAATTAGGTGATGAAGGATATTATATTAATATTGGTGACCAGGTTGTAATTAGTGCACCTAGTGATACGGGAATGCTTTATGGTGGCGTTTCTATTGCTCAGATTTTATATCAAGATGAAAACCATGATACAATTCCATTGGGGATTATTCGCGATTATCCACAATACTCAGTTCGTGGTGGAATGCTTGATGTGGCTAGACGTTATTTTGATTTAGATTACATTGAAGAGATGGGTAAATATATGGCCTGGTTTAAAATGAATACATTCCATCTTCATATTAATGAAGATAGTGGACTTGGTGGTGAGTACAGTTCTTCATTTGTAGTTGAAAGTAAAAAATATCCGGTCTTGAATACATATAATTTAGAAAATGGTAATTATGTATGGTCACAAGATGATTATCGTCAGATGCAAAAGAATTTGAAACAATTTGGTGTTAATGTTATTACTGAAATCGATTCACCTGGACATGCAACAATTTTTAATTTAATTGATCCAGAAATAGTTAACGGCTCTAATTTTGATTTAAGTAATCACTATGATGAATGTTTAGATTTGATCAGTAGTGTTTTTGATGAATTTTTAGACGGTGATGATCCAGTATTCCAAAGTGCTGCTGTTCATATTGGAACTGATGAATCATCTAATACAAACGAAAATATGCGTCGCTATATTAATGATCTAGCTCAATATTGTTTATCAAAAGATAATATCGATAAAGTCTATTTTTGGGGTAATCTCTCTGTTTATTATGGGGCTAGTGAAATTGATTCTAAAAATGTTGTTAATCAAATTTGGGATTCTGCTGATCAGCGAGTTGAACAAGCTTTAGCAGATGGTTTTGAAATCATCAATTCAACTTCTAATAGCATGTATTTGATTCCAGGTAATAGTAATGGTCTGCATAATGGTTATGTAGATATGGCGACTTTCTATGATACCTGGAGAGGATGCAGTGATTTTGATACCCATCGAATTGGTAATCCGACTTATATAGCTTCACGTAATTATTATGCTCAATATGATTTGTTACGGGGAAATCCACAGATCATTGGAACGCTTTTCTGTAATTGGAATGACCGTTCTTGGGCTAATGATTTTGATGTTTTGGATCTAGTTTTATCTTATATTGGTGTAATTAGTGAAAAGAGCTGGTATGGTGATGATAATCGTTTTGAAAGTGGTAATGATTTTGTAGAAGCATTTGAACAAGTTGGTGACTATGCCCCTGGTGCTAATCCAAGAAAGTATGTAGCTACAAATTCAAGTATTATCGCTAAGTATGATTTTGAAGAAATGGCTGATCTGAAAATTAATGATCTAGAAAATGGCTATGATGCTCAAGTACAGGCTGCTAATCTTGCGACAATGAATGAAGAATATCTTAATGGAAAAGTTTTACAGCTTGAACCACAAAGTAATCTTTCTTTACCATTTGCAAGTGTTGGTTATCCTTATACAGTCAATTTTGATTTATATTTGAAAGGCACACAAAGAGATGATGCTGTGCTATTTACTGATGATTTTTGTACGTTCTATTTGAATTATCAAAATCAGGGTGTTAGTTTTAAAGTTGGTAAATATATTTATACGTATAATATTAATTTACCGCTAGATGAATGGTTAAATATTACTTTAACAAGTACATATATTCATGGTGTTAATGCAACAACATTATTAAAAGTTGATGGTATTACTTATAATCCTACTTTAATTGAAGGACCTGCAAGTGTTTCGTCACATTCAGCGACATCATATTTACCAACTAATAAGATGTTTAACGGTATTAATGGTTATTTAGATAATTTAACAATTGGAAATAAATATAATCAAAATCTTGATTCATCTTTAGAATATGAATTTGCAGGTACGGGAACTGCTGAGAATCCATATTTGATTAGTTCAGAAAAAGAATTATTATTGTTTGCAAATGGAATTAATAGTGGGGAAATGATGCAAGCATATTTTAAATTAACTAATGATTTAGATATGCAAAATTATAAATATACACCAGCAGCTGTATTCAATGGTGTTTTTGATGGCGATGGACATACGATCTCTAATTTAACGATTAATCAGCCACAAGGAGAAAATGTTGGGTTGATTGGTTTATTAGAACGCGGAACGATTAAAAATGTTGAGCTTAGAAACGCTAATATAATTGGTAAAGCTAAAGTTGGTGGATTAGTTGGACGGACGATGTATGCGACAATTATAAATTGTGGTGTTGAAGCTAATGTTAATGGCAGCAATGATACAGGTGGAATCGTCGGAATGTTTAATAATTCAACGATGATTAATTGTTATGCATGGAGTGAAGTAGCAGGAACAGTAGAAACAGCAGGTGGTTTAGTTGGTGCAGCTAATCGCAGTATTGATCCTAACACACCAACTATTATCAAGAATTGTTATGTTAAAGCTGATGTAACAGCACCTCGATTTAGTGGTGTAGTGGCCGGATATGATGAATCTGTTGCAGGTGAATCATACCAAGTTACTTATCAAAATATTTATTATGAAAGTAGTAAAGCTGGTTTTGGAAATACAAATAATTTTGAAGATTTAAATGGCTTGAGCCTTGATGAGTTTACAGATGGAACATTATTAAACGAATTGAATGCTAATTTAGATACTGAATATTGTGCATGGATAAGTGGTGAAAATAATTATCCAGTATTTAAAAATATTGTTGAGACTGATAAATTAGCTTTACAAATTGCCATTGAAATGGCGGAAAAAGCAAGTTTAGAAAATGTTGTACCAGCCGTAGTAACTGAATTCAATGATGCTTTAACAAACGCAAAAGAAGTATATGCAAAAACTAATGCCACTCAAAGTGAATTAGATAATGCTTTTGATCGACTTGCAAGGGCAATGCAGATGTTGGAATTCTATCAAGGTGATAAGAGTGCATTACAAAAACAAGTAGATCAAATCAATGGATTAGATGAAAGTAAATACATTGAATCATCATGGTCTGATATGTTACCAGTATTAGATAATGCAAATGTTGTATTGGCTGATGTTAATGCAATGCAAGGTGAAGTAGATGAAGCCTTTACAGAATTAGTAAAAGCGTTCTTGAACTTAAGATTAAAACCAAATAAAGACTTATTACAAGAATTGATCAATAAAGCAAATAACTTAAACATGGCAAACTATAGTGCTAAAACATGGGCAGTAGTCGCAGATGCTTTAAATGAAGCAAAAGCGGTATTAGAAGATCCAGAAGCAAACCAAGAACAGGTAGATAATGCTAAAGATGTTTTAGCAAAAGCAATTGCGGGATTAATAGCTAATGAAGTAGATATTAATACAGCAGTAAATACAGGAGATACAGTGGTGGCAGTAGATACTGACGATACAACAAATACAATATATTCGTTTGCCGGTCTAGTATTGGCTTCGATAATATTTTGTAAAAGTAAAAAAAGAAAAATAAATAATTTGTAACATAAAAATAGTTTGGATTTTATGTTGAAGATTTAGAATTAAAAAAGACAATATTTACCAGGTATTCTGGCCTATTGTCTTTTTATTATTATAATGTGATTTTATAGTGTTTTTAATTATCAATTCGATTATTCGCAACTACAAAGTGAAGGGCAATAAAGGCAAGTTCATCATCGTTGAATGATAAATTTGTTTCATGATTGATAACTTTGTTTAAAATTCTGCTATAATTATATTCTTCATTATGGCGTTCTATGATTTTATCTTTTAATGGATTTTCAATAGTTTGTCCTTTTGATAATCTTTCTATTGCTGGTTCTAGATGTAAACCAATAGCAATCAATAATTTATCATCTTTTCTAAAGTCTTTGTGATATTCTTGATAAATCAAAGTCATTGTTTCATTAAGAATTTTAAAAACTTTACTATCTAATAAGTCGAATCCAGAATTAATTTCTAGGTCTAATTTTTGATTTTTAGATAAATGCATTGAAACTAAAGATACTTCATCTTCAGGAAATTCAATTTCAAATTTTTTTGCAAGACGATCACATAGCATTTTCGCATAAGGGTAGCTATATTCCTGTTTGTATGATGCAATTTGTCCATTGCTTAATGGAATGTAGTTGTCTGATTTTATTCTTATGATTGCAATACTTAAATGAATTGATAAATTATTGATTGAATTTGTTGAAAGAAATAAATCAAAATCATTAGCAGTATTTTTTATAATATCGATTACAATAGTTTTAATTTGATTAAAATCAGCATCTGTGTTGAATGTTAAATTCATTATTTTACCTCCTGATAACTTTAGATAATACTATATAATAAATAAAAGAAAAAATCTACTATTAAATGGATTAAATTTTTATAAAATTTAGTAATCATACACTATATGTAAGCGCTTTTATTAGGGGCGGGACATTATATATTATAAGGTTATAGAAATTTGTTGAAAATAATTTGTTTTTTTAGTGCAAATTACTTGAATTGTAAAAACAAAATATAATATAATGCAAGCGTGGATAACAAAAGGAAATAAAATCATTTTCCAAAAATATAGTGTGTGTTATTCTTGTTAAGTAAGTTTATTACGAGAGAAGTAGAATATTAGTCTTGATGACATCCCTTGCAAAATCCATCGGATTATTATTTAAAACCTTGTAAGAGCTTTAACTAACGGTCATTAAAATTTCAAGGAGGAAAAAAAGACATGTTAAAAAAAGAACAATGGAATGGCTTTAAAGGTAGACTTTGGAAAGAAGAAATCAATGTTCGTGATTTCATCCAAAATAACTACAAGCCATATTATGGTGATGAATCATTTTTGGCTGAACCTACTGATGCTACAAATAAATTATGGGGGAAATTACAAGAACTTCAAAAAGAAGAACGTGCTAAAGGCGGAGTGTTAGATATGGAAACTCATGTAGTTTCTGGATTAACTGCTTACGGTCCTGGATATATTGATGAAGAACTTAAAGATTTAGAAAAAGTTGTTGGATTACAAACTGATAAACCATTAAAAAGAGCATTTATGCCTTATGGTGGTATCAAAATGGCTGAACAAGCTTGTGAAACTTATGGATATACACCTGATCCAGAATTACACAAAATCTTTACTGAATATCACAAAACTCATAACCAAGGAGTTTTCGATGTATATACACCTGAAATCAGATTAGCTCGTCGTAATAAGATCATTACAGGTTTACCTGATACTTATGGACGTGGACGTATCGTTGGTGATTATCGTCGTGTTGCTTTATATGGTATTGATGAATTAATTGCTTTCAAACAACATGATTTAGCTGTTTGTGGAAGTGGTTCAATGAAAGAAGACGTTATTCGTCGTCGTGAAGAAATCGCTGAACAAATCAAAGCATTACACGGTATGAAAAAAATGGCTGAAATTTATGGTTATGATATTTCTAACCCAGCTAAAAATGCTAAAGAAGCTGTTCAATGGTTATATTTTGGATATTTAGCAGCTATTAAAACTCAAAATGGTGCTGCTATGTCTGTAGGACGTGTTTCTACATTCTTAGATATCTATATTGAAAGAGATTTAGAAGCAGGGGTTATTACAGAAGAAGAAGCTCAAGAATTAATCGACCATTTTGTTATGAAATGTAGAATGGTTAAATTCGCTCGTATTCCTTCTTATAACCAATTATTCTCTGGTGACCCAGTTTGGGCTACATTAGAGGTAGCTGGTATTGGATCTGATGGTCGTCCAATGGTAACTAAAAATGATTTCCGTTTCTTACACACATTAGAAAACATGGGACCTTCTCCAGAACCAAACTTAACAGTATTATATTCTTCTAGATTACCAGAAAACTTCAAGAAATATACATCTAAGATTTCAATTGATACAAGCTCTGTACAATATGAAAACGACTGTGTAATGCGTCCAGTATGGGGAGATGACTATTCAATCTGCTGCTGTGTTTCTGCAACACAAACTGGTAAAGAAATGCAATTCTTCGGAGCACGTGCTAACTTAGCTAAATGTTTATTATATGCTATCAATGGTGGTGTTGATGAAAAAACTAAGACTCAAGTAGCTCCTGAATATCGCCCAATTACTTCTGAATATTTAGATTATGATGAAGTTATGAGAAGCTATGATCAAATGATGGATTGGTTAGCTGATATTTATGTAAATACATTAAACTTAATTCAATACATGCATGATAAATATTATTATGAAGCAGCTCAAATGGCTTTAATTGATACTGATTTAAAACGTACTTTTGCAACAGGTATTGCTGGATTCTCACATGTTGTTGACTCTTTAAGTGCTATTAAATATGCTAAAGTTAAAACAGTTCGTGATGAAGATGGTATTGTTGTAGATTATGAAACAGAAGGAGATTTCCCTCGTTATGGTAATGATGATGATCGTGCTGATGATATTGCAGTATGGTTATTACAAACTTTCTTAGAAAAGATCAAAAAACATCACACTTATCGTGATTCTGAACCTACTACTTCTATCTTAACAATTACTTCAAATGTTGTTTATGGTAAAGCTACTGGTTCATTACCTGATGGACGTAAAGCTGGAGAACCATTATCTCCAGGTGCTAACCCAGCATATGGTGCTGAACAATCTGGTTTATTAGCTTCATTAAATTCTGTTGCTAAATTACCATATGAATGGGCATTAGATGGTATTTCTAATACACAAACAATTAGTCCTGATACTTTAGGTCATGATGATGATGAACGTAAAAATACTTTAGCTAGAGTATTAGATGGATATTTTGATCAAGGTGCTCATCATTTAAATGTAAATGTATTTGGAACTGAAAAATTAATCGATGCTATGGAACATCCAGAAAAAGAAGAATATGCAAACTTCACAATCCGTGTATCTGGATATGCTGTTAAATTTATTGATTTAACTCGTGAACAACAAATGGATGTTATTTCAAGAACTTGCCATAAATCAATGTAATAGTTATTGAAATTTAAGCAAAACAGCCTCTTTTAACAAGAGGCTGTTTTAATGAGATAATTATTGGAAATAATTATTAATAATGAAAGGAAGAATAAAATGGATAATAAGATTATGGGGGCAGTACATTCGATTGAAAGCTTCGGGTCTGTTGACGGACCAGGAATTCGTTATATATACTTTCTTCTTGGCTGCCCTTTACGCTGTAAATTTTGTCATAATCCTGATACATGGGCAAATGCTAAAGCAACAATGGAACTTACACCTCAGGAAGCTTTAGATAGAGCAATTAAATATAAAAGTTATTGGGGTCATGATGGTGGGATTACTATTAGTGGTGGTGAACCACTACTACAGATTGATTTTATTACTGAGTTGTTTAAATTAGCTAAAAAAGAAGGGGTCAATACTTGTATTGATACTAGTGGTGCTAATTTTACTAGAGAAGAACCTTTCTTTAGTAAGTTCAATGAATTAATGAAATATACTGATTTATTATTGGTAGATATTAAACATATAAATGATGAAGAACATATAAAGCTAACAGGTAAATCAAATAAAAACATCTTAGATATGGCAAAATATCTTTCAGAAATTGATCAGCCTGTATGGATTCGTCATGTTTTAGTTCCAGGAATTAGTGATAAAGATGAATATTTAATTGAATTAGATAAATTTATTAATAGTCTTAATAATGTAAAAAAAGTAGAAGTATTACCATATCATACTTTAGGAACATTCAAATGGGAGGAATTAAATATTCCATATCAATTAGAAGGAGTTAATCCACCTACTCAAGATAGAATAGATAATGCTAATAAATTATTACATACAGAAAAGTATAAATAATATTTTGATTTAACGAGATACCTTACTAGGAGGTATCTTTTTTTATAAAAAAACTATTGGTTATTGAAACCAATAGTTATTAAAATCATATTTAAACACACGATACCACCATGTGTCTCCTGTACCAACAACAGTTTGAATAAGTTGATGATTACTATCAAATTCAGAAGCTTCAAAAGCACTTCCACTATCAATGATGATATTATCATCTAACTCTTGTACTGAACTAACATAACCAGAATAGGTTACTGATATACGATCGACTAATTCAAAAGTACCTAAATTTTCATCAACCAAATATTTGTCATAATAAGATTGTTCACCATTTACACCAATACTTGCTCCTTCATAATTAGTTTCATTTGAATAATCATAATTACGGGTTGAACATACAGTATTATTATTGTTGTAGAAATATAAATAATATTGTCCATCAGCTAAAGAATCGTCTTCTTGATAAGTGACACAATGTTGACCAGCATTCAAAGAAAAATCGCCAATTTGTTCAAGAACTAAGTTGTCGTAGCCACTTTCTTGCCAGAATGTTTTAGAACCGATCATATAATCAACAGTTGGTTGATCATAGATATTATCAATTTTTATAATTGATGAAGTTTCTCGGGAACTTATGATTATGCTGTCTTCATTGATTAGTTGAATTGAATTGATGTGCATCCAGTCAAATGCTTCATCACTATCGTCACTAATAGTTAAAGTATTGAAATAGTTGCTAAAAAGGTCTTTAAGATCAATTAGTTCCTTTACATCTCCGGTATCACGATCAATACTAATGATGCGATCTTCATTTGTTTCAGCATCCTTTTTAGAGGCTAAGACGATTAAATCATTTTCACTACCCCAAATATAATCATGATGTAGTTTATAGTCCCCTGTATTAAAGATTTCCGTTACTTGACCTGTTTTATTCATTCCTGCAATCTTGCTGGCTGAGATGCTATAATACATCATATCGTCATCAAAAATAACGCGACAGCTTCGATAACTTGTAATAGGTATTTCACTACGAATCGTTCCATTATTATCATATAGTAGAATAAAATCAACTTCTTCATTGTCTTCGGCTGTACGGTTACCAAGCATTGCATAAAGTCCATCGCTTAAAGGTTCGCTGCTATTACCGGTAGTAACTTCTAATTGAATATTATCTTCACTGCCAAGAAGTTCTGGTGCATCATATGACCAATCTAATGTATCAATGATATTTCCTTTTGTATCAGTTAAAGTAACGGTAATACTGTTAGTTGTTCCAGGAACAAACCCAACTAATAAATACTCATGTTCTGTCGTATAATCACTGTTACTATTGTTATTTAATGTTCTTGAAAAGTCATCATAGCCATCAGCACTAATTGTATAAGATGCATTACATTCATCATCAGTTTTAAAATACATGTAAACAGCAGTTGTATTTGTACCGTATGGGTTAGCGATCAATAATGGTTCTTTAATAGTATAGTTATTTTTATTTTTTAATGTTTCTATTTGTTCATTGATTCCAGATTGATAATCAAGAGTATAGATTTTACTGATATCATCTGTAGTATCTGTTAATTCAATATAATCAATACTATTACTATCATTGCTTGATGCTGCTGTTTGTGGAGAATCATTTGTAAATAAGAATATCGCAACTAAACCTATTACAATGATACCTGCACAGATTAGTATAATTTTTTTTGCCTTCTTCATTATTACCTCCTTACTTAATAATTATTTAGGATAAATGTGGGAAAATTATCTAAAAAAATTAAATAATTAACAAATTAACGATACTAATTCCTATGTTTATAATTATATATTATTGATTGACGAGCAATATTATATGATATATAATATTATTGGATAATAAATATAGAAGGAGTGGAACTGATGATTTTTAATACAGGTGCTGCTTTGTTAGATGCGATCGTGCTTTCTGTTGTTTCAAGAGAATCTAAGGGGACATATGGCTATAAAATTACTCAAGACGTTCGAATTGCACTGGATGTTTCAGAATCAACGTTATATCCAGTTTTAAGAAGGTTATTAAGAGATAATTGTTTAGAGACATATGATCAAGAATATGGTGGGAGAAATCGTCGTTATTATAAAATTACAGCTCAGGGACAGGCACAATTAGAGATGTATCGTAGTGAGTGGCATGAATATGTTCAAAAGATAAATTTTATTATTGAGGGGGATAAATTTAATGGATCGTAAGAGATTTCTTGAGAAGTTAGCTTATTTGTTGCAAGATATTGAAGATGTTGAACGAGATGAAGCCTTACAGTATTACGAAGATTATTTTGATGAAGCAGGGGCTGAAAATGAGACTCAAGTAATCAATGATCTAGGGTCTCCAGAAAGAGTGGCTGCAATTATTAAAGCTGGTTTGGAAAATAGATTTGATGATGATATTGAATTTAGTGAAAAGGGTATGGATAATGCTTATTATAAAGAGGCGAGTGAGATAATTGAAGCTGATGTAATTGATCATGAAAATCATCATGAAAAAAGAAAAAATAATTTTAAAGGTAATCCTGAACGCAATCGAATTTTAATTATTTTGATTTTAATTGGAATAGTAATCTTAGGTTTTAGCGGTCTTTTTGGCGTTGGAATAAGTGCTTTGGCAGTTGTTTTAGCTGTGGGAATTGGGATTTTAGTTGGCGGAGCGATATGTTTAGCTGGAGCTATAGCTTGTTTTATTCGCGGTCTTATTTTATTATCAGCAACACCGGGCATGGGATTGATTGTTATATCGGCTGGTTTTGCTTTGATTGCTTTAGCTGTTGGCTTTTTTGTTGTTGAAAAGGCTTTGGTCAAAGCTGTTCCATTGGTAATTAATGGGGGAATAAATCTAATAAAAACAATTATAAATAAAGTAGGTGAATTGATATGAAAAAATCAACCTTGATAGTAATAATATCTTTAATTGTAGCTGTAATTTTATTTATATCAGGGGTAATGTTAGATGGTCTTACAGAGTTAAAAAATGCTTATCATCAAGATGATTTGAACATATCATTACCGTTTGTTAAAACAAAAGATGTAAAAAGACAGTTTGAGAATATTAAAAATTTAGATATTGAAGCTTCAACAGGTAATTTTGAAATCGTTGAGTATAGTGGTGATGTTATCGAAATAAAAGCTGAAAATATTAGCCGGCGTACAGAGGTATATCAAGATGATGAAACACTAGTTTTTAAAGAAAATTTCAGATTTGGTTTTCCAATTGTTAATGATACTGATGTAAAGATATATGTGCCTAAAGATTATCGATTTAATAGAGTGGAAATTGAAATAGATGCTGCAAGTGTAAAGCTGGCAAATTTGATAGCTGATGAATTAGAGGTTGATGTTGATGCTGGGTCATTTAAAGCAGATAATATTACTGTCGAAAAGGCGGTTGTTGATGTTGATGCGGGGGAAGCAAAAATTGATTTGCTGGATAGTAAAAAAAGCGAATTTAATGCAGATGTAGGGGATATCAAAGTTGTTATGACAGGGACAGAAAGTGACTATAGTTATGATGTGGACTGTGATTTAGGTGATATTCAAGTAGGCAGTTATCGTGGCGAAGGTTTAAGTGATGAATATTATTATAATGGCGGTGATCGGATGATTGAAGCTGATTGTAATGTGGGAAATATTATAATAAAAATGGAGGTATGAAAATGAAACGTATATATCGTTCAGATGAAGAAAAGATGATTTGTGGTGTTTGTGGTGGAATTGCCGAATATTTTGATTTAGACCCGACATTGGTGAGATTGGCTTGGGTTGTTTTATTTGCCATAGGTGGTAGTGGTTTTTGGGCATATATTATTGCTGCAATAATAATTCCGCGCCGATAGTCGATGAGATCTCATCGGCTTTTTATTTATCTTGGTAATTTTTATGATTGAATTATATTTATATATTTTTGGCTCTGTGATAAGATATAATTAGTTATAATGATTGAATAAACGTGATTAAATGGGCTTTTTTTGATGTGAATATGAGATAAAAAGAGTTTTGAGTTGTCTCTTTAAAGAAAGGGGATAAATTTAGATATGCAAAATATAATTAATAAAATAACATTATATGATATTGTTTCAACAATAGTACCGGGAATAATGATTTTTATTGGTGTTTGTTCAATCATTCCAACTGAAATCAAAAGGCTTATTAGTGAAATAAATAATGAGTGGTTTGTTTTTGGTTTGGTTATTGTTTTTAGTTATTGTGTGGGTTGGATGTTATCACAAATGATTAAATATATTTATCGTTTTTTTGAAAAAAAGATAAATATAAATTGTCTTTATTTAGTTGTATATATAATTACTGTCATAGCTTTTATATTTAAAATAGATAATATTAAATTGGTATTTTCAATGACTGTATGGATCGTATTTATATTATTGACGGGGAAAGTAAAGAAAAGAAATGATACTATTGAGTATAAGATTTTAATTAAGAAATGTTATAAATATTTAGTTGAACTATATGAAGACTTTGATAAAAATTTTGATCTTAAAAATGAAAATGACCTAAAAAAGGCAGTAGAATCAATGAGTACTAGTTCATATATGCTGATTCAAACGAATGAAAAATATAATCGTGTTCATAATTACAATTCATCAAAATCTTTTTCTAAAAATCTATCTGGGGTAAGTTTATTTCTAGCGTTTATATTTAATTACCATTTGTTTACTAATGCAGGTGGTCTTAAATTTGATATTATTTATAGTATGGCAATCGTTATTTGTGTTAGTGGATATTTTGTTTTAAAAAATCGGTATTTAATGTTTGCTGATAAATTAAAAATTTTAGTTTTAACATATTTTTTAGATTTTTTAGAAAATAAACAACATGATGATAAGAAGCAAAATAATACTGAGGGGAGGAAAAATTAAATGACTGACGATAAAAAAATAAATTATCATATTGGAGCAAGAGAACTTGAGTTAGAGAATGTTAAACTGATGTTACCTAACATTGGTAACATCAAAGATTTTATTAGTGATTTTCGAAAAAATGCTAGAAATAGTGATACTAAATTAAAAAGATTATCTTATGAAAAATATGATAATTTTATTTCTATTTTAGGGGGTCGCGGTTTAGGGAAAACATCAATTATGATGACAATAATCAAGCAAATTGAAAGTCATCAGTATTTTTCTGAAAATCATAAAACGATATCTTTCAATGAATATGATCTTATTTCTTCTCTGATCGTTCCCGATGATATGAGTGAAACAAGTGATATTTTAGGCTGGATAATTGTTGTTTTGGAAAAAATGTATAATGATCAAATAAAAAGTTACACTAGAGCAACTTGTTTATTGAATCGTGAAGATGATACCCGAGAAATTGAAAAGAAGGTTGAAAATCAGTTTAATGTATTAAAAAAGAATTATCAGCATCGTAAAATTGATTATAAAAATATTATTAATCGACAGTATCAAAATACTATTGATTATGTTAATCGGTCAACAGAAATTCAAAGTCAGGATTTTGATGTTGTGGAGACTTTTAGAACATTGATTGATTATTTAATTGAGTACAAAAGAATAATTAATAAAAGGTATGGCTATGAAGAAGAACCGTTGATTTTCTTTTTCTTTGATGATGTTGATATGACAGCAAAATATTGTGGAACAATATTTGAAGATTTTTTAACATTTTTATCGCATTCGCATATTGTTACATTTATTAGTGGTGATTATGATCTTTTTTGCCAGTCGATAACATTGAAAATGTTACAGGGGGAAAATTTAGATAATCGTGATATTAAAGAGATATATTCGTTTGGAAAAAATGAAAAGCAATATCAGGCTTTAGAAATGGCTAAGAGTCGTAGTGAATTTTTCCTAAAAAAAGTATTACCACCATTATACCGATTTGAGATCAAGACTTTGGATAATCGTAAGAAAAGTAAGTTAACATATGTAAAAAATAAAGATTCTAATGATCTTTTAAATAAGACTTTGGAGGAATTGTTAGCTAATATTTGTCTTGGTGATGATGGTGAAGATTTCTTTTTTAAAAAAGATAAGACAGTAATTTATTCTTATTATTCAGCCTTTAGTTCTAATGTCAGAGGTTTTATGAATGTTTATATATATTTATGTCGTCAAAATTATCAAAAACTAAGAACTAATAAAGATAAAATAATTTTTATTGAGGAATTTTTAGGAATTATTTTGAATTCAAAAAATACGTATCGAAAAAATTTGAATAATATTGATCGCTATTTATATATTAAAAATGAAAAAAGGTATGAGGATGACGAAGAGAAATGTTATGACAAATTAAGGATCGATTGTGAAGAATTAAAAGAAGTTGTTGAAGAAAAGATAAAGGAAAATTATGAGGCAATCAAGTCTGAAAATAATGAGAATAAAAAATATCTTCGAGATGATTATAAAGAAGAAATAGAAGCTTTGATTATTCTGCCTTTATTTATGAATGAACTGCTAAATTGTTTTTTTAAAACGGATTATCATAAGCGTTACAAAAGAGTTAGAGATAAGTTGAAAAATATTTTTGTTCATGTATTTGTTCGATCTTTTAATCAAAATATAACTTTGTTTTTACCTGATAATGCTGATATTAAAGATACTTTATTATTTTATTCATACATTACCACAAGAATGTCAATGAAAGCTATTAATGCAATCAATGGTGATAGTGTAGTCAACTATGATACAAATGCACGATTATATAATGAAAATAATGATAAGAAGTATTTTGTGCAAATAATGAAGGCGGCATGTGATATTTTTAATGATGGAAACAGTAATCTTAATAAAGAAATCTATGATGAGTTATGCTATGGGATTGAAATAAACGGGATAAAAAGACCAGAATATGAAAGAGATATAATTCGATTATTGATTAAAAATTATATTGATGATAATTATAATTGGTTAAGTAATTTAGAAAAAATGATAAAGAATAATTTATCATTGATGAAAGGTCTTTATCCATATAAGAAATATTATACAAATAAAATTGTTCCTGTATTTGATGATATACGGAATTTATTCGTTAGTGAGCAGTTGAATAGAAAACTTTTTGATATATCACAATTATTAGAACGATTTACATTTATATTTAACGACGAAAATATGATTCGCTTTTTTGGCAGAGATGATATGAATGTTATTGAAACATTTATAAATATTATTAATACATTTATTCCTGAATTACAAAGTATTAAATATAGCGAAGTTCCTAATAATAATACATATTTAGAAATAATTAGCAGTTATTGTTTATCTAAAAATGCTCGTCCTAAATATTCGAATGACAATGATAAACCACGAATCGATCATTTAGAGGATCTATATTTTAAACAGCAAATAGATATTTATGCAACAAAAGTTAAAAAATATAAGGATAATTATGAGGGCCATGAGAGACAATTTATTGAAAGAATGTATCTTTTAACTAAACAGCTTTTTGATTATTATTATTTAGAAGCTGAAAATTATCATCGTTATGATATTGTTGATGTTGAAAATATTCATAACAATATTATGAATAACGCTGATATTTATCTTAAAATAGAAGATGATGAAAGTAGTGAGTTAAGTCAGGAAGTATTTAATATTATTGTTCAAATATATTATGATGTAGTTGATAATAATGACTGGATGAATAATTTTAGACCTAAATTAATGAATTTGATTAGTAAATTAAGTGATGAAACGGTAGTGCGAAATAAATGTTGTGATTATATTATGGATGAGCTAAGAGCCCTTTATAATTTGGTAAATGATCAAAATAGTTTTGATCGAGATAAAATGCTTGCTAAAGCTCAGGCACTGTTATACATAACCCCTATTTATGTCATGAGTTTATATTTATATGATCTGGTATGTAGCGATAATGAAGAGCGTAGATTTTTCTTGAATTTACTAAGTGTTTTTAATAAAGAGTTGTAATTATGAATACTTATAATTTGATGTTGACAATTGCCATCGTTACATTACCATATCGTCATTTTAGGTTTATTAAGGATGATTATTATGCGGAATATTTAAATGGTGAAATAACGTATGATGAATTTATTTTAGTGATTTTTAGTATTATAAAAAATGAGATTTCGATTAGGGATATGGATGAGTTTATCTTAATACTTGAAAAAATATTTCCTCGCCAGGGTAGAGATGCTAAATGTGATAAAAATGATCAGATAACACAATTTTATCTTGATTTGCTGGGAAAATTAGGGTCGTCATTATTAAGAATTGAAGATTATAAAATCTATTTGAATCAGATGTATATCAATAATCGAAAAGATTTATTTTCTGCATATAACGAAAATCAAAGAATCCTGATTTGGTATTATATTTCAAGGTGGATGGAAATGACACCAGTAATTATTAATCATCTAAATAGATTTGTTACTTCTATTGAGGATTTTATATGCAGTAATGAAGGATTACATATTCATGTATTAAATAATTATCAAAGCAGTGTGTTTAAAGAAGGGTTTTATGAAACGCATGTTCACTTTGGCGGTGCTATTGGTTTTAATTTACAATGGTGGGCGATGATTGGTAAAAGACCATTAAACTATGATGTGCGTCGTTCGCTTAGTGAGTTAAATAAAGTCAACAAGATCAAGAGTAGTTATTTTGATTATGAACTGTTTTCTTTAGCGTCGCTTGCAATTCGCTATATTTTGATGAAAATAATATTTTTTGATCAGGAGGTCTATGATAGTGATTATATCTTATTGACAAAATATGCTTCAGGTAAACTTAATGATGATGATCGAGATTTGATAAATAAGGTTATTGAAAATATAGATATGGAGATAATTACATATCACCGCGATGATTATAATAATTGTGATAATAATTACAACGATTATATTAGTTTATTTATTGGTAAAAAAAATGAGGTTCAAAGCGAGAATATTTTTATTCATCACTGCTTAAAATATATTAAGAAAAATAAGTATCAAAAAACTTTATTTAACCAGTGCTTCTTTAATTATCTGCGAGTTAAAAATAGTGTTTTTGCCTTGAAAGTGCAAACTGAAGAAGTTAAAGGACTATCATATTTTAGTAATTTTTATCGTGCAAATGTCAATAAATGCATTTGTTTAAAAGATAAATTAAATTTAGTTCTTGATCATTATTATCATCAAGAGAAGATTAAAGGTGTAGAACTTAAAATTGCTTATATTCCTGGTGTGAATCTTAATGAATTAATTAGTTCTTATAAGGAAAAGGTTTTGGAGTTAGTTAATTATCATATTGAATGGTATAAAAAAATAGCGATTACTAATCGAGCAATGAAATTAGGTTTTATCGTAATGTTTAAAAAGAAAAGACCTGTTGATCATATATGTTATAAAGAGTTTGCTACAAGTAATGATTATAAGTATTTAAAACACGGTTATTTACAATATGAGTTAATAAATAATGTTATGGCTTTACAGCATTTACGTAATAATATAGAAGGTTTGGAAAATTATATCATTGGTATCGATGTTGCGGGAAATGAACATTATTGTGAACCATATGTTTATGCTCCGGTATATCGTTTAATAAGAAATCCCCATCATGAAATAATAGAAGAATCACAGAATCAGCAATTAATTGAAAAATATTATAATTATGATATTTTTCCCGCTAAAAGAATAGGGTTTACATACCATGCTGGTGAGGTTTTTTCTAGTATTGTCAGTGGTTTGCGACATGTTGATGAAGTGATTGAACATTTTAACTATATGGAAGGTGATCGAATTGGTCATGGTTTAGCATTAGCTTTGGATTTAAAACGTTATCTTCGGGATAAAAAAGTTACGCAGATAAAAAAGATTGATTATTTAAAAAATTTAATCTGGATCTATATCCAGATATCTAAGAAAGACTTAAAATTAAGTATTAGTGAGAGTTTATTAAGAGATAAGATTTTAAGTACTTTTAGAGAAATTTATTCGGAAAATGAAGATTATACGGTTGATATCCATGTTTTAGTTGACTGGTATAATTATAACTTTAGCTGTATTGATAAAAAAGTGCTAAAAATGAATAAAAAGAGTTGTTATTTTTCACATGCTTGTAAGAATAAAAGTTTAAATAAAGCTGATTTTAGATGGACGCTTGAAGAATTATTAGTAGCTGATCATTGTAGCTATTTTATAAGTAAAATGAATGAATCTGTTTTAATTGTTGAAAATATCGATGATTTTGAATTATATAGCACGCTACAAAAATATGTTAGAAACAAGGTTGCTAATAAAGGAATTATTGTAGAAATAAATCCGGTATCGAATAGTTTGATTGGTGATGTTGATGATGTAACACTATTACCATATTTAAATTTAGACGCAATTGGCTTTAATGACGATCATAGTAAAAAAGTGTTATTGACGATCAATACAGATGATCCGGCAATCTTTAATACTGATTTACTTTTCCAATTTGCACTATTAGAAGCTCAGTTTACAGATATGGGCTATTCGAAAAAGGAAATCATTGAATGGCTTGATTTTGTAAGAAAGAATAGTAATTTTTCAACATTTTTATCAACGATAGAAACTAGTGTTGAACGTGAAATTGAAGTTTTAAAGTTGTTAAGACAAAATATTTTGAGTTCATAAAATGAATATTTATTGATTGAATCGAATAAATTATGCTATAATATTGTTGATTTTAGATTTCATAGTTCAAATTCATTAATTGATTTTTGAATTATTTCGTATGATGTAATGGAAGGAGGCAATAATGATGGTAACTAGATTTTATACAAATCCTCCTAAGAAAAGTTGTCGAAAAATTGATGTTTCAAGATCTAAAAATATTGCTTTGAATAAAAGGAAACAAAGTGTTCATACTGCTACAGGTGATTATGTTCTTGATTATTTTACATTGCAGGAACGAAGGAAAAAGGTTTCTAATAGGATAACGAAGCAGGCTTTTTAAATATAAATTATGCCTAGATTTTTGATTTTAAAATAACTTATAGAAGGGTTGGCTCTTAAATTAATGATTTTTATCATTAGTTTAAGAGTTTTTATTTAAAGAGATAAGTGCTAAAATAATATTGTTGTTGATTGAAATAAATATGATATCAAGAATGTTGTTTATGATAAAAATATATATCTTAGCTATATTAAAATGATTTAGGATAATAACAAATTTTAATTACATACCGTGAAGTTTAGGTGAAAAAGATGGATATAAATGGAGGAAAAGATGAAAGAAAATAAATATGATAATGAACAATTTTTTAAAAAATATGGAATGATGGAACGTTCTAAAAAAGGGTTAGAAGGTGCTGGAGAATGGCATGAATTAAAAAAGATTTTACCTGATTTTAAAGATAAAACAGTCCTTGATCTAGGCTGTGGATATGGCTGGCATTGTGCATATGCCATAGAGCAGGGAGCAAATTATGTTTTAGGTATTGATATTTCAAAAAAGATGCTTGAGGTAGCTAGAAGAAAAAATGCTGATGTAAAGATCGAGTATCGATGTCAAGCAATGGAAGATTTAGATTTTTCAGAAAATAAATTTGATATCATAATCAGTTCATTAGCATTTCATTATGTAAAAGATTTTGAAGGATTAGTAGAAAAAATTGCAGTGTGGCTAAAAGAAAAGGGTGAATTTGTTTTTTCGGTTGAACATCCGGTTTTTACAAGTTATGGCAGTCAGGACTGGTATTATGATGAAAATGGTAATATTCTTCATTTTCCTGTAGATAATTATTATTATGAAGGAAAGCGCGAAGCTGTTTTCCTTGGGGAGAAGGTTATTAAGTATCACCGGACATTAACTACTTATTTAAAATGTTTGTTATCAAAAGGTTTTGAATTAAAACATGTTATAGAACCACAACCATCACCAGAAATGATTGAACTTCCTGGAATGAAAGATGAAATGAGGCGGCCAATGATGTTGTTAGTTTCAGCCAAAAAGAAATAAAAAAAGGGGAGGACCCCTTAAATTGGAATTAAAATATTAACGGCTTGACTAATAACTTGAATAGTTGCTGGAAGTGGTGAGCCCTGTTCACCATCAATGTCAAGTAATACTTCTTGTTTACTATATATTTCAATTTTTTTAGCTTGAAAATATGCAATAAAAGGACTATTAGCATGTTTTTTTAAAATATAATCTTTAGATAGGGCAACTAAATCGGTAACAGAACATTTTTTAATAATAATTAAATCTAATAATCCATCTTGGATATCAGCTAATGGAATGATGTTTTCAAAACCACCAACTCGATTAGTGTTAGTAACCATAAACATTTTAGCCTCTTCCTCAATTACATTTACATCATCAAGGATGATTTTAAGATTAATATTAGTATTTAGTTGACTTGGTAAATTAGCTAATCCACTAAGGTAATAGGCTAAAGGACCAAGTCTTTTTTTATCGGCTTTACTAACTGTAAAAGAGACATCGCTAAACATTCCACCAGCAGCTACATTCATAAAATAATGATTATCAATTTTACCAACATCGCAGCAGACAGTATGGAAATTGCTGATCATATCACAGATATTATTAATGTTAGTTGGTAAATTTAAATAGTTTGCAAAATCATTAACTGTTCCTGCAGCTAAAATACATAAAGGTATAGTTTTATGACTTTCAACCATTCCACTTACTACTTCATTGATTGTACCGTCACCTCCGACAACAACGATAAAATCATAATCTTTTTCATCGCATTTTAATGCTTTATAGTAACCGTCATCTTTTTTAGCGGTATAAAAAATATCTACATGATTTACTAGTTGTCTGATGATCAGTTGACCAATTAACTTATCTAAATTATTTTGTAAAGAACGTTGTCCAGATGAAGGGTTTACAATAAATAAACAGCGTTTCATAATTTTACACTTTTATGATTTCTGTTAATATTTTTACAGCTTGTTTCATCATTGTAAGTGAAACATACTCAAATGGACCGTGGAAATTAGCTCCCCCAGCACCGATATTTGGACATGGTAATCCCATAAATGTTAATCTTGCTCCATCTGTTCCCCCTCTAATTGGACTAGCATGACCTTCGATTCCTACTTTTTTCATAGCTTCTTTTAATTTTTCAATAATATAATAATTTTCTTTAATTACTTCAGCCATATTTAAATATGATTCTTTGATGTCTAGTTTGATTAGTTCATAACCATATTTATCATCTAAATATTTTTTGATTCTTTCAAAATCGTTAATTTGTTTTTTTGCTAAATGTAGATCATGATTTCTAATTATATACTCTAAAGTAGCTTTTTCACAATTACCTTCTAAATGATGTAAATGGTTAAATCCGTCATAGCCATCTGTATAATATGCTTTTTGATCAGCAGGTAACATATTTTCAAATTCGATGGCAATATTAACTGCATTGACCATTTTGTTTTTAGCATCGCCTGGATGAATCGATTTACCAGTGATTTCTACTTTAGCGCTGTAAGCATTAAAATTTTCATAATTATATTCTTCAATATCTCCACCATCTAATGTATAGGCATATTTAGCATTAAATTTTTTTACATCAAAATTATCGGTTCCACGTCCGACCTCTTCATCTGGTGTAAAAGCTACTTTAATGTCATTATGCTTGATTTCAGGGTGTTTAGATAAATAATCAGCTAGATCCATAATAATCGCAACTCCAGCTTTATCATCAGCACCTAGCAATGTAGTACCATCTGTAGTGATTAGATCGTGACCAATCATTTTCTTTAAACTAGGGAATTCTTTTGGGTCTAAAGATAAGTTTAGATCTTTGTTAAGTTCAATGATAGAACCATCGTAATTTGTAATTTTTTGTGGTTTGATGTTTTTACCGCTAGCATCAGGAGAGGTATCCATGTGCGCAATAAAACCTATTACATCACCGTTTTTGCTATTACCCTTAATTGTTCCATAAACGATGCCAAATTCATCTAAATGAGCATCTTCGATTCCAATTTCCAACATTTCTTTAACCAATTCTTTTCCTAACTCTAATTGTTTTAAAGTAGATGGAGTAGTATTGGAATATTCGTCTGATTGAGTATCAAAACTAACATATTTTAAAAATCTTTCTTCAATATTCATATTATATCTCCTTTAGTTCTAATAATTTAATTATACTCATTATTATTAATTAGACAACCAGTCTCTTTACTATTTATTTTTTCTGGTTTAAAATAGGATATATTTTTATATAAGGAGTAGTTATGGCAAAATATTATGCAGTAAAAGTAGGACGAAAACCAGGGATTTATTTATCATGGGATGAATGTAAAATGCAGGTTGATAGATATAGCGGGGCAGTGTATAAATCTTTTAGTAGTGAAAATGAAGCTAAAATGTTTATCGAAGAAAAGCAGGTCACTTTTGAACAAGGATTGATTGCTTATGTTGATGGAAGCTATAATGTTAAAACTAAAGAATACGGATTTGGTTGTGTATTGATCGAGGGTGGCCAGGTAATCAAGGAAGTGTATGATAAAGGCAATGATGTCAATTATGCTTCAATGCGAAATGTGGCAGGTGAAATATTAGGCAGCCTTTATGCTATGGAATTTGCTAAAAACAACGGTTATATGCAAGTATGTATTTATTATGATTATGAGGGAATTGAAAAATGGGCTAATGGATCATGGAAAGCTAATAAAATAAAAACTCAGGAATATCAAAAAAAGGTAATCCAGTATCGAGAATCAATGGATATTGTTTTTGTTAAAGTGTTAGCCCATAGTGGTGATGTTTATAATGAAAGAGCAGATAAATTAGCTAAAAAGGCGGTAGGTATAAATGGCTAAAAAAATTAAAATGACAAAAGCACAGTGTAATAAATTATCTAAATCATGGTTAGGAATAATAGTGATCTTGATAATTTTTGGATATAATTTTTATCAGGAGCATAAAACTATTTCTCCAGGTAAGCGTTTTGAAGTAACATTGGATAAATGTGTTGATGGTGATACAGCATGGTTTAATATTGATGGTGAAAGTACTAAGGTAAGATTTTTGTATATCGATACACCAGAATCGACTAATCAAGTAGAGCCTTATGGTAAAGAGGCTAGTGATTATACCCAAGCTCAATTAACTAATGCTAAAAAAATAGAACTGGAGCTAAATGAGGATGGTGAGACAGTGGATAAGTATGATCGTATGCTTGCATGGGTATTTGTTGATGGTGAGTTGTTACAGGAAAAATTGGCGCGAGCGGGACTGGTTGAGAAGTTTTATGATTATGGTTATGATTATACTTATAAAAGTGAAATAATTGCTGCAAATGATGAAGCAAAGCTTGCTGGAAGAGGTATTTATGAAAGTGAATAAATTGTATTTATTTTAATACATATTTGTTTTTTTTCATCGAAATTAATAGATTTTAAGAAAAAAAAGAAAAAAAATTATTTTTTTTTAAATCTGTATAATCGTATACAATTAGCGGTTTTTGGGCTAAAGTCATTGATAAATGCGGACTTTGTGTGTAAAAAAGTATTTGAAATTTGGGACATTTTAAGGTATCCTAATAAGTATATAAAGTAAAGGAATAGGTGATTAGATGTTTAGGTATGTTTTAAAACGTGTGCTTATTGGAATTGTAACCCTGTTTTTACTTTCATCAGCAACATTCTTTTTGATGAAGGCAACACCAGGATCACCAATTAGTGGTGAAAAATATAAAAATCAGGCACAGCGGGAATTGGCAATTAAAAAGTATAATTTAGATAAGCCGGTTTTTGAGCAATATACTATCTATATGGAAGATTTGATTCACGGAGATCTAGGTGAAAGTATGGTGCGTTCTGGACGTGAAGTTTCTGATACGATTACTCAAAGTTTTCCAGTTACAGCACGATTAGGATCAACTGCTTTTGCTACAGCCTTAGTAATAGGCATTACTTTAGGAACAGTAGCAGCCCTTTCGAAACGTAAATGGGTGAATAATCTTTGTATGTTTATTGCAACGATCGGGGTATCAGTACCATCATTTTTGATAGGTATTTTGTTAATGATTGTTTTAGGGGTTAAGCTGAAGCTTTTCCCATTTGTTGGGCTAGATACGCCAGCTAATTATGTCTTGCCAGTAATGGCTTTATCGTTCTATCCAATTTCAATGATTTGTCGTTTGACACGAAGTAGTATGTTGGAAGTTATGAAACAGGACTATATTATTTTGGCGCGTTCAAAAGGAACATCATATAAAAAGGTAGTAATTAAACATGCACTTAAAAATGCAATGATTCCAGTTATTACATATGCGGGACCAGCATTTGCATATATGCTTACGGGAAGTTTTGTTATTGAATCGTTATTTGCGATTCCGGGAATTGGACGTGAAATGGTTTCTAGTATCCAAACACGTGATTATCCAATGATTATGGGACTTACAATTTTCTTGGGATTTTTAGTTATTACATTTAATATTATTACTGATATTTTATCAGCAGTAGTCGATCCAAGAATTAAATTAAAATAAGGAGGAGCAAGATGGAAGGAAATAAAGTTATGGACATCGAACTTACTCCTGATATGTTTGAGAAGTTAGATGATTCAAAAAAGAATAGTGAAAAAATTTCATATGAAAGTAAAACTTATTTAGCTGATGCTTGGAATCGTTTTAAAGCTAATAAGTTAGCTTTAGTTGGACTATTTTTCTTGGCATTAATGGCAATTTGTAGTATTTTAATACCAATTTTTTCTCAGTATACTTATGATGGGCAAGATATGGCGAATACATTTGCTGGTCCATCTATGGAACACTTTTTAGGAACAGATCGTTTTGGACGGGATGTCCTAGTAAGAATTATGTATGGTGGTAGAATCTCTCTTTCAGTAGGATTTTCAGCAGCGATTATCTCTTTATTAGTAGGGGTTACTTATGGCGCTATTGCTGGGTATATTGGTGGAAAAGTAGATATGGTCATGATGCGTATCGTTGATGCTTTGTATTCAATTCCTGATATGTTATATTTAATCATGATTACAGTTGTTATGGGATCAAATTTCTTATCAATAATTATTGGAATTTGTATCTCTTCATGGATGGGTATGGCTAGACAGGTAAGAGCGCAGGTTATGACTTTAAAAGAACAAGAATTTTCTTTAGCAGCCTTTGTTTTGGGGGCAAGTAAACCACGAATTTTGTTAAAACACTTAATCATTAATAGTATGGGACCAATCATTGTATCATTTTCAATGTTAGTTCCTAGTTCAATTTTTTATGAAGCAACATTAGGATTTTTAGGAATTGGGCTTTCAGCACCAAAAGCAAGCTGGGGAACATTAGCTAATGATGCTAGAGCGATGATTAGCTCACAACCTTTACAGGTTGTTTGGCCAATATTAGCAATCTGTTTAACGATGTTGGCTTTAAACTTTATTGGAGACGGTTTAGGGGATGCCCTTGACCCTAAAAAGAAGTAGGAGGGGAGTTATAAAATGAAAATGTTAGAAGTTAATGACCTTACTACTGAATTTAGTACTGAAAACGGAACTGTAAAAGCGGTTAGAGATGTATCTTTTTATGTAGATAAGGGTGAAGTATTAGGTATTGTTGGGGAATCTGGTTCTGGAAAATCGCAAACAATGTTTTCTATCATGGGATTACTTGCTGCCAATGGTAAAGTAATTAATGGATCAATTAAAATAGATGGTAAAGAAATTTCGCCATTAAGTTTTGATTCAAACAAAAAGTATGAAGAAACAATGGATGATATTCGCGGAAATGATATGGCGATGATCTTCCAAGATCCGATGACATTTTTAAATCCAACCCTTAGAATTGAAACCCAATTGATTGAGCCAATTATCAATCATAATCCGGGAATATCTAAAGCAGATGCTCGTAATAAAGCAATTGATTTAATGAAAAAGGTAGGAATACCTTCTCCAGAAAGTCGTATTCGTCAGTATCCACACCAATTTTCTGGAGGAATGAGACAAAGAATAATTATTGCGATTGCTTTGGCTTGTGATCCAAAAATTATTATTGCTGATGAACCAACGACAGCTTTGGATGTAACTATTCAAGCTCAAGTGTTGGAGTTGATTAGTAGTTTAAAAGATGAAATTGATTCTGGTATTATTATGATTACTCATGATCTTGGTGTTGTTGCTAGTATTTGTGATCGTATTGCAATCATGTATGGTGGTAAGATCGTGGAGATGGGTACTACAGATGAAATTTTCTATAGTCCTAAACATCCTTATACAAAAGGACTACTATCATGCATTGCAAATCCAGAAGATATGGAGAGAAAAGAATTACATCCTATCCCAGGATCACCACCTGATTTATTGAATATTTCTGATGGGTGTCCTTTCGTAGATCGTTGTGAAGATGCAATGAATATTTGTCCACTTAAGATGGATGAATATCGTGAATATTCGAAAACCCACACTTGTTCATGCTGGCTTGGAAATCCTAAGGTTTTAAAGAAGGGGGAATAGAAAATGAGTGAACCAATATTAAAAGTAAAAGGTCTTAAAGTACATTTCCCAGTTTCTGGTGGTTTCCTAGCTAAAAAACAAATTGTTAAAGCGGTTGATGGTGTAGATTTTGAAATCGCTAAAGGTGAAACATTTGGTTTAGTAGGTGAATCAGGATGTGGAAAAAGTACTACTGGTAGAGCGTTAGTTAAAATTTATGAACCTACTGCTGGTAAAGTTATATTTGAAGGTGAAGATATAACGAAAATCAAAGGAGCAAAGTTAAAAGAGTTCCGCCAAAATATGCAAATGATTTTTCAAGATCCTTATGCAAGTTTAAATCCAAGAATGACAGTTGGGGAAATTATTCGTGAACCAATGGATATTCATGGAGTTTATGATACAAAAGAAGAGCGTGAAAAAAGAGTTCGTGAATTATTAGAAATTGTTGGGTTAAAACCTGACCATATTCGACGTTATCCACATGAGTTTTCAGGTGGTCAAAGACAAAGAATTGGGATTGCTAGAACACTTGCTTTAAATCCTAAATTTATTGTTTGTGATGAACCGATTTCGGCTCTTGACGTTTCAATTCAAGCTCAAGTTATTAATCTGCTTGAAAAAATTCAGGCAGAAATGGGAATTGCGTATTTGTTCATTGCTCATGATTTGAGTATGGTTAAACATATTTCAGATCGGATTGGAGTAATGTATTTAGGAAATATAGTTGAAGTTGGGGAAGCTGATGATGTTTATCATGAGCCATTACACCCATATACGCAGGCATTATTATCTTCGGTTCCAATTCCGGATCCTAAGACTGCCCGCAGTAAAAAACGTATCGTATTGGAAGGTGAACTTCCAAGTCCGATAAATCCGCCTAGTGGATGCGTATTCAGGACACGTTGTCCAAAGGCGACTGAGAGATGTGCCAAGGAAAAACCAACATTAAAAAATATTGGTAATCGTCAAGTAGCATGTTTCTTATATGAAAAATAGTTGAAAGTTGAAAGGGGAAAAAACATGAAAAAACTATTAACTTATAGTCTTTGTTTCCTAATGGCTTTAACTTGTTTAACAGGTTGTGGCGGAGGAAACCAAGCTGATTTAAGAGTTGCTGTTGGTGGGGATACTGCAGATTTAGACCCTGCAATTGTAGATGACTCAATTACTGCTAACATTTTAGCACAAGTTTATCAAGGATTATATACACTTGATACAGATGGTAATGTTATTCCTGATTTAGCTACTGATATGCCTGAAATCAGTGAAGATGGATTAACTTACACAATTAAAATGAAGAAAGGTACTAAATGGAGCGATGGAAAACCAGTAAAAGCTTCTGACTTCGTATATGCTTGGAAACGTGCAGTTCCTACTCAAGGATACTATACACAATTTATCTGGCAATATATTGAAGGTACTTCTCACATGGTAAAAGATGAAAAAACTGGTGCAGAAGTTGATACACCATATACTACTATGGATGAATTGAAAGATTTCGGTGCAAAAGCTTTAGACGATACTACTATCGAAATTAAATTAAAAGCTAAATGTGCTTATTTCACTTCTTTATTAACTAACACTGTATTCTATCCACTAAGAGAAGATTATTTAAAAGATAACGCTAAAGATGGTGATTTAACTGATTCATCTTGGGGAAATAAAGATGATGTTCCTTACAATGGGGCATTCAAAGTTACTTCTGTAAATACTAAAGATGAAGTTTTCTTAGAAAAGAATGAAGAATTTGCTGATGCTGATAAAGTATCTATTAATACAATTTCATTTAAAGTAATGGCTGATATGGATGCACAAACTAATGCATTTGAAAGTGGAGAACTTGATTTTGCTACTTCATGTAATATTGACACAATTAATAGTAAAGAAGAATTAAGTGCTCAATCATGGAAAATCGATCCATTTGTATGTAACTACTATGTATTAATTAATGCTGGTGAAGAAAATACAAATGAAGTATTAAAGGATAAAGATATCCGTAATGCAATCGGTTTAGCTATTAATCGTGATAATGTTTTACAAGCATTAGGTTATGGTGATAATGCTTATGAATTAAGTGGATTGATTCCTAAGGGTATTCCAGGAGCATCTGGTGATTTCCGTGAAGAACAAGACGAAGTTAAAAAATTAGCTGAATACAATTTAGATGAAGCTAAAGCAATCATGGAATCTAAAGGTTATAGTAAAGATAATATGTTAAATTTAACATATAAATATAACGATAACACTATGCATAAAAATGTAGCTCAAGCTTTACAAGCATCTATGAAAGAAGCTTATATTAATGTTGAATTAGTTGCAACTGAAAAAGAAGCATTCTTTGATGAACGTGATAAAGGTGATTTTGAACTTTGCCGTCATGCAATGACTGCTGACTTCATTGATCCAATGGCATATTTATCAATGTATATTGGTAAAACTACTTTAGGTAATACTGTTGATGATGCTACTTTTGAAGGTTTAGTAGCAGCTGCTAATGTATTAGATGATCATGCTGAACGTATGAATGGTTTACACCAAGCTGAAAATTATTTAGTTGGAGATCAACATTATATAGTTCCATTATTTGGATATACTGAACCATATTTATTATCATCTAAAGTAACTGGTGTTACACATTCACCTGAAGGTCATTATAAATTATTTTATGCTAAGATTGAAAAATAAGAGTTAGCTATCAATAAGGTACACTTTAGGTGTACCTTATTTTAATAGGAGGATAATAATGATTAAAATAAAATCAATAAAAGAACAATATGAAATTAAAGATACTTGTTTAAAAGAACGTTTAGAAATTATTTTACCACAAGTAATGAAAGATAACGATGTTGATATGTGGATCAGTGCTTCAAAAGAATATAATGAAGATCCTTTATTTCATGCTATTACACCATCTAATTATCCTACAGCTAGGCGAATTTCATTATTTGTTTTTGTTAAAGAAAATGATAAAGTTCATCGTTTTTCATTATGTATGCCAAGTGAGGAATTAGCTCCTTATTATACAAGTTATTGGAAAGATTTTAACCATGAAGATCAAATGGTTTGCTTAAATCGTTTGTGTAAAGAATTTGATCCTAAAAATATTGCAGTTAATGTTTCTGATAATTTTGCTTTTAGTGATGGATTAACTCAAGGGTTATATGAAATGATTACTAGCAAGATGGACAAAAAATATGTTGAAAGAATTGTTCGTAATGATATGCTAGCAATAAAGTTAATGGAACTTAGAACTCCAACTGAATTAGAACTTCACCCAGAAGTAATGGATGTTGCTTTTTCAGTTATTGAAGAAGCATTTAGTAAGAAAAGTATTATACCAGGTACTACAACTTGTGAGGATTTACAATGGTTAATGATGCAGAAAGTAAAAGACTTAGGTTTAGATTATTGGTTTGAGCCTACTGTTGATCTACAAAGACCTGGTTTAGATAATCCAAGATATTTTGGCGTTATTGAAAAGGGTGATTTATTGCATTGTGATTTTGGAATTAAATATTTGAATATTTGTACTGATACGCAAAGATTAGCTTATGTTGCTAAAGATGATGAAGATTGTTTACCTGTTGATATAGCTGCTGGAATGAAGATTAATGATCGTTTTCAAGATATTGTTGCTAGCTGTATGGCAGAAAATAAAAGTGGGAATGCAGTTTTAAAAGATGCTTTAAAACAAGCTGAAATTGAGGGTATAGAAGCAACATTATATTCACATCCATGTAATATTTATGGACATGGGCCTGGTCCAACTATTGGTTTATGGAATAATCAAAATGCTATTCCAGTTAAAGGTGATGTCTTAATGTCATATGATACAACTTATGCTTTAGAATTAAATACAAAAGCAACAGTATTTGGACAAGATTATTATTTTTATACAGAGGAGACAGTAGCATTTACTAAAGATGGTTTAATTTATTTGCATCCTGGTCGCAAAAATATTTATTTTATAAAGTAGGTATAATATGAAAAATAAAATGAAAAAAGAGTTTTTGAACTTTGAAGGTGGCTTATTTAGTAAAGTAGAAAAAGCTGATGTGGGAGATGGCTATACAAAGATGGCGAAAGATGGTGTTGCTTTAATGGGTTGGGCAGATCCCTTTATGCCGGATTTTTCTATTCCTGAGCATATAATGAAAAAAACTATTGAAGCTATTCAATCACCTATCTCAGCACATTACACGGCTCCAACGGGAAATATGGAGCTTAGAGAGATAATCTGTAATCGGGCTAGAAATAAGTATGGTGTAGAATTAAAACCTGATCGCAATATTATTGTGACGCCAGGAAGTGATAGTGCTCTATTTTTTGCTATGTTTCCTTTTTTGCAAAAAGGAGATGAGGTCATTATTCCTTGTCCATGTTATCCTAATAATTTGCAAAATATTAAAATGATGCAGGCAACACCAATGGCTTTAGAATTAAAAGCTGATAATAACTATCAGATTGATTTAGATATTTTAGAAGCTTTAGTAACTGATAGAACAAAAATGATTGTTTTAACGCACCCTAATAATCCTACAACAACCGTATATAATCGTAAAAGTTTAGAAGCGATTAGAACAGTAGTTTTGAAATATGATTTAATTCTTGTTTGTGATCAGGCATTTGAGGATTTTACTTATGAAAATGAATTTATTGCCCCAATGAGTTTACCTGATATGTTTAAACATACAATTACTGTTTGCTCAATATCAAAAGGAATGGGATTGAGTGGATATCGTGTTGGTTATATTATTGCTAGTGATGTAATTATGGATATAATGTATGGTTGTGCTGTAAGTGTTATTGGTGCTACTAATACGGTTAGTCAGATTGCGGCTATTGAAGCTTTTAAACATCCAGAGTTTATGGAGGTATTTGAAAAAGCTTATGATTATAGGCGACATGTTGCTTATGAAATTTTAAATGATATCCCAGGTGTAAAAATGAAATTACCAGAATCTGGTTTTTTGGCTTGGGTAGATGTTAGTGAATTAGGGGAGAGTGCAGTTATTTGTAAAAGATTAGTGGAAGAGGCAAAAGTAGCTGTGAATGATGGTATAAATTATGGACCAGGTGGTATGGGTTATCTTCGGATTGTTTTAGGGGTTTATCGTGATGATAAATTGGTTATTGATGCTTTAAAACGGATGGCTAAGACTTTAAAACAGATTGCTTTAGAAAAAGGAATAAAATAAAAACATGAATTTTAAAATTCATGTTTTTATTTTTTCTTTGAATTTTTTGATTTTTTATTGCAGATGTATGCTATTAGAATAGTTATTACAGCTACGATTGGTAAGATCCATAAGAAATTAGAATTAATATACTTATAATCTCCAGACCAAATAGAAGTCCATTCACCAATTTTTTTGATTAAAATAGCAATTGCATAAGAAGTTGTAATAACTTGAACTGCTCCAACTAATAATTTAATCAATTTTGGAAAAACTTCAGTAAATAGTATTAAAGAAACAATACATACTGCACTAATAAAACAATTTATTACAAAATACATACCCATTCTCCTTTAATGTTTACCATAATAAAATACCATAAATTCGCTTTAATTGCAATATTAACATGTAATTATAACTAAGATGCGGACTTATTTTGAATAAAGAAAGATATAATAAGTTAAGAAGAGTTATTAGTAAAAATTAATCAATAAGATTTTGAATGATATGATTGTATACATTTATAAAATAAATCTTAATTTTTTTAGATATATACTAAAAATAGGATAAAAATTAGTTTTTTTAATTAATTTATTGACATCTATAAATTAATGATTATAATTTGTTTATAAATCATTTAATGATTTATAAGGGGAAGAAAGATACACACTATAATAGTATCTAATATTTCAAACAGGATCCAAAGGGGATGGATTCTGTTTATTTTTATAAATGATTAAAAGTCAGTCTTTTTGCCTATAAAAAGGTAAGATAGAATCATAAATTATTAATATAATAGTTGCAATATTTACAAATAATCGTTATATTAACTAGAGGAGTGAAAACATGAGAGATAAGAGTTTAATAAAAAAAGTATTAGAAACTGATCCTGCTGCAAGATACGCCCTGAATGTAATTGTTAACTATCCTGGGGTTCATGCAATGTTTTGTTATCGTATTAATAACTTTCTTTGGAAAAAGTTACATTTAAAGTTTTTAGCACGGTTATTAAGCCAAATTGCAAGATTTTTTACTGGAATTGAAATACATCCGGGTGCTACGATTGGTAAAAGATTATTTATTGATCATGGTATGGGAGTTGTTATTGGAGAAACGACAATTATTGGTGATGATTGTGTTTTATATCAGGGAGTAACTTTAGGTGGAGTAGGAACTGGTGAACATAAAGTTAAACGACATCCGACATTATTAAATAATGTTATGGTTTCTGCTGGAGCTAAAGTTATTGGTGATGTGACGATTGGTAATAATAGTATTGTAGGAGCACAAACAGTTGTCTTGGCTGATGTTCCTGATAATTGTACTGTTGTAGGAGTACCGGCTTTTATTGTTAAGGAAAATGGCATTAGGGTCAATAAAGAACTATAAACCATGGTTGTTTATAGTACCATTAATACTTTTTGTAATAGATTGTTTTTTAGTTCAAACCGGTATTATTGCATCATTGGATATATTAATATATCAAGGTCTTCATAGCTTTGAAAGTGTAGAAGTTACAAAAGTGGTTATTATGATTACCCATCTTGGCAGTTTTTTGGGAATTCTTGGTGTAATTATTTTAATTTTTGCTTTTAGTAAAAGAATTGCTTGGAATTGTTTAATTGTTTCTTTTTTACAGCAATTGATAAATAGATTGTTAAAATTTATTTTTAAAAGACCAAGACCAGATGTGGTTCATTTGGTGGTAGAAACAAATTATAGTTTTCCAAGTGGGCATGCAATGGCTGTCAGTTGTTTATATGCGTTGATTATTTATTATTTGTATCATAGTAATTTATCTTTTCGCTATATTTTAATTGGATTATCGGTAATAATTATTATTGCTGTTGATTTAAGTCGGGTATATCTTGGGGTACATTATTTTAGTGATGTACTTGGTGGAACTATGTTATCAATTAGTTTAGTTTTATATCTTTGTAATAAAACCTTCTTTATCGCATAGAATGCTAAAAAGGAGGTTTTATTTTGGAAAAATTAGGTGAATATGATCTAGTTTTGGTGCAAATTAATGATGAATATCATTTATATGATTTGCTTACAAACGAGATATATGAAGCAATGAGTATGTCTTATTTACAACAATTAGTAGAGTTATGGAATAAGAATAGATATTATAAGGATAATTGTGGTATAATTAAAGTAGTTATTTAAGGAGAACTATCATGCGCGTAAATAAATTAAAACAATATAGCGGTTTATTAATAATTGGTATCATTTTAATAGTAATTTATAAGACTTTTGATACATCATGGTTTTCTATTTTGTTGAATGCTTTTTTTCCAATTATAATTGGGGGAATATTAGCTTATTTTTTAGAACCATTAGTACAGACAGTATCAAAATTGTTTATTAATAGTGAAAATAAATTTTTAGTTAAACATCAGCGTGTTATTAGTGTTTTATTAGTGAGCTTGATTGTAATATTATTGGTAGTATTACTGCTTACTTGGTTGATTCCAATGGTAATGGAATATGCAGTTGAGTTTATAAAAAACATTGATACATATGTTAAGGGGTTTGAAAGTTCAATTAATAAGACTTTTGATGATCCTAATACTTCGCAGGTAATTATTCAATTTGAACGTACTTTTGTTGATTCTTTAAAGAGTTTTAGCAGTAAAGATTTTATGGAAATTATTATCTTTGCGGGAAAGACGGGAAGTACGTTATTAACGATTTTGATGGGTTTGATATTTTGTCCTTATATTTTAATTGAGGCGGATAAATTAGCAAATATTTTTGATCGTTTCATGTTATCTTTTATTGAAAAAGATAATCTTGAATTAATTCATGAGTATGCTTTTAAGTCACACCGTATTTTTGGTAAATTTATTTATGGTAAGTTTATTGATTCTGTGATTATTGGGTTAATAGCTTTAGTGGGCTTTGGATTGATGGGTCTGCCATTTTTTCCATTATTAGCATTTGTTGTTTTTATTACTAATATGATTCCATATTTTGGTCCTTTTATTGGGGGAATACCAGTTGTTTTTATTGTTTTATTGATTGAAGGATTTATGCCAGCAATAACATCAGCAATATTTATTTTTGCATTACAGCAATTTGATGGTTTGATTTTAGGACCACGGATCTTAGGTGATAGTGTAGGAATTTCGCCGTTTTGGATTATTTGTTCAATAACAATATTTGGAAGCTTATTTGGATTTATGGGAATGTTTTTAGGGGTACCGTTGATTTGTGTTATCAGAATGTTTTTTAATGATTTTCTTGAGTATCGAAAAAATAAAGTTATGAAAAGTAAATAGTGATAAAAATATTTGTTAAATAGTAATATATATTAATTTTTTGATTTAAATATTGACTTTAAAGATTGGTGATGCGATAATTTAAGTATCAAGGGTTGTTACTATTTGATTAGGCAAGACCGCAAAAGATTGGTTTTATCTTTTGCGTCTTGTTTTTTTATTTATAATATAAATAGTATAAATTTTAAGAGTAAAGGAGGGTGTTAAATAAAATATAATAGCAAGATATGGAGGTTTGAAGATATAGATGTAATCATAGTGGTTTTGACTTTAATAATTTTTGAAATATGTAGCAAGAAGAAAAATTAAAAGAAGGTGAAAAAGATGAAAAAATTTTTTGTTGTGCTAGTATGTATGTCTATGCTTTTTTCGTTGGGCACAATAAATATTTCAGCTGCTCAAGAAGAACCCCTTTCTATTGAAAAAGTAGAAAATACCGGGCCCACACTTGGAATTGAAAAAACAACTTCAGATACGCAATTGCTTGAAATATTTAACGGGATAAAAGATAAAGCACCAACATTATCTTCTGATGGCCAAAAAATTATTTTACCAGCTATAGAAAATGAGCAATATAATATTTCATTATATGGAACAAGTAATAGTGCTGTTATTAGAGAAGATGGTAAAATTACCCAACCATTGGAAGATATGATTGTTTATTTGTATTATCAAGTAGAAAATAAGGATACAAAAGAAAGTCTACATATGGATGATCCAATTATAGTTAAAGTTAATGGTCAATATAATGATGGACAAATTAACAGACCACAAGTTTTACCAGGTATTCGAGAATGGAAAGGTAATCAGGGAACTTTCAAATTTAATGGAAATCTGGTTATAAAGGATAATTCGTTAAAAGATGTTGCATCAAAAATTGCATTTTATATTGAAGAAATGACACAAACACAAGTTTCAATTGTTTCTAAAGAAATTGAATCAGGCGATATTTCAATTGAATTAGATAAAAGTTTGACAGTTGGTAATGAAGGTTATACGTTAGATATTGATGATTCTGTAACAGTAAAAGCCCCAGAAGAAAAGGGTTTATTATATGCTGGAGCAACATTATCACAAATGTTTATGGATAACCAGAATTTATTATTACCTAAAGGATTAATGAGAGATTACCCACAATATCAAGTTAGATCTACGATGTTAGATGTGGCTAGATTTTATATGCCATTAGATTATTTAGAAGAAATTACAAAATATGCTGCATTTTTTAAATTAAATGAAATTCATGTTCATATTAATGATGATGGTGGAGAGCAATCTACAGCATTTAGAGTAGAAAGTAAAAAATATCCGGCTATTAATTCAGGAATACCAGCAGATGAAGTTTACTCACAAGAAGATTATAAAGAATATCAAAAAGAAGTATATCAATATGGTGTTGAAGTAGTAACGGAAATTGATACACCAGCTCATTGTCGATCTATAAACTATGTAGATCCATCAATAATGTTAGACGGTAGTCATATTGATTTATCTAATCCTGATGCTGTTGCTTTTATGAAATCACTATATGATGAGTTTTTAGATGGTGATGATCCAGTATTTAGGAATCAAAAGTTCAATATTGGAACTGATGAATATCCTTCAGGGCATAACGAAGAAATGCGTGCTTATATGGATGAAATGATAAAATATGTTAATTCTAAAAATATTCAAACTCGACTTTGGTCAGGGTTAAATGTTGAAGGTAGTAGTTATGGTGGTAAAACACCTGTATCTAACGAAGCAGTATTCCATTTTTGGGCTAGAAGTTTTGCTAATTTAGGATTGATGTTAGAAGGTGAATATCCAATGATCAATAATATCGATGGATATTTATACATTGTCCCAGCAGCTGGTTATCATGATTATTTAAATATTAAGAATTTATATAATACATGGGAAGCTGGAATGATATCAACTAATGAAGTTGTTAAGCCTGGTCATCCATTAATGTTAGGATCTGAGGCTGCTTTATGGAATGATATCAAAGTTGGAGCATCTGAATTTGATATTTTTGATAGACATCGCGATCAAATTATGTTGATGGCAGAAAAAAACTGGTATGGTGAAAAAACAGAAGGCCAAACTGGTGATGAATTTATGCAGCGAGTTGAAAAATTTGGTCAATATGCACCTACTGCTAATCCAGCTCGTTATGTTAAATCAAATAGTGAATTAGTTGCAAATTATAATTTTGAAAACGTTGAAAATGGAGTAATTAAAGATTTATCAGATAATCATTATGATGCTAATGTAGTAGGATTAAAGGTTGATTCAAGTCAAAAAGCTTTATTATTGGATGGTAAAGGATATGTATCATTGCCATTTAATTCAATTGGATACCCTTATACGATCGATTTTGAAATGATGATTTCTTCATCAACACCAGCTAATGCAATAATGTTTAGTGGTAAAGATGGGGTGATGTATTATAACTATGATAATACCGGAAAAATAGGTTATCAAAGAAAAGGGTATGTATATTTATTTGATTATGATGTTATGGAAAATGTAATGCATCATTTTACCATGACTTGTAGTAACACTGATTTACAGCTTTATATTGATAATGTTCTTATTGGTAATGGTGAATATTATCAAGTAAGTGCTAGTAAACAAGCAAGTAGTACATTTGTTTTACCTGTAGAAAAAGTTGGTTTAGGAATTAAAGGTTATTTAAAATCAATGTCTATTTATAATAAGGTTAAAACTACTGAAGTTGTACCAGCATCAAACTTAGCATTGCATAAACCAGTAACTGTAAGTGGTGTTGAAGGTGGTTATAATGATGATGGAACTTTAGTTTATCCACAATTTGATCCTCAAAATGCAACTGATGGTGATTATGGTAATAGAATTTCTCTTAATAGAGATGATAGTGCTTGGGTACAGGTAGATTTAAATGAGATATGTTTATTAGAAAATATTACAATTCATTTTAAAGAAAAGCCAGGTGCTTATAAATTACATGTATCAAAAGATGGAGAAAATTGGCAGTGTATTGATGTACAAGAAAATCCTGGTGGTGGTACAAGTGGTAAGGTCATCTGCAAAATAGACCAGGCATTACAAGCACGATATATTAAATATGAACAAACTAAAATGTTTTGTGCTACTTGGGCTGGAAATGCCTATTATTCAGGAAATTTTTCTGAATTTGAAGTTTTTGGAATGCGTGAAGAAGAAATTAATGATGTTATTAATTTAGCCACTCAGGCATTAAGTGAAGTTTTAGAAACAGAATCGAATCGTATATTTAGAGAAGTATTGAGTTCAAATATTGATGAGTTAAAGCTAGCTTTACAAGAAGGTACATATAATGAAGTGAAATCAATGATGACAATAATTGTTCAGCAAGTAGATCAATTATATAATGGAAATACTGATGTAGAAAAGACTGATAAAGCTAGATTAAAAGAACTTCTTAAAGAAGAAATTGATAAATCTATGTATGATAGTAAAGCATTGAAAGATTATGATATTGCAAAACAGATTGGTCAAGAGATCTATAATGATATTAATGCTACACAAAAAAGAGTTGATTTAGCTGTTTCACAAATAGAAAATGCTAAAAATAATTTATATATGAAAAAATTTGCTGTAGTAACAACTAATGGTAACCCATATCAAGATCCAAATACTGGTTATATTTATAATGTTGATTATGCATTTGATAATGATACTTCGACAACTTATTGGAAGAATAATTATCAAAAAGCTGGTGACTATGTACAAATTATGTTTAGAGAACCTGTTAATTTAGAAACAGTTAGACTTGTTTCTGATCGAGATATCTTAAAATATGGTGAATTACAGATTTCAAAGGATGGAAAAACTTTTGAGACTCTTCAAGAGTTACAAGGAATTTCAGATGAAACAGTTACTTTAGCCCAACCAATTGATGTATTAGGAATAAAAGTTTTAGCAACGAAGGATAACGATGCGGCATGGTGGCGTTTGAATGAAGTAATTATTAATTCACAGGCTATTATTGATAAAAAGGTTTTAGAAAGTGAATTGAATAAAGAAGCTGCTCAAGAATTATATACAAGTGAAAGTTATCAAAGCTATCTAAATATAAAACAGCAAGCACAAACTGTTTATGAAAAAGAAGATGTTAGTCAAAAAGAAATAGATCAAATAATTGAGCAATTACGTCAGGCATATCAATCTTTAGCAGTTTTAGCAAACAAAACAGAATTACAAAGTCTTGTAAGTGAAGTTATTGATCAAAATAACTATACTCAAGAAAGTTATGATGCATATTTAGAATGTTTAAATGAAGCTCAAGAGTTATTAAAACAAGATGATATTTCACAAAATAATATTGATATCGCATCATGGAATTTAAAAGAAGCTATTTTGAAATTGGAAAAAATAGTAGTAGATAAAAGTAATTTGGAAGAAAGTATTCAAAGAGCATTAGAAGTTGATGGTACGCTTTATACTCAAGAATCATATCAAAATCTACAAACAGTTTTAGCAGCTTGCCAAAGTGTTTATGAAAAAGAAAATGCAACCCAAGTTGAAGTTGATGAAGCTGTAACAGCATTAAATGAAGCAATAGAAGCTTTGGTAGATAAACCAGTAGTAGTTGAAACAAACAAAGTGGCGTTACAAATCGCTGTTGATACAGCTAATACTTTAAAAACTAATGGGGCATTAGATCAAGTTGTACCTGTTGTTGTAATTGAATTTGATACAGCTCTAGAAAATGCTCAAACAGTTTTAGCAGATTCTAGTGTAGATCAAATTACAGTAGATAGTGCTTTCTATCGTCTAGCTAATGCTATTCATAAATTAGGATTCCTTCAAGGTGATAAGGATGCTTTAGAAGCTTTAATCGCTGAAGTTGAAAAACTTGTTGAAGAAGACTATACAACTGATTCATGGACAGCTTTACAAGATGCCTTAGATGCAGCTAAAGATGTCATGAATAATGACAATGCAATGCAAGAAGAAGTTGACGAAGCATATAATAACTTGAAAGATGCAATGTCTAGCTTAGTATTAAGAGCTGATAAAACAAGATTACAAGCAATGTATGATATGGTTAATGGATTAGATATATCTAAATACACAGAAGCAACAGTAGCTAACTTAACTGATCCAATGGCTAATGCAAAAGCTGTATTAGAAAATGTTGATGCAACCCAAGCAGAAGTCGACGGAGCATATGAAGCCTTAACAAGAGCATATTTAGACTTAAGATTGATTCCAAATAAGGATTTATTACAAGAATTAATCAATAAAGCACAAACATTAAATGTGGCAAATTACACAGCTAAAACATGGTCTGTCATGATAAATGCTTTAGAAGAAGCCAAAGCAGCATTAGTTAATGAAGAAATTGACGAAGCTGGTGTACAAGTGGCATATGAAAACTTAATGGCTGGTATCAAGGGATTAGAAGTAGTTAAATCTGGAGATACAATGGCATCAATTAATACTGGTGATACTACCAACTTGTTATATCCTCTTGCTGGTTTAGTAATTGCTTCACTTGCGTTTTATGAAAATAAAAAAAGAAGATATAGATAAGAAATAATAAAAAAACAAGATTCACAATGTGGGTCTTGTTTTTTAAATTTTTTGTATTAAAAAATATTCATTAGTATTTTCTATTGGTTGATTTAACAATTAAATATAAAAAAGGCAATAATTACAATAAGTGATTAATTGCCTTGAAGATAAAAAACTATAATTATTTATTAACGACTTAATAATTGCTCAACTGCAGCTATTTGTACACAAATACATAATAATGACATAGCTTTAGATAATTCATCAATTGTTGGATATGAAGGAGCAATTCTAATATTAGAGTCTTGAGGATCTTTTCCATATGGGAATGTTGCACCGATAGTTGTTAAAACGACTCCAGCTTCTTTACATAATTGACCAACTCTTTTAGCACAGCCAGGCATAACATCTAAACTAACAAAATAACCACCTTTAGGTTCATGCCATGAAGCAATCCCTTTATTAGCTAATTCGTTTTTTAAGTTGCTAATTACACAATCAAATTTAGGTTTTAAGATAGCAGCCTGTTTTTTCATGTGTGCTTTAATACTATCTACATCATTAAAAAACTTAAGGTGTCGTAACTGATTCATTTTATCTTGTGAGATTGATTGATAGAATAAACGTTTCTTTATATCTGAAATATTATTATCACTAGCTACAAGACAAGAAACTCCTCCTCCTGCAAATGTGATTTTTGATGTAGAAGCAACCATAATAACTAAATCTTCATTATTATGAAGTGGTAATTCATCAAAAATATTTAAAAGTGTATCCCCTTGTTCACTTAAATCATGAACACAGTAGGCATTATCATAAATAATTCTAAAATCTTTAGCAGCTGGCTTTAAAGCAGCTAAGGCTTTAACGACTTCATCGCTATAAGTAATTCCTTGTGGATTTGAATATTTTGGAACACAAAACATTCCTTTTACACTATCATCTTTGATCAATTCATTAATTACGTTAATATCAGGACCTGAACTAGTCATTGGAACATTAACCATTTCAATTCCAAAATGTTCACAAAAAGCAAAATGACGATCATATCCAGGAACTGGACATAAAAATTTTATATTTTGCTTTGACCATGGTTTACTGCCACAAACACCAAATAACATGGCTTGAGAAATATAATCATACATTAAAGTAAGACTAGATGTTCCACCGATAATAACATTATTTTCATTTACTTCTAATAGTTGAGAAAATAATTTACGTAATGAAGGTAGACCTTCTAATCCCCCATAATTACGACAATCGATACCATCGATAGTGTAATCTTTCATATTTAAAATGGACATTGATAAGTCTAATTGTTCACTGCATGGTTTACCTCGGGACATATCAAGTTTTAAATTTTGGGCTTTAAATTCCTGGTATTTTTGATCTAACGTTTTTTTTAAATCTAGTAGTTCATTTTTGTTCATTTCTGTAAATGCTTTCATTGATCTTCCCCCTATTGTTACACTGACTGAATTATTTTAACATTATATCTTATTTTTTCAAGACACTTTAGCTAAATTTATCAATATTTGTAAATGAATTTTTAGTTGTTTGAAAGGATAAATGGTAGGAATGATTTTATTAAATTAAATTATTAAAAATTTGATCTAATTAGTTTATGGTTTAAAAATGTACATGTTTGTGAATAATAAAAATGTCATAGAGTAAAGTACTACCAGAAATATGTTTTATGGTTTTCTTTCTCAAATAATTGTTTTAGTGGTCAATTTTGTTGTTAGAATATTTTTTATAAAATATCTAGGTGAAACTTATTTAGGTGTTAATGGATTATTTAGTAATATCTTATCCGTATTATCATTAGCAGAAATGGGATTTGGAACAGCAATGACATATAATTTATATAAACCTCTATCAAACAATGATGAAGATAAAATTTTATCATTGATGAAATTTTATGCGCGTGTATATCAATATATTGGTATATTTGTAGGAATAGCAGGTTTATTAATATTACCATTCCTTACCATGATTATTAATGATGCTAAGGGAATAGATAATATACATATTATTTATTTGATGTTTTTGGCAGATTCAGTAGTATCCTATTTTTTTGCATATAGACGTTCTATATTGAATGCTGATCAAAAAGCTTATGTTTGCTCTCAGTATAGATTTATATTTGTTATTGTAAAAAGTATTATACAAATAGCTATAATCATATTATTTCAAAACTTTTTACTATATTTATTTATTCAAATCTGTTGTACCTTTTGTGAAAATGTTTTTATCAGTAAAAAAGTATTGCAAATTTATCCATATTTAAAAAATAAAGATTTTACACCTTTGTCTAAGAATAATATAAATTTAATTAAAGAAGATGTAAAAGCTTTAGTTCTTTCAAAAGTAGCTGGAGTTGCATTAAATGGTACAGACAATATAATAATTTCTGCATTCACAAGTGTAAAAAATGTAGGAATATTATCAAATTATACATTGATTTCTGGATCTTTAACTATGGTTGTTTCACAGATTGGTTCCGCATTAACAGGAAGCTTGGGAAATTATATTGCGTCAGAAAGTACCGAGAAACACTATGATCTTTTTAAAAAAATAGATTTTATGTATTTTAATATTTATGCGTTTTGTTTTATATGCATGTTTATTCTTTATAATCCTTTCATTTCTGTCTTTTTTGGTGAAAAATATACTTTCCAATTATCAATAGTATTAGTATTTTGCTTAAATTATTTTATTGAAGGAATGTTGCAAAGTCTATGGACATTTAGAACAACGATGGGATTGTTTGTTCAAGGTAAATATAGACCTATATTTGCAGCAGGAATAAATATTGTAGTGTCTGTTATTTTAGCAAAACAAATTGGTGTAATTGGGGTTTTATTAGGAACAACTTTTTCTCGAGTGTTTGTTAACGCATGGTATGATCCGTATATAATTTTTAAACATGGATTAAAGATGAGTCCAAAGAAATATTATTTCAATTATTTTATTAGATTTATACAGGTTATATTAATTACATTATTTATTTCAATTATAAAGACTTATTTTTTTCCGACACATTTTTCAATATTATGGTTTATTTTATTATTAATATTTACTGTTGTTATTTCATTTATTGGCTTGATTGTCCCTAACATAAAGTCAAAAGAGTTAAGGTATTTTATAGATATTTTTAAATCATTTGTTTTAATCAGATTTAGACAATGATAAAAACTATTAATTTGAATAGTACAAATTAATAGTTTTAGAAAAATCAGAATTAAAATTATTATAATAAATGAAAAAGTTTATATGATTTAACCATAGATATTTATATATTTAGTGTTTATGAAATTAAAACTTTGCAAGTTGTTTTACTATATTGTTTTGGATTTTTAAAATGCTTTATTTTTAGAAAGACTTGTTAAGATATAAAATGGGAGATTATTATAAATTTAATTAATTTATAATCAAACAATCTAAGATTGTGTAAAAATGGCAATTATAATGATGCTTGTGTAGGGTTTATAAAAGCTAAGCTTTGTTTGAAACTAAATGTTATGATGCTAGTATATATTTAGGTCCAGCTAAATAAAGAAATTTCAGTAGAGTAACAACAGTATTGATTAATATAGATGTAATCTATATTAATCAATAATCAAATTATAGATAAATAAGAGGTAAAGTTATATGAGACTAAATAATTATGAATCTGGATTTTTCAAATGTAGAAGTTAAATAGAAAAAATTTCTATTTAACTGGTACTTTTTCTTGACATAGTACCATTATTTATTAGAAGATATATAAAAAGAAATAGATCTATATTATTTTATGCCAAAAACAAATATGAGTATATCTATTGACTAGATAGAATACTAAGGATAGAGGTAATCATTGAGTAATATAATAATGAAAATATATATTTGTATGATTGATTTATTTCTATCATAGTAATAAGTTTTAATGGATGTTGTTAAATGAAGTAATATATTTTTATTTAAAGTAATTTATTATAATGAGGGACTATTATGGAAGAAGATGAAGATATTAGTATGAATAAATTAAATCTAAATAAAGAACAAAAAATAAAAGTTATAATAGTTCTTGTAGCTATTATTACTGTAGGATTTTTAATATTCTTTTTTTGGCGAGAAGATCAGATTAAAAAGGAAATAGATGTTCATTATACTCAAATGGAAGAAGAAATGGAATCCTTAACCAAAGAAAAACAACAGTTAGAAAATGATTTATCAAATTTAGAGAAAAATTATAATAATGAGACTCAGGGAATTAGTAGTCTAGCCTTTTTATTTACTGATTTAAATGAAAATATTTATACAGATATTTATCCTTTAATGAAAGAACATGAGTTTGTTGGAATGTTGACATTATCTCCAACAATTTTTCCAGGACAAGATAATTGTTTAAGCTTGGAACAGTTTAATGAATTAATGCAAATGGGGTGGCAATGCTGTTTAAAATGGGATGAAAGCGAAGATATCGATAAATGGTTAGAATCTTGTAAGGCTGTCGCAAAGAAAGCAGGGATTGGGTTACCAGAAGTTGTATACTTTCCTGAAAATTCTTATCGAAGTGAGTATAATGGGAATCTTATGAAACAAGGAATCTCTATAATTGTTCATCATGGTGAGGAAGAATTAACATTAACCACTTTAGAATCAAAAGATAATTTTTGGTATTTAGGAGCAATACCATGGAATCGTGACGGGGCTAGTTCTATGTTATCTAATGTAATAAATCAAAAAGGATATATATTATTTACTATTGGTTCAGATTCATCAAAGGAAAGTTATAAAAGAAATCGTTTTAATTCGATGTTAACAAAAATTAATAACTTTTCTAAAGCAAATAACATTTTTGTAAGTAGTCTTTTGGATGTAAGAGAGTATCGTAAAGAACTGGAAAATAAACGTGCAAGTCTTGAAAATAATTTTATTTCTCAAAAAGAAGATTTAGAAACAAAAATTTCTGAGTTAGATAAAAAAATAGATAGTATTTATGATAAATATCTAAAATAAATTTTGATTACAGATGTATTAAGTATAAAAATATTAAAATTGAATTAACAAGAAGTTTATTAAATATGATTTGGTAAATGTAAATACAATTTTTTTATATAAATAATGCTTTATGAACATGAAAAATTTTTTAGTTAATTTTCAATAATCTTTTATGTGTTGTTTATTAATTAAGAATTGTTATCTTTTTTGAATTCTTTTATCATAATTATTTATTGATTCAGGACGATTTATTTAGCTTTTTATAAACTGTTTTTTCTAAAAATCATAATATAAGATTGTCTGTATTTTAATATAAGCAGACAATTTTTTGCTATTTTATTATCTATCCTAATAATGTATTGTAAATTCTCTATAATTCACACACTAACAAACCTCACTTTTTTATGAGATAATAACGTTGTCTTAAAAAAGGAGGTTTTCTATTATGAGTAATGAAATTAATTGGAATCAAATACTAGAGGAATTTGATCAGTTACCTTGTCATGAATCTATCTAATCATTTTGTTCAAAAAACATATAGAAATTAGTGAACTTACAAAATAAAAGGCTCTTCAAGGGCCAGTGAGTGTGTTGTTCAGGTATATAGTAAGCACAACAAGATGTTTTTATAGAATAAATTATGATTTATTTTTGACGTTCTATGGTACAACCAGTTTGGAAACCTTTTATTGTTAACTCAAGGCTTTGAGCGGTATAATTTCTAAATTTAAAGTTATATAACAGTAAAGTATAAAATTCAGAAACAAAATCAGGTTCTAAACTAAATACACTTATATCTAAATCAGATAAAATATTACTAATTATATAAATTGTTACAAATTTTTTATTAAGATATAAATCTTTAGAGGCATATAAATATATTATTTCAGGATTAAAAAAGAATATTTTAATCGATGAAAATTTTCAAAATAGAATTTGGGCTATAATAAAAAATGAATTCAGTCAAATGAAAGAAGAACAAATTATTTTATTACTAAGAAATTAAATAATTAATTAGGGTGTAATGGATAATTCAATTTCAATAAAATTAATTTTAAAAATTGATAATGATATTGTAAAGAAAACATATAATAAAGACGTTAATAATTTTTCAAATCTAAATAATAAAAAAAATCTGCAGTTATTATAAGAGAGGGGATACCTGATCAAATTGTAATCGATGATGATTTCTTGGTTGCAGGTGTGGTATAATTTTTATTATGAATTGTTGAATTTATTTAAAAAATTAAACGAGAGTATAAAGTTTGAAGTAAAAACACTTTTATCAAAGTATATAATAATGAAGGATAAATATCGTATTGTAAAGATAGACCGATTTAGGTATTATATACTTGATAGGAAGTGATAAAGATGATGATGGAAATTGTTCTAAGTGAAGAAAAGGCTGAAATAAATAATGTTGATATTAATGAATGTTATAATAAAATAGACAGATATTTTATTAGTAGAGGTGTTAAAAAAACAGGTATCGGTTTTTATAAAGGAACAAATAAAGATTTTAGTACTTTTGCTTGTGCACAAACTGGTTTTCCTAACAGTGAGTGGTTTTTAAAGGTAGTAGAAAAATGGTATTGCTGGTATGAAGGCGATACGATAGAATATCGAGAAGATGCATTAGAATCATATTATCGAATAAAGAATAGATATGCAAATTTCTTCAAAAAGCAGAAAAGCAATTAATTTTGATTTAAATGATAGTCTTCTAAAAAAATATTATCCTTCAAAAAATTATAAGAATGGCTGGAGAGATATTAAAAAATTTTTTGAAAAAAGTAATTTTGTACATCGTCAGTACTCAGGATATGTTTCTATAAATGAAATAAGCATAGCAGAAGTAGGAAATATAGTTGGAAAGATGGCTAGAAAGTGGTACTGGCTTAGTAAAAGTGTCATGCAGTTTGATGTAACTAATGTTGGAGAAGAATACAGTTTTTTAGAAAAAATTGAAAACGAAACTAGGTTGGGTAAAAATGAGTTTTAATAACTCATTTTTATTAATAAAAAAAGTTAAAAATGAAATAGTAATGAAAAAAGTATATCCTAATAAATATTGAATGGCATATATTCGAAAATTTTCAATCTTAAAAATGTTTGAGATTAAATATTAAAATGGAGTTGAATAGCTTATTTATGTCCAATTTTTAAATAATGATGGGGATAAAAAACAGTCTCTTAATATATTGTTTTTATAGATAATTTTATATTGATCATCAATTTAATTATAACAAACTGTCCTTAAAAAAATACATAAATTGTATATTTTAAAATGTATAGATGTTTGATATGATGGAGAACAAGTAAAGGGGTATATAAGTGTGAAAAAAATTTGTTATTAATCGAAGAATATAAAGATATTAAGAATATTACTTATGATAAAAACAAATCGTATAATAATAGTCTAAATTGATTTTGATTAATAGTAAATTTAGATTTTAATCACATGTTTGTGTTCGACCGATGGAGGCGGACGGAAATGGAGGAATATATGAAAAAAGGATTAACAACAAAGAAAATGGTTTTGACAGGATTAGGGATTGCAATTGTTTTTATTGCAACATTATTTATTAAAATACCAAATACCTTAGATGGTTATTTTAATTTAGGTGATGGATTTATTTTATTGTTTGCATCCATCCTTAATCCATTTTTAGCTTTTTTAGTTGGTGGATTAGGAAGTGCTTTGGCAGATGTTGCTGGTGGGTATGCTTATTATTTTATTCCAACATTGTTCATCAAGGGATTAGTGGGGATCGTTGTTTCTTATTTGATTCAAAGATTTGGCAAGAAAGCTCAAATACCAGCATATGTGCTGGGGGCAGTTATTATGGTAGTAGGATACTTTTTAGCAAAATGGTATCTAAAAGGAAGTGCTGCTATTGCATTAACAGGAATACCAGAAAATATTTTTCAATCAGGTATAGGTATTATTGTTGCGTTAATTTGTTATCCAATTGTGAATCGATATAATAAAAAATTAAACAAAAGAAGATAAGAAATAATGGTTATTTAATATTAACTTTAGTTAGTAATGTTGTTTTAGAAATAGATAATGATTATTGTATCTGCTAATATTTTTTCCAATGATTGTTACTATTTACAGTCTAAATGGAAATAGAAAAAGTTAATTCACAAATTTTAAAATATAAAATCTTTATATTTTATGTTCTGAGAGCTGTTTGCTTGAACAATGTCATTAGGTTAAGGTTTTTTTGATTAGAGAATCTCAAAATCAAATTTGAGTTTCTTTTTTTTTGCGTTTTTTGATGCAAACTGTTGACAAACTATCTCAAGATTATAGAGAATTTCTTTTTAATCCTGATAAAGATTTTACCAGAAATAGAAAACTTCCTTTTAAATCATTAATTAAATTTATTCTATGGATGGAAGCTGGATCAATTAAAGATGAACTTTATAACAATTTTGATTTGAATATTAATAATTCATCTGCTTCAGCTTTTGTGCAGCAGAGATGTAAGATTAAATATCAAGCTTTTTAATGGCTCTTTGAATCATTTAATTCAAAAACATATAAAAGTCAAAATAATTTATATAAAGGATATAGATTGCTTGCGGTTGATGGATGCTCAGTACCGATTAGATTTGATATTGATGATAAAATAACTTATTTTGTAAATCAAAAGAGTGCCAAAAGGTATAATGCGTATCATTTAAATGCATCATATGATTTAATGGAACATACATATGATGAGGAGCATCCAAAGATGAAAATAAATAAGGCTTTTCGTAAACTGGTAGATAGATATAATGGAATACAAGCTATATTTATCAATAATAAAGGTTATGAATCATACAATAATTTTGAACATGTTGTACATTCTGGCAATAAATACCTTACTCGAGTAAGAGATATTACATCTAAGCAGTGCATGACTCAAACTTTAGGACCATATCCTGATCAGGATGAATTTGATATTGATGTTTTTAGAATGCTTACTCTAAAACAGACAAAAACAATCAAAGCCTGCCCACAACTGTTTAGGGTCCTATCAAATAAATCACAATTTGATTATATGAAGAAAGATAATCTATTTTATGAATTCAACTGTGGAATTGTAAAATTCAAAATAACAGATGATACATATGAATGTATTATAACTAATTTGGATAGAGATGAATTTCCTGCTAAAGAAGTAAAAAAACTCTATAATATGCGCTGGGGAATCGAAACTTCATTTAAAGAACTAAAATATGCTGTAGATTTGAATGCTTTTCATTCCAAAAAAATAATTCTATAAAGCAGGAAATATATGAAAGATTGCTTTTCTATAATTTTACAGAAAGAATTATGAGACAGATAAAACCAAAAACTTCTAAAAAGGAGAGAAAATATTCATATCAAATCAATTTTACTAGGGCTTTTCATAATATAAGAGAATTCTTGAAATACAAAAAAGGTGGAAAACATCCACCTGATATCGAATCAACCATAGCTAAAGAAATAGAACCTATCAGACCAGGTCGCTCTAGCCCCCGCAATGTTAGATGTAGACCAGCTGAATACTTTATTTATAGACTTGATTGACATATATAATTATATATTTTTGACAATGTAGTATCAATACTACACTTTTTCGTGTATAAAAAATTAAAATCAGAGATAAAACATACAACGTTTTTATCTCTGGTTTATTTAATGTCAAATTAACTTAATGACATTGTTTGCTTGAACAGCTCTTTTTTCTTTGCTGTTTAATAGTATTTGATCATCTTGGCTAGATCTAATATGAATTTTTATGAGTTTTACTGTCAGGAAATCTTAGAAAATGAAGTGTTGCGAAAGGAAATCAGGAGACTTAAACAGATCAATCAGTCTTTGACGAATCAGTTGGATTTTCATAAACAATCTCCCATAAATGAGAGAACAGTTTAACATATTTTTTGATAATGTTCTAACTAGTTGTAACATTATCATATTTGAATCAGAGGGACTGTAACTTAAAGAATTCTTTCTTGACAAATACCTACCTGGGGAATACAATGAAAGGTATAAATACTTACATTCTTTTGTTTATGTTATGTAATGTGGTCAATTTATACGAGGAGGAGAAAGTGATGAGAATAAAAAATAAATTTACAAAAATATTAAGCTTATTTCTTGTAATAACGATGGTTTTTTCTTTGTGTGTAAGTATTCATGCGGGGGATAGCTTAAATGTAAAAGCATTAGAAGGGGAGAACGATTCAACTACTAATTATGTTGCTAATATTGGGGGTACTGAATATCCAACTCTAGAAGAGGCAGTTGAAAAGGTACAAAGTGGTGAAACTATTAAATTAATGAGTAATATTGAATTAGTGGATGTTATAAGATTTAAAACAAATAATGTTACTTTAGATTTAAATGGATATACTATATCACAAGCTGATCAATCAGACAATGACAGTTTCTTTTTACGTAATGAAAGCTTGTTGACGATTTGTGATACGTCACTTGAGAGTACAGGTAGAATTAAAAGTGAAAAAATTACAATTTATTCTACAGGGTCTTTGAATATTGAGTCAGGAACAATTGAAAATACTGGAAATAAACATGCTGTTTATATGAATGGATATGGTTTATTAAATGTAACTGGTGGAAAAATTACTAGTGCTAGTAATGGTATTAGAACAGATAAAAATTATAATGGTACTATTACTATCGATGGTGGTGAAATAGCTGCTGGTATTGCTGTATATGCAGAAGCTGGAACTGTAGCAATTAATGGTGGAAAAGTTCAAGGGAACTCATTTGGATTAAATATTGAAAATGTAAAATTAAGTGTAACGAATGGTACTATTACAACTACTGGAAGTGACGTTATTCGTGTTCATGGAAATACTACAGTAGATATTACTGGTGGAAATATTGAAGGAAATCGTGCAAGTATTAATGCTACTTACACTAATGATGATGGTGAAAATTCTATTGCGATAAATATTAAAGGTGGTAATTTTACTAATACAAACATTGACCATCCTATAGTAGCTGGAGGACGTGCTGATGATACTACTACTACCAATGCTAATAAAATTAAAATATTAATATCAGGTGGTATATTTAATCATAAGCCAAGTTATAGCTATTTAGCTCCTGGATATACAATTGCTGGAGAAGAAGGTGCTTGGAAAGTTACTAATTTTGCAGCTGAAGTAGTTAATGCAAGTGAAGGAGAACAAAAATATTATCAAACATTACAAAATGCTATTGCTGGTGGTAAAAAAGTAAAATTATTAGGAGATATAACAGAATGTATTACTATTCCTGCAAATAAAGAAATAATTTTAGATTTGAATGGATATACATTAACAGGTGTTAAAGATAGTAAAGGTAAGATGGGAAATGTTCTTACTAATAATGGAACATTGACAATTACAGATTCTAGTGATACTAAAACTGGAACAATTATGGGTGGTACAGATACTGGTGAAGAAACTGTTGGTCGTGGTGGTATCGCTCTAGTTAATAACGGTACTTGTACAATTAAAGATGGTAATATTAAACGTGGTGATAATGATACTTTTGGTAACTACACGATCCAAAATAATGGAGATTTAACTGTTAATGGTGGTACTATTAGTAATAATTCTAATGTGAGCTCACTATTAGTTAATAGTGAAAGAGTAAATGAAAATGCTACATTAACAATAAACGGTGGTACTATAAGTCAGCCAGATGGTATTGCTGTTAAAAACGAATCTGGACTTACTATAATTACTGGTGGTGAAATATATTCTGACAAGAGTTATGCATTACAATGCTGGACAAACACTGAAGTTACAGGTGGTATAATTGCAGGTTCAGTTGTTGTCTTTACTTATGATGATAGTACAGCAGAATTGAATATAACTGGTGGTACAATTGGTCGTGGAGATGGAGATTATATTAGAGCATGGAATTATTATGATAATGGTCCTGCAGAAAATGCACCTGTTCTTAAAATCTCTAAAGACGCTGTAGTTAAAGGGGAATTACAGGCAATTGAAAGTAAGAGTAATGGTGAAAATTACATTTGTAAAGATGATAAAGTTGCTTCAATCAAGGTATCAGGTGGTACATTTGATAGAGTGGTGCCTGATTATGCATGTGCAAATGGATTTGTATCTCAAATAGCTGATGATGGAAATTATACAATGAAGTCTGCTGTTTCTATAAAGTATATTGGTGGGTCATTATTGACAAAAGATACTTTTGAAAAAGTAAATATGCGTTTTTCATATACATTTGCTCTTCCAGAAGGATGTACTATTGATAATGTTGAATTGTATTGGAATTGGGGAACTAGTGAAGATAATTTAAATAGAACAGTTACTGCTACAAAATGGAGTGAAAATGGAGATGGAACTTACACAGCTAATCTAGTTATCAATAATGTACCAGTTATTAATGGTGGTTATGAAAGATCTATTTATGCTCAATTTGTAGCGACATGTGAGGATGCAGTTCCAATTGATGTTAAGCAAAATATAGGTGATGTAAATAAACAATCTGCTAAAACTGTAGCTCATAGCATGCTTCTATCTAATTCAATCACTGAAGAACAAAAAACATATATAGAACAATTGATTAGTACATATGAAAATCAAAATTCTGATGAAACAGAATAGTATAGAAAAGAGGAAAGTTTATGAAACAAAAAGATTTGTATGAAGAACCTAATTTAGAGATTGTTTTTATAGATGAAAGTGTTATTACGACAAGTGAATTACCTGGACCAGGTGATAATGAAGATGATTTTGGAGAATGGTAATTTTATATGATAAAAGAGATGTATTATTCATCTCTTTTTGTTTAATTTTTATTAAAAGTAAAAGGGGGTAAGCAAATGATAGTGAAAAACAGAAGAATAATAGTAGGTGTTATTGTTATAGTTGCAGGATTGGTAATAGTGCTTTTGTTTATGAACTTTAAAAGTAGTAATATCTCTATTGATTCTAATAACATTGAAAATAAAGTTGAAACAAAGAATAATAAGCAATCAGATCAAAATATTCAAAAGGAAAATGATGAAACGACATCAGATATAAAATTGAATCCTCATCAAGAGATACATGAATCAGATGACGATCAAACAGATCCTGGTCAAGCTGATACGGAAGTAGAGTTTGAAGAGTAATTAGTTATGAATTTATTGGTATATAAAAAGTGGTTCAAAATAACCACTTTTTGTGTGTAAGATAATTTATTGCATACATTATTCGTTTTTATTGATTTTAAACTCATCATAAGATAAATTTGTTAAAGCTTCAAAGCTACTTTTTACAGCTTCTTCAGATATATCACATTCTAGTGTATAGAAAGGAACCTCTTTTATAAATTGATTAATGCAATCAAATATATAGTTCATAGAAGTAGAATCTGTTGATAAGTATACTTGTTTCATTAATTTAAAAAAATGTTTATTGATATCAATTATTTTTGTGGTATTGCTCTTTCCTTGGGTTATAAAACATACACCATTTAATCTAGTTCTACGATTTTTATGCCATCTTTCTTTACCGCACCATGGCGTACCGTATGCATATATTTTATCATTTTCAATAGATAATATTGGTTTATCGCCATTAACTATATCAACATGCTTACCAAGATATTTTTTCCATAATTTAATATGAGTACTTTTACCAGTGCCACTAGGAGCAATAAACATAAATCCCATTTCATCATATGTTATGACAGCTCCATGCATAAGAAACCGGTTATATAATGGGATTTTTTCGGCAATTAGACGATAAACTGTTAAACTCTCAATATATCCGATATTAAAATCATTAAAATTCTTTTTTTCTTTCATTAATTCATTTTCATTAACTGTTATTTCAAAATCAAATTGTTTTCCTTCAACGATATAATCTTGACACATATTAAAACAATAATGATAATAACAATTTATTTGAATTCGTAAATTTGCTAATTTAATAATAAATTTATACATAAATAATCATCTCATTTCTTTATTTGATTTTAACATAATTCTTTTGAAATAAAAACTTATGGGATATTATTTATTGCTTTCCAATAAATCATATTCCATAAGTAAGAGGTGAATTGTTTTTTGTTGAGAATTATGTTAACATATCTAACCTGGCTTTAGCGGTTTTAAATAAAAAAGGTGCTAATTCGTCAATTATCGAGTTTGCATCATTTTTATTTGTTTATCTGTAAGATAATAATTTGTAATTGACTGGTTTAATATTACAGCTAGATTAGTAATTAATTTTGAAGATCTTAGCATATTAATATATCTGTTTTCATTGATTTTAACGATTTTGAATTCTTTCATGAATCGGCATATTTCATTTGCAGAATATGAATTGTTTAGTACTTTGAATTGAAGCAGTCTTGTCAACAGCACAGTTGTATAACATATAAAGAAATACCCTTTGATACTGTTTTCTTTTTGTAAGTATACTGGTCTGGCATCCAGTTCACTTTTTATCATCTTGAGCTTACTATGGAAGAAGCAGCAAATAATTTTGGAATCTCATTGAGTTCTATTCATCGCTGGATCAAAGAATATTCATCAAACAATGATGATGAAAGTAAGGTATTTAGGGGTTCTGGTAATTATTCCAGTGATGATGCAAAAGAACTGACAAGATTAAAAAAAACAAGGATTTAAGAGATGCTGTTGAAATATTAAAAAAGGCTATGAACATTCTCAACAGCCAGTAAGTGTTCTTTATAGAGCATTGAATGATTATATTAAAAAAACAGCAGATTCAGATAAAGTTTCGATTAGAGCAGTAAGCAAAATATTAAATATTTCCAGAAGCGGTTTTAAATCATGGAAACATCGTAAAAAGTCCCATCAGCAATTGCATAAAGAACGAATCAAAGAAATGATTTTAACTTGGTACTATGTCAAGAAAAAGTACCAGGATGTAAAAAGGAGCAATTTAACTTTTTTTGGAAATTCTTGTATAAGAATAAGATAAGAAGTGATTATTAAGAATTATTAGGTTATTTTATAAATTTAAATAATATAATATATATTATTTTGATTCTTAAAAATGATATAATAAAATCGATGATTTAAAATAAATAGAAATTTCTTTTTATAGTTGGTTAATGGAGGGAATATGCAAAATTATAATGAAAAGTATGAAGAATTTAAGTATGAAATAATATCTGAAACAGAAGATGGAAAGCTTAAACAATTATATTGGAATATTGCGTTTGGATTGCAGGAAGTTGACAACCTTAAACCATCAAAATATATGATAGATTTAGCTACGGAAAATATTAATGGGAAAAAAACATATGATGATGTAGAAAAAGAAATTAAGGAATATTATAACGTCCGTCCTGAATCAAAAAATAATCTAAGTGAACAAGAGGCTGATATAGTTTCAGTTAGGCTGGTTCAGCTTTTAAGTGATAACTCATTTAGATTTGATTATAATACTTACCGTATATATCATAAGTATTTATTTGACGGTCTTGATATAGGCATTTCAAGAAAATATATAGGTAACTTTAGAGATTATAATATATCTAAATCGGAACCAATTATAAATGGTGCTTCAGTTGCATATACTAATCATTTTTTAATAAAAGATACATTGAAATATGATTTTAATGAAGAAAGAAATTATGACTATTCTAATAAGTCTACTGATGAAATAGTATCACATCTTGTAGCTTTTACATCAAATGTATGGCAAATACATCCTTTTGGAGAAGGAAATACAAGAACAACTGCTTTATTTATTCAAAAGTATATTCAGTATCTTGGCTTGGGAAAAATGAATAATGAAATATTTAAAGATAATTCGAAGTATTTTCGAAATGCTCTTGTTAGGGCAAACTATCGTGATATAAGTATAGATGTATATGAAGATAAAAGCTTTTTATATAAATTTTTCTCCAACCTTTTGTTAAAGACAAATTATGTGCTGGATAATGAAGAATTGTATATAGATAAAAATGAGAAAGAAAAAATTATCGATTCAGATGAACATGATGTTGAATTATAAATAATTAAATAACTATGTAAAAAGAGGCAGTAAGCCAATGTCATTAAGTTAAAATAACATTAGCTTATTGCCTCTTTTTTTATAATATTATCATAGTCATAACTGTTGTCAATGATCTATTATATCCTATCTTCAAATATGATTTGAAGACTGGAATATGTAATGCCCCAGTTGCTATATGGTATATTCCATTCAGCAGTGATTTTTCTTGTGCCAAATATAGTGATTTAAATAAACTTTCATCTATGGGAAATACTAAACTGATTTTTGTGGACTTTCTAAAGACGCTGTCTAAACTTTGGTACTATGTCAAGAAAAGTACGAGACTGCTGTTTAGAAATGTTTAAAAAATAAGCCATGGAAATCCTCCAATATATAACACCATTATTATAACAAAAATAAAAAATGAAAATAGTTTATAAACAAAAAAATCACATAAATACTATATTTTAAGATAATATGAAAAATGACTTCTAAACAAATATGGTGCTAACTTTTAAAGACGGATCATCTCATTTCTTTATTTGATTCTAACATAATTCTTTTAAAATAGAAACTTATGGGGTATTATTTATTAGAGAGTAATAAATAATATCCTATAAGTAAGAGGTGAATTGTTCTTTGTTGAAAATTATGTTAATATATACAAGAAATAGATTGGTACTGTTAATTAAACCAAATTAGGAGATTATATTATGAAGATTAAAGAGGGTTTTGTTTTAAGAGATATTGGTAATCAAACCGTTGTTGTTGCAACTGGTGAAGCGAGTCAAGATTTTTACGGGATGATAAAATTGAATCAAACTGGTAAAATCATTTGGGAAGGTATTAGTGATGGTTTATCTGAAGAGTTAATTATTTCAAAACTTTTAGATAAGTACGATGTGGATAAAAATAAGGCTGAATTTGATGTTCGTCAAATGATAGATAAAATGGATAAAGCAGGATTTCTTTTAAATGAATAAGATAGAGTCTGTATTAGAAAAAGAAGGATATTTTGTAAGTACAACTTCTGGTGCGAGTATGTTTCCAATGTTAAGAAATAGAAAGGATACAGTTGTGATATATCCTGTAAATAGTTGTTTAAAAAAGTATGATGTTCTATTGTATAAAAGAGAAAATAATTATGTTTTACATAGAGTTGTTAAGGTGTTAGAAAATGGTTATTTGATTAGAGGGGATAATTGTCTTTATGATGAATTTGTTTTAGATAGTCAAGTTATTGGTATTTTAGCTTCTTTTTATCGTGGTGAAAGATTAATTAGGATAGATGATATACGATATGTTAGTTACTATAAATTTTGGTGTTTTATCTATCCTTTACGAGCTGTTTTTATGAAATTAAGATTTAAAATTGGTCGTATAGTAAGAAGCATATGAAAAAGATAACTGGATAATATTAACATTATAACTGGAAGGAATGAAGGTTGTGGATAATAAAATATCAATAGACGAATATAAAGAGGCTAGCTATGCTCTGATATATTTAATCAAAGCTTCATTAGGTCAAGAAAAAATAAATCTTGAAAAAAGTGAACGTCTATGGAATATTATTTACTATTTATCAAAGTATAATCATGTAGAAGGAATTACGTATTTAGGAGTTAAATATATACAGGGTATTCCATCAAAAATCATGGATGATTGGAAAAAGGACTATGATAGAACGGTTTATTATCAATTTCTTTTTGAAAATGAAAGAAAGGCGATATGCCAGGAAATGGAAAAAAATAAATTATCATATCTGCCAATTAAAGGAGCAAAATTAGTTGATTACTATCCTTTACCAGGAATGCGATTTATGGCTGATAATGATATTATTTATGGTTTTGTTGGAATGGAAAATGGTTATTATTGTCGATTAGGTAAAAATGAAAAAGAGAAAGAAAAAAACATAAAATCTGCACAAAAGATTTTAGTAAATATTATGATGAAGAGGGGCTATAAATGTCAAATAACACGTGGTAATGCTGATGTTTTTAAAAAAAAGCCAATGTTTAATTTTGAAATGCATCGGCATCTGTTTATTTCTGGACAAAAGTTTCATGATTATTATGAAGATCCTTGGTTTAAAGCAAAACGATGTTCTGATGATAAATATGAATTTTATTATTTAGATGAGGATGAGTATATTTATATGATTGCTCATACATATAAACATTTTGATAATTCTGGCTGTGGTATTAGGTGTTTAATTGATTTGTATGTTTTTTTAGAGAAGAAAAAAGATGAATTGGACTGGAAATATATTGATCATGAAATGAAATTAATGGGTTTAGATGTTTTTCATAATAAACTGAAAAAATTGTCTTTAGCCTGCTTTAGTGAAATGTCACTAGATGAAGATGATGAGAATTTATTAATTTATATGATTATGAGTGGGACATATGGAAATGTAATGAACTTTTTTGAAAGGACATATGATCGACAAGAAGGTTGTGATAAAATAAAGAAGCTGAAATACATGAAAAAGCGGTTATTTTTATCTAAAGAAGAGTATAAAGATTCATATCCCATACTTTATCGACATACATATTTGATTCCGTTTTTTACAGTATACAGAATTATAAATTCAATAGTATTAAGACCAGGAAAGTTTTTTAGTGAATTAAAGTTTATAATAAGAAAAAAATAAAAGTGTCTCTATGACAGAGTTGTGGCTAACTTAAATTACGAAATTTGTCAAATAATTTTTATTTGCTTTATTGGTCTTAGCTAACCTGTATCTTTTTTCATATTCATTTGGTAATTTAAATTCATAGTGTGAATGTATTCTTGTTGTATTATAAAATTTTTTAATATAATTAAATATGATTTGATATACCTAGCTATAATTTTATAAAATTAGTTATTTAATAGGTTTTTGAAATTATTTTATATTGCTAAAAAATAAAATGGATTGTAAAGGATAACATGATTAATTTTTGAAATTGATTAGAGGAAATTTTAGCTATATTAATAATTTGAATTTATTATCTAGTGACTAATTAAAATAAGTAAACTTAGTAATTGTCAAAAAATAATGAATTTGATGTTATGAAAAAAATTAGGGGTAATTAATATATTATCATGATATTAAAAATGAAACATTGTCTATATTGGTTGTCATTTTTGAGTAATAAAGAGATTTTATGATTAATAATACTATTAAGAAATGTAAAAAGTTTTGGATAATTAAAATGATATAGTTTAATGAATAGTCAATGATTAATAGGAAGTTATCATAGAAGAGGCTAAAGATATTAGTTTGAATAAGTTTGGGTTTATTAAAGAGCAAAAAACGAAAGTATTACGTCGAGATATAGAAAGTGATTATCAAAAACAGATAGATTTCATGGAAACTAAAATTTCTAAATACGATAAAGAATATATGAACAAATATTTAAAATAGTAAAAAGGGGAAAATAATGTACGATTTTAAAATAAAATTAGCTGAAAAGATTATTAATATATCTGCACTATATTTAGAAACGAGGCATTTTTGTCAAGATTATTTATCCAATGAAACAGCTGATTTCTCTATAAAAATAGAAGAGACTGATATTAATAGTGAACGAATCAAATCGGCCCAAGAAGATGAAAAACAAGGAATAAGTACACGCCACTTTTCTGATGCTTATTTAGAAACACTTGCAGTGTATCGTAAAATTGCTACAATCATGCCACGATATGATGTTTTACTTTTTCATGGTTCTGTAATAGCAGTAGATGAAAAAGGCTATCTTTTTACTGCTCCAAGTGGAACAGGGAAATCAACACATACCCGATTATGGATGGAAAAGTTTAAAGAGCATGCATATATGGTTAATGATGATAAACCGTTATTAAAAATAGGAGAAACAGTTATTGCATATGGCACACCTTGGGATGGAAAACATCATTTAAGTAAAAATACAAGCGTTCCTTTACAGGGAATATGTATATTACACCAGGCAAAAGAAAATCACATAGAAAGAATAGATGAAAGCGAAGCACTTGTAGCAATAATGCAGCAGATTTATCATCCTATTGATGATTCTCAAGCATATCTTCAAACTTTGAAATTAACAGATAAATTATTAAAGTCTGTTCCATTATATAAAATGGGTTGTAATATATCTCAAGAGGCAGTAGAATTGGCTTATAAAACTATGAAATCAATAGATCTAAATAAAATTAGAAAGGGAAAGAATTGAAATGAAGTTAAAAGATGGTTTTGTTATACAAGAAATGGCTGGGGAAACAGTTATGGTTGCAACAGGAGAAGCAAGTAAAGAATTTAGAGGAATCGTTCGTAATAATAAGACTGCAGCATATATTGCGAATTTATTATTACAAGATACAACTAGAGAAGAAATTATTATTAATATTTTAAAAAAATATGAGGTTGAACGTGAGATTGTGGAAAAAGATGTAGATAACATTATTAGTGAATTTGAAAAAGCAGGTTTTCTTGAATGATACGTAATGTAGATATTGCTAAAGAGATTGCAGATCATGGAAGTTGTATTACTACAGTTGTTGGCTATTCTATGATGCCTTTGTTACGTCAAAGAAAAGATATTATTTTAATCGAAAAGACAAATGGAAGGTTAAACAAATATGATGTACCTTTGTATCGACGTGCAAATGGAAAACTAGTTTTACATCGTATTTTAAAGGTTCGAGATAATGACTATATCATTTGTGGAGACAATTGTTATATTAAAGAATATGGAATTACTGATGATATGATTATTGGTGTATTAACTGGAATTACTAGAGATGGAAAATTTATTTCTGTAACAGATAAAAAATATATTTTATATGTACATTTGTGGTGTGATTTCTTTTATGTACGTGCTGGAATACTTCGTATTTTATCTTTAGCACGTAGGTGCAGGAAGAAGATAAGTTAGAGTACTAATTATAAGTGAATAAATATAAGAGGCATGTAAAGGATAAACTGAAGTACGGTTTATCCTTTAATTTAAATTGTATTTCTAGTTAATTTGTTTAGATTATTTAAATAAATAACATGACTGTATATAAACAACAAACTTCCAAATATTAGTTATGAATATGCGAAGATATTTTATCAAGAAGCAAATAAGTATTAAATTGCCATTTATATATAGAACTTAAATAACTGTTATGGTTAACTATTAATATAAAAACAGGTTTTATAACCTGTTTTAAGCAAATTCTTTTTTTAAACGTTCCAAGGCTTCAAGTAGAACAGCAGTAGGACAAGCAATATTTATCCTTTCAAATCCTTCACCTTCTTGACCAAAAAGATATCCTTCATCTAAATATAAATTAGCATTAAACATTTTCTTCTCTAATTCTTGATAATTGTAACCAAATGCTCTAAAATCCAACCATGCTAAATAAGTTCCTTGTAAAGGATATACTTTGACTTGTGGTATATTTTGATCAATAAAATCAACTAATAATCGATAATTTTTTGCAATCAATTTCTTAAATTCTTCTAACCAGTTTTCACCTTTATTATAAGCTAAAATTGTAGCTTCATAAGCCATTGTATTTAAGCTGTGAAAACATCTTTTTTCTTGCTGTAAAATAAATTTATTTTTTAAATCAGGATTTCTAATAATAATATTTGATCCTTGTAACCCCGCTAAATTAAAACTTTTACTTGGAGCAGTACATGTAATAGTAATATTAGCAATCTCATCATTTAAAGTAGCAATAGGATAATGCTTAAAGCCAGGCATAATTAAATCTTCATGAATTTCATCACTAACAAGAATAAGGTTATTATCTAAACATATTCTTGCTAGTTTTTCCAATTCTGCTTTTTGCCAGACGCGTCCCACTGGATTGTGAGGATTGCATAAAATTAATAGCTTATTTTCTTGTTTTTTAGCTAGTGTTTCAAATTTTTCAAAGTCTATTGTATAGCTGGTATCTTGATTAATTAATGGACATTTTACGATTTGACGATTATTTATTTTGATGGCTTGATAGAAAGGATAGTATACAGGTGTAAATACTATTACACCATCATTTTCATTTGTAAATGCGGATACAGCATCAAATAATGCTGGTACGATTCCATTTGAAATAACGATCCAGTCTTTTTTTATTTCATAATTATGTCTTTTTTTCATCCAGTTTATTACAGCTTGATAATATTTATCAGTGGGATTAGTATATCCCAAAACAACATCATTTTTTAAAAATTCAATTAACCCATCTCTAATTTCAGGAGCTAAAGGAATATCAACATCAGCTACTGATAATGGCGCAATATTATTAGGAATATTAGCACTGATTATCTTCATTTCATCCCATTTGCATGAACCTTTAGTACTACGATTGATTAGGGTTTCAAAATCATATATCATCTGTTTACCTCCCTTGTTGAGTACCTTAAATAGCAATGTACTACATTTGAAATTAATGTCAATAAAAAGAATCTTGATTAAATATATGATTTAAAGATTTTAGAATTTTAATTCAATTTCTTTATCATTTTAATAACCAAGATTTTGATAATAATGGGATTAGATTAATTATTCATGTAAATTATAGATTATTTTACATATTCAGTTAAATATAATTTATCCCCAAGGTTATTATCAGATTTTTAATTTAAATAATTATCTTTTCTATTTTTTAAGTTTAGCTTTAGATATATTAAACGTCTTATTTAGATTTTACGATTATTTATTTTACTATTTAGGATGTTTTCTTTCTTTCAAAACGGTAAATAATAGCCATATCCCAAGTCCTACAGCTGTAATATAGCCAATAAAACCTAAAGCAGGAATTCCAAATACTTTAGGGGTCATTTGGGTCGTACATAAAAGGCTGCTGGCCATTAATAATCCAGCACTAACAATGCCTACAGTTAATTTATTAACCATATGATTAACAGATTTTAATGGAACACTGGAATCCATAATATTTAAATTAACTTTTAAACGGCCTTTTCTAATCATATTAATGACTTCAGATAACTGAATTGGAAGATCAATAGTATGTTTAAAAGCATCATAAGTTTTTTTACCTGTTGACGTTAATTCTTTTTTTAAATCAAAATGACTAAACATATGTTTAGCAACATGATTAGCTGCAATTTCAACAATACTTATATGAGGATCTATTAACATAACAGTACTTTCAATGGTTACTAAACCTCGTGCTAACATACTGATGCCTTTGGGCATAGAAATACGATGTTTATGAGCAATTGTAAATATTTCCTGAATTGCATCTCCCAGGTTGATATCTTTTAAATTGGTATTAACGTAATGGTGCATAAAGGTTTCAATATCATCATAAAACAAAGTATAGTCAATGCGATTATCATGATTGCCCAAAGTTAAAATAACATCTACTAACTTTTGTGTGTCGTTATTACCAATGGCCATAACAGCACTTTTCATTAGAGTTTTGTCTTCAGGCTTTAAGATACCCATCATCCCAAAATCAATCCAGATAATTTGACCATCTCTTATTCTAAGATTACCAGGATGGGGATCGGCATGAAAGAAGCCATCATCAACAATTTGTTTGATATAATTTTCAGCTAATTTTGCAGCAATTTCTTTACGCTGATAGCCATTATTTAAAAGCATTTCAATTTGATCGATTTCAAAGCCGTCTATGTATTCCATTATCAAAATCTTACTAGTCGTGTAATCTGTTTCAATAACAGGAGTACCAATGCAAGCTATATCCTTATTTAGGTCAGTAAAATAATTTGCAAACTTTGCTTCATTTAAAAAATCCATTTCTTCTTTAGCAGTATGCCAAAATTCATCTAAAACAATATTTAAATCAACAACATTACCTAAGGCCTCATTAATTTTAAGCAATTTGATTGCACGTCGAATTAATGAGATATCCTGCTCCATTGTTTCATAAATATTAGGTCTTTGAACTTTAACGACAATAGCTTTCCCATTTTTCAAAGTAGCCTTATGTACTTGAGCAATTGAGGCACTTCCTAAAGGATTTTCATCAAATTCTAAAAATATTTCTTCTAATTCACATCCATATTCATTTTCAATTACATTACGAACCGTTTGAATATCAAGCGGAGCAACATTATCACGCAGTTTTATTAATTCTTTACAGTAACGCTGTGAAAACATATCCTGTCTAGAAGACATAATTTGTCCAATTTTTACAAAAGTAGGTCCTAAATCTTCTAATATAATTCTAAATTTAACAGGATCGATTCCTTTAGTAAGATGATGTTTTTTCAAAATATTAATAATTTGAATAAGACGTCGTTTACTGCTCATATTTTTTTGGCTATTCTTGTTTGTTTGTAGCATTTTGTAATTCTTCAATTTTTGCTTTTAAAATTTCTAGATCTTCAGGGCTTGCATTTTCTAGATCTTTACTCATTTTTTCTACTGATACAGGTTTTTCCATTTTTTTAGTAAGATTATGTTTTAATTCTTCGTTTAATGCTTTCCCTTGTTCAACGGTTAATTCTCCTTTTTGAACTAATTCATCAATAACTTCTTTTGATTTTTCAAAAGTTAAAGCGGCAGCTCCAATTCCTGCTAAAAATACTTTTTTTAAATCATCACTAATATTATTCATAACAATACTTCCTTTCTTTATGATCTATTTTTATTTTAACACTTTTTATATTAATACTTAATTAATTTTTAATAATAATTTATCATTTTTAGAAATATTAAATTGAAATATTCTTATTTTAAGTTTTTTTATATAAAATAAAGAAAAAGCAAAAGAATATTAACTTTGAATATATTTTATAATTATTAATATAATAAAGTAGTAAAAATATAGGATGAATGGGTATATTAATACTAAAATAAATGATAGGTGATTATTGATATGTTAAGCAAACAAAAACAGTATAAGTTAGTTTTAAAATTATGCATTATAATATATATTTTAACTTCAATTATTGGTTTTTATCTTAATTATGTAAATAATAATTCTACGGCTTTTTTTATGGGATTTGCAGCATTAATAACACCATTAATAATTCCTTGCCTATTTTATTTATTTAAATTAAAGGCTACAAATGAGATTTATATTATTAATCTTATTTTTATGTATTTTGCATCATTGATTGGGAGCTGTTTTAATGGATATAATTTACCATTTTTTGATAAAATTTTACACTTTTCAAGTGGGATATTTGCTTCTCTATTAGCTGTTATTCTTTTTTATATAATAAAAAAAGAAAAAAAGATCATAGATCATCAAGAATACAAGATATTTATATTATTTGTTTTTAATACAAATCTTGCAATTGCGATGTTATGGGAATTGTTTGAATATATGATGTTGATCTTGTTTAATAACGACTGTATTAATCATTATAAAACCGGTGTACATGATTCAATGACTGATATGCTTTGTGCATTAGTGGCAGGGACAATAATAATTTTTTTGATCAGACGTTTTTATCAACAAGAAAAAAAGCATTTTTTATTACAATTATGTGAAGATTTTTATGATCAAAATTTTAATTAAAAGCATATCGATTGAAGCAATTATAAGTAGTATGCTAGAATGGCTACCTAAGGATGTGAAATGATGAAAATTCAAAAAAGAAATGGTTTATATCAAGAATATGATAAAAATAAAATAAAACTAGCTATTCAAAAGGCTTTTAATAGTCTTGATCAAATTATTGGTAAAACTGATTTAGATAAGATTATTGAGGAAGTTGAAAAAGATCTAGCTGATCAAATTAATGTTGAAATGATTCAAGATAAAGTAGAAGAGGCATTAATGAAACAAGGATATCTTCAAGTAGCAAAGGCATATATTTTATATCGTCAAAAACATAGTGAGCAACGGGATATCATAAATGAATTAATTGCTTTAATAAAAGATGAAGGATTAATAGAAATTTTTAATACGATTCAAAAAGATTATCCCGACAAAGAATACTCTTTACAATTATTATTAGCGAAATTTAAATCTTTTTATAAAGAAGAGATGAGTTTTCAAGAAGCTTTAACAATGTTGATAAAGGCAGCAAATGAATTAACTAGTAAAGAAGCTCCAAAATGGGAAATGATATCAACACGTTTTTTAAGTTATGATATATATCAAAGAGTAGATAAAAAAATGAAAGAATATAATATTACTACTTTTTATGATAAAATTAAATTTTTAACTAAACAAGGCTACTATGGTTCATATATTTTAGAACATTACTCCCAATATGAAATTGAAGAATTGAGTAATTATTTAGAAGATGAACGTGATAAATTGTTTACATATAGTGGTTTAGAGTTGATCATGAAACGCTATCTAATCCAAAATCATCAACGTGAAATCTTAGAAAAACCCCAAGAGATGTTTATGTTGATTGCGATGCATTTAGCTTTAAAAGAAAAAGATAAAGTTAAATGGGCTAGAGAAATTTATGATATTTTAAGTACATTGAAAGTAACAATGGCAACTCCGACAATGTCCAATGCCAGGAAACCATTTCACCAAATGAGTTCGTGTTTTATTGATACAGTTGATGATTCATTAGCGGGAATATATAAAAGTGTTGATAATTTTGCTAAGGTATCTAAAAATGGTGGCGGGATGGGTCTTTATTTTGGAAAAGTTCGTGCAAATGGCAGTAGTATCCGTGGATTTGAAGGTGCTGCTGGTGGGGTGATTCGCTGGATCAAATTAGTTAATGATACTGCAGTTGCAGTAGATCAATTAGGTGTAAGACAAGGTGCTGCTGCAGTATATCTAGATGTTTGGCATAAAGATCTACCAGAATTTTTACAGCTTCGGACTAATAATGGTGATGATCGGATGAAAGCACATGATATCTTTCCGGCTGTTTGTTACCCTGATTTGTTTTGGAAATTAGCTAAAAATGATTTAGATGCACCTTGGTATATGATGTGTCCGCATGAGATTTATGAAGCTAAAGGATATTATTTAGAAGATTACTATGGTGAAGTTTGGGAACAAAAGTATTATGAATGTGTTGTAGATAAACGAATTTCAAAACGCGTGATGACAGTTAAAGAAGTTGTAAGATTAATTATTAAATCTTTAGTAGAGACGGGGACACCGTTTACGTTTAATCGTGATCATGTAAATAAAATGAATCCTAATGGTCATCAAGGAATTATTTATTGTAGTAATTTATGTACAGAAATAGCGCAAAATATGAAAGCGATGGAAATTTTGCCTTATGAAGAAATTAAAGTTGATCAAGAAACAATAATAGTTGAAAAAACTAAACCTGGAGATTTTGTGGTTTGTAATCTTGCTTCATTAACATTAGGGCGAATAGATGTTACAAATGATGACGAATTAAAACATATTATTAATGTAGTTGTTCGGGCTTTAGATAATGTAATCGATTTAAATTATTATCCTGTTCCTTTTGCCCGAATAACTAATCAAAAATATCGACCAATTGGGTTAGGAACAAGTGGTTACCATCATATGCTGGTGAAGCAGGGAATTGCTTTTGAAAGTGATGAACATTTAAAGTTTGTTGATCATCTTTATGAAAAAATTAATTATTTAACTTTAGAAGCTTCTTGTAATCTAGCTAAAGAAAAAGGCAGCTATGAATTATTTAAAGGTAGTGACTTTGCAACAGGAGCATATTTTCAAAAACGCCAATATAATGATTTAAAATGGCAAAAGCTGCAAAAGAAGATTCAACAATATGGCTTAAGAAACGGCTATCTTTTAGCTATTGCGCCAACTAGTTCGACTTCAATTATTGCAGGAACTAGTGCGGCTGTAGATCCAATTATGAAAAAATATTTTATGGAAGAAAAAAAGGGCAGCATGATTATTCGCGTGGCACCAGATTTGAACATGAAAACATTTTGGCTTTATAAAAATGCTCATCATATTGATCAAAACTGGATCATTAAAGCTGCTGGAATTCGCCAGCGTCATATTGATCAAGCGCAATCGGTTAATTTATATATGACTAATGAATTTACTTTTAGAAAATTATTGGATCTGTATCTTCAAGCTTGGCAATATGGAGTAAAAACGATCTATTATGTTCGTAGTCAATCTCTTGAAATTGAAGAGTGTGAATCATGCAGCTCATAGGAGGTTAAAATGGAATTAAAGAAAAAAGCGTTATTTAATGCATCTGGTGATATTGATGTAAGAAAACGTCGGATGATCAATGGTAATACGACTAATTTAAATGACTTTAATAATATGAAATATGCATGGGTCAGCAGCTGGTATCGCCAGGCGATGAATAATTTTTGGATTCCTGAAGAAATTAATTTAACTCAGGATATCCAAGATTATCGAATATTAAGTGAGGCTGAAAGAACAGCATATGATAAGATTTTATCTTTTTTAGTATTTTTAGATTCTTTGCAGACTGCGAATCTTCCGAATATTGGTGAATATATTACAGCAAATGAAGTGAATCTTTGTTTAACGATTCAAGCATTTCAAGAGGCAGTACATTCACAGAGTTATAGTTATATGCTTGATACGATTTGTTCGCCGGCTAAAAGAGATGAAATATTATATCAATGGAAATATGATGAACATCTATTAAAAAGAAATAACTTTATTGGTGAGCAGTATAATGCTTTTCTTGAAAATAAAGATAGTTTTCATTTAATGAAGACGATCATGGCTAATTATATTTTAGAAGGAATATATTTTTATTCGGGATTTATGTTCTTTTATAATTTAGGACGAATGGGTAAAATGTCAGGATCAGCGCAGGAAATTCGCTATATTAATCGTGATGAAAATACGCATCTTTGGTTATTTAGAAATATTATTCTTGAATTACAAAAAGAAGAACCAGATTTGTTTACTGTAGATAAAATAAAAGAATATCGCCAGATGTTAAAACGTGGTGTCGAAGAAGAAATTTCATGGGGACAATATGTTTTAGGTGATCGAATCGAAGGATTAACTAGCAAAATGATTAGTGATTATATTCATTATTTAGGGAATTTACGAGCAGTATCATTAAATTTTGGAACACTTTATGAAGGTTATGAAAAAGAGCCTGAATCGATGAAATGGGTAAGTATTTATAGTAATGCTAATAATATCAAAACTGATTTTTTTGAAGCTAAATCAACTGCTTATGCTAAATCTTGTGCAATTGAAGATGATTTATAGGATTAATAAAATAAGGAAGTTTTAAAATTGTTGATTTTAAAGCTTTCTTTTTATTTTAAAGTCAATATTTTATTATTTATTTGTTTGACAAGACTAACAATCAAGCATAAGATATATGTAGTTAGAGTAAGCTAACACAAAAGGAGGGACCGTATGACAACAACAATAATTGTAATCATTTTGATTGTTTTAGGCATATTTAGTGTTAAGTCATATTTAAAAAAAATCACCCGAGGATGTTGTGGTGGTGAAACAGATAGTCCTGCTAAAAAAATCAAACCACAGGATTTAAAAAAAGAACATTATCGATATTGTGCAACAATGGAAATCAAGGGAATGACTTGCAGTAATTGTCAAAGACGGATTGAAAATATTTTTAATCAAATCGATGGTTATTATATGGAAGTAGATTTAGATAATCATGTAGCAACGCTTTTAACAAAACAACCTGTGACAAGTGAAACTATTAGCGATTTAGTTAAATCAGCAGGATATCGCGCAGCTAAAATAACAGAAGTTTTAAGATAAAGGAGGAGCTTTATGTATTTAGAATTAAGGGAGGTTCAAAAATATTATGGGGAGGGAGAGAACCGAATTCAAGTATTAAAAGGCGTTAATGGTAAAATTGAAAAGGGTGAAATATGTGTCATGTTAGGACCATCAGGTTCTGGTAAATCTACTTTGTTGAATCTAATTGGTGGAATTGAAACGATTGATAGTGGTAAAATAGTTGTTGATGGTATTGATATTTCTACTTTATCAAAAGCTAAGTTGGGAGTGTATCGACGTGATACTTTGGGATTTGTGTTTCAGTTTTATCATTTAGTACCTAATCTAACGGTAAAAGAAAACATCGAAACTGGGGCATATCTAAGTAAAGATCCCTTATCTGTAGAAGAACTATTAAATAAATTAGGATTAAGCGAACATCGAAATAAATATCCTAATCAATTATCAGGAGGGCAGCAGCAAAGAACGGCTATTGGAAGAGCCTTAGCTAAAAATCCAAAATTACTATTATGTGATGAACCAACTGGAGCATTAGATTATTATACATCTAAGGATATTTTAGAATTATTAGAACAAATCAATAATGATTATGGAACGACGATTTTAATCGTTACTCATAATGATGCCATTTCTAAAATGGCTCAAAGAATACTACGTTTACATGATGGACAAATTATTTCTAACTCATTAAATTCATCAAGAATTACTGCCAAAAAATTAGAATGGTAGGTGGTAAGTGTGAAAAATCCATTAAATAAAAGTTTAAAAAAAGAATTCACTAATAACTTAGCTCGCTATTTAGCCATTGCTTTAGTAATGATCGTTATGATTGCAACAATATCAGGTTTCTTTAGCGTTGCTTATAGCGTTAAAGATCTACTTAAACAAAGTCAAGAAGAGTGTCTTGTTGAAGATGGCCAAATTACCCTTAATTCTCCTTTGACACAAGAAGTAATTAATAAAATTAATGAAGAACCATTAAGCATTTATGAAAATTTTTATAGTGAACAAAATATTAAAAATGATGCAACATTAAGAATTTATAAAGAACGTAAAAATATTAATCTGGCTACTGTTTATCAAGGTCGGATGCCAAAAAATAATCAAGAAATTGTTTTAGATCGGTTATTCGCTATTAAAAATAATTATGAAATAAATAGTATGATCAATATTGATAAAATGAAATTAAAAGTCGTTGGGTATATAAGTTTACCTGATTATAGTTCATTAATTGAAGATAATAATGATTTGATGATGGATGCAATTCATTTTGGGGTAGCGATCGTAAATGATGATTTGTTTGAACAATTAAGCGATATAAATATAAATTACACATATAGTTATCTTTTAAATAATGATGATGCTAGTGATAAAGAAAACTATGATCAGCTAAATAAAATTAGAGATATTTGTCTTCAAAATGGATTCATGCCAAAAGGAATGATGACACAGCAAATGAATCAAACAATTTCCTTTTTGCCAAATGATATGGGTGGCGATATCCCAATGATGAATATGTTATTTTACATAATTTTGGTCATTTTAGCCTTTATTTTTGTTGTTATTTCTCAAGCAGTTATTGAAGATCAGGCAACTGTCATAGGTACATTATTGGCTAATGGGTATACTAAATATGAATTGATTCATCATTATTTAGCGGTACCAATGATCATCGTTATTATTAGTGCAATTATTGGTAATATTTTGGGATACACACTAATGCCTTCATTTTTTTCAACGATGTATTATAGTAACTATTGTTTACCACCATTACAATTAAAATTTATTTACGAAACATTTATCAATACTACTATACTTCCCGTCGCTATTATATTTGTAGTGAATTACGTAATGCTTTGGCGTAAATTAAATATTTCACCATTAAAATTTTTAAGACGAGATTTAAGTAAAAATAAAAAACGTCACTATGTTCATTTAAAACAAAAATCCTTTATTAAACGTTATCGCCAAAGAGTAATTCTTCAAAATAAAGGAAGTTATTTAGTTTTAATGATTGGAATTGTTTTTGCCAGCTTCTTATTGACTTTTGGTTTCTGTGTTGCTCCTTCAATCAACAAATATCTTGATAATATGAATGATAGTGTAAAATCTAATTACCAATATATTTTAAAAGCTCCCGTTGAAGCTGATGGGGAAAGAGTAGTTTATACTTCTTTAGAAACATATTTCAAAGCTGGGGATATTGATTTAGATGTATCGTTTTATGGTTTAGATAATAACTCAAAATATTATCCAGATATCAAATTACCAGACGATAATGAAATCGTAATATCTTATGACTTTAGTAAAAAAGTAGGAATAAAAAAGGGTGATACTGTTACTTTTACTAATATATATACTGATAAAGAATATATATTAAAAGTTTATGATATTTATGATAGCCGTACGACCATTAGTGCTTATATGTCACGTAGCTCATTGAATGAGTTGTTGAAGCAGGATCTGGATTATTATAATTGTTATTTATCTGATAAAAAATTGAATATCGATGATGAATATATCGCAACAACAATTACAAGAGATGATGTTTTAAAAATTGGTCAACAGATGATAGAATCTTTTTCTCAAGTAATTCCTATTATGACGGCTGTTGCAATAATTATTTATTTAGTTGTAATGTATATTTTAACGAAATTAGTATTAGATCGGAATGCTAGTTATATGTCTTTTTTAAAGGTTATGGGATATGATGATCAAGAAATCAGTAAGGTTTATCTTAAAGCAACAACTTTGGTAGTTATTTTTTCATTGTTGATTAGTTTACCAATTTGTAAATATGGCCTAAAAATTTTATTTATTCAAGCGATGGTTAGATTTGCAGGATATCTTGAAATATATATTTCATGGTATTTATATGTAATGATATTTATTGTTGGTTTAATTACATATCTTGTTGTTAACATATTTTTAAATAAACAGATTCAAAGAATTGATTTAGGAGAATCATTAAAAGATACAGAATAACGATCGTTATTCTGTTTTCGATATTACGGAGGGAAAAGAATGTTAGAGGATATCGAATTACCGTTTGTTAAGATAAAAAATATAAATAAATATGAAAATGAATATCAGATAGGTCAAACTGATGGTAAAGGTGTAATGTATAGTATTGATGTCTACCCTGGTATTCAAGTTATTTATAACGATTTTCATTGCTTTGAAGCGCCAACAGATAATTCTAATAAGAAATGCTATCTTGAAATCAACCATTGTTTAAAAGGTAAGTTTGAATGTCAGTATGATAAAAATTATTATGCTTATTTATCTCAAGGTGATTTAGCGATTAGTTTTAACCCTATTGATAAAATGACCCATTCATTTCCGCTTGGTTATTATAATGGTGTTGAAATTTTAATAGAAATCGATACAGCTAGACATAATAAAATATTGGAAGCATTTCATATCGATATTGATTCGATTGCTCAAAGATTAAAAGATAATTCTAGAGTATATATTTTTAGAGCAACAGCTCAAATTGAACATATTTGTTTGGAAATGTATGAAATAGAAGAAGAAATGAAAAGAGATTATTTAAAAATCAAGGTATTGGAATTGTTATTATTTTTAAGTCACCATGATTTTGGAATTTTAGAAAATAAGAAGCGCTATTATCCCAAAAAACAAATTGAGATAATTAAAGCAATCAAAGCTGATCTAAGTAAAAATTTATCTGATAAATATGATTTAGAAAAATTAGTAAATAAATATAATATTAATATTCATACTTTTAGAAAAGCATTTAAAGAAATTTATGGTAAACCAATATATCAATGGTATAAAGAATATCGATTAGAGTACAGTATTGGTTTATTAGTAAATACAAATAAATCAATTATTGAAATAGCCAATGAAGTAGGTTATTGTAATCCTAGTAAATATGCAGCAGCTTTTTACCAATATACTGAAATGACACCACAGCAATATCGTAAACTGCATCTTAAAATGGAGCAATTATAATATTTTGGAGTAGCGTTAAGTTAAATATAGCGGTATACTTTTATAAAAGTTAGCTTTAACTAACTTTTGTAAGGAGGGATGATATGGCAGTATTAAAAAAATTATTTGCTTATGCCGGCAAATATAAATATTTAACAATTCTTTCCATCATATTTTCAGTAATAAGTGCAATTATGTTGTTAATGCCTTTTATTTGGATTTGGAAAGTTATTGATGTCATTTTGGATGTATATCCAAATTATAGTCAAGGTGATGTTGCGATTCAATATGGTTATTATGCTTTAATTTGTGCAGTAATTGGAATTCTATTATATGTTGCTGGTTTATTATGTTCGCATTTAGCCGCATTTCGAATTGCCTCAAATATGCGAAAAGCAGCTTTACACCATGTAGTATTATTACCATTAGGTTATTTTTCCAAAGAGGGTAGTGGAAAATTAAGAAAGATTATTGATGAAGCAGCAGCTTCAACAGAAACATATCTAGCACACCAATTACCAGATATGGCACAGTTGATAACAACTGTATGTGCTGTAATTGTTTGTTTATTTATTTTTGACTGGAAGTTTGCAGTTGCATCATTGATTCCAACATTATTAGCTTTATCCAATATGTTTAAAATGGTTGGACCTGATTTGCAAGATTCAATGAAAGCATATATGGATGCATTAGAAGGAATGAGCAATGAGGCGGTAGAGTATATTCGTGGGATTCCAGTAGTTAAAACGTTCCAGCAAACTGTTTTTTCATTTGATCGTTTTCATCAGGCAATAAAAAATTATGAAAAATTTGCAATTGGTTACACCAATAAAATGCGTATACCAATGACTTTATTTACTACTTTTATTAATAGTATTTTCATCTTTATTATCGGGGCAATGATATTATTGATTTTAAATGGTTTTAATTTAGGAAAATTAATGCCTGATTTTCTATTTTATGTGATTTTTACCCCAATAATTGCTGTAACTACAAATAAAATCATGTTTGCTAGCGAAAATACGATGTTAGCTCAAGATGGCGTAAATCGAATCGAAGGAATCATTAATGAAAAACCTTTTTCTTATTCAAAGAGTACAAATAAGATCATTAATAATGACATTGAGTTTGAACATGTTTCATTTTCATATCCAGGTAGTAGTAATGAGGTACTTCATGATATCAATTTAAAAATAAAAAGTGGTACAACAGTTGCTTTTGTAGGCAAAAGTGGTGGTGGTAAATCAACTTTAGTTTCTTTGATTCCTAGATTTTATGATGTAACTAAAGGTAATATCAAAATTGGTGGTATCAATGTTAAAGATTTAAGTGAAAAAGAATTGATGAATAAAATTTCGTTTGTTTTTCAAGATTGTCGATTACTAAAGAAAAGCTTTAGAGATAATATCAAAATGGGATTACAAGTTAGTGAAGATAAAATCATTGAAGCTGTCGATAAAGCCCAATGTAGTGAGATAATTAAAAAGTTTGACTTAGGACTAGAGACAAAGATAGGCAGTCAAGGAGTTTATTTATCGGGTGGTGAAACACAGCGGTTAACTTTAGCTAGAGCGATTGCTAAAAATGCACCTATATTATTGCTTGATGAAGCAACAGCATATGCTGATAGTGATAATGAAATTCTGATGCAAAAAGCAATTATGGAATTAACTAATAATAAAACAACGATCATGATAGCTCATCGTTTATCAACGATCGTCAATGTTGATTGTATTTATGTTGTTGATGGTGGAAGCATCGTTGAAAGTGGTAATCACGAACAATTAGTTAAAGAAAACGGGCTATATGCAAAGATGTGGAAACAATATTGTCAATCTGTTGACTGGAAAGTAGGTGAAGCATCATGATAGAAAAGATTCAGGCACGTTTTGCATTGACGCGCTTAGGTGCTATAAACTTGGTTAAAGCATGTATTTCATGTACGATCTCATATTTAGCCATTGCAATGTCTATCGGTATTTTATATTATTTTACTTGTGATGTTTTAGATTTATTGTTTAACGATAAAAATATATCTTATGGTATCTATCTTATTGAATTTATTGTTGTTGTAGTATTGATCTACGTGGCTCATTATATTCAATATAACATGACATTTTATAACACTTATAAAGAAAGTGCGAGACTACGAATAAGAGTAGCTGAAAAATTACGACAATTTCCGTTAATGTTTTTTTCAAAGCGTGATCTTTCGGATTTAACGACAACGATTCTTTCAGATGTTACGGGAATGGAGCAGGCCTTATCACATTTTATTCCAGAGTTTTTTGGTTCGATTGCTTCTACGATCTTACTTTCATTATCAATGTTTTTCTTTGATTTTAAGATGGCATTAGCTGCTGTTTGGTGCGTACCAGTATCATTTTTATTAGTCATTTTGGCTAAAAGGAAACTAAGTAATGCAGGGTTTAAAGATCGGCAAAAGCAATTAGTAAGAACTGAAAAGATTCAAGAAGGAATGGAAACAATTAGAGACTTAAAAGCAAATCATTTTGTTGATGAATATTTAACGGAAGTTGATCAGGTAATTGATGATTGTGAAAAAAGTCAAATTAAAACAGAGTTAACAAACGCTCTATTTGTGGTAAGTTCACAATTGATTTTAAAATTAGGAATCGCAACAGTTGTAATATATGGTGTAACTTCATTAATTGATCATACGATTGATTTAAAGATTTTTATGCTCTTTTTGATCGTTGCCTCACGTCTTTACGATCCATTGAGTGCGACATTACAAAATCTAGCTGCGATAATTGGCTGTGATCCTAAAATCGATCGTCTTAATGAAATTGAAAACTATCCCCTACAAACTGGACAAGAAACATTTGATCCTACTAACTATGATATCGAGTTTAAAAATGTAAGTTTTTCATATCAAAAAGGAAAGCAGGTACTTAAAAATGTTAATTTTGTTGCAAAACAAAATGAAATAACGGCTTTGATCGGTAATAGTGGTGGCGGTAAAACAACTTGTGCTTCTCTTGCAGCTCGTTTTTATGAATTGGATCAAGGAATGATTACAATTGGAGGAATCGATATTGCGACAATTGATCCAGAAGTTTTATTATCAAAATTTTCAATCGTTTTTCAAGATGTCGTTTTATTTAATAATACGATCTTAGAAAATATTAGAATTGGTAAAAAAGATGCTACTGACGATGAAGTCAAAGAAGCAGCTCGCTTAGCGTTTTGTGATGAATTTGTAGAAACTTTACCTGATGGTTATAATACAATAATTGGAGAAAATGGTTCAAAACTTTCTGGGGGACAGCGTCAAAGAATCTCAATTGCTCGAGCAATCTTAAAAAATGCTCCAATTATTTTATTAGATGAAGCCAGTGCTTCATTAGATGTTGAAAGTGAGACATTTGTTCAAAAAGCTTTATCACATTTAATTACTGGGCGCACAGTTATAATGATTGCCCATAGAATGCGGACGGTTGCCAATGCTTCACAATTAGTTGTTTTAGAAGATGGACAGGTTGTTGAACAAGGAACACCAGAGCAATTAATAAAACAAAATGGTGTTTATAAAAGAATGGTTGATTTGCAAAATATGAGTAATGAATGGAAATTAAACTAGCATGAAAGTGCTAGTTTTTTTATGGTAATGTATGATAACCAAATCAATTATTTGATTTTTTCATTATTTTTCGATACTCATCAGGATAGAGTCCGGTATTTTTTTGAAATAAGGCAGCAAAACGACCAGCGTGGTGATATCCAACGGATTGTGCTATTTGTTTGATTGTAAAATCTGTCGCTACTAATAAATATTCGCCATGAGCAATACGTTTATTTTGGATATATTGGGTTATCGTATAGCCATAACATTTTTTAAATGAATTACGTAATTTTGTTTGTCCCATACAAGCAATCTTTGTAAGGGTATCAGTTTTAATATTAAAAGCAAAGTGATCGTTTATATATGATTTTACAGCATCTAAATTAACTAGATCTTCTTTTGATAACTCATTATGAGAAACAATATTTTTACTTTTGATCGATTTATCAATGATCAAGGATAATGCTTCAGAAACTTTACTTTCATAAAATAAATGAGCTGCTAATCCCGTTCCCTTAAAGTTTTGTAATTGGCGCATCAATAGGACTAACTGGGGAAAATCATTAATACCATCGATACTCAAGAAAGCATTTTTATAATCAAGAAACTCATTAGGATATTTTTGCTTCAAATAATCATGATAATAACCAGGCATCAATATTAATTCAATTCCTTTGATAGGAACATTTTTATGATATTTAGCACGATATATTTGATGATTAGAAACATGTCCTCTAATACAATTTGCATTCAATCTTTTATATGGTGCTAATTCCTCAGCAAAAATAGTATCATAGTAGCTAATAGAAATAAAATCCTGCTGTTTATAAGCAATAACCTTATCTTTTTTAAAACGAATATCGATCATGCCAATTGCAAACATTCCCTCTCTTTCATAATACCAATAATAACCTTCACCTAAATCATGAGGCAGTTCATAACAAGTGCCTTCTATATTTACGTTATCTTTACAAGGACAAGGCAAAAAGCCTAATTGGTTTAAACAATCTTCTAGTAAATTATCAACTTTATTTTTCATAATTTCCTCCATGAGCCACATTCAACGAACATTAAGCACGATTCAACACAATTACGATGAAAGTATTGCTTAAATGATAAATTAGTTTTAAATTATTTTTGTAAATTAGTTAGAAATTTCTAACTATTATATAGCAATTATTTTCAATTAATTCAAGTAAAAGGAGGGCTTTTTGTGAAAAAAGAACAAACATGGATTCAAGCATTGTTATCATTTGCTTCGCGCTGTAAAGGAAAAATGATGATATCAGTACTTTGTTCGATTATTAGTGTATGCGGTGGATTTGTCCCTTTTATTGGGGTTTACCAAATTATAAAATTATTTATTGAAGGTGGGATAGATTCTTATAAAATATTATTTTGGTGTGGTATTAGTATTAGTGGATATATCGTCCGTTTAGTATTTTTTGCGATTTCAACGATTTTATCACATATTAGCGCTTATACTATTTTAGAGACGCTACGAATGGAGATTGCTGATAAATTAATGAAAGCGCCATTAGGTGATGTTATGAATCAAACGATCGGAAAAATAAAAAATGTAATTGTTGATCAAGTTGAATCAATTGAACCGCCTTTAGCACATTTTATTCCTGAAGCCACAGGAAATACAGTGGTTCCTCTAGGAATATTTATTTTTTTATTTATTTTTGATTGACGAATGGCATTAGCTACGATTCCTTTGGCACTGATACCTTTTAAGATCATGATGAGAAATTTTAATGAAAAATATGATGCCTATATGAAAGCAAACAATTATGTTAATAGTGTGATCGTCGAATATGTTGAAGGAATTGAAGTAGTTAAAGCATTCAATCAAACAAGCAGTTCTTATGAGAAATTTGCTAAAGCTGTTGATTCTTTTAAAGAATTTACGTTAGCATGGTATCAAAGCACGTGGAAGTTGATGTATCTAGCGTTTTCAATTCTACCATCAACATTGTTGGTTACTTTACCAGCAGGTTTATGTCTTTATGTTAATGACTCATTAACAGCTGCGCAGCTATGTATGTGTTTGATCTTATCATTAAGTATTATGGCACCATTGATGCGTTTACAAATATTTATTAATGATTTAAAAGTGATGGAATATGGAATTAAAGAAACTTTAGCGTTTATCAATATGCCTGAATTAAAAGATGCTAAAGAAAATGTTGTTTTAAAAAATTATGATATTGAATTAGAAAATGTTGATTTTTCATATACAGGTAAGGAAACTGATAATGTATTAAAAAATATTAATTTGAAGTTACCCCAAGGTACTTTTACAGCTTTAGTAGGACCTAGTGGCAGTGGTAAGTCAACGGTAGCGCGATTGATTGCCAGATTTTGGGATGTTAGCAGGGGCTGTATTAAAATAGGTGATAAAAAAATTGAAGATATTCCTTTAAAACAATTATCTAAGCTGGTCAGCTTTGTGACTCAGGATAATTTTCTGTTTAATTGTTCACTAAAAGAAAATATTCGACTTGGCAATCTTCAAGCTAGTGATGAAGAAGTTTATGAAGCTGCTAAAGCTGCTTGTTGTGATGAATTTATTGCAAAGTTAGAAAATGGTTATGAAACTTCTGCTGGTGATGCTGGAAAGAAATTGTCTGGTGGTGAAAAGCAGCGAATCGCAATTGCACGAGCAATTTTAAAGCAAGCTCCAATTGTTATTCTTGATGAAGCCACAGCCTTTACTGATCCTGAAAATGAAGATAAGATTCAAAAATCTATTATGGCGCTTACTAAAGGGAAAACATTACTTGTTATTGCTCATCGATTATCAACGATTCAAAATGCCGATCAAATCGTTTTGTTAAAAGATGGTCAAGTCGATGCAATTGGAACACAAGATGAGTTATTGCAAAACAGTTCACTATATGCAGATATGTGGAAAGCGCATATTGGTGCTAAAGTCTGGTCAGTATCAAAAAAAGGGGTGAAGGAGTATGTTTAAAACGACAAGAAGGATCATTCAATGGTGTCACGAGTATAAAAAAAGAATGTATCTAGGATTTGTTTGTGCCTTTTTTGCAACGTGGTTTGGAGCAGCACCAACGATAGTAGCTGCTTATGTATTAGGAGAAGTAATTGATAGTAGTAAATACAAACAGCCATTTGATAATAATTTAATTATTTTATCTTTTCTTGGTATCGTTATTTTAGTCTTATTACGTTATGTTTTTACGTATTGGCGAGCTAAATTACAAGAAAGTATTGGTTATGAGATTGCTGCAAAACAAAGAATAAAAATTGGTGATGTTTTAAAACGAGTATCTTTAGGCTATTTTCAAAAAAATAGGGCAGGAGATATTTTAAGTACCGTGACGACAGAATTATCGGCATTAGAACTGCAGGGAATGAAAATGATCAATGAAGTTGTTAATGGTTATATTAATGTTGCAGCTTGTATTATTTGTTTGGCTTTTTTTAGCATTAGTGCTGCATTAGTAGCGATTGCTGGAGTTGTTTTATCATTAGTTTTTTTACATGGAATAACTTGTCAAAGTGAAAAAAATGCACCGATTAATGAAAAGGCAGTAGAGGAAATGTCAAATGCTGTTATTGAATATGTCCGTGGTTTACCAATAGTTAAATCATTTGGACAAGAAGGAGCATCAATTGCAAGTATGAAAAAGGCTTGTCATGATAGTAAAAAAATTAATATTAAGATTGAAATGGGTTTTACCCCTTATAATTGTTTACATTTATTTGTATTAAAGTTAGCTTCTGTATGTTTAGTTTTAATAACTGCTTTGATGACTTATCAAGGAGAAATGGAATTACCTATCATGTTGATGTTTTGTATGTTTTCTTTTACTATTTTTGGTAGTGTAGAGTCCGTAAATGATTCTGCTCATGTACTAGGAGTTATTGATTCTGCTATGGACAAACTTGAAGCAATTGAACAGGCTAATTATATTGATAAAAATGGTAAAGAAATAAAGTTAAATAGTTTTGATATTGAATTTGATCATGTATCTTTTGGTTATGATTCACGAGAAATTTTGCATGATATTTCATTTAAAATTCCTCAAAATACGACTACAGCAATTGTTGGTCGTTCTGGAAGCGGGAAATCTACATTATGTAGTTTATTAGCAAGATTTTATGATGTTGATCAAGGAGCTATTAAAATCAATGGAATAAATATTAAAAAGTTTACTTGTGATTCTTTACTTAGTAATGTGAGTATGGTTTTTCAAAATGTGTATTTATTTCATGATACCATTAAAAATAACATTAAGTTTGGTAAGAGCAATGCTAGTGACGAAGAAATTATTGCAGCTGCAAAAAAAGCACGCTGTCATGATTTTATTATGACATTGCCTGATGGCTATAATACGATTATTGGTGAAGGTGGTTCTTCTTTATCTGGAGGTGAAAAACAACGAGTTTCGATTGCTCGGGCTATTCTTAAAGATGCTCCGATTATCATCCTTGATGAAGCAACAGCAAGTATTGATCCTGAAAATGAGCATTTGATTCAAGAAGCAATCAGCGAATTAACAGATGGTAAGACAATTATAACGATTGCCCATCGTTTAGCAACAATTCAAAATGCAGATAAGATTCTTGTTATTGATGAGGGAAAAGTTGTGCAACAAGGTATTCATCATGAATTGATTGAACAAGAAGGAATTTATAAGCGTTTCATTGAAATCAGAGAAAAAGCTGAAGGTTGGAGAATCAATTAAAAATTTATAACATTAAGAATAGGAAGCTAAAATTTTCTATTCTTTTTAGTATAATAAACTGCTAGAACATTTAAAGAATTAGTTAAAATGAAAAGGGTTCATATGAACCCTCATAAGTTTGTTTCTAATATAATTCTTGATAAATTTGATATATTTGCTGTCGGTTTAAAGGAACAAAATTATTAGCCATTAAGCGTTCCTGAGTATTTATAACATTATCAGTAAAATCATTAAGGTCTTGTTTTGTTACACCATATTCATGAAGTGCTTTTTTGGGTAAGATTTGATTTAATAGAGCTTCTAGTTTATCATAAACTATGTCAGTATTACAATTTAATAGATTAGCTAGATATTTTTCCATTACAGCAAGTTCACCATCAGTCTTGATCTTCTTATAATTTTTTAATACACCAGTGAAAATAGCGTAATTACTTTCACCATGAGGAACATGATAAGTACCACCAAGTGGGTAACTTAATGCATGAACAGCAGCACATCCGGCAGTTCCAAAGGCTAATCCAGCAAAATTACTAGCAGTTAAAAAATCACTCATTAAATCAGGTAAAATTTCTTTTCCTTGATCAACTAATTTTTGGTAAGAAGTGATGATCATTTCAATAGCTTTATAACCAAAAAGCTTTGTATAAGCAGTTGCTTTAGGTGACAAGCTTGATTCTACAGCATGAACTAGAGCATCGATAGAACTAGTTGCAAAAACTTTAAAGGGTAGAGTTTTTAATAATTCAGGAATTAAGATAGCATAATCTGCAAACATATTAGAAGATGTCAAGCCCATTTTTACGCCTAAACGAGTACGATTGATGATTGAAATATTAGTTACTTCACTACCAGTACCACAAGTAGTAGGAATGATCAATAATTGATGATACTTAGTTAGTTCATTTTTATGTTCATACAAATAATCTACATTATTTCCTTTAGTTACTGCCAGTATTTTAGCAATATCAATGACGGTTCCACCACCAATAGCAATCAAACGATCATAATTATTTTTAGAAGCATCTTGAATAATAGCATCAACCATAATATCTGTAGGTTCACCGTTACCATAATTTTCCTGATAAATAATTGCAGCTGGACAATTTTCTTGATCAAAATACGGGTCAAAGATATATTTGTTTGTAAGAATAAGATCTTTATTTGTAAGATTAAATTCATCGATAAATTCTTTGCACGTATTAAATTTATAAAGTTTTGGTTTAAAAATGATTTGTTCCATACATATCCTTCTTTCTTTGTGACCATCTATCTTTATTACTTGGTTTTTCAAATTTGTAAGACGAGTATAGCTTAGATTTTCCAAATATTGTTGTTTTCTTAGCTAATGCACATCAATGATAAAATCGTTGTCTAAACTATAACAGCAATGTACGATTCATAATAGTTCTTTATGAATAGTTAAGATGTTTTAAAATAACGATTAACCTTTATTAATTGATATGTTTGTCAATGAGTAACAGCAATACCTTTTTGTTCTGGTCACTTTAATAATATCATTTTTCTTGTCTTCTGCAATAATTCATATTAATTTTTTATTTTATCTTTATCGACTCTCGGTTTATTTTCTATTATATCTTACAGCAAATTCTTATAAATAAGCTTTTTTATGATTTAATTAACCTATTTTTATTAGTAAAAATCAAGTATTAAAATATTTACATTATGTCTCATACAGTATAGACTAATATTATCTATTTAAAATATGTGATATAAATAATAAATTTTGATATTAGTTGTGGAGTTGTTTTGGATATGTTGGAAAAAGTAAAGAAAGTTATTATTGATTTTAATTCTAATAAAATTAATAGAAATATTTTAATATGGTATATCTGTTCATTTGGTCTTGTTTTTTTGTACTGTTTGATAAATCGTAAATTAGATTTTCGCGTTTATTTTCACCCATTAATTAGTATCTTTATAAACATCCTGCTTATAATAAATTTCTTGATTTTACCATCTGTTTTTATAATAATTGATATTTTAAAAGAAGAAAGATCAATCATTAAAATAATATTAAAGACCATTATAACAGGAACTGGGTTTAGTATAATTACGATTATCATCCTTTTTTCTTTTTCTATTTTTAATAAAGCGATATTTAATATTGATACGACGAAAATTGAATTTAATAATGATAAAATATATGTTGAATATAGGGTCTGGCTTGAAAGCAGTAATCATGTAGATGTATATGAAACAGATAAAATATTTTTTGTTAGAAGGGTTAATAGCTATAAATTATAGAGGTTTAGTTATGTGCTATTAAGCTAAAAATCAAGTTTTGATTGATAAAAAACAACCTGGTAATTGAAATAGGTTGTTTTTTATTTATATTTTGTCACTATTTATGGTATTGAATTGTTAGTTTAGTGAAGGGAGGAGAATTAATGGATGAAATTGAATTCGAACGGATATTTGAATGTTATAGTCAAATGGTATATAAGATTGCATTTTTATATTTGAAAAATGAGGCTGATGCATTAGATATTGTTCAAAATACTTTTTTTAAGCTACTAAAGAAAAAGGATTTTAATAATGAGGAACATATAAAAAGATGGCTGCTTAGAATTACTGTCAATTTATGTAAAAATAATTTAAAAAGTTATTGGCAGAGAAATGTTGTTTCTTTTGAAGAAAAATATTATTTTCAAAATAATAGAGATTTAAATTTGCAGGAACTAATATTTAAATTATCTCCTAGATACAAAGGTGTGGTTCACTTATATTATTACGAAGGTTATTCTGTAAAAGAAATAGCTGCAATTTTGAAAATTAGTGATTCAGCGGTTAAACAGCGTTTAAAACGAGCACGTGAGAAATTGAAGATAGAACTGGAGGTAGGATCATGATGGCTGATGATTATAAAAAGATTATTGATAGAATAAATATTTCTGAGCAAAAACTCGATCAAATTAAAATCAAGATTTTAACAAAAAAAAGCAGTAAGCGTAAATTGGTATTATATCCAGTAATAGCAGCTATTATAATAGCTGGAATAATGTATTTTGATTTAGGATTAAATAATGATATCAAGACTAATGATAATAATTATTTTATTACCAATATTTATGCTAATAGCCAAAGTTATGAATTAAATGATGATGATATAACTATAGATATGAGCACAGATATGTTTGGATCATACTGGCAGTATAATCGAAAAAGAGCATTCTTGCCATTTGATATACGAGTTATAGGACATAATATAAATAAAATAACTTATGAAATTGAAAGTGGAAATATTGATTTATATCGAGTAATATCATTAGATCTACTTGAAGACAATTTGATAGATTTAAAAAATAACAATAATATAAATATGCAGTATAAACTGTTTGACCAGTTACGTGAAAGTGATAAGCTGATTTTAAAAAGCTGGTATAACATAGAAGCAGATGAACTAGAAGAATATTATAATGAAGATGTTTTGAAAATTGAAAAGACATGTTTAGAAGGATTAGAAAGTGCAGATTATAGTCAAGATAGTATAAAAAAATATGGTTGGTTATTTTGGATTAGAATCAAACAAGGAAAAGAGATGTCTATATTATATAATCAACAAGATAGATTAAATTATAGAAGTATGATATATACTCCTTTAAATATTGATGATTTAAGTATAACTGATCAAGAGATAAAAAAAGAAGTTATACAAGTATTACAAACTTGTAAAATTAAAATGTTGATAGAATATAATAATGGAATTATTAAAGAAAGAATGATTACTTTTAAAGAGGATAATAATAAAATTTATTTGAAAATCAATGAATAGATGATCTCATCAATTTAAAATAATATAATGGTTTTGTAGTTAAGACCAGTTTATATTAGAACACTATTATATGAGGTGAAATTTAAATCGCTACATTTTTAAAATCTTTTAATAAGATGTCTCTATAGTAAAGATTTTCTTTTATTAATATGATTAATAATGTAATTTTTTTCTTCAGTTGTTAAAGAATCAGTATTGATATAAAAACGATTGATTCTTTTAAAAAACAGATATCTTTTTACTGAGGTTCTTACTCGCTTATGGGTAAATGAACTTATTAGACAGCACAAGAAATTGTGCTGTTTTTCTTTAGTTTGTATTTCTTGTTTTTGGGCATTTTGATACAATATATGTATGGATGGTGATACATATGAAATATAATGAAATCAGTTTGAATGAAAAAATCTTTGGTAATGACTTCATTGTCTATGACTGGAAAGAATCAGATAATAAAATCATAATATATGTGAAAGCGACTTCTCATGATGATGTATGTCCTGTATGTGGTTCTCCTACAAGTTCTTTACATAATACCTATCATAGAATGATTCAGGCTTATCCTGTTAGAAATAAAACAACTTTTATTGATGTGATTGCTTATAAATATGACTGTACTAATGACAAATGCAATAGAAAGGTTATTATGCAGAATCTTCCTTTTGTTTCTCCCTCTCAAAGAAGAACATATGAGCTTAACTGTCTTATCCTTGCAGTTTCTCTCTTTTTAAGCAATGAAGGTGCCAGTAAAGTACTGAAACTTCTTGGGGTCAATGTAAGCAATGACTCTATCAAACGCCTGACTGATAAGATCATTATTGAAGATGACCCTGATGTCGAGTCTATTGGAATAGATGATGTGGCGATGAGAAAAGGAAAGGCTTATGCAACTGCCATATATGATATGGAAGATCATCATCTTATTGCGCTTTTAGATGGAAGAGATAAGGAAACAGTTGTTGAATGGCTAAAAAATCATCAAAAAATAAAGATTGCCACACGTGACAGAGCAAGTGCATACGCTTCTGCAATCAGTGAAGTTTTACCTGAATGTATCCAGATTGCAGACAGATTTCATCTTCTTCAAAATTTAATTGACAGAATAAAAGATATTTTTAAAACGGAAATACCGGAAACAGTATTCATAAAAGATGGAAAGGTACTGGAAGAGGAACCTCAAAAGGTTCCAGCATTAAAAATCGATCCAAATTCAAAGGAACTTGAAAAATATGACTATGACAACAGTATGCCAGTTGATAAAGAAGGAAATATGATTGATTTTGATGCGGTATGTTATGATAAAAACGATAAACAACACAGACAGCAGGCTGAAAGCCGTAAAAAAAACAGAAAATGATCATTGACATTCAAAAAAGATGGGAGGAACTCGAAAAAAAGAAATACACAACAATAGCTAAAGAATTTTCAATATCAAATATTGTAGCTAAAAAATATGTAAATATGAGTGAAGAGGATATTCAATTGTTGGACAGTCCAAAGAAATACAAACAAAGAAAAACAGCTACAGATGACTATATCAATATGATCTATAAAATGATCCTGGATGGAATAAAGCCAGAAATAATCTTTAGCTATGTCATTATGAAAGGATATAAAGGTACGTGGAAGTCATTGGATAACAGAATTGTATACTTATTAAAAAATAATTTTAGTATTTCTCTTTCAATGGGGTGGTATATTAAGTATAAATATCCAGATAATATCATCATCATAAAAAGAAATGAAATATTAAAATACATAACAACTAAAAATGAGAAAACAAAGAAAAATAAAACAGTTGAAAAAAACATTCAAATAATCAAGGAAAGATATCCAATTATAACTGAACTAGAAAAAATATATGATTCGTTTTACAGCACGATCAAGGAGGCAGATACTGATCAGCTAGATAAGTTTATTGATAATTATAGAGAATCAGTATTAAAAGGATTTATAGAAGGTATAGAAAAAGATATTGCCCCGATCAAGAACGCAATATCTTATCCATATAGTTCGGGATTTGTTGAAGGAAACAACAACAAATTCAAACTCATCAAACGTATTTTATATGGAAGAAGTAAAATAGTCAATCTTTTTAGGAAATGTTACATACCATTTTTAATGAATAATAAAGATTTTAAGCTAATTGATATTTTAGAACACAAAAACAGCACAATTTCTTGTGCTGTCTAATAAGTTCATTTACCCATAAGCGAGTAAGAACCTTAAACAAACGACTACCTTTTTAGGATTATAATTCTTCAATTTCTTTGATCCATTCTTTTACATTAGCATCACTAGGCATTCGCCAGTCACCACGTGGTGATAGAGAAACAGTACCAACTTTAGGACCATCAGGGATACAGCTGCGTTTAAATTGTTGACTAAAGAAGCGCCAGTAAAATTTAGTAAGCCATTTTTTGATCGTTTCATCATTGTATTTGTCTTTAAATGCAAGTTTAGTTTTTCTAAATAGCTTACGTGGTTCATCACCAAAACGAACCATGTGATAAATAAAGAAATCGTGTAATTCATAAGGACCAACGATATCTTCTGTTTTTTGTACGATCTTGTCATTTTCTTGTGGCAATAGCTCAGGAGAAACTGGTGTATCTAAAACATCTTTTAAAATTGTTTCCAATTTTTGACCGTGATATAAACTAGCAACATAATCGACTAAATAACGAACTAAAGTTTTTGGTACTGAAACATTGACAGCATACATACTCATATGATCACCATTATATGTAGACCACCCCAATGCTACTTCTGATAAATCACCGGTTCCGATAACTAAACCACCAACTTGATTAGCTTTATTCATTAGAATCTCAGTTCTTGTTCTTGCCTGGACGTTTTCATATGTCACATCATGAATATTTTCATCTTGCTGGATATCTTTAAATTGAACTCTTACAGATTCAGTAATATCGATATCGTAGCTAGTAACATTTAATTCTTCCATTAAACCTAAAGCATTATTTTTAGTTCTTGATGTTGTTCCAAAACATGGCATCGTAATAGCAATAATATTTTTAGTATCATAATTCAACTTTTTAAATGCCATCGTACAGACAAGCAAAGCCAATGTTGAATCTAATCCACCAGATATTCCAATTACCGCTTTTTTAATATTGGTTGCTTGTAATCTTTGCATTAAACCACGCGTTTGAATATCAAATACTTCTTTACAACGTTTTTCTCTTAACCTAAAATCACTAGGAACAAAAGGATGAGGATCATAGTAATAGGTCGTATCTAGATCGATATTAGTTGATTCAAAGAAAATAGTTTCATAAGTATTTAATGATTTAAATGTGGTCATTTTGCGTCTTTCACTAGATAGTTTTTTTAGATCAAGATCACCATAAATGATTTCACTATCAAAACCATGACTCTCTTTGATCATCGTTCCATTTTCACTGATAATATGATGACCACTAAATACGACATCAGTCGTACTTTCACCATTGCCGGCATTACTATATACATATCCACAAATCAAACGAGCTGATTGTGAATTTACTAATAAATGGCGATAATCTTTTTTACTAGTAACTTCATTACTAGCTGAAGGATTTAAAATTAAAGTTGCACCGTTTAAAGCTAAATTAATACTAGGAGCGTTTGGTAACCACAAATCTTCACAAATTTCAACTCCAAATTTAAATTCTGGATTAGTTGCGGAAGCAAAAATATAGTTTTTTCCAAAAGGAATTTTTTGATTATTAAAAATAATTGTCGTATTTTCCTCTGGTGCAGGTTCAAAACGTCTAGCTTCATAAAATTCTTGATAATTAGGTACATGTGTTTTAGGAACTAACCCTAATAATTTACCCTGATGAATAACTGCAGCTACATTATATAAACTATTTAGATGTTGAAAAGGCATTCCAACAACAACAATAATATCTTTATTGATTGTTTCATCAATAATGATCGCTAATTGTTTTTTAGCCTCATTTAATAACCGATCTTGGTTAAATAGATCTTCACAAGTATATCCCGTCAAACATAATTCTGGAAATACTAAAACTTTAGTGTTATTTTCATAAGCTTGATTGATTAATTCACAAATATGTAAACTGTTATTTTTTACGTTAGCAATGCTTGTATCAAATGAAGCAGCAGCAACACGTATATATCCGTCTTTCATTATATCTCCTCCAATGTTTATATTGTACACTTTATATTATTTCTTAACAATGAATAATTGTTTTTTTTAAGAAAATCGAAGATAAAAAGATAGTATTTCCTGGGAAATTGTTTAAAATTGCGATATATTTAATTTCGTATATAAGCCTATAATTTTAAAGCATAGCTAAGAATTGATGGTTTGTTGAATTTAGGGGAAATATGGTTTATAATTATATATATTTGGAGGGCTTTTCTATGAGTTTTGAAATGTTATCAAATTTAGGGATAAAAAAATATGAAATGTGTCGTGACGAACCAGGACGTTTTTTTGCACGTTCGATAGTAGCTGGTCTTTATTTAGGGTTAGCGACGGTTCTATCGGTTACTTTAGGAACGTTATTGTTTCAAAGTAATTTAATTGCTTCTAAGATTGCTGTAGCGGCATCTTTTGGAATCGGATTAGTTATTATCGTTATTTTGGGGTCTGAGTTATTCACAGGAAATTGTTTTACAACGATGATACCAGTATATGGTAAAAAGTTAAAATTTACCCAGATCATTCCTATGTGGATCATTTGCTATATCGGGAATTTTATTGGTATTGCACTAATTTGTTTTTTATTTGTTAAAAGTGGCAGCAATCATGATTTATTTGTTACTTATATTGAAAGCATTGTTAGTGGTAAGTTAACATTTGATGTATTAGAATTATTTATTAAAGGTGTTTTATGTAATTTTATCGTCTGTGTTGGGGCATATGTTGGAATGAAGATGCAGGATGATACAGCAAAAACAATTATTATGATGATTGTTGTAATGGCGTTTGTTTTACCAGGTTTTGAACATAGTATTGCTAATATGGGATATTTTACATTAGGAATAACAGGATTAGGAACAAGTTTTGACTGGTCATTATTACCTTTACATATGTTGATTGCAACGTTAGGTAATATTGTTGGTGGGGGAATATTATTAGGATTCCCGCTATATATGATGATAAAACCAAAGAAATAAATCTTCAGGTTAACTGGAGATTTTTTAGTAGTAAGATAATCAATTATCGATGGGATATAAGAATATAAAGTAAATAAAATGATAAAATTTCTTGATTTTTTTTTATAATTGAGTAAAATATACTTGTAAATTAGGTATTCTAAAAGAAAAGGAAGAGGTGCGACTCTTCCTTTTCGCTGTTTTACGGGCTATTATTCTAATTAAATCCGTTTAGAATTAATTAGATATAAAATTAGAAATAATATTATTAGGTATTCCATAATTGGAAACTCTACTATTTTTAATATAAGCCCGCTGGAATATGTTAACCATACGTTTCCTCCTTCCATTAAAACAGCAGGCAGCTACCTGCTTATATTTTATCATGGTAGATATGTTTTTTTGTCTCAACTTTGTTCCATGTTTGTCTTACAATTATCTTATTTTGAAAGTGTTTAGAAATTTCAAGAACTTAGTTTTAAAATTTGGATTATTTTTAATCTTAAAAGATAAAAAGATGGAGTTTAAAAAAGATTAGAATAATGATAAACTTAAGATAAGAAGGGGTGATAGTATGCCTAAAAATATTTATGTCCTTTCAGATCTGCATGGTCACTATGACATATTTATTAAAATGTTGGAAAAAATAAAATTTTGTCAAGATGATGTATTGTATATTTTAGGTGATTGTTGTGACCGGGGACCTGACAGTTTAAAGATATATTTATATATTCAAAAATTTAAAAATATTCATTTGATTAAAGGAAATCATGAAATTATGATGCGCGATGCTTTTAAAGTTGATGATCCTGCTTCTTCACAAAGAAGAATGTGGTTTCAAAATGGTGGTAATAAAACTTGTACAAGTTATCATCAATACTTACATAAAAAGGCTTTTGATGAATATGATTATAAAGTTTTAAAAGCGGCTTTTTATAAAATGATGATTGAATATATAGATAGTTGTCCGTCGTTTATTGAAATTAATTGTAATGATCAGGATTATGTTTTAATTCATGCGGGAATTAATCCTGAAAAAGGTTTATATGAACAAACAGAAGAAGAATGTGCCTGGATGCGAGAATATTTTTTTATGTCCAAAGGACTGGATGATAAGATCATTATTTTTGGTCATACGCCAACATGTTATATCCATCAAAATGGTGAGTGTTTTGATGTTTGGTATGATCCGGTTTTTAAAGATAAGATTGGGATCGATGGTGGTTTGGGGCCGTTTGAAAATGGACAGTTAAATTGTATGTGCTTAAATACGATGGAAGTTTTTGTGATAAAAAAAGGTGAGCTATAATGGGAGGAAGATTATGAATTTATTATTGAGTAGAATATTAACATATTTAAATGGGACATTGATATATGATCAGCATTATCGTTTTTGTAAATTTGTTATTTATAATTATTTAGAATTAGAAGATATGACTTTTAGTGAAGTGATTGAAAAAAGCGGTATTAGCGAAGCAGATGTTTTAAGCTTTTGCGATTTACTAGGATTTAATAATTATGAGAAGTTTAAAGCGCGTTTAATTAGAGATCATATGATTCGTTTGGATCAAATTCGGGCACGGATGTTAGGTGTAAGTAGTGAAAAATTAATTGCGGGAATGGAAAAATCATGTTCGAATGAAACTATGAAAGAGTATATTTCAATTATTTGTGAAGCAATTTTTAAAGCAAAAAGAGTTATTTTGATTGGGGCTTTATATCCAATGTCGATTGCGGTTGAATTTCAAACTGATTTAGTTAGTTTTGGTAAACCAGTAATTCAATATCATAGTTTTGATCAAAATATTAAATTTGATCAAGAAGATGTAATAATTTTTATCTCGGCTACTGGACGGGCGATGAATTCTTTTATGCAAATCCAAAAGGAAGAAGATGTTGATTTAGCGACATCGATTCTTATAACTCAAAATAAGAATTATGCTTTTGGAAAACATAAAATTGCAGATTATGTAATCCAGGTTCCAGGTAAGTTTGATGGAATTGATTTTAATTATCAGATCATGACGATTTGTGATCTGCTTAGAGTCCACTATTATCAACAATATTATTTATAATGTTTAAAAAAGGTTTTTACTGATCTTAGTAAAAACCTTTTATCGAATCAAATAATTTTCAATTGCTTCTTTACAGCCATCATGATTATTATCACTTACAATAACATCACAAATTTCTTTAATCTCATCATTGGCATTTTGCATTGCAACTGCTAAGCCTGCTGTTTTTAAAACATCATAATCATTATTAGCATCACCTACAGCAATAGTTTCATCTAATTTAAGATCTAAATAATCACATAATTTAATTAATCCACTTGCTTTAGTAACATTTAAAGGCGAAATTTCTAAAGATGTTGTTTCAGCTAATGCGAATGTAAGCGGCAGATCTTTTAATAATTGATAACTTTTTTTGCGTGCTTCTTCGTTTAGATGATAAAGATTGATTTTTTCAATCATTTTATCTTTAGAAAAGCTATAAATATCATCGACAATTGTAGTAACTCGTTGAAACATTGGTTGATATATTCCCATATGATATCTTGCCATTTCGCTAAGATTCTTTTTAGAAACAATGGAAGAACCATTATTAAAAAGATGAACCATTATATCACTTTGACTAGCTACCGCCATTATTTTATCAACTATATTAAATGGTATATATTCCTGGTGAATTATTTTTCTATTTTTTAAATCATAGACTAAAGCTCCACTTTCTAAAACTCCATATTGGATATCACAAATTTCATTTTCATAATCTTTTAATTCAGCTAAACCTCTTCCTGTTGATAAAACAACATACTTATTTAAGGATGTTGCTTTTTTTATTGCTGCGATAGTTGGTTTTGAAATCTTTTTTTGACTATTTAGTAATGTGCCATCCATATCCAAAGCAATCAATTCATAATTAGACATACATTAATTTCCCCTTTCTGATAATTTATATTATAATAGATAAAAAAAATAAAATATATTTTTTTCTAAAACTGCAAACTTAATTACAGATATGCTATAATAACCACAAAATACGGAGGAATATCATGAAATCAAAAATAAGTGCAACAACTAGTTTATATGCTTTTATTGCGAGTCCAGCTCATCATTCTAAATCACCAGCGATGCATAATTGTGCTTTTAAAGAATTAAATATCGATAGCGTTTATTTAGCGTTCGATATTAAAAGTGAAGTGCTCGAAGCAGCTGTTAAAGGTTTAAAAGCTTTAAAAGTAAAAGGGGCGAATGTCTCGATGCCACATAAGCAGACGATCATTCCTTATTTAGATAATATTTCAACAGTATCGAGATTATGTAATGCTGTTAATACAATTAAATTAGAAGATGATAAATATTACGGTACTATTACTGATGGTGTTGGCTTTATTAAAAGCTTGGAAGAACAAAACTGGTCAATTAAAAATAACAAAATTACAATGGTTGGAGCTGGTGGCGCTGCTACTGCGATCATGGTTCAAATGGCTATGGATGGAGCAAAAGAGATCGTTATTTATAATCGTAGTCAACGGCCTGAATTTATAGAAATCATCAATAATACGATCGAAGAAACTAATTGTAAGATTACATTTAAATCATTAAGTGATTTAAATGCCTTAAAACAAGATATGCATGATAGCTATTTGTTTATTAATACTACCGGAGTAGGAATGGAACCGATGCTTGATCGATCAGTTGTTCCTGATGAATCATATTTTGTTCCCAGTTTAAAAGTAGCTGATATTATATATCAGCCAGCAGTTACAAAAATGCTGCAAATGGCTAAGAATAAAGGCTGTGAAATAATGAATGGAGAATTGATGTTATTGTATCAGGGTGCGGAGTCTTTTAAAATTTGGACGGGGCAGGATATGCCAATCAACAAAGTTAAAGAAGTTTTAGGAATCGAGGTAAAAGAATGAAAGAGTTAATCGTTGCTTCAACAAATCAAGGAAAAATCAAAGAAATTAGAGCAATGTTGAAAGATATCGATATTGAAGTATTAGCAATGAATGATGTTTTAGATGATGATATTGAAATTGAAGAAAATGGCACAACTTTTAAAGAAAATGCCTTGATCAAAGCGAGTACGATTGCCAAGATCGTAAATAAACCAGTCTTAGCTGATGACAGTGGTTTAGAAGTTGATGCTTTAGATAAACAGCCGGGAATATATTCAGCTCGTTTTTTAGGTGCCGATACTAGTTACGAGATAAAAAATCAATATATTATCGATGCTGTTAAAGATAAAGATCGTAAAGCTCGTTTTGTTTGTGCAATGGCTTTAGTGATTCCTGGTCAAGAACCGATTTTAATCGAAGAGACAATGGAAGGAATGATCAATGATAAAATAGAAGGTGAAAATGGTTTTGGTTATGACCCAATTTTCTATTTCCCTCCTTGTAAGATGACTTCTGCGATGATGTCAATGGAAGAAAAAAATAAACACTCACATCGTGCAAAAGCTTTAAAAAAGTTATATACAATTTTAAAGGAGATATTATAATGAATCATATTGTTTTAGTACATCCCGCAATTCCTCAAAATACGGGAAATATCATGCGAACTTGTGTTGCTACAAACACTAGTCTTCATATCATTAAACCAATGAGCTTTGATTTAGATGATAAAAAAATGAAACGGGCTGGTTTGGATTATGTTAAAGATCTAGATCTACATGTTTATGACAGTTATGAAGAGTTTGAACAAAATAACCCTGGTGAATATCATTTTTTTACCCGTTATTCAAATATATGTTTCACTGATCAGGACTTTAGTGATAACAGCAAAGAGCACTACTTATTTTTTGGTCATGAACATGATGGAATCCCTAAGGAAATCTTGACTAAGCATTTAGAGCGTTGTTTAAGAATCCCAATGAGTGATAAAGTTAGAAGTTTGAATTTATCAAATTGTGCGGCTATTTGTATATATGAAGTTTTAAGACAGCAAAATTATCCCGATCTTTCTAAAGTAGAGGTTCAAAAGGGAGAAGACTTTTTATATGAGTTATAGTAAAAAAGATATTTTTTTATCAATCATGTTAATGCTTTTTATTATTACATTAGCAATAGTCTTTACAGTCTTTTTTAAACAGTTATATTATTTTGATATTGATTATTTGCATATTGATACTCTCAGTGGTATGAGTGAAAAGGTGATCAAAGAAAATTATGATATTTTGATCAATTACCAGTCTATTTTTTATCAGGGGGCTTTAAGCTTACCTGATTTTACGATGTCAGCTAGTGGAAAAATTCATTTTCAAGAAGTTAAAGTTATTTTTGAAGTGATTCAAATTACAATGATTATCAGTGGCTCAATAGCTATTTTGATGATGATTAGGCGTTTAAAGGAAAAAGAGTATCGCTTTTTTAAATTGACAGGGATGTTGACGATCATCATTCCGGCGATGTTAGGATTTGTGGTAGCATTAGATTTTGATCGTGCTTTTGTCATATTTCATAAAATAGTATTTAGAAATGATTTTTGGATATTTGATTATCGAAGCGATCCGGTAATTAAGATTTTACCCGAAACGTTTTTTATGCACTGTTTTATCTTGATCGTTGTAATTGTTATTATGCTGGCACTATTTTGTTTACTTTTTTATAAGTATAAACAAAAGCAAATAATAAACGATACTAATCTATAGTATCGTGGTAATCATGGATGAGATATTTAGGCTTTGTTTTTAACGAAGCCTTTGTTTTATCTTTGATAATTTTAATGATAATGCTAATAAAGAAAAATAAACTAATTAGTAAAGGAATCAAAAAAGATTCTTTTTTTATTGTTCCATAAAACAATAAAAGGGTTATCAATAATGAAATAAGAGGATAATAGAATGGTAATGATTTAGTTAGTAATTTAGATTTTTTCAAAAAATAACATAACGTTTCATGATCCCATAGCTCTACTTCATTATTTTTAGCGAGATTTATGGCTGCTTTAGAAAATGTGTTATTAGTAAAAACTACGGGAATATCACAATTATAATATGTACAGCCGCTTATAGCTTCCTGGATAGCCTTGATTCCAACAGGTTTATTATAACGTTTGCATTGAATTGCATAAGTATAATTATTTTTTGTAGCAATGACATCAATACCATAATCATTGCTGCTTTTTGATATTGATACATTTTTAAAACTATTTTTTTCTAATAGTAGTTTAGTAAAAGATTCGAATTGGTAGCCATCAAGATTATTGATATATTCAAGATCAAAATTATTAAAATAAATATTTTTAATAATGTGATAAATAACTTTAATGATGGCATTTATTATTTTAAAAGGCAGGATGATGATGTTATTGATCAACCAGACAAATATTAATTTCATTCATACACCTCCATTTGGACATTATAACATGATAAATGACAAAATTGTAAGATTATGTAATTTACTTCGATGGTTTTTCATTTATTACAGGTGTATGCTAAAAATACGAGGTGATAGCAATGAATAAAATCAAGGAATTACTAGAAATAATTGAATTTAGTATCGAATTATATTTTTCAAAATAAAAAGCCTTGATAGCAAGGCTTTTATCCTAAAAAGAAAGTATTTACTTCAAAATGAGCTTGAGGATGATCACATGCTGGACATCTTTCAGGTGCTTCTAAACCTTCATAAACAAATCCGCAGTTATTACATTTCCAAACTACAGGTGTTTCTCTTTTAAATGTTGTACCATTTTCTAAAGCTGCCAATAATTTTAAATATCTTTCTTCATGATGTTTTTCAGCAATTGCGATGCTGTCTAAAATAGCTGCAATATCTTCAAATCCTTCTTCACGTGCTGTTTTAGCAAAGCTTGGATACATTTCAGTGTATTCTTCATTTTCACCAGCTGCCGCAGCTTTTAAATTTTCAGCAGTATTTCCAAGTAATACAGGGAAGCTGCCATCTGTATATAAACTTTCACCAGCAAAATCTTTATTCATTAATTTCATTAATCTTTTGGCATGTTCTTTTTCCTGGTTAGCAGTTTCTAAGAAAATATTTTGAATTTGTACGTATCCTTCTTTTTTAGCGATTGATGCATAATAAGTGTAACGATTGCGTGCTTGACTTTCGCCAGCAAAAGCATGCATTAAGTTGTTTGCTGTTTTTGTTCCTTTAAGTGTCATAATTTGTTTTCCTCCATAAGTCTTTTAATTTTTAGTTTTTAAACAATTTTTACAAGTTCCACTGAAAACAAGGTCGATTTTTTCAATTTGATGTTCAGTTTCCTTTTGTACATCATTACTAATACGTTCATCATCATAAATAATATCAAATACTTGTTGACATTCTTTACAAATAAAATGATGGTGCGCTGAAAGATCAGCATCAAAGTGTACAGTAGTTTGACCCACATCCAATTTCCTTATTAATTTAGCTTCCGCTAAAAAATTCAAATTACGATACACTGTTCCTAAACTTAAACCAGGATTATCTTTTTTTAATTCTGTATAAATTGTTTCGGCAGTCGGATGATCACATCTGGCTTTTAGATTTTCATATATAAGTTCCCGTTGTTTTGAATATCTGGTTTTTGTCATATGCTTACTCCTTTTTATAATAGTAATGGTTACTATTATAATATTATATTATTTTAAAACAGTCAACACTAATGATAATTATTCTTAATAAGACTAAATCAATAAATATCATAAAATAAATGTATATAAAACTAAACAGATCATAAATGAAAAAATACCATGATATAAACGGGCAATAAAATATTCTTTAAAACTATATTCGATGCCATACAATAAATTATCTGTTTGCATCATTACACTAATGCCACTAAAAGATAAATTAAAACATATTAAACTATAAACAAGCGGTGTATGCTTAAATTCTAATAACTGTAAACTGCCAGAACTAAATTCAAGAATACCTTGAATAATAGCGTTTATAAAACTGTCTTTAATAATATGTGATAAAGCATAACCAATAAATTGAAAAACTAACATGTAACCTAAAATAAAAATAAAAGCATAACAGGAGCTAAGAATACTTTGCTTTAAGGCTTCAACAAAGTTCAAATGGGGTTGTTTTAATTTAGTAAGTGATTCTTGAAGAGTTTGGAACTGATAATGTTGATGATAAAATAGGGCTTTAATAATACTAGGAAGTAAATGGCAAAAATAAATAATTGCGGGATTTTCTAAATTTAATGATACAAAGATAAAAGAAATTGATGCAAAAGAGGCAATGGAGAGTAGATGCTGTAATTCATTTTGATTAATGTAGTTTAGTTCATAAGCTTCTTTGATCATTTTAACATTTGTCGGGTAACCGCAAAAGAAAGAAATAAAGTATATTGAAGACATGATCGGTGATAATTTAAATAATGGTTTGAATATCCATTGAATTAAATAACTAAATAAATTTAGTAGACCAAGTGATAAGCATAGTGATATTAAAATCATAAAAGGTAAAAGCGAGGGAAGGAGATTATTAATAACTATTTTAATCACATTATTAGAAAGAGAAACAATTTGAAACATATTAAAAAAGGAAAATAAAGTAATAAATGCGACTAAAACTAAAGTAAAATAATAATTTAACTTTTTCATGTCTTCCTCCATTTCTATTATTATTTAAATACTATTGATTTTTAATAAACAACAAATTTCATTTTCAACATTTTCCTTCTAGTAATATTGAATAAGATAGGGTAAAATTAGATGAGGTGAAAAAATGGGTGCCTTAATTGTAGGTGTTAAATATAAAGAAATGAATTATGATTTGGATAATTCATTGATTGAATTAGAAGAATTATGTAAAGCGTGTAATATTCAGGTAGTTAAAAGATGTATTCAGAATTTAGATAGGATCAATCCATCATTGTATATTGGAACAGGAAAAGTACAAGAAATCAAAGCACAGTTAGATGGTATCGATATTGTTATTTTTAATGAAGAATTATCACCTTTACAAGTAAAAAATTTAACAGATATTTTAGATGTTGAGGTAACTGATCGTACAGATTTGATTTTGCGAATCTTTGAAGTAAGAGCTAAAAGCAAAGAATCTAAGCTACAAGTAGAAATAGCTAAAGGACAATACTTATTACCACGATTAGCTGGGATGAAAGAACATCTGTATAGTCAACAAGGTGGTTCGGGGTTTCGCGGTAGTGGTGAAAAGCAGTTAGAATTAGATCGAAGACTTATTTCTAATCAAATAGCGCAGGCTAAAAGACAATTAGCAAAAATTGTTAAACAGCGTCAGAATCAACGAAAAAGACGTAAGAATAATGAGATGAAAGTTATTGCTTTAGTTGGATATACTAATAGTGGCAAAAGTACCTTGATGAATGCTTTTTGTCTTAATAAAAACAAGCAGGTATTGCAAAAGGACATGTTATTTGCAACCTTGCAGACAGCTACTCGTAATGTGTTAATAAATAAACATGCCTGTTTACTTACAGATACAGTTGGTTTTATCGATCGTTTACCTCATCATTTGATTCAGGCTTTTCGTTCAACGCTTGAAGAAGTTGTTGAGGCTGATTTATTGATACATGTAGTTGATACTTCAAATCCTAATTATGAAGCTTATATTGAAACGACTAATCAAGTATTGAATGAATTGGGAGTAAAGGATACCCCGATGATTTATGCATATAATAAAGTTGATTTAAATAAATATGGTTTTATTGTACCGATAGAACCATATGTGTTTATTTCGGCTAAGGAGAGAATTGGATTAGATCAGTTAGAAACAGTTATCAGCAGTATCCTTTTTAAAGATTATGCAATTTATGATTTAAATATTCCTTATCAAGATGGTGAAGTATTTAAGTATTTACATCAACATAGTTTAGTGCTAGAATTTCAGTATTTAGAAGATAGTATTTATTTAAAAATAGAGATGCATCCTAGTCAAATAGCTAAATATAGTAAATACTTATTAAAAAATTGAAGGAGGTTTTATCATGGACGAAAAGAAATTATTTCGATTAGATTTAGCGATTGCTGTTGAGGCAAATTCAGCTAAAGAAGCGTTTGATATTTTAGTAACTGATGAAACATTAAAACAAGTTCGAGAATTAATAATTCAATCTAAAGACAATATTAAAGAAATGTTTGAAAAGGAAGAAAAACCGGCAGTAATCAATTAGTTGATTATTGCTTTTGTTTTTGTTAAAATCTATAGAATAAAGGGGGAATTAGAAATGAATCTACACGGAAGAAGTTTTTTAACACTTAAAGACTACTCAAAAGAAGAAATAAGATATTTGCTGGATCTTGCTCACAAATTAAAAGCAGACAAGAAAAAAGGAATTTTAGGTAATCGTCTAGCCGGAAAAAATATTGTTTTGTTATTTGAAAAAACATCAACAAGAACTAGATGTGCTTTTGAAGTAGCAGCATTAGATGAAGGTGGACACGTAACTTTTTTATCTAACTCACAAATGGGAAAAAAAGAATCAATTGAAGATACAGCTAAAGTATTAGGAAGAATGTATGATGGAATTGAATTTAGAGGTTTTGAACAAAGTACTGTAGAAGCATTGCGTGATTATTCTGGCGTACCAGTATGGAATGGCTTAACAGATGTTGATCATCCAACCCAAACATTGGCAGACTTTTTAACGATCGAAGAACATTTAGACAAACCTTTAAATGAAGTGAAGTTTGTCTTTACAGGTGATATCCGTAATAATGTTTGTTATGGTTTAATGTATGGAGCTGCTAAAATGGGAATGCATTTTGTGGCTTTAGGACCAGATGAATTAAAAATGGATCCTGAAGTAGTTGCTTATTGCAAGGAAGAGGCAGCTAAATCTGGTGGAAGTTTAACAATTACTAGCAATGTTGATGAAGCTGTTAAAGATGCTGATGTCATCTATACTGATATTTGGGTATCAATGGGGGAAGCCGAAGAGCTTTATCCAAAACGAGTAAAGCTTTTATCACCATATAAAGTAACACAAGAGATGATGGCTAAAACAGGTAATCCAAAAACTTTATTTATGCATTGTTTACCTTCGTTCCATGATTTTGAAACGACTGTGGCAAAAGAAAAATATGAACAAGGTATTGATATTCGTGAAGTAGAAGATGAAGTATTTAGAAGTGCTAATTCAGTTGTTTTTGATGAAGCTGAAAATAGAATGCATACAATTAAAGCAGTAATGGTTGCAACTTTAGGAAAAGAGTAAACGAAGCAATGCTTCGTTTATTTTTATAAAAAGATAAATCTTAGGTAAAAATGATAAGTTTGAAATTGGAATAAATCTCGTGAAAAAGGATTTTGAGTATGCTAATATTTTGATATGCTTATGATAAAAGACTCTTATTGAGCTGACTAGCTATAAAGGGATAAGATTTTATGTATAAAAAGCAAATGGGTTTATGATCAAAATTATAATTAGGGAAAATGTTAAAAGAGCTAAAAATGTGGTTATAAATGTGGTTATATCTGATAAGATAAGAAAATAATCAAAAATTTTGGCTTTGTTTATGTTATTATATTTGTGGGTGGTGAAATAATGAGACGTGTTTATGTCATAAGTGATCTACATGGTTATTATGATTTGTTTATTAAATTATTAGAAAAAATCTCATTTAGTGAATTTGATTTATTATATATAATTGGTGATGTATGTGATCGAGGACCAGATAGTTTAAAGATCTTATTTTATATTCAAGAACATGATAATATAATTTTAATTAAAGGAAATCATGAATATATGATGCAAGAGGCATTGTATTATGGGGTTTATTATGATGATATTGATTATCCTTCAAAAGCCTTTAAATTGTGGATTGCTAATGGCGGAAATACAACGATGGAGAATATTCGCGAGTATCTTCAAAAAGATAAATTAAAACATGAGGATTATCGGGTGGTTAGAAGTGCATTTTTAAAGAATTTATATGAATATTTAAACAATTTACCAGAATATTTAGAAATAGAAGTTAATAATCAAAGTTATGTTTTAGTCCATGCAGGAATTGACGTAAAACGTCCTTTAGATAAGCAGGATCTAGATACTTTGCTTTGGATCAGGGAAGGATTTTATTTACAACGTGGTGATTTGACTAAAATTTATATTTTTGGACATACACCAACGGCATTATTAAATAAGGATTATAGTTTTAATATCTGGCTTGATGAAGTTCATCATAATAAGATTGGAATTGATGGTGGTTTAGCTTGTGGAACAGTTGGACAATTAAATTGTTTATGTTTGAATGATGGTCAAATTACAGTGATTCATAAGGGAGGATAAGTGATGCGAAGTGCTTTTTATAATTTAGTTAATTTTATTAATACAGCTAATATTAATGACGTTTATGCAAATGCCGCAAGGATGATCTTACGGAATATTTATTTGATTCCTCAAAGTACGATAACTGATGTTGCTGATTTTTGTTTTGTTTCAACAGCGACGATTTCTAGATTATGTCGAAAACTTAACTATGAATCTTTTGCTGATTTTAAATTGGATATTACAATGAATCTTAATTATTTTAATCGTGATGCTCTAAGACTGCAGTTTGATCATCAATTACCGCAGCGGAAATATTTACATAAAGGTAAAGAAGTATTTAAAGCACACTTTGAAAATATCATTGATAATTTACGAGCAACTTACGATAATATCGATTATGAAGATCTAGAGTTTATTGTTGATAAGATCCATAGTGCTAATAAAATTTGTTTCGCAGGCAATTTTTTTACGCAGTCTGTTTCCATGCAGCTACAGATCGAACTTTCTTATTTAGGAAAAGAATGTAGCGGGATGTATCCTTTATCGCAGCAGCTTTTAGTAATTGAACAGTTAACGAAAAATGATGTGATTATTGTATCGAGTATTGCTGGTGGTTTTATGATCGATCATCCTGATGTGATGCGTGCGATTTCTAAATCTCCAGCTTATAAAATTGTAATAACGCAATTAGATGAGTTTGTATATAGTAATTCAGTAGATATGATTTTACAAGTAGGAACAGATCACCAGTCTTTGATTGGTAAGTTTTCTATTACGTATATTTTTGAGGTATTGGAAGCACTGTATCATCTTAAATATGGGACTAAGGATCTTAAGTAGAATATAGATAAATTAAATGATGAAACTATTATGTGAATTAGTTATCATCATTTTTTATTATTAAATTAAAAAAGACAAAAAATATATTTAAAAAACTAAATACGTTTTTATATAAATAAGATACGATAAATTTATGAAACCGTTTACATCACATGATCAAGTAATATACTATTTTTATTGTGTTTAAGTAAAACGGTTTTGTTAATAAATAGAATTTAAAACGAGGAGGCGATAAATAAAATAATAAGACGAATTTTAATTAAAAAGATAATTATGGGAAAAGAATATTAAATGAAAGGATAAAAATGATGAAGTTAAGTAAAATAGCGTTATCACTAACGATGATCATGACTCTGGTACCGGGAATAAACCATATAAATGCAGCTGAAAGTTATATTAGTGATAGTGATTTATCAACTATGCAGGTGGCAGCTCCAGAACCTTGGGGAGTTACTCCGACAAATGAGCAGTATCGTTATCAAAAAGAAGAATTAGCAGGTTTTGTTCACTTTGGACCTAATACTTTCAATGAAATTGAATGGGGAGAAAATTATGGGAATAAAACCCCAGACGAAATATTTAAATTAGAAAATGATTTTGATGCCGAGACATTGGTAAAAGCATTTAAAGATGCTGGATTTAAGAAGATCATTGTAACTGCTAAACATCATGACGGTTTTTGTATTTGGAATAGTCAATATACAGATTATGATGTTGCAAATACAAGCTATAAAAATGGTAACGGTGATATCTTGGCAGAAATTTCAGCAGTTTGTACAAAATATGATATTGATATGGGATTGTATTTATCACCATGGGATATTCATGATTCTAGTTATGGTTATTATGATGAAAATGGTAATGCGACAACTGAAGAAAATGATGTGTTAGATTATAATGACTATTATGTAAATCAGTTAAATGAAATTTTAGGAAATGATAAATATGGTAATAATGGTCATTTTACAGAAATTTGGATGGATGGCGCTAAAGGAAGTGGTGCCAATGCCCAAAAATATGATTTTAAACGTTGGTATGAGACGATTCAAACACAAGAAGGATTAGAAGCTGGCTTTGATAGTGAATGCATGATTTTCCAATGTGGTGCTAATACGACAGTTCGCTGGATTGGAAATGAAAATGGTTTTGCTTCAAAAAATACCTGGTCAAAATCAAATGTTGATATCGAAGCTGATACATGTGATGATAATGTCCAGGGAAGTTATTCATTGGGATATGAAAATGGCAATAAATGGACAGTACCTGAAGCTGATGCGCGGATTACATCAGGATGGTTCTGGGGGACAAGAAAGAATACCCCTAAAAGTCTTGCCGATTTAGGAAATATGTATTTTAATTCAGTTGGTCATAATGCACCATTGTTATTAAATGTACCACCAAACTCAGATGGAACAGTTGATCAGGCAATATTAGATAGATTAGCTGAATTTGGGAAAAATATTGAAGAAACATTTAATAATAATTTAGCAGCTTCAACAAATGCCTCAGTAAAAGCCTCAAGTGTGCGTGGTGACGACATTACCTATGGTCCAGGAAATGTCATTGATGGAAATGATGAAACATATTGGACGGTTGATGATGGGATACAAGAAGGTACTCTGTTAATAGATTTAGGTTCAACAAAATCATTTGATGTTGTTTCTATCGAAGAAGCCATTCAGTTTGGTCAAAGTATCAATGAATATAAAGTTGAATATCGTAATGGCGAAAATAGCGAATGGAAAGTCATGGATGAAGGGGAAACGATCGGAGCTAAAAGATTAGTCCGGACAGCAACTGTAAGAGCTGATCAGATTCGAATTACAGTCGATACAAACAAAAGCGATGCGGTGCCGATCATCAGTGAAGTAGGTGTATATAAAGCTAGCGAAGGATTTGAGCTAGCGGGTATGGCTCCTGAAGGAATGGATGTTATTGATATTGAGGATACTGATATTTCAGATGGAATGGGTTATACATTTAATGGTACATGGTATAAAGAAAATATTACAACTTGTATTAATGGGACAAACCGTTATGCTAATGCGGGGGCATCCTTAACCCTTACATTTACAGGCAGCAAAGTTTATCTGATGGGTACAAAGGATCCAAATCATGGTACTGCTACTATTACAATAGATGGTGGTGAAGCAGAAAAAATAGATACAAATGCTAGTTCACGGGCAACTGGACAAATAATTTATGCTTCAAAAGATTTAGAAGATGGCGAACATACTTTAACATTAAGTGTAGATTCAAAAGCGATTGGAATCGAAGCTGCATATGTTATTAACAATGGTGGCAAAGGTATGATTGGATTAGAAGAATCTAGTTATACAATGAATGAAAATGAGAGAATCAATGTTAAAATAGTTCGGGTTGGTGGCAACAAAGGGACAATAACTGCAAAATTACAACCTAATCCAGGAAGTGCGATTCAAGATGATTTTAATACTGAACTGATTACTAATATCGTAATGGAAGATGGTGTTAATGAAACTTATGCTCCTGTAGAAACAAGAAGAAATACTAATGCAACAGGTGATCGAGTATTTAGTGTCGAATTAACAGAACCAAGTAGTGGTTTGATTTTAGGATTTAATGATAAAGCAAATATTACTATTAAAGATACTGAAACGAGTTCTTTAGAAACATTGAATATGCTTCTTGAATCAGGAAAACAAAAGATTGAAGACTGGTATATATCAGGTTGGGTACAGTTTAAAGCTGCATTGATATATGCACAAGAAATTGCTGAAAAATCAGATGCTGCTATTTCTGAAATTGAAAAAGCAATTGAGGATCTAAGAATTGCTGAAAATGGATTAGTTAAAAGAGAAAAATATACTCAAGAAGATCCTTTTGTTTTCCCTTGGCAAAAAGAGACATCAGCAGTACTTGAAGCTGAATTTGCAAGTGAGATCATCAATGATCCAAGCAATGATAATGGCTGGCCTTGTGTCGTTACTGAAGGTTCATGGGCAAGTAATGGAAAATTTATTGATGCTATCAATCATGGTGATGTCGTTAAATATAATTATAATGCGATAAAAGCTGGAATATATCATGTAAAAGCATATTATCGAAGTGGATCAACGACAAATGCTTTAGCGTGGTCAGAAGAAAGCGGAAAAATAGAAAGTGGCAGTGTGTCAGCTGGAGCTAGCAGTACAGCAGCAACGCATATTGCAGAATTTGACTTAAATGTAAAAGAAGCTGGTAATGGGGTATTAGTATTTACAGGACCAGCGGGCAGATCACCACAGCTTGATAAATTAGTTTTTACGCCTGGTGATATTGAATTGAGTACATATAATATTGAAGCAATTGCCAGTGCTGGTGGTACAATTAGTGACGAAGGTATAACTGAGGTTACTGAAGGTGATAGTAAAACATATAATATTATTGCTGATGAAGGATATGAAATCAAAGATGTTCTTGTAGATGGCAAATCTGTCGGTATAGTTGATTCTTATACTTTTGAAAATATTGGTGCAAACGCTAAAATTGAAGTAATATTTGTATTTAGTAAATATACAGAGAATAATCCATTTGTTTTCCCTGAAGGAAACGATACGATAGTTCTTGAAGCTGAATATGCAAGCGAGATCATCAACGATCCAAGCAATGATAATGGCTGGCCTTGTGTCGTTACTGAAGGTTCATGGGCAAGTAATGGAAAATTTATTGATGCTATCAATCAAGGTGATGTCGTTAAATATCATTACAATGCGATAAAAGCTGGAATATATCATGTAAAAGCATATTATCGAAGTGGATCAACGACAAATGCTTTAGCATGGTCAGAAGAAAGCGGAAAAATAGAAAGTGGCAGTGTGTCAGCTGGAGCTAGCAGTACAGCAGCAACACATATTGCAGAATTTGACTTAAATGTAAAAGAAGCTGGTAAGGGAATATTAGTGTTTACAGGACCAGCAGGCAGATCACCACAGCTTGATAAATTTGAAATCGTATATGTCGAAATTTTAGATAAAGCAGGATTGAATGAGGCAATCATTGTTGCTGAAAATTTAAACGAAGCTGATTATACGACAGAAAGCTGGACTGTAATGCAAAATGCTTTAACAAATGCAAAAATTGTTGTAGCTAAAGAAGATGTGACTCAAGAAGAAATTGATATTGCAGCAGCAAATTTAAATGCAGCTATAGAAGCTTTAGTTGAAAAAGTAATTGAAACAGATAAATTAGCTTTACAAATTGCTATTGAAATGGCTGAAGATGTAAATTTAGAATATGTCTTACCAGTTGTAGTAACAGAATTTAATGAGGCTTTAGAAAATGCTAAAGAAGTATATGATAATACTAAAGCTACACAAGTTGAAGTAAATAACGCTTTCGATCGACTAGCGAATGCTATGCATATGTTAGAATTCTTTAAAGGTGATAAAACAGCATTACAAAAACAAGTAGATATGATCAATGGTTTAGAAGCAGATAAATACATTGAATCTAGATGGAATGCAATGTTATCAGCGTTAGATAAAGCAAATGATGTACTAGGTAACGAGAATGCAATGCAGGAAGAAATAGATGAAGCGTATATAGAATTGGTAAAAGCTTTCTTAGACTTAAGATTAAAACCAAATAAGGATTTACTAAGTGCTTTGATCAATAAAGTAAATGGATTAAATGAGGCAAATTATACAGTAGCATCATGGGAAGTAATGAATGAAGCATTAAATGATGCAATAGTAGTATTAGAAGATCCAGATGCGACACAAATAGAAGTAGATGCAGCATATGAGGCATTGATAAGAGCATACTTAAACTTAAGATTGATTCCAAATAAGGATCTATTACAAGAGTTGATCAATAAAGCAAACAGCTTAAATGCAGCAAGTTATAGTGCTGAATCATGGAATGTATTACAAGAAACATTAAACAATGTACAGGCAGTGTTAAATAATTCTGAAGCAAGTCAAGAGCAGGTTGATAATGCTAAAGATACTTTAACTAAGGCAATGGCCGGATTAGAAGTAATTGAAGCAGGTAATCCAGTCAAAGTTGGAGATTCAACAGTAAGTATTAAAACAGGTGATGATACTTTAACTGGAGTATTTGCGGGATTAGGATTAATAAGTATGGTTACGGTTTTAGTAAGCAAACGAAAAGAAGATTAATGAAGTGAAGTCAACTTAAGATAGTATCTTAGGTTGACTTTTATTATGGGATGAAATATATTATGTCATAATAAATCGAAATTTATAGGAGGATAAAATAATGGAAGATAGAAAAATATTGTTAGATAATATTGATAAAATTCATACGACGGAAATGGGAATTGAGAGAATTAAAAGAAATTTAAAAATAGATCAAATTGATGTAGTTGAATATTGTAAAAATAAAGTTTTGAAAGAAACTTGTAATATTTATAGACAAGGTAAAAACTGGTACTGTGAAGTTGATAATCTTAAAATAACGATTAATTCATCTAGTTATACGATTATTACAGCGCACATAATAAATAATTAGTTGAATTGTAGTATTTTATGAAAAGAATAAAAAACACAGCAGATTTTAAATGCTGTGTTGTTGAAATTTTATGGGAATGTCAAGAAATTTGTGTAAGTAATTTTATTAAATTGTCAAAGAACTATAGAAATGACTTATATCGAGGGAATGTCAAGAAATTTGTGTAAGTAATTTTATTAAATTGTCAAAGAACTATAGAAATGACTTATATCGAGTATATATAGGTCATTTTATTTTTCTAAATATTTTTGGATTCTTGTTGAAAATCTATCATCCATCATTAATTGATTCATAACCATTGCCCAATTTGATACACGCCCACCTGACCATTTTTTCGATAATTCAAGAACTCTTAAATATAACACTTTTAATACCGCTGTCTCATTTGGAAATGCTCCTTTTTTTATGACCTTTCTAAAACTTGAATTGACACTTTCAATTGCATTGGTTGTATACATAACTTTTCTGATGGCTGATCCATAATCAAACAGCTGTTCTACATGATGAATGTTCCTTTCCCATACATCAACTGCTCCCGGATATTGTTTCCACTCATTCTTGAATGTTTCAAATGCGTTTTTGGCCGCCTTTAAACTAGGAGCTCCATAAACTTTTTTCAATGATTGTGTAAATCGCTTATAATCCTTGCTTGGGACATATTTAATAGAATTCCTTATAAGGTGGACAATACATCTTTGTACCACAACATTGGGAAATATTGCTTTCGCACCATCTTCAAGTCCACTAACACCATCCATAGATATAAAGAAAACATCTTCCACACCTCTCGCTTTGATTTCATCAAAAATCTGCATCCATTTATGCTTGCTTTCTGTCTCGTTTAACCATAACCCCAGTATTTCCTTGTTTCCATTGATGTCATAGCCTAAAACAGCATATACAGCATATTCCTTTACCTCATAATCATTTCTTACTGTCACATATAAACAGTCAACAAACAAGAATGCATAACATTGAGATAGTGGTCGGTTTTGCCAGTTTTCCAGTTCAGGAATGATAGCATCGGTTATATCGGAAATCATTTCATGAGAAACCGAAAATCCATAGATATCTTCAATTGTGGTTGATATATCTCTTTGAGACATTCCTTTTGCATACATTGAGATGACTTTATTTTCAATGTCCGAAACATCTCTCGTTCTCTTAGGAATAATTTGCGGTTCAAAAGATGCCTCCCTGTCTCTAGGTATATTAATATCTAATTCTCCTCTTGATGTTTTTATTTTTTTAGGAGAATAACCATTTCTTCTGTTTAATGTCTTTTTTTCTTCTTTACTGTTAGATGCATAACCAAGATGGTTGTTCATTTCTCCCTGAAGCATTGATTCAAATAATGGTCCAAAAATATCTTTTAAAGCTTCATCCATATCCTGTGCTGATTGTGGATTATAAGTATCAATAATTTGTTGAGCCAAAGCTACTGTTTTTGGATCTCTTTTTATTCTTGCCATATTTCATTAACCTCCATATTTTTAATTTTGATAATAAGAAAAGTGTGTAGCAGTAATATAACACATATTACTTACTTACACACTTTATTTTACACTCCCAATTTTATTATATAAGAGAGTATGACCACATCGCTTTTATTTGTGATGCAAGTCTTTCATATGTCCATGAACGTTGACTGTTTTCCTTATTGTTGGGGTCATTGAGATAGAATTCACCATCAATAGTTTTAGTTATTACTAGAAAATGCCCGGTTGTTGTAAAATCACCTGGTTTAACACTACAGATAATGGGATTTCCTTGATTTAGTTGATTGATCATAGAATTTTTGTCCAAGGGAACGGCTGAGGCTTTTAAATTAAAAGCTTGACATCCTTTTTCCATAAAAGTCCAGGTTGTTTTACTGCCTTCTAAATAACCATTTTCACTAGCATATTTAGCAACAAAACGAGGATTGTAATCAGTATTGCCAGTAAGACCGACAGCTACCATCGCGATACAGGTAGGACCACAGCCAGCAGTTCCGATGATTTCATCACCATAGGGAGTATATGCCCAGCGCTTATCCCACTGGATAAATAAGGGGATCTTATCATTGATTTCTAAAGTGATCGGATCGTCGTTTTCTTCGCTTTGATAATTTGTTTTTAATTCTATTGCCTGAGGGTTATTTTTGACAAATTCTTCGATATATTGAGGGCAATCATTGTTATTATCATATAAGAAATGAGGAACTATCTGAATACCTAGATAGCCAATTGCTAGAACAAGAATAAAGCAAATAAATGCAGGTGCTTTTTTTAATTTCATAATGTCATTGAATAGTATTTAATAGCAATTGAAAAGATGGCAATTGCTCCAAGAATGATAACGATGATTGCTTTTTCTTTAATAGATAATTTTTCCATAATTTTAGCTCCTTTTTATAGTATAAATGATGGTAATAGAACAGGATAGAACTCATGAAGTGAAAGATAACCAATCATGCCAAAACTAACGAGAAATATTGCTGAAGGTAATTTACTACGTTTTTTGTGAGTAATTAAATGGTATATGACTAAACCGATAATACCACCTAAAGTGTTTAGAAAAATATCATCAACATCAAAAACTCCCCATCCTGTTGCTAATTGAATTAATTCAAATGATAGACTAGTTATAAAGTTTGTAAAAATAACATTACTGTAAGTAAGGGATTTAAAATAATTTAATAAAATAATACTTAGAGGAATAAATAATGCGATATTTCCTAAAATATTAATCAATAAAGTTTGGCTTAATCCATGATCATAATACTGGTTAATAAAATCAAATAATATAAAATTTATTTTATAACCTTGATTAGTAAAACCATTTTTAAGTAAAATGATCTTAATTAACATCCAAAAATAAATCAGAGAACAAAACCCCAGGACAAAATTGGATAGATGTGGTTTTTTTAATGCCATAAATATTACCTCCAATCTAAAAACCTATTCTATATTGTTATCATAACAAGATAAAATAGGTTATGTATTGACATTTACTAAAGAAATTCTTACAAATTTCTTACAATGGTAATTTAACTGTAAAGATAATTAATTTATTATTTAAATCAGCACGAATTGTCCCATGATGGAGTTCGATGATCTTTTTAGTTATCGCTAGCCCTAATCCAGAACCACCGGTCTTACTGCTTCGTGATTCGTCTAAACGGACAAAGGGTTCAAAAATATGATTTAATTTATTCTTATCAACAAAATTAACAGAATTTGATAATTTTATGATAATATGATCATTTTCTTTTTTAGCACTAATATTAATTTTTGAATCTTTATCACTATAATTGATGGCGTTACGAATAAGATTATCAAAAACACGTTCAAATTGGTTTATATCGATCGATACAATTAAATTATCTTCGATCTCATTAACACATTCAAGATTTTTTTCTCGATATAAAGGCATGAATTCATATGATATTTGTGCTAGCATGATTGATAAATTTACTTGCTGTTTATCTAACGTGATATCGCTTAAATTATATTTAGCGATCAAAAAGAATTCTTCGATCAGTTCTTCTAAACGAAGCGATTTATCATAAGCAATTTTTGTATAATTGCTTTTTTCTTCTAAAGATAAATTAGTTTGGCTTTTTAATAAATCTAAATAGCCAATAATTGATGTTAAAGGTGTTTTTAAATCGTGAGCTAAATACAACAATAAATCATTTCTTTGCTTTTCAGCCTGTTTAATAGCAGCTCTGTTTTTTAATGAATCTTTTTTGATTTGATTCATTTGATCCTCTATTTCTTTAAGCTCAAAAGGAAGACTGATTAATCGCTCGCTATCTTCTACAAGTATTTTTCCCGCTTCTAACATCTTTTCGATATACTGTAAGGATTCTCGGTATCGAAGCCAAAAAATAATGATAGTATCAAGAGCAATAAGACTGATCGATATAACTGGTAAGTTATCTTTGATCAATTGAGCCAACTGATAAACCAGATCATATTCTTGCCAAACATATTGATGATAGACTTCATAAGAATAAACAAATAGGATAATAAAAGTAATGATCGATATCCCAATTGTAACAGCTATTTTTTTTAAAAGATTAGCCGTTAAACTTTTTTTGAAATGAGAATTATTCAATTGTATAACCCACTCCCCAAACAGTCTTGATAAATTTAGGTTTACGAGCATTTTCGTGCATTTTTTCTCGCAATCTAGCTACATGGGCCATGACGGTATTATTGTTGTCGAGATATTTTTCCTGCCAAACAGCTTCAAATAATTCTTCTGATGTTACCACACTGCCTTTTTTACTACATAAATACCATAAAATTGAGAATTCTAAAGGAGTAAGATTTAAAGGCTGATCGTATAAAGTACATTTATGATTGTCATTATTGATCATTAGACCATTGAAATCGTATATTTGCTGGTTGGGTGTCGTTTCACTAGTATTATAACGAAGATAGCGTCTTAATTGGGTTTTGACACGCGCAGCTAACTCTAAAGGATTAAAGGGTTTAGTTATATAGTCATCAGCTCCCAATGTTAAACCATTGATCTTATCAAGATCATTATTTTTTGCTGTCAACATGATCACGGGAAAAAAATAATCTTTACGAATTTCTTTTAATAAACTAAAACCATCAAGATCTGGCATCATCACATCTAAAATGGCAAGATCATAGTGATTTTTTTGTAAACTGTCCAAAGCATCCTGCCCGTGATAGTATTTAAAAACATGATAATTTTCGTTTTGTAAATATAATTCAACTAAATCAGCAATTGATTGTTCATCATCAACTACTAAGATATTGTAAGCCATAATATCACCTCACTTTTCATCTTAGCCTATTTTGTTTAAAAAGACAAATTTATCGTGTTTTTTTAAGAAAATTGTAAGAAAAAAGGGTTAAATTATTTTAACCCCATGCTATTATTTAAATATTTATCATTTAAAGCGATTACTTCTTTCATTGCTTTAATACCAGGAGCACCAATTGTATTACGCTTATTTACACATGTTTCAACACTGATTGCTTCATAAATATCTTCATCAAAAACATCACAAATAGCTTTAAATTCAGCAATACTTAAATCATCTAAATCTTTATTTTGATCAATTGCATAAAGAACTAGACGTCCGATGATTCCATGAGCATCTCTAAACGGTACACCTTTATTGACAAGATAATCAGCAGCGTCAGTAGCATTAGTAAAACCACCAGTTGCTGATTTACGCATTTTTGTTTTATTAAAAGTTGTTGATTTCAACATATCATTTAATAATTGTAAACAGCCTTTAGTAGTCGTTAAAGCATCGAAAACAAGTTCTTTATCTTCTTGCATATCTTTATTATAAGCTAATGGAATACCTTTCATGGTTGTAAGCAGACTAGTTAAAGCACCATAAACTCTACCTGTCTTACCTCTAATTAATTCCGCAATATCAGGATTTTTCTTTTGTGGCATGATTGATGACCCAGTTGAAAAAGTATCATCTAATTCCACAAATTGGTATTCATTAGTATTCCAAATAATAATTTCTTCGCTGATTCTTGACATATGCATCATCATGGTAGCCATAGCACTTAATAATTCAATTAAATAATCACGATCACTAACACCATCGATACTGTTTAAACAAGGACCATCAAACCCTAATAATTCAGCAGTGTAATTACGATCTAACGGATAAGTTGTTCCTGCTAAAGCTCCAGAACCTAATGGGCATATATTCATTCGATCATAGATATCTTCAAGACGGCTGCTATCGCGTTTAAACATTTCAAAATAGGCACCAAGATGATGAGCTAAAGTAATTGGTTGTGCTTTTTGTAAATGTGTAAAGCCTGGCATGATCGTATCTAAATGTTCTTTCATAAGATCATTGATCGTTGTTAAAAGATTGTGAACCAATGTATTTAACATTACAACCTGATCACGAGTATACAAACGCATGTCTAAAGCAACCTGGTCATTTCTACTTCTACCAGTATGTAATTTTTTACCTGTATCGCCAATTCGGTCGATCAAGGTAGATTCGACAAAGCTATGGATATCTTCTTGTGAATTATCGATTTCAAGTTTTCCACTTTCGATATCTGCTAAGATCTGCTTTAAAGCAGTTTCGATCTGGTTACCTTCTTCTTTAGTTAAGATGCCTTGTTTAGCTAACATTTTTACATGAGCAATACTTCCTTGAATATCTTGTTGATAAAAAGTTTGATCAAATTCAATCGATGCATTAAAATCATAGACTAATTGATTAGTTGGTTTGGTAAATCTGCCACCCCATAAATTCATTTTCTTACCTCCTGTATAATAAAAGGGCTAAAGCCCTTTTTTATTTTTTATTATTTAATTTCATTGCTCTAACTTTAGTTGAAAGACCATATAAAGTAATGAATCCTTCAGCATCATGATGATCATATAAATCACCTGTTGCAAAGCTAGCAATATCTTCATCATATAAAGAATATGGAGAAGTTGTACCTTCTTTGATAATATTTCCCTTATATAATCTAAACTTAGTAGTACCGCTAACAACTTCTTGAGTTTTATCAACAAAAGCAGTTAAAGCTTCACGTAATGGTGAGAACCATTTAGCAGCATATACTAATTCAGCAAATTCCACAGAAACTAAACGTTTATATTTTAAAGTTTCACGATCTAATACTAATTCTTCTAACTGACGATGAGCTTCCATTAAAATAGTACCACCTGGTGTTTCATACACACCACGTGATTTCATTCCTACAACACGGTTTTCAACGATATCAACGATTCCGATACCATGTCTACCACCAAGTTCATTCAATTCTTCAAGAATAGCAGTTAAAGGCATTTCTTTTCCATTTAACTTAACAGGAACACCTTTTTCCCATTCGATTTGAACATGTTCAGCTTTATCAGGTGCTTTTTCTGGTGCTGTTGATAAAACTAATAAATGATCATAATTTGGTGTGTTTTCAGGATTTTCAAGTTCTAGTCCTTCATGTGAAATATGCCAAATATTACGATCACGTGAATAACTAGAATCTGCAGAGAATGGTAAATTAATTCCATGAGCTTTACAATATTCGATTTCAGATTCTCTTGAATCCATCGTCCATTTAGGATCACGCCAAGCAGCAATGATCTTTAAATCAGGAGCTAATGCTTTGATTCCTAGTTCAAAACGAATTTGATCATTACCTTTACCAGTTGCTCCATGACATATTGCAGTCGCACCTTCTTGACGCGCTACATCAACTAATACTTTAGCAATCAATGGTCTTGCAGTAGCAGTACCTAATAAATATTTATATTCAAATACAGCATCAGCCTGGACAGTTGGAATAATATAATCTTTAACATATTCATCAACGACATTTTTTATGTAAAGTTTAGTTGCACCACATGCTTTTGCACGTTCTTCTAAGCCATCTAACTCATCAGCTTGTCCAACATCGATACAGCAGCAAATAACTTCATAATCATAATTTTCTTTTAACCAAGGAATAATAGCAGTAGTATCAAGTCCCCCGGAATAAGCAAGAACAACTTTTTCTTTCATCATTTAATCCCCCTTATAATAACTATTAAATTATCATTATCATAAACTATAGAAAAAATAATTGCAATATTTTATCGCAATTATGCGATAATTTTATTGGATGTTCATATTTGAGCAACAGTAATAAAATAAAGTATACAGTATAAATAGGGGGATCTTTATGAGTGAAAATAAGCTGGATTATCAAAAAATCTTAAAAATAGTCTTAATTGCGATAATTTGTTATTGGGGACTTAATAATTATGAAATAATTTTTGCGACCTTTAATAACTTATTATCAGTAATCATGCCTTTTATTATTGGCTTTATCATTGCTTTTATTTTAAATGTTTTAATGATCAGAGTTGAAAAATTACTAAAAATGTTTTTTAAGGGAAAATGGTTTGATCGTTGTAAAAGAATTATAAGCATTATTTTATCGATGTTAATATTGATTGGGGTTTTAACATTAATAATAAATCTTGTTATTCCTGAAATATCTAGTGCGATAAAGCTGATTGTCAAAAGTTTACCAGAAGTATTTGAAGATCTGCAGCAATGGAGTAAAAGCAATGGTGGAATCTCACCACGGTTAGAAGAATTATTAAATAACATTGATTTGAACGCAATTACAAAAGAATTTAGTAATGCTTTAAAAGTGGGATTTACAGGAGTCTTAGGGTCAACAGTTGATATTCTTTCAATCCTAATGAGCAGCATTGTTAATGTGGTTGTAGGATTTGTGTTTGCCTTTTATATTTTAATGAGCAAAGAGACATTAAAACGACAATCTCATAAATTAATAAAGACGTATCTACCTGCAAAAGTTTCTGCAAAATTAGTTAAGATTGCGAGATTATCACGAACAACTTTTACGAATTTTATTATTGGTCAGACGATCGAAGCAATCATCTTAGGCTCTTTATGTGCAATTGGAATGAAGATACTAGGATTCCCGTATGCTCCAATGGTAGGAACTTTAGTTGGAATAACTGCATTTGTACCAATTGTCGGTGCTTTTATTGGCGGGGGAATCGGTGCGTTTATGATCATGACGGTCGATCCGATGCAGGCAGTGTTTTTTATCATTTATTTAGTTGTTTTACAGCAGCTTGAAGGTGATTTGATTTATCCAAGAGTTGTGGGATCGTCAGTTGGTCTTCCATCGATCTGGGTTTTGTTTGCCGTTACTGTTGGTGGTGGTTTATGGGGAATTGTTGGCGTTTTATTTAGTGTTCCAGTCTTATCGGTAATCTATGCTTTAATAAAGGAACATGTAAATTCAGTTTAAAAGATTTGTTTTATCCTGTAATTATTTTACAGGATATTTTTTGGATTTAAATAATTATAAAATATCTTGCAATTATATGGATATAGAGCTACTATAATAATATAAATAATAAAAATAATTTATTTATGAAACGAGGAGATCAAAATGTTAAGAATTGAAAATCTAACGAAAACTTTTGGAAGTAAAAAGGCAGTAGATAATTTATCACTGCATATAGAAAGGGGACAGATTTACGGTTTTATTGGTCATAATGGGGCTGGAAAAACAACAACTTTAAAATCTATTGTAGGTATTATGGAATTTGACCAGGGAGATATTTATATTGATGGTAAATCAATTAAGAAAGATCCTCTTGCTTGCAAAGCGATTATGGCGTATATTCCTGATAATCCTGATTTATATGAATATTTGACTGGTATTAAGTATTTAAATTTTATTAGTGATGTTTATGGTATTAGTCAAGAAGATCGTAAGATGAAAATAAAAAAATATGGGGATATGTTTGAGTTGAGTGACTCTTTGGGAGAACCGATCAGTGCATACTCACATGGAATGAAACAAAAATTAGCGATTATTTCAGCTTTGATCCATGATCCTAAATTAATTATTATGGATGAGCCTTTTGTTGGTTTGGATCCTAAAGCATCACATTTATTAAAAGGTTTGATGAAAGAAATATGTGATCAAGGTGGGGCGATTTTCTTTTCTACTCATGTTTTGGAAGTTGCTGAAAAGCTTTGTAATAAAATTGCGATTATTAAAGCAGGTAAACTTGTCATATCTGGAAATACTCAAGAAGTCATTGGAAATGAATCTTTAGAAGATGTATTTTTAGAATTGGAGGATGAAAATGCTTAAATCATTAATTAAGATTCGATTACAGGGAATCTTTATGCGTTCAATGAAAGGTAGTAAAAAACAAAAAATTACTGCTGGTAAAATAGTTTTGATGTTATTTATCCTGGCTTATATAGCACTTATATTTGGAACGATGTTTGGTTATATGTTTGATCAGATTTTAAAACCTTTTACAATGATCGGCTTTGAATGGCTATATTTTGGAATCATGGCAGTTTTGGTTGTTTTATTGTGTTTCATTGGCAGTGTTTTTACGACACAACAAGAAATATATGGGGCTAAGGATAATGAACTGCTCTTAGCGATGCCGATCAAAACAAAAGATATTTTACTTAGTCGGATCTTTGTAGTTTTGATTATTAATTATGTTTATGAAGCTTTAGTGGCTTTACCATGTTTTATTGTTTATTTTGGTCAAATACCTTTTGATATTATTAAATTATTGTTTTTTATCATCGTTATTATTACTTTACCCTTATTGGCATTGACTTTATCATGTATCTTTGGCTGGCTGATGGCAATGATCATGAAAAAAATTAGAAATAAAACGATTATTACAATGATCATTTCCTTAGGTTTTTTAGGATTATATTTCTATGTAATCAATAAATTACCAGATTATTTAATCTCATTGATTGCTAATGGGAAAACTATCGGTGAAGCAATTAGAAATACTTTATTTCCAATTTATCATTTGTCAATTGCAATTAGTAAAACAAGTGCAGTTAGTCTAATATTATATTTACTTTGTGTCTTATTACCATTTGCATTAGTGATTTATTTACTTTCAAAGAATTTTATTAGTATTGCAACAAGTAAACCGATATCTAAAAAAGTTAAACTAAAAGATTCTGATATTAAAACATCTAATCAAAAAATGGCATTATTTAAGCGGGAATTAAAACATTTTACCTCTAATCCAATGGTAATGTTGAATGCTGCTTTAGGAATTGCTTTTACGGTTGTATTGGCCGGAGCACTGCTTATTAAAGGAGCAGAATTATTAGATATGTTAGAGGTTATTCCAGGACAATATAGAAGTATGATAAATGAGTTTATTGTTCCTTTGTTATCGATTGCCGTTATTGCCACAAGTTCTATGAATATAATTAGCGCAGCTTTAATTTCTTTAGAAGGGAATCGTTTATGGATCATTAAATCACTACCAATCAAAACAAAAGATATTCTAGAAAGTAAGGTAGCATTACATTTAGCTTTATGTATTCCCCCAGGTTTATTATTTTCAATTATTGGAAGTATCGTCTTTTCATTAAATATTATTGATTGTTTAATTGTGATAATTGTCCCTGTTGTTTTTACGATCTTTGAAGCGTTATTTGGTTTGTTAGTGAACTTATGGAAACCAAAGTTTGATTGGGTCAATGAAACAGTTGTTGTAAAGCAAAGTGCTTCAATTATGATAACGTTATTTTCAACAATGGCTTTAGTAATCTTGATAGGTATTTGTTATATTGGTTTCTTTAGTGATTTTATGAGTGCTAAAATGTATGTAAATATGCTATTAGTTATATTTGTTATTATTGATTTGGGTCTTTATTATTTATTAAATACATGGGGGATTAGAAGGTTTGAAGAATTATAAGCTAGAATTCAATTCTAGCTTTTTTTATCGTCAAAAACAATGATTTAAGATTTTTTTAATATACATATTTAAGCTGCTGTTTTATAATAAAGAGGGAGGGTAGTAAGATGGCATTTAATTTTAAAAACAAAATTCATAAAGTTCGTTTTTATGGAGCTTTAGAACAAGAACGAGAACAGAAAAATAAACAGGATAATATAGTCAGCAGGCGGTTGATCGTTTTGCTTTGTTTCATTGTTGCTATTACATCAGTCATGGCTGCTAGACTGGCTTTGATTCAGTTTAAAGACAGCGATGAATTAGCTGTTAAATTAGAAAAATATGGTACTGCTACATATTCAACCGATGCCCCTAGAGGTGAAATCGTCGATCGTAATTATGTTAAACTGGTACAAAATACTAATGTTATCTGTGCAACTTATTATGCACCTAAAAAGATCAAGGATGAACAATTAAAAACATCGGCTAAATTTTTAGCGAAGACGATAAATCTAGATACCTCTTCTATTTCAACCCGTAATAAAAAAGATTATTTCATTATTGCATATCCAGATCTAGCTGATGAATTAGTCAGTGATGAAGAAAAAGCTAAACTTAAAGAGCAGAATAATTATGACAGTGCTTTATTAAATCTTCAGATCGAACGGATCACTGATGAGATGCTTGAAGAATACATGGATGAAAACACATTAAAATATACGCACTTTTATTATTTGATGAAGAGCTGTTCAAGCGGATCATCAGTACTAGCAGAAGGGATCAGTGAAGAAGAAGCAAGTATCATTGGAGAAAACATCGATATCCTGCCAGGAATCGATGTAACGACAGACTGGTCACGGCAGTATGTTTACGACCGGGAATTCAGTCAGGTACTGGGCAGAGTAACGACGAAAAAACAGGGTCTGCCTTCGGAAATGAAAAATGAACTGTTAGCTTTAGGATATCAAAACGATTCCAGAGTCGGGGTATCTGGATTAGAAGCACAGTATGAAAATATCTTGAGAGGAAGCGACAGCAGCTATACATTGAATTATGACAGTAGTGGAAATCCAATTGTTACAAGTACCAAATCAGGAACAGCCGGATCAAATATCCGTCTATCGATCGATTGGGAGCTGCAGCAGTTTGCCGATTCGATAATAGAAGAAGAACTGGTCAAGATGAACAGTCAAAATAAATTCTTTAATAAGATGTTTTTTACACTGATGGATCCCTACACGGGTGAGATCATCGTGATGTCTGGGAAGATCATCAATAAAGAGACCGGAGAAGTAACAGATTATGCAGCTGGAAACTATTTAGATGCCAATTTGATTGGATCGACGATCAAAGGAGGAACTCTTTATACAGCGTTTAAAGAAGGGGTGATAACACCAGGGACGACCTTTATGGATGAACCAATCAAGATCAAAGGAACGAAAGAGAAGAAATCACATCGAGATTTAGGACTGATCAATGAAATAGATGCTCTAGCATACTCATCAAATGTTTATATGTTTAGAATAGCGATGCTGTTAGGAGGAGCAAACTACGTATATGATGGACCGCTAAAGATCAATGATGAAGCTTTTGAAACCTTAAGAAGAGATCTTGGAGAATTAGGCTTGGGAGTAAAGACAGGGATCGATATTCCTAACGAAGCGTTTGGATATAGAGGAAGCAAGCGAACTGGAGGGTATTTATTAGATGCTTCGATTGGACAATATGATACATATACAAATATCCAGTTAGCACAGTATGCCTGCACACTAGCAAACGGTGGAAAGAGAATCAAACCACATTTATTTTTAGATTCATATGTAACAGATGCTGATGGATTGGCAAATGCCAACTATACAGTTAAAACAGAAGTGTTAGATGATGTATCTGAGCAAACGACGGCTTTTAGCCAAATCAAACAGGGAATGAGAGCCTGTGTAACAAGAACAAACGGGACATGTAATTCTTACTGGAGCAGTAAATCCTATGTGACATATGCAAAAACGGGGACTGCTGAAGATTATACAGGAACAGGAGAGACCGATTATCCAAACCATTTACAGATCGGATATATCCAGGCAGATGAAAACTCTGAACCAATCGTAGCCTTTGCCTGTATCGCGATACGACAAACGACAGCATCGAATGGAGGCAGCAGTTCAGCACCGTTGATTTCACAGCAGATAATTGATAAATATGTAGAAAAGTATGGTTTAAATTAGGTTTTAGAATAATGTGAAGATTCTTATATATCAAGGATCTTCACATTTATAAATAATAAGTTTTTTTTATTAGAGTTAAAGAATTATTTTAAATCAAGAAAGAAATTCAATTTTTATTTGACAAAATATTTTTTAGTAATATAATAGTAACCAAACTCGATGACTAAAAGAGTAGTTTTGATGACGATTTTTAGCGAGCTGATGTGGGTGGAAGATTGGCAGTCTAATCAAAATGAAGCGCATTTACGAGAGGAAAGTGGGAACTTAGAGTATCGCTTTCGGGCAATCACCCTTAACGATGAAAGAGATCATAGGGTCAACTTATGATAAATAGAGTGGTAACGCGGTTAATTTCGTCTCTTGTTTAAGAGACGTTTTTTTATATTAAAGAAAGTGGAGGACTAAAAAATGATTAGAGTAGGAATTGTGGGATCAACCGGATATGGGGGATGTGAGTTAGTACGATTTTTATTAACGCATAAAGAAGTTGAAATTAAGTGGGTTTCATCAAGGACATACACTGATCAAGAATATAGTTTTGTTTATGCTAGTTATTTTAAGCTGTTAGATCAAAAATGTGTTGATGAAAACATCGAAGATTATTTAGATGATGTTGATGTTGTGTTTTTTGCAACACCTCAGGGAGTGTGTGCAAAGATGGTTAATGAAAATGTTTTAAGTAAAGTAAAAGTGATTGATTTAAGTGCTGATTATCGAATTAAAAATGTAGATACTTATGAAAAGTGGTATGGAATCGAACATGCTTCCCCAGAATTTATCAAAGAAGCTGTATATGGATTGTGTGAAATTAATCGCGAACAAATAAAAAAAGCGCGTTTGATTGCAAATCCAGGCTGCTATCCAACATGCTCGATCTTAACAATCTATCCGTTAGCCAAAGCAGGATTGATCGATATGGATACATTGATCATTGATGCTAAAAGTGGTGTTAGTGGCGCGGGACGTGGCGCTAAAGTGGCTAACTTATATTGTGAAGTAAATGAAAGTATTAAAGCATATGGGGTTGCGAGTCATCGTCATACCCCAGAAATTGAAGAACAGTTAGGTTATGCTTGTAATCAGGAAGTATTATTGAACTTTACGCCTCATCTAGTTCCGATGAATCGTGGTATTTTAGTAACTGCTTATGCAAAATTAAAAGCCGGAGTTAGTAAAGAAGATGTAGCTAAGGCTTATCAATGTTATGATGATGAGTATTTTGTAAGAGTTTTAAATTCTGGAGTTTTACCAGAAGTTCGAAATGTTAAAGCTAGTAATTTTGTTGATATTAATTATAAGATCGACTCTCGGACTAATCGAATTATTATGATGGGAGCAATGGATAACTTAGTAAAAGGGGCGGCTGGTCAAGCAATTCAAAATATGAATATCATGTTTGGACTTGATGAAAAAGCTGGGTTGCTTTTAGCGCCTGCGGTATTATAGGGGGATTTGATAATGAAAATAATTGATAATGGAACAGTGACTTCGCCAATTGGTTTTTTTGGAGCAGGAGCCCATGTTGGTATAAAAAAAGAGAAAAAAGATTTAGCGTTGATCTATAGTCAAGTCGATGCTAAAGCAGTCGGTACATTTACACAAAATATTGTTAAGGCGGCACCGGTAGTATGGGATAAGATGATCGTAGAGAACTATGATCATGCAAGAGTTGTTGCAATCAATAGTGGTGTTGCTAATGCTTGTACTGGTGATGAGGGAATGAAGTATAATGAAGAGTTCGCTAAAAGCGTAGCTGATAATTTTAGTTTTGAAAAAGAAGAAGTTTTGATTTGTTCAACTGGGGTAATTGGTAAACAGTTACCGATGGATAAAATTATCGCGGGTATACCACAAGTAAAATCATTGTTAAGTGATAGTGAAGAGGCTGGTATGATCGTAGCTGAAGCAATTATGACGACAGATACAAAACCAAAGCATCTTGCAGTGGAAATTAAACTTGATGGAAAGAAAGTTACTTTGGGTGCTTGTTGTAAGGGTTCAGGGATGATTCATCCTAATATGGCGACGATGTTAGGGTTTATTACAACTGATTGTAATATTTCTAAAGAGTTATTAAATAAGGCTTTAAAAGAAGTAATTCCTGATACTTTTAATATGGTATCTGTAGATCGGGATACTTCAACAAATGATACTGTCTTATTATTAGCTAATGGTTTAGCTAATAATAAAGAAATCGTTAATGAAGATGAAGATTATCAAATTTTTAAAGAAGCTTTATATTATGTTAATGAATATCTAGCTAAAGCTATTGCTGGTGATGGCGAAGGAGCTACTAAATTATTGGAGGTACAAGTTCATGGTGCCAGCAGTATTAAACAGGCTAAAGTGATTGCTAAAAGTGTTTGTACATCACCGTTAGTAAAGACAGCTGTTTATGGTAATGATGCTAATTGGGGAAGATTATTATGTGCAATGGGGTATTCTGGTGAAGAATTTGATCCTTATGATGTGGACTTAAGTGTTGCTAGTGAATTTGGTCAGTTGCAGTTAGTATCTAAGGGAATGGCAACAGATTATAGTGAAGAAAAAGCAACCAAGATATTATCAAGTAGTGAAGTTAAAGCAATTATTGATATTCATAATGGTGATTTTAAAGCAACAGCATGGGGTTGTGATCTAACTTATGATTATGTTAAGATCAATGCTGATTATCGTTCGTAAGGGGGAATTTAAGTGCATACAAGAGAACAAAATAAAGCTCAAGTATTAGTTGATGCGCTAAGCTATATTCAAAAATTTGCTGGAGATACAGTTGTTATTAAATATGGTGGCAGTGCGATGACAAATGAAGTTATCAAACAGTCAGTATTAAAAGATATCGCAGTATTAAAATCAGTTGGAATCAAGCCGGTAATAGTTCATGGTGGGGGAAAAGATATTAATACTTGGTTAAATAAGGTTAGTATTGAAAGTGAATTTAAAAATGGTTTAAGAGTTACTACTAAAGAAACTTTAGAAGTTGCAGAAATGGTACTATCTGGAAAGTTGAATAAAGGACTGGTACAGCATATGGAAAGAATTGGTACGCATGCTGTCGGGTTATCAGGTAAAGATGGTAATATGCTTACTGTTGAAAAACATTTTTCTAAAGGTGAAGATATTGGCTGGGTAGGTAAGATCACAGCAGTTGATACTGATTTGATTGAAACGTTATTGATGAATGGTTATACTCCAATTATTTCAACGATCGGTTTAGATGAAAAATATAATGCTTATAATATTAACGCTGATGATGTGGCAACTGCTATTGCTCGTGCTTTAAAGGCGAGTAAACTAGTCTTTTTAACTGATATTGAAGGGGTATTGAAAGACCCTAATGATCCTAAAACTTTGATTTCTAAAATTAATACCGCTTCAGCAAAAGTATTATTTGAATCAGGAATTATTCAAGGAGGAATGATTCCTAAGTTACAAAACTGTATTGATGCAGTACAAAATGATGTAAATAAAGTCCATATTTTAGATGGTAGAATGGAACATAGTTTGTTAGTTGAAATTTTTACTACTAATGGTGTTGGAACTGAAATAAAAAAGTAATCTCATCAGATTACTTTTTTAGTGTAATTATATTAATTTGGTTAGGGCAAAACAATCGATATTCATAACCATTTTCCATACCTAAACCATTAGAAATAACCAATTGGCTTTTGTTTTTAGTATAGTAGCCATGAACATAATTTTGACCATTACTCTTTTTAAATAAACCACCAATCCCAGGTAAATAAATATAACCGCCCATCGTATGACCAGATAATTGCAATGCAATATTACTTTTAGCTGTAGTATCAAAATAATCTGGTTCATGAACAGCTACAAGTTTATAAATATCTTGATTGTTTTCGTTGATCAAACCGGAAATATCGCCACTGCTTTCTAGACCGAATAACCCAATTGTCGCATTATTGAAATAAATGGGACGATATTCATTATGAAGAACTTCAAATCCACCTTCATTTAAAATACTTGTAACATCATTTAGTGAAGCGAGATCTTTTTCACCTAACACAGCAAATTTACCATAACTTGATTTTATATTTGATAATACTTCAATTACTTTTTCATTATCAAATGGGATATCTGTAAATAAATCACCACCAAAAATAAGCATATCAACATGCTGATTATTTAAAGATGTCACGATTTTTTCCAATCTAGTAATATCACTACTATTTTGAAGATTTATATCACTAATAAATCCAATTTCAAAATTTGCAAATTCATTAGGAAGACTACTATTATTAATAGTAGTTTTTTTGATCGTATAATCATCAGGGGCGATGTAATGACTATGATAATAACCAAAACCGCCACCGATAATTATAATTACTAATAAAAGAAATTTAATTGTTCTTATTTTTTTTCTCATGGTTTTTTATTCATGATAACCGGAATGATCATCGGATTACGCTTTGTTTTACGATAAAAATATGAAGATAAGATATCCCGTGTCGTATTCTTTATTTCTCCAAAAGTAGTTTTTCCTTGTAATAACTTAGATAAAGAACTTTCAACTAAGCGTTCTGCTTCACGAATCATATGAAAACTGTCTTTCATATAAACAAATCCTCGAGAAATAATTACTGGATGTGTCAATAATTTTCCGGCTCTAGAATCCATACTGATCAAGATCGAAACCATTCCATCTTCTGAAAGAATTTGACGATCACGAAGTACTGCTGTAGATAAACCACTGATATCATTTCCATCAACATAAATGTCTTCAACATGGATCCGTGGTCCTAAACGTGCTTCGCCGTTATTTAGTAGGATTGTATCACCGTTAGAAAGAACGAATGAATTTTCTGCTGGCACACCAACTTCTTGAGATAAGGCAGCATGGATTTTTAACATCCGATATTCACCATGAACTGGGAAAAAATACTTTGGTTTAGTAAGTAGCATCATTAATTTTTGCTCTTCTTGGGATGCGTGTCCAGAAGTATGTAGATTATTGAAAGCGGTATTTGTTAAAACTTTGGCTCCAGCTCTAAATAATTTATTTACAACGACATTGACACTATAAGCATTTCCAGGAATTGGATTTGACGAAAATACAACTGTATCACCAGGTTTGATCTTTACATATTTATGAGTTCCATTAGCGATTCTGCTTAAAGCGGCTAAAGCTTCACCTTGAGAACCAGTACATAAAATCAATATTTCATTGTCAGGTAATTTTTTAGCCTGATCATTTTTGATGAAAAATTTATCAGGGCATTTAATATATCCCATGGCTCTAGAAACTTGGATATTATTTTCCATTGAACGACCATAAACAAGAATTTTTCGATTAAATTTAACTGCTGCTTCAACGATTTGCTGGACACGATGAACGTTTGAAGCAAATGTGGCAACGATCAAGCGCCCTTCAGTTTTTCTAAATTCTTCCTGGACGCTGTTAGCGACTTTCTTTTCACTGATAGAAAAAGTAGGAACTTCAGAATTTGTTGAGTCACTCATTAATAAAGTGACACCAGTTTCACCTAAGAAAGACATTTTTTGATAGTCAGCAGCATCTCCCACTGGAGATAAATCAAATTTAAAGTCACCAGTTTCAACGATTCTACCATTAGGACTATTGACGATGATTCCTAATGATTCAGGGATAGAATGATTGGTCTTGAAAAATCCGATATTAAAATACTTAGATTTGATTTGGTATTCATCATTGATTTGGATGATCTTAGTCACATTAGTTAGCCTTTTTTCATCTAATTTTCTTTTGATCATCGCACTAGCTAACGGAGTAGCATAAATAAAAGGGATTTTAACGATCTGTAATAAAAAAGGAATTCCACCGATATGATCTTCATGACCATGAGTGATCATTAGACCGCGGATCTTTTTTTCATTGCGCTTTAAATATGAATAATCTGGGATTACATAATCGATTCCTGGTAATCCTTCTTCGGCAAATTTAACTCCCGCATCAATAATAAATAACTCATTATCATGTTCGATACAGTACATATTTTTACCAATTTCATTAAGTCCTCCTAAAGCAAATACTTTAGTATCGATACTATTACGATTTTTGTTAATTGTTTTTCTAGTAGTTTTAGGTTTATTATAATTTTTTTGATTAGTTTTGCCAGTTCTTCTATTATTTGTATATGGCTTTTCTTGCATAATTTCCTCCTTATTTATATTTTATCTTCTTTTTATAATTATTATAACATATAAAAAGGCAAGAAACGAAGTTTCTTGCCTAGATAATTTTTTTACATGCCGCAACTGCTAGTGCATGTGGTCCAATATGACATGAAACACTTAATGATAATGGGTCACAGATTATAGTAGAATCAGGATAGATTTCCTCTAATTCTTTTTTCAATTCTAATGCTGGCTGCTTGTCATATGTATAAGCTACACAGACATGAACATTTTTCCCTTTTTGTTCAGGATCGATACGTTCATCAATATCTTTTTTTATCGCTTCAATCATTATTTTTGTTGCCTTTGACATTGTTCTTGATTTACTAAAAGTATCAAGCTTTTCACCTTGGATCTGTAAAATCGGTTTGATTTTCATCATTCCTCCAAGGATTGCAACAGCCGGAGTAATTCTTCCGCCTTTACGAAGATATTCTAATGTGTTGACTGTAATATAGATAGAAGCGTTTAATTTATTTGTTTCAAGAATTTTTTTGATTTCTTTAGCTGATTTCCCTTGTTTGGCTAATTCGATGGCATCAAACACATCCCATTTTTGAGTAACTGAGATCCTTTGAGAATCAACGACTTGAACTCTTCCATCATACTCGTTTGCTAACATCAACGCCGTTTGACAAGATCCACTTAAACCACTCGACATTGGAATATATACTATCTCATCATAATTTTTTAATACTTCATCCCATAGTTTATCGACATCACCAACTAAAGGCTGACTTGTAAAAACTTCAGCACCATTTGTTAGTTTATCAAAAAATTCACTATGTGTTAAATTAATATCTTCATAGAAGGTCTGGCCATCAATAGTAAAGGGCATTGGTAATACATTAATGCCTAACTTTTTACCTTCGTCTTGTCTTATTCCAGAATTACTATCAGTGATAATTGCTACTTTACTCATAAAAAACCTCCTATCTCTAAAACATATTTTACTTAAAATAATAAAAATTGCAAACTATTTAAGTATTATTAATAAAATATTTATATTTAGCCATTAACTGTATTGCTTATTGTAATACAGTTTAAAGTCTGTTATACTATTAGTGCGAGGATAAGTTTAGAAAGGAGTCAGCATGAAAATAGACAGTAATAGTGCAACACCGATTTATGAACAAATTTATAAACAGCTGCTAGAATATATAACCACGGGATTGATGCAGGCAGATGATAAATTACCTTCGGTACGAGAATTGTCTTCATCGATTCATATTAATCCTAATACAGTTGTTAAAGCTTATCGACTTTTAGAAGAACAGGGTTTTATATATTCTTTACCGGGTAAAGGGAGTTTTGTCAGCTCAAAACAAAATGTTCAAACGAAGTTGTTTTTACAGCAGATCAATGAATTGACACATGAAATAGTGACTAAAAGTAAATACGTGGGAATGACTTTTGAACAGTTGTGTCAGTTGCTGGAACAAAAATGGGAGGATAAATAATGTTAATAGTAAAAGAACTTTCAAAAAAAATAGATAACAAATTAATTTTGGACAATATTAGTTTAAATATACCTAAAGGCTCAATTTATGGCATTATTGGTGAAAATGGTGCTGGTAAAACAACATTGATTCGTCATATCGTCGGAGCGTATCAGGGCGATTACGGTTTTGTTGAATTAGAAGGAATGCGTGTTTATGAAAATAGTGAAGCAAAAGCAAAGTTAGTATACATTCCTGATGAATTTTTTGATACATTTGGTCATAATATTAAAAATCTTAAAGAACTTTATCAGGGAATCTATCCGACTTTTAATGAGGAACGATACTTTAAATTAATGCGGTTGTTTAAGCATGACAGCTTAGAAAATTTTAATAAATTTTCTAAAGGGATGAAAAAGCAGGTAATGTTTATTTTTGCTCTTTCGATCATGCCGGAATATTTAATTATGGATGAACCGTTTGATGGTTTAGATCCGCATATTCGTAAAATAATTTGGGATATTTTGATTCAGGATGTAAGTGAACGACAAATGACGATCTTTATTTCTAGCCATCATTTAAATGAACTAGACAGTATGTGTGATCATATTGCTTTGATCAGTGATGGAAAAATTATTTTCGAAGAGGCGCTTGATCATTTAAAAGAAGGTTATCATAAATTACAGATCGTCTTAGAATCGGGTGATGATATGTATGCTTTGGAAAAAGAGCTGAATATTTTAGCCCATCAGATGATGGGACGGGTTCATACTTTGATTGTTAAAGGGAATCTTGAAAGTATTGATATGATAGTATCTAAATATCATCCGATCATAAATGAAACATTATCATTGTCATTAGAGGAAATTTTCTTATTTACGCTGGGAGGAAAGTATGATGAACTCAAGGACGTCATGGGTTAATAAAACACTGCTTAGAAGTGTTGTCAAAAATAATCTTTTTCCAGCTAAAGTTTCATTAATTGTTTTTGGGGGATTTTTTATCTTGGCATCAATAGCTGTTGATGGAACAGGAATGGGACAGTTGTGTGTTGTTGTTTATGCGATCAGCGCTGTTGTTTTAACAACAGTATATCCGAGTTTTATTCAAAGTTATATGATCGATAAGACAAAAGCTTCGATAGTAAAAGCATTGCCGTTAAGTTCTAAATGTATTTGGTTTACTAATTATTTAGCTGGTTATTTAATTGTTTTAGTTACGCTTTTAATTGAAGGGATCGGCGTGATTTTTGTTGATTTTTTTAGGTCGTATACCTCTGTTGAAAGTATTTTGTTTTATCGCTTTATGTTAATGATTTTTGTGTTATTGTTTATTTATTATACGATTACTTATTTAGCTGCCAGTATGGCCGGAAATCGTTTGGGTCAGATCGTATTTAGTATTGTCGCTTATACATTGCCAGTAGCATTGTTGTTGAGTTTAATTTTGTTTTCTGTTTATTTAGTGCCGGGACAGATCAATCAAATTGGTGATCGTTATGCTAAATTAGTGTTTCCGGTTTTTGCGGGACTGGAATTTATTGATACGGGTGATAAGACGATTTTTATTCATTGTCTTAGTGCAATGGTATTTTTGGTGATAAGTTATTATATTTATGTAAACAGGAATGATGAGTATATTGGAGAACCGCTGGTTTTTCGTAAAATTGGACTGATTTTAAAAGCGGGAATCATGTTGATTGTAACGATTGCAATATTTTATTTGATCTTACTTATGAATCAAATAGATATTACTTTTGGGTTAAATGGGGTTTTAGATTTATTGTTGATATACATGGTAATTGGTGTGATCATAGCGATTTTTATTGAGATTATTTTTAAAAGTACTTATATTTATCGTAAGTTATTGATCTATATTCCCATCTTATTGATCTTTTTTGGCTTTAATTATGCGTTTGCAAATACTCAATATCACCAGGTTGTTTCTGAACTTCTTTCAAAAGAAAAGATCAGTGGTGATCTTTATATCAATAATCGAAAAAATGATGTGTTGTTAATGAATCTTGATCGTGATAATTTGTTGGGGTTGGTTGATTATCTTAATGATAATCTAGATAGTGTTCATGTTCTGGAATTTGGAAATGATGATGTTTTAATAACCCTTAATTTATATGATAATTCAGATGATTTTTATAAAGATAGCATGCATTATTATTTTGATTTTAAAGTTATCGTAGATTACTTTAATAAATCAGGTAGTGATTATTTAAATAATACGCTTAGAGATTTTGAAAACAAAAAATATCTAACTTGTTATTATCAAGAAAAAAGTCTTTATCTAAGTCCAGAAAATATTGATCAGCTTTATCAAATAACTAAAGATCAAAAAATAACTGCTGATGATCTAATAGATGCAAGTATGCTTAATTTAAGCAGTGATGATGGTTATCAATATATAATTAAATTAAATGATCAGGTTAAAGAATTTTTAGAATATGATTCAATAATCAAACAGTCTGAATTTGTTGATGATTGTTATAACTATATTTTTGATAATAATTTATTAGTGGATCTTGATAGTCCAATAGCTAAGTTTATAGAAGATGAGTTGCTTATAAATGATTTGACTTCTTTATATGATGATGTTGTTGAATTGATAGAATTTGATAATAATTATGTTATATATCGAGCAAATGTAACAGCTTTAAATGAGGATGATAGTTTTGAAATTAGTTTGGATTTGAAGTTTGAAAAATCAAATGGTGAAATTATTATTAGTTCAATTAGAAAGGCTGGTATATAAACATGTTAAGCTTATTTAAAAATGATTTAAAACAGTTAAAAGATTTCTTTGTTATTTATATTGGCTGTCTAGTTTTGAATTTTATTATTAGTGGATTATCATATAATCAGGATATTGCTGTAATTACTTTTTATTTGATCGTTTTTGTCTTTACCTTGATCATCCCGACGATCAATTTAAGACATTTGTTCAGTGTGGCTAAAGAAACATATTATAACTCTTTACCTTTAACTAGACTGCAAAGCTTTATGATTCATTACTTAAGCGGAATCATTTGTTTGATTGTTCCAGTTATAATTTATTGCGTTTTACTTCAAGGGGATTTTTTGAAAAATAGTCTAGCGCTGTTATTAATAATTCTTTTGTATTATACATTATCTAATTTATCTGCTTATTTAACGACGACCCTTTTTATGCATATAGTTTTACAGATGGTTATTATCTTTGTACCGATCGTACTTTATTTTAGTTTATCATTGGTATATGCTTCATTTATCAAAGGGGTTGTTTATGACGGGATGTCATTAGATATGATAAGTAGTTTAATGCCCTTTATCAGGATAGCTGCAGCAGCTAGTGTTGATTTAGAATTAAATTATTTTATTTATATCGGATATCTAGTGGTTAGTTTTCTATTAACTTTATATATATGTAAAAATCGTGATCGTAGTAATAATTACCAGGGATTTACTTATAAAATCGTCGCCCAAATAATTAGGCTTATCATCATTATAAGCGGATCATGGCTGTTAGCTTCATTGTTAGGAGTCAGCTCAGCTTCAATAAAAACCTTTGTTATAATAAATATTATTGCAACAGTAATTGTTACTTTTATTATTCAATTCATTCATTTTAAAAGAATTAAATATCAATTATGTATTATTCAATCAGCTTTAATTGTTTTTGTAACAGTAGTTGTTTTTGCGGGCTCTAAAAATTATTTAGAAAATTATATTCCTGATGCAGTTGATGCTGTAGTGATCGATCAAGATGCTGCAGGAGTTAAATCAGATATTCGGATCACTGATGATCAGGAGATTGCTAAAGTAAGCAAGATTCATCAAGAATTGATTGAATCGAGTAGGGTTGATGATCTGCCAAGAAAAATAAATATCACTTATTATTGTTCTAATGGAAGTAAAGTAGTACGTCGGTATTCTGTGGAACATACTGAATATGAAAAAATCGTTAATGAAATTGATAAAAATTTGATTAAAAGCTGGAATGGTAAATATTATCAATTATTGGAAAAGATGGATAAATGCCAAAAAATTGAATTTTTTAATAACGAAAATTATATTATTGATTCAAAAGATGAGTTACAGCTTTTGAAAGAAATATTACAACGTAAATTGACAGACTTTGAAAATGATCCTAGTTTATTAAAAAATGTAGTTTCTGGTGAGGAATTTTGGTGTAATGTGAATTTTAAAAACAGTTCTTCGATGTATTATTATAATACTAATGATCCTATGTCTTTAGCTTTAGCGGATTTTAATAAAATAAAAGCAAATTAGTTGTAATTATTTTAATATCAGGCATAATGTTAATTAGAGGTGAGAATAATGAAAATATTAAATAGTAATGAATTTGATAGTGCTATCGCTAAAGGATTAGTATTAGTTGATTTTTATGCTGACTGGTGTGGACCTTGTAAGATGTTAGGACCAGTATTAGAAGAATTAGCGAATAAAATGGATCAAGTTGATTTTTATAAATTAAATGTTGATGCTTCATCAGATATCGCTGGTCGTTATGGAGTACAGGCAATACCTAACTTGATTATTTTTAAAGATGGTAAAGCGGTAGATCAAATTACAGGTTTTGTTCCTGAAAGCGAGATCGTTAGTCATTTAGAAAAATTACTTTAAACCATGGAAGATTCCATGGTTTATTTATGTTATAATAAAGATGTTAGGAGGGATATAAATGGCACGAAAACCCCTTAAATTAACAAAAAATGCATTAATGCTGATTGGTATGATCGTCTTGGTTTTAGTTGTTTTGATCGTTTTGAATTTTGGTAAAGCAAATAATGAGATTGTAAAACCAGTAGAAGAAGATAAAGAGACATTAAGTTCATTAGTAGTTGAAAATCAGGTTTTAAAAGTAGAACTGCTGGAATTTGTTTCGGCTAAAAATTTTGATGATAGTTATCAGGAAGTAGCGATGGATATTGCTGCCAAAGAAGAAATACGTGGTTATAAAATAAGTACTAAACAGGAATTTAATAAAATTATGCGTTTATTACCACCTGGAGAAGAGTCACCATTATTGAATAACAGTAGTGAGATGCCGACTCATGAGGCTTATATTTTAGTTTTAACGGGTGATATTGCTCAATATAAAAATAGTAAAGGTGAAGATGTTTATCGAATCGTCAATGCCAGATTAGATTATTGTAAACAGTCATTATTATTAGAAGGGGAATATGACAGTGTTTATATTGCTTCGATTGATGGTAAGAAAGAAAAAATGGTTAAAATGGATGATTATAAACAGGCTTTATCTAGTGTAGATGAATATATGTCAATGTTACAATGGTAATGCCCTAGCGTACAGCTAGGGCATTATGCTTATTAATTGTTTAAACCAGCTACAAATGTTAGATCGATGCCAAACATGATACCTGTATTGGGATTATTGATTCCTTTTAAAGTTTCATCAATTATTTTTCTGACTTTAGCAACTTCATCGTTTTTTAAAATAAAGAATAGTGTTTTGCTAGTTTCACGAGGGTCTTCTAGAATGATTCGTAATGATTCGATAATAAAGTTATCGCTGCTTTTTAATGCATTGACCATTCCTTTGCTTTCAATGATCGTGCCACCGGTTATACCATTATTTTGTAAAGCTACTAATAAATCATCTAATTTTTCAGTTTTGTGTAAGACTAAAAATAGTGCCTGCATAAAAAAATCACCCCTTTTAATCATTATAAACTAAACTAATGTGCTTTGCATTAAGAAATGTTTGGTTTATAATAGTCTTATAACATAAGGGGGCAGAAAGATGAAATTTGAATTTTCAAAACGAATCAGCGGTGTTAAGGCATCAGCGGTTAGAGAGATTTTAAAAATGATGAAAGATCCAGAAATTATTAGTTTTGGTGGTGGAAATCCAGCTAGTGAGACTTTTCCGGTTGTTAAATTAAAAGAAATCAGTGATGATATTTTTAATAACGAGCCGAATTCAGTCTTAGAATATGGAATTACAGAAGGTGATAATGATTTTAAAGAAGAAGCAATTAAATTTTTATCACGTCATGGAAATATTGTTAATGATTATGATGGGGTAATGGTAACTTCAGGTTCGCAACAGATCATGGATTTTATGGCAAAGTGCTTGTGTGATGAAGGGGATGTCGTTGTTTGTGAAAATCCTAGTTTTTTAGGGGCGTTAAATGCTTTTAAAAGTAATGGGGTTAAATTAGTTGGGGTTGATATGGATGATGATGGTATTAATATCGCTAAATTAGAAGAAGCGTTAAAAATGCCAAAGAAACCTAAGTTTATCTATTTGATTCCTAATTTTCAAAATCCTACCGGAATTACGACTTCATTAGAAAAACGTAAAGCAATCTATGCATTAGCTAAAAAATATCAGGTTTTGATTTTAGAGGATGACCCATACGGTGATTTAAGGTTTAGAAATAAAGCTATTCCTTCAATAAAATCATTAGATGATGAAGGATTAGTAGTATATGCAGCTAGTTTTTCAAAAATTATTGCACCTGGAATGCGGGTTGCCATCATGGTTGGGCATCAAGAACTGCTTGCTAAATGTACGATTACTAAACAAACAAATGATGTTCATACTAATGCTTGGGCGCAAAGAGTAATGGCGCGTTTTTTGCAAGAAACAGATATGGAGCAGCATCTAACAAAATTACAGCAGGTTTATGATGTAAAATGTAGTTTGATGTTATCAGAAATGGAAAAACATTTTAGTAAGGATTGTAAATGGACAAAACCTGATGGGGGGATGTTTATTTGGGTTACTTTACCAGAAAGAATCGATATGCCAGCTTTCGTCCAAAGAGCATTAAAGCACAAAGTAGCTGTTGTTCCTGGAAATGCTTTTTATGATGATGATAATAAACGCTGTCAGTCATTTAGAATGAATTTTTCAATGCCGACTAGAGAACAGATCATAAAAGGGGTAGCGATTTTAGGAGCTTTAACAAATGATTAAAAATATTGTTTTTGACATGGGGAATGTGATTTTAAGATGGGATCCTGAATATATCGCTAGTAAATTGAGTGCTGATTTAAATGAACAAAAAATAATCAAAAAAGAACTTTTTGAAAGTTTACAGTGGCGTATGCTGGATCAAGGTTTGATTAGCGTAGATGAAGCTTTAAACCAGATATATAGTCAGAGTGATAAACAGTATCATGAAGTACTAAAGTATGCTTTATATCATTGGTATGATTATTTTGAAGCGATTACTGCAATGGAACCTTTGGTAAAAGAGTTAAAGCAAAAGGGTTTTAAAATATATTTATTGTCTAATTGCAGCTTGCAGTTTGATGATTATTATCAAAAAGTATCAGCATTTAAATATTTTGATGATTTTTATCTTTCAGCTCGTCATCAATTGGTGAAACCAGATTTGAAGATCTATCAGCATTTTTTATCGGAGTTTGGTTTAAAAGCAGATGAATGTGTTTTTATTGATGATATTTTAGAAAATGTTGAAGGAGCTAAAAAAGCGGGGATCGAAGCATATTGCTTTGATGGTGAAGTAGATAAATTGCGTTTGTTTCTTGAGAAAAATATTTAGGTTTATAATTATTAATAATTCTTAAAAACACTTTGCTTATAGGTGATTTTAGTTGACAATTAGAGTTAAAATGCTAGAATGCATGTAGAAAGAAAATATAATATGTAAAAAAGGCAAAAGGGAATTATGAATAATATGAGTAAAGGTGAAATGGTTTTAAATAATGGAGATAATAAGCGAAAACGCAAAGTTCGTAAAGAATTTATTGTTATCATGGTTTTATTGATGGCGATTGTTATTGTTTATTTTATAGGGGCTTTTTATTTTAATAAGAAATTTCTGAATGGAACTTATATCAATGATGTAAATGTAAGCGGTCTAACTGTAAGTGAAGCGAATGAAAAGCTTTCGAAAACAGTCGATGATTATTCTTTGGAATTAAAGTTTAATGATGGAACTTCAGAGTTTGTATCAGGTAAAGATTTGGGGATAAAATATAATAGTGATAATGATATCAAGAAAGTTATAAAGAAACAAAGTTCTTTTAATTGGATTCAAGCTTTTTTTACTAAAAAAAATAATTCTGTCAATAATTTAGCGTTACTTGATGAAAATATTTTAAAAGACAAGATCTTATCATTAAATCATTTGCAAGAAGGAGTGCAGGTGGCACCAGAAGATGCAAAAGTAGAATATGTTGACAATCAGTTTACGATTAAAAATGAAGTTGATGGTTCAACTATTGATCAAGAAAAGACATTTGAAGCTATCAAATCAGCTTTTAATGAAGGTAAAACAAGTGTTGATCTACAAGAACAAAAGTGTTATGTAGAACCAGCTGTAAGGGCGAGTGATGCCAAGATTCAGCAATTATATGAAGCTGCTAAAAATTATGCGTCAGCTGTAATTACATATAAAACAAATTCAGGTGATGTTGTTTTAGATGGCAATACATTAATAACTTGGCTTTCGATTGATGAAAACGGCAATTATTATCGAGATGATGATGTTTTTAAAGAAAAGGTTACTGCTTTTGTTAATTCGTTAGCTAAAAAAATAAATAGTGTTGGTGGTACGCGAACATTTGTTGGAGCGAATAATCGCACTATTACTGTAAGTGGTGGTAATTATGGTTTGCGATTACAAACTTCTAAAGAAATAAGTGGTTTATTAGAAGATATATATGCAAATAAAGTAGGGGTTAGAACCCCAGTAACAAGCGGTAAAGAAAGTTCTACTGATAATGGTGGTCTTGGAAATACTTTTGTTGAAATAGATCTAAAAGGGCAGCATATGTGGTATCATAAAGATGGTCAGATAATTTTAGAGTCAGATATTGTTTCTGGGACATATAATGATCCAGAAAGAAGAACACCAGCGGGAGCGTATTATCTTTATAATAAAGAACGTAATCGTGTTTTAAGAGGAACAAAATTGCCAGATGGCACTTGGCCATATGAAACACCAGTATCTTACTGGATGCCTTTCAATAAAGGGATTGGACTACATGATTCATCTTCATGGCGTAGTAAATGGGGTGGAACAATTTACTTGAATAATGGTTCTCATGGTTGTGTAAATCTACCAACTAATATAGCTGCAAAGTTATATGACAATATTGAAGTTAATTGTCCAGTAGTTTGTTATTATTAACAGGTAAATTATTGTTTAGATGTCCTATTTTTGATTGTTTTGTCAATCTTTTAGTGATTAGTTAAGAATTGTATGTTATAATTGAGTAGTGACATTGGCATATGTTATATGTTGAATGTTTGTAATGGTATAGTTAGATTGTAATATAAATATGATTTTAGTGGAGGAGAAGTTGAAATGAGCAACAAAAAGAGAAATATAATGGATATAATTAATAAAGCAGTTTTTGTAGAAGAGGAGATAGAAGAAGTAGTAGAAAAGAAAGATAATAAATCTTTAGCTGAAAAGAAAATTGAAGAAAGAAAAGTAGAATTAAAAAATAGAGAGCCGAAAAAAGTAGAACCAAAACCAGAGAAGAAAGTAGAAAATAAAACTTTTAATGTGCCTAGAGAAGAACCTGTTTATTCTAAACCTCAAAAAGTGCAACCAGAATATGCTGCATCTGTTATTTCATATGGAACTAAGATTTCTGGTGATATTACTTGTAAAGCAGATTTACAAGTTGAAGGTATAATTGAAGGAAATATTATTTGTGATAAAGCAGTAACGATCAAAGGTAAAGTTAAAGGTAATATCAAAGCTGATTCATTAACAACTATCGATGCAACGATCGTTGGTAATGTAAATTGTCAAGGAATCGTTAATATTTTAGGTAAGACTAATTTACAAGGTGATGTTAATAGTAGTGATGTTGTATTAGAAGGTGAAATCAAAGGTAATATCATTGCTGAAAACAGAGTATCATTAAAAGGAACTTCTGTTTTAGACGGAAATACAACTTCTGCTAAAATCATGGTTGAAGAAGGGTCTACAATTATTGGTAGCATTCAAACTGTTTCAAATAAAAAAGGTGATAAGAAAAACTAAGCTGAGCTTAGTTTTTTATCTTTTCTATTAATATTTAAAAGTATCTGTTATAATGTCTAAGTGATTTATAATAGTAACTTTAGAAAGGAGGATGTCGAGGATAAATACTCGACAGATCAGATGTTAAGTAAATATCAGAAGATATCTCAGGATTTAATTAATAAAATTAAGAATCATGAAATAAAAGCTCATACATATTTACCAAGTGAAAACGAATTGATGAAAATGTATAATGCTTCGCGCGATACAATCAGAAAAGCTTTGGATATTTTGCTTAAAAGCGGCTATATTCAAAAAAATAAAGGTAAAGGCTCTTTAGTACTGGATGTTGATAAAATTGCTTTTCCGGTTTCAGGGGTAACTAGTTTCAAAGAATTAGCTAAGACGATCAATGGTGAGGTAAAGACGGATGTTATTGAATTATCGCTTAATCCTGTCAATGAAGTAATAAAACATGAATTGTATATGGATAGTGGTAATTACTATAAAGTTGAACGGGTTCGTGAAATTGACGGGGAGCGTGTGATTCTTGATATTGATTATTTAAATGCTAATATTGTGACTAATTTAACTAAAGAAATTGCTCAAAATTCGTTATATGAATATATTGAAAATGAATTAGGACTAAAAATTAGTTTCGCAAGAAAAGAATTTACAGTTATAAAAGCCACACCAGAAGAAAAAAAACTTATAGATATGAAAGACTTTGATTTATTAGTTTGTGTTAAATCGTATACTTATTTAGAAGATGCAACGCTATTTCAATATACGATATCTAAACATCGACCTGATAAATTTCGGTTTGTTGAATTTGCTAGAAGAACACAATTATAATTTTTAAAGAGAGGAAATTATGGATTATAATGATTATTTATTATTGCAGGATAACATAGGTAAAAGAATTAAAGAAATAGAAAATAGTTCAATAAAAATAGCTGTTTTTCGTTTTATTAGCGGTGCTGCAATGATACTGCTTTTATTGTGTGGTTATTTTTTGAATAAAAATTATTTATATATAGGGTCATTTTTAATGTTAGTGGTATTTGTTTTTTTAGTTTTTTGGCATATTAAAATGGCAGATCGTTTGATTTATTTAAGAGCAAGATTAGTAGTAATTGAAAAATATATTGCCCGCTTTGGTGATAAATGGAAAGATTTTGATGAGGATGGAACTGATTATTTAGAAACGATAACGGGTGTCATGAAAGATCTTGATATTGTGGGGAACAATTCATTGTTTAAGTATTTGAATACTGCGGTTACTTTAAGAGGAAAGAAAAGATTATTGGATAAATTATCAAGAACTGAATTTGATAAAGGTTTAATTATTCAAGAACAAGAAGCGATAAAAGAGTTAGGAAATAAAGATGATTTTGTTATTGATTTTGAAACTTATGGAAAGATGCTGATAAAACCTAAAGTTGTTGAAAAAGTTATTGAGGAATTTATTGCTGGTATTAATGATGGTGATAAAGTAAAAAGCTGGAATGTTGTGAGGTTTATCATACCAATTTTGACATTTATAATTTTAATAATGTTTTTATTTGAAATTGGGTTTAAATTGGCTGTAATAATGCTGCCAGTCTTGATATTTGGTCAATGGCTTATTATGATCATAAATTTTAATAAAAATAGTAATTTGTTTAAACAAATTACAGAATTATCTAAGTGTTTAACAAGCTATCAAAATATTTGCGAATTAGTGGAGCATAACGATTTTTCATCACTACACCTAAATAATCTAAAGAATAAGTTATCGCATTCTAGTCAAGCATTTAAAGAACTGCAGGCAATCGCTTCTGCAATTAAACAACGAAATAACTTATTAGCGGCATTATTGTTAAACGGTTTATTGCTTTGGGATGTTAATTGTCGCGAACGCTATGAAATGTGGGCCAATAAATATGGTACTCAAATAGACCAATGGATCACGGCAATCGGTGAATTAGAAAGTTTGATCAGTCTACAAGTTTTATTAAGAACTAAACCACAAAGCAGTTTTGCGGTTTTTAGTGATGAGCTTTGTTTAACATTTAATGATGCTTATCACCCTTTGATCGATGGTAAACAAGTTGTTGCTAATTCATTTACAATGGATAAACAGGTTTGTGTTATTACCGGTTCAAACATGTCAGGAAAAACAACTTTTTTAAGAACGATTGGTATAAATTTGATATTGGCATATGCAGGTGGACCAGTATTGGCGAAATCTTTTAAATGTTCATTGATGAGAATTTACACATCAATGCGTTTAGTAGATGATTTAAGTGGTATTTCAACGTTTTATGCTGAATTATTAAGGATCAAAGAAATAGTTGAAGCTAATAATAAAGGTGAAAGAATGATTGCTTTGATTGATGAAATCTTTAAAGGAACTAATTCTAAAGATCGAATATATGGAGCAACGGAAACAGTCAAACAGTTATCTTCAAAAAATATATTTACTTTTATCACGACCCATGATTTTGAATTATGTGAATTGGAGAATCAAATTCCTTGTGCTAATTATCATTTTAGTGAGTATTATCAGGATAATAAGATCAGGTTTGATTATTTGATAAAGAAAGGTCGTTGTCAGTCGACTAATGCTAAATATTTATTGCAAATGGTAGGTATTACAAAATAGGTCATGAAAATAATTTTAAAGTAGTTGAAGTATCGTCAAGGCGATACTTTTTTAGTGTAAAATAATTAAATATAAAATATTTATTTTGGTATTGACATACATGTACGTACAAGTTATAATAAGTTTGTAAAAGATGTACGTACAAGTTTAAAGGAGAGAGAAAAAGGTGGGAAAATTTAGTAGTGATGCCAAAAAATTATTGGACTATGTAGGTGGAAAAGAAAATATTAAAGCTGTTACTCATTGTGTAACAAGAATGCGTTTTGTATTAGTTGATCCTGCTAAGGCAGATGTTGATAAGATTGAATCGCTGGACGTGGCCAAAGGAACATTTACCCAATCAGGACAATTTCAAGTTATTATCGGTAATGAAGTTCAAGAATTCTATCAAGATTTTGTGGCTATAAGTGGAATTGAAGGAGTTAGTAAAGATGCAGCTAAAGAGGCTTCAAAATCTAGTCAAACCTGGTTACAGCGAATGATGGGGAATTTAGGTGAAATTTTTGCACCATTGATTCCAGCCCTTATTTGTGGGGGATTGATTTTAGGGTTTAGAAACATCATTGGAGAAATCAATTTTTTTAATAACGGAAGTCAGAGTTTAGCCGATGTTTCGGTATTTTTTCAAGGGGTATATGATTTTTTATGGTTGATTGGTGAAGCGGTTTTTCATTTGTTACCAGTAGGTATTGTCTGGTCGATTACTAAGAAGATGGGAACGACGCAAATCTTAGGAATCGTTTTGGGATTGACGTTAGTATCACCACAGTTATTGAATGGTTTTTCGGTTGCTGGTGCTACAGATATTCCCGTATGGGATTTTGGGTTTGCTCAAGTGCAAATGATTGGCTATCAAGGTCAGGTTATCGCCGCAATGATGGCAGGATTTGTACTAGCTTATCTAGAAATATTTTTTAGAAAGATCACACCAGCAGTTATTAGTATGATCGTAGTACCATTTTGTTCGTTGGTGCCAGCGGTAATTATTGCTCATACAGTTGTTGGTCCAATTGGCTGGGTAATTGGTAATGGAATTGCCGATGTAGTTTATAGTGGTTTAACTTCATCATTTGGAGTCTTATTTGCTGCAGTATTTGGATTAATTTATGCACCAATCGTTATGACTGGTCTTCATCATATGACTAATGCTATTGACACTACTCTTACGAGTATGTTTGGTGGGACGATTCTTTGGCCAATGATTGCTTTATCTAATATCGCTCAAGGTTCAAGCGTTCTGGCAATGTCATTTCTACAAAAGAAAAATGAAAAAGCCCAACAGGTAAACGTACCAGCTTGTATTTCTTGTTATTTAGGGGTTACTGAACCGGCTTTATTTGGAGTCAATTTAAAATATGTTTTTCCTCTTGTCTGTGGTATGATCGGATCAGCGCTTGCAGCAGTGATTTCAGTAGGGTTTGGAGTACAGGCATACAGTATTGGGGTAGGAGGATTACCAGGTATTATTTCTATCAAATCAGAAGACTGGTTAGTTTTTTTAGGAGCAATGCTAGTTGCTATAGTTGTACCATTTAGTTTGACTTATATTGTTGGTAAAAAGAAATTAAGTGATCTTGAAACTGAGGGGAAGAAAGTCAGTGAAGAAGTGACCTTTGTTTCACCTTTTCAAGGTAAGATGTTATCTTTAAATGAAGTTGATGATAAAGTTTTTTCTGAGGGATTGATGGGTGATGGTTTTGCTGTGGAATTAAGTGATGGCAAAGTTGTAGCACCATTTGATGGCAAAGTAATTATGACTTTCCCGACTAAACATGCATATGGACTAAGACGTAATGATGGTGTTGAAATACTGCTTCATATTGGAATGGATACAGTTGAATTAAAAGGTGAAGGATTTGAAAGTTATGTAGAGCTCGATCAGGAAATCAGCTCTGGAGATGTAATATGTAAGGTTGATTTAGATTTGGTTAAAGTTAATCATAAATCTTTAGTTTCACCAGTCGTTTTTACTAGTGGGCAAAAGATTACATTGTGTAAAAAAGATCAAAATATAAAGATATTAGAAAAAGATATTATTAATATTGATAATTAAGGAGCTAAAAGAGATGTATTATGGAAATAAAGTGATTTATCAGATTTATCCAAAATCGTTTAATGATAGTAATCATGATGGAATTGGTGACATTAATGGTATTATTGAAAAATTGGATTATTTAAAAGATTTAGGGATCGATATGATCTGGATGTGTCCAATTTTTTCTTCACCACAAAAGGATAGTGGTTATGATATTAAAGATTACTATTGTATTGATCCGATATTTGGTACGATGGAAGATTTAGAAAATTTAATTGCCGAAGCTAAAAAGCGAGATATTTATTTGATGTTTGATATGGTTTTTAATCATACTTCTACAGAACATCAATGGTTTAAAGAGGCTTTGAAAGGTAATCAAAAATACAAAAACTACTACTTTTTTAAAAAGGGGAAAGGTGATCGTTTACCAACTAATTGGGATTCTAAGTTTGGCGGAAAAGCTTGGAAATATGTTCCTGAATTTGATGAGTATTATTTACATCTTTATGATGAAGGACAGGCTGATTTGAATTGGGAAAATGAGGAAGTCAGAAATGAATTGATCAAGATCATTAATTTTTGGTTAAAGAAGGGAATTCGTGGTTTTAGGTTTGATGTTATCAATAATATTGATAAACGTGCTTTTGAAGATTGTCCAGAAGGTATTGGTAAACAGTTTTATTGTGATCAACCTAAAGTCCATGATTATCTTCATGAACTTAATAAACACTCATTTGGTAAAATCAAAGAATGTATTACGGTTGGCGAAATGTCGGCTACAAGTGTAGAAAATTGTATTGGCTACACAAATCCTGATAATCAGGAACTTGATATGGTCTTTAGTTTTCATCATTTAAAAGTTGATTATTTTAATAAAGAAAAGTGGACTATTATGCCTTTTGATTTTCAAGAACTAAAAGAATTATTAAATACCTGGCAGGTAAAAATGCAAGATGGTAATGGCTGGAATGCTTTGTTTTGGAATTGCCATGATCAGCCACGCAGTGTCTCTAGATTTGGTAATGATCAAAAATATCGTAAATTATCAGCAAAAATGTTAGCGACGACAATTCATTTAATGCGGGGAACACCATATATTTATCAAGGTGAAGAAATTGGCATGACAAATCACTATTTCACCGATATTAAACAGTATCAAGATGTAGAGAGTATCAATGCTTATCATATTTTAAAAGAACAAGGGCTTGATGAAAAAGAGATCCATAAGATCTTACAAGAAAAATCACGTGATAATGCTAGAACACCAATGCAGTGGGATAATAGTATCAATAGCGGTTTTTCTGATGTGAAGCCATGGCTGGAAGTAAATGAAAATTATCATGAGATCAACGTTGAAAAAGATTTACAGGATAATGAGTCGATTTTTAAGTATTATCAAAAATTAATTAAATTAAGGAAAGAGTATAAGATCATTAGTGAGGGAAAATATTTGCCAATGATGAAAGATCATCCACAAATATTTGCTTATAAACGTATTTTGGATGATCAGGAGTTAATTGTTTTGAATAATTTTTATGATCAGGAAGTATCTTTAGATTTAGATTTAAGTGATTATCAAGTATTGATCAATAATTATGATGATATTTGTAGTCATTGTTTAAAACCTTATCAAAGTATCGCAATTATTAAAACAACATCTTAATGGTGTTGTTTTAAGGGTAACCAAATAATTTAGGGGGAAAGCCAAATTATTTGGGGGTCAACTTTAGGGGGCAACCTAAAAAATGTATAAATAAGTTTAAAGGAACAACCAAAAATTTGACAGTTGTTCCTTTTCTCTTGTCCAGATACTTTTTTATTTTATTTTTTAAATTTATAAACTTCTTTTTTTGATTTTGGAGTAGAGAGAACAGGTTCGTTTTTTCTGTTTGCCCAAATTAATCTGCTACGAGCATATTCAAAGTTTCTTAATCCTCTGGAATTTCTTTTGAAATCCTTTGGTGTTCTATTATAGCCTTCCATAGGTCCATTAGACAGTCTTCTTTCGTTACCATCATTATCAGTGATATAAATAAAAGAATTGATGATTTCCTGTTTATGTTTTTTTAATAGGTCAGAAAATTCTCTAAACATAGCTAATGATGAATGAGAATAGAGAATAATCAGATCATTTAAAAGAACAGCGACTTTGTTTAAATCTTTTTCTTTTGTTTGGTTGAATTCGATATATTTTTCTTTTAGGCGTCTAATATTTATAAGGTTTTTATCCAGCTGAAAAAACATTTTTTCATAGTCATAAGTGTTTAAATAGGCTTTGAGCTTATGATTATATCTTGGTCTGTCCTGATAGTCTATATTCTCTACATTTTGTAATAATAGCCATTTAAAGTTGTTGAGTAAATACACTTCTTTAGAAGTAGGCATGTTTTTAAAATCTATGGGTCTGTTATTCTTTTTGCAGGATTCTTCATAGAGTTTTTTATCTCTTGCCTGAAATTTCTTTTTGATATCATTAATATAGTTGTTGATCTTTGTAAGGATCCAGGCAATAACGTGAAAACTGTCAATAACAGCTATACTATTAGGAAAATAACGTTTTGTATAGTTGATATAGGGATTATACATATCACAGATAAGATATTTGACCTTTTTGCGTTCATCTAATGGTATAGACAAAAAATAAGCATTTGTCGTTTCTTCCCATCTGTTAGGGAGAATATCAACAATTTCTAAAGTATTAAAATCTATAATGACCAATGCATAGCGATGTCTGTAATCTATATCTAAAAATACTTCATCAACAGATAGAGTTTCAGGCAAAGGAAGACGTTTGATATCCAAATATTGAAGAAAAATATAGTGTACAGCAGTATCGGAAATATTATATTTTTTAGCCACATCAGCTGTCGTGATATGAATATTTTTCATCTCGTTAAGGATCATATAAGGGGTTATATTGGAAGACTGTTTGTATTTACTGATAAAGTTAAACTGATCATTGAAGTAAAGATTGCATTGAGGATTGGTACATCTCCATTTTCTTTGAGTAACATAAAGTATCAGCTGATAGCCATCCTGTAAAATTGGATGATTGATTTTTCTGATGTATCTGCCTTTTGAATGCATTCTTGAAGCACAGGCAGGGCAATATTCAACTTTAAGAATTTTTTCAAGATGAATCTCTTTAACATTTCCATCAGTTAAAACTTTGGTAATGATTATATCTTTATCTTCAATGTTTAAAAATTTCATGATATCATTATTCATATAGTTCCTTTCATAGTATCTAGACAATATTCATGATAAAGGAACTAAAAAAACAACAACTAGTATCATTTCTAGCTGTTGTTTTTTTAATAGTTATTTTGTAAGACCATCCCCCTAAAGTTGACCCCCAAAGTAGCCCCCTAAAGTTGTGACCCCTAAATTATTTGAATAGCCTGTTTTAATAATTTTTTATTTTTATATAAAATTTAATGCAAAATCGTGCAATAATTACATAAATAAAGTAGAATACAAAAGATAAAGTTTAAAATTAACGAAAAATTAAAACAATAAATGTATAGAGGAAAGGAGAAATATAAACCTTTAGGGGTTATATACAAATAATATATGAAAATAGGATTTGATAATGATAAATATTTAATGATGCAATCATCACACATAAAAGAAAGAATTGCTCAATTTGGCGATAAACTATATTTAGAATTTGGTGGTAAATTATTTGACGATTATCATGCTTCTAGAGTGTTACCAGGTTTTGCACCGGATAGCAAATTGCAAATGTTATTGCAATTAAAAGATCAAGCTGAAGTCGTTATTGCTATTTCAGCCAGTGATATCGAGCGGAATAAGGTACGTGGTGATCTAGGGATAACTTATGATAACGATGTTTTACGGTTGATTGAAGTTTATCGTAGTAAAGGATTATACGTTGGAAGTGTAGTTATTACTCAGTATGATGGACAAAAAGCTGCTGAGGTATTTAAAAGCCGTTTAGAAAAAAGAAATATCAATGTTTATTTACATTATTTGATCGATGGCTATCCAACAAATACTAAAAAGATCATCAGTGAAGAAGGTTTTGGTAAAAACGATTATATTGAAACAACAAAACCTTTAGTAGTTGTAACAGCTCCAGGTCCTGGTAGTGGTAAAATGGCTACTTGTCTATCACAGCTGTATCATGAACATATTAGAGGAATCAAAGCTGGTTATGCCAAGTTTGAAACATTTCCAATTTGGAGTATTCCTTTAAATCATCCAGTTAATTTAGCTTATGAAGCAGCAACAGCTGATTTAAATGATGTCAATATGATCGATCCTTTTCATTTAGAAGCATATAATAAAGTTACTGTAAATTATAATCGTGATATAGAAATTTTTCCGGTTTTAAAAAATATGTTTGAAGAAATCTACGGGGTTAGTCCTTATAATTCACCAACCGATATGGGGGTCAATATGGCTGGTTTTTGTATTAGTGATGATGAAGTTTGTAAAGAAGCTAGTCGTCAGGAAATCATCCGTCGTTATTACCATACTAGAAATCGCTATGTTAAAGAAGAATGCAGTTTAGATGAATTTAATAAGCAGGAACTAGTCATGAATCAAGCTAAAGTTGTTGTTGAAGATCGTCGTTGTGTTGCAGCAGCGAATGAAAAAGCAAAAGCAGTAAATTGTTATGCTGGAGCTATTGAGCTGGATGATGGTACGATCATTACTGGTAGAACGACCGATTTTATGGGATCATGTTCAGCTATTTTGATCAATGCGATTAAATATTTAGCTAAGATTCCTGATGATGCGCATTTGATTTCGCCATCGGCATTTGGACCAATACAGCATTTGAAAACAGAGTATTTAGGAAGTATTAATCCTCGTTTACATAGTGATGAGGTATTGATTGCTTTATCGTTAAGTGCTGTTGATAATGAAAATGCTAGACTAGCGTTATCACAGTTACCAAAATTAAAAGGGACACAGGCACATGTTACTTCTACGATAGGGCCAATGGATTCTAAGATATTTAGCAGTCTTGGGATTGAAGTGACTTATGATGCTAAAAAACAATAATATGTTTTAGATCGATATTAAAGAAAATGGATTGTTTCATGTACGAAACAATCCATTTTTCAGAAAGGAGGTGTATTACACCATACAAATGTATCATCTAAGATTATAATATATGTTAATTAAAAAAATTTCAATAAATATGATAATTTATTGTTATCATAATCAAATTTGTATTATAATAAGTTAAATCGCAACCAATGGTTGCATAGATGATAACTAAAATATCTAGAACAACTAAACATTTTTTGTCATAATAAAAGTGTTTAAGGGAGGTATATGTGTGAATATAGAAATTGCTAATCGTTTAGTCAAATTAAGAAAAGAAAATAATCTTTCTCAAGAAGCTTTAGCAAATAAATTAGGAGTTAGTCGTCAAGCTGTAAGTAAATGGGAACGTGCTGAGGCATCTCCGGATACTGATAATCTTATTTTATTATCAAAGCTTTATGGCATTTCTTTGGATGAATTATTAAAAACGGATCAGGAAGAGTTTGAAAGTGGCAATAATAGAACAGAAAAGACAGATACTTTGAAGGAAGATAAGGTACATATAAGCTTAAAACATGGAATCCATGTAAGTGACAAACATGGTGATGAAGTTCATATTGGCTGGGATGGTATCCATGTTAAAGAACATGCTAAAAACCAAGATATTCATGTTGATAGCTCTGGAGTAAGGGTCAATGATAAAACGTATAGTCATGATGAGTGGAAGAAACAGCATAAAGATGATGATTGGTCTCATTATTATGAAAATTATACAAAATTTCCGTTTGCTTTGATTATTATCGTTATTTATTTGATCATGGCGTTTTACACAGGAAATTTTCATCCTTTATGGATAATGCTGTTATTGATTCCGATTATTGAAGGAGCAATAGGTGCAATCAAACATCGTGATTTAAATCGTTTTCCATATCCCGTATTATTGATTTTATATTTCTTATATGAAGGTTTTTGTTATGATATTTGGTCACCAACATGGGTAGTGTTTTTAACTATTCCAGTTTATTATGCTTTGGTGAATTATTTTAAATATCGTCAAAAAAATAAAAAATAACGGAAAGATTTTTTACAGTTGATGAATAAATCAGCTGTTTTTATTTAAAATGTTAAATATAGTAGTTTATGATATTTTATTTTTGCTATATATTTTACTTCTATGTTATAATAAATTAAACAATGGTGAAAACCATTGGAAAATAGAAAAGGAGGGGGCTTATGAACTTTTTATTTATTTCACCTATGTTTCCTAAGTCATATTGGCACTTTTGTGATCGGATGAAACAGCGTGGTGTAAATGTATTGGCAATTGGGGACATGCCATCAGAAAGTATAAGTGACGAGTTAAGAAATTCAGTAACTGAATATTGTTATGTAAACAATATGGAAAATTACGATAATGTATATCGTTGTGTGGCATATTTAGCTAGTAAATATGGGAAAATTGATTGGTTAGAATCTAATAATGAATATTGGCTGGAATTAGATGCTAGACTTAGAACGGATTTTAATATCAATACGGGAATGAAAGAAGACGTGACTAAGATTTTTAAAACAAAATCAGGAATGAAAGCTTATTATGAAAAAGCAGGGGTCAAAACAGCACGTTATCATCTTGTTGATACTATTGAAAATGGGAAAAAGTTTATTGCTGAAGTTGGATATCCAGTAGTTGTTAAACCGGATAATGGTGTAGGAGCTGCTGCTACATATAAGTTGAATAATGATCAAGAGTTAGAAGATTTTTATCAAATTGATCATATTACGCAATATATTATGGAAGAATTTGTCAATGGTTTGATTATTTCTTATGATGGTATTGCTAATAGAGAGCATGAAGTATTATTTGAGACTTCACATGTTTTTCCTAATTCGATCATGGATGTCGTAAATGATAATAGTGATATGCATTATTATTCTTTAAGAAAAATTCCTGATGAATTAGTTAAATTGGGAAGAAGTGTAGTCAGGGAATTTCCTGTCAATGGTAGATTTTTTCATTGCGAATTTTTCCAATTATTAGAAGATCGCCCAGGATTAGGAAATAAAGGAGATTTCATTGGCTTAGAAGTCAATATGCGACCACCAGGAGGTTATACACCAGATATGATGAACTGGGCTAATGATATTGATGTTTATAAGATCTATAGTGATATGGTTATTTATGATAATAGCGATTATTATACAAATCGCCCTTATCATTGTGTATATTGTGGACGACGTGATGGTAAGAATTATTATTACAATAATGATGCTCTTGTGGCAATGTTTGGTAGTCATATTGTAATGAATGAACGGATGCCGGATATTTTATCGGGGGCAATGGGAAATTATACTTATACAGCACGTTTTGAGACGATGGAAGAAGTTAATGATTTTATCGATAAGGTATTACAGGAGGCATAGTGATGAAAGTTGAATATTTTAAAGAATACAGCAATTGTTTAAATCGTGAAATGGAATTTAAAATTTATGGTCATACTGGAATTCCTTTATTAGTTTTTCCGGCTCAAGATGGGCATTTTTATGATTTTGAAAATTTTGGGATGATCAATGTAATCGCTGATAAAATTGAATCAGGTCAAATTCAAGTATTTTGTTTAGATAGTATTGATGGTGAATGCTGGTCTGATGAAGGTGGCGATAACCAACATCGTACATATATGATGGAACAATGGTACTATTATGTAGTAGATGAATTAGTACCAAGAATCTTTGATATTAATGGAACTGGTAAACTCATTTATACAACAGGATGTTCAATGGGGGCAACTCATGCAGCAAATTACTTATTTAGAAGACCAGATTTATTTCAAGGATGTATTTGTTTAAGCGGTTATTATGATAGTGATCTATTTTTTGGTGATTATCATGATGAAATCTTATACAACAACAGTCCAATTCAATTCTTAAATGGAATGTCTTATGATCATCCATATGTTGAAATGTATCGTCATCGTGATATTATTTTATGCTGTGGTCAAGGTGCATGGGAAGATGAAATGATTTATTCTACAACAAGAATGAAAGAATTGTTGGATTATAAAGATATTCCTGCGTGGATCGATTTCTGGGGTAGAGATGTTAATCATGACTGGGACTGGTGGCAAATCCAGTTACCGTATTTTTTAAATCATATTTTATAAAAGGGGGATATTAGATGAATGTAGTGTTTATTTCACCTCATTTCCCATTATATTTTCATAATTTTTGTTCACGCTTAAAAATTCGTGGTGTGAATGTTTTGGGAATTGGTGATGCAAGTTATCAGGAAATTAGTAAAGAGACTAAAGATAGTTTAAGTGAGTATTATCGAGTTGATAGTTTAGAAAATTATGATGAAGTTTATAAAGCTGTAGCTTATTTTATTAGTAAGTATGGTAGAATTGATTTTATTGAAAGTCAAAATGAGTACTGGTTAGAAACTGATGCGCGGCTTAGAAGTGATTTTAATGTTAATAGTGGTACTAAATTTGAAGATTTGGCGGTAATGAAATATAAATCAAAAATGAAAGCTGTTTATCAAAGTGTTGGTTTAAATGTCGCTAGATACTGCTTGATCGATACTTTTGATAACGCATTAGCTTTTGTTGAAAAAGTTGGATATCCAGTAGTAGTTAAACCTGATAATGGTGTAGGAGCAACATCAACATATAAATTAAATAATCAGCATGAGTTAGAATATTTCTTTGCAACAAAAGATGATCGTGTTTATATTATGGAAGAATACGTAAATGGTCATGTTGAAACTTATGATGGAATCACAGATTCTAAAAAGAATGTTTTGATTGCAAATAGTACGATTATGTTGAATTCAATTATGGATAATGTTAATGATCATTGTGATACAGCATTTCAAAATCGAATTGTTGCAGGAACAGACATCGAAGAAGTAGGTCAAAAAGTTGTTAAAGCTTTTGATACTAGAAGTCGCTTTTTCCATTTTGAATTTTTCAGATTAGATGCTGATAAAGAAGGTCTAGGGAAAAAAGGTGATTTAGTAGGACTTGAAGTAAATATGCGTGCTCCAGGAGCATACATGCCAGATATGATCAACTTTAGTTATGATAGTGATGTTTATACTGTATGGGCAGATATGGTTATTTATGATAAATGTTATTTAGATTTGAAACAACAATATCTAGTAGCTTATATAGGGCGGCGTGATGGCTTCAGCTATCTACACGATAATAATCAATTAAGAAATCAATTTAAAAATGATATCGTTTTAGATGTTGATGTACCTGAGGTATTAAGTGCAGCCATGGGAAATCATGTATTTATGGTTAGAAGTGATAATCAGGAACATCTTGATTATATGATTGATGAGTTTTTAAGAAGAAGCGATGGAAGTAATTGGAGATAGTCATAAAAATAGTCAATGAAAATATAAATTTCATTGACGAGATATAGTGAGAAAAGTATTGAAATCATTGATTTTGATACTTTTTTATTTAAAAGATTTTCATAAATATCTTGATTGTTTATGTCTTTTGTAATATTAAAATTGAAAAATAAAGGATTAAAATATGCGGGGATAAAAAAATATTAGATTATTAAAAAAAAGTCTTCCATTTTTTGTCAAATATGTTATAATAAAGATGGTTCAGATAATGAACCACTTTATCCCAAATGTGCTCTCGCACAAAACGAAGGGAGAGCGAAAGCTCTTCCCTCCCCACAAAGTTAGAGCAGTTCTTTAACTTTTTATTAATAAACTATATGTATTGTATTTAGATTTATAATTCTATTATCGGTAATTTTTTATGAGTTGCATAGGTGACGGAATAAACTGCGATGAACCAATAGAAAGGTGATCCTAACAGATCCCCTTTTTATTTTTTATAAAAAAATTAGATAGTCAATTTATTTACAAAATATGTTATTTTAATAACATATTACCTCTCCCGAACCTTCGATATATACTCCATCACTCATAGCATTAACAGGTGCTATTTCAATATAGTAATTAATATCAGTTGAAAAACCTGAACCTAGAAATTTAGTTAAATTTAAACTGATTGGTGCATAAAATGTAGCAATATTATTTGAATGTGGCCAAGCAGATCTACGTAAATTAACTGTAAATTCACCGCTTTGACCAGATACTTCATTGCCGTTTGCATAAACATATTTAGTTTTATAACACGTTATTTTTACACTTGTTGTATTGAGTTTAAAACTTTCAGAATTAACAAAACTATGAATCTTAAATTTAAAACTCTTTGCAGTACTTCTTGTGTTATTCCATTGGAAATATTCTCCAGTTTCACTGTTATAGTAATTACCAAATTCATCATAATTGCTTTCAGTAGTGATATTTTGAGTGTCTAGTTGTAATGCTCTAACGCTTGAACACGAAATTATAAAAGATAAAATAATAGATAATGATACTGATAATATTTTTCTCATAATGATTTTTATCCTTTCTTGCAAAATATTGATTATTAAAGGTTTACTATATGGTTATGACGGTTCATTCTAAATTGTAAATAAATTAGATAACTATCTATCACAATTTTACCATTTTTGATATTATATTACAGAGAAAATTAATGAATGGTATTAAAACATCATCAATGGTATGATGATAGTTTTATAAATGAGATAATGGGTAAAGAAAAGACTTTATTAAAGTAAAAGGAGATAATTTGTATGAAATGGGCGATTGTAGATGATCAAATAGAATATCTTTCAATCATAAAAACAATAATTCAAGAATTAAAGCCGTACATTGAAATCGATATTTATGAATCAGGGCAAGCCTTTTTAAAATATTCTGATTTATATCAATTAGTTTTTTTAGATATTGATATGCCGGATCTTGATGGTCTAAAGGTTGCTAGAATGTTACGAAGTTATGATTTAAATATTGTTTTTATCACTTCATACTCTGATAAAATGATCGATGCATTTGGTAAAAATGTCATCGGTTTTGTCTTAAAAAATGATTTGAAATCAGGCTTGAAAAGAATTATTAATGAGTATTATCAGGAAATAAATGAGCCGTATCTTACAATTATAAATAATCAAATAGAAGCAATTATCTATTTAGATGAGATAGTATATTTAACTTATAATTTACGTGATATTACTTTTCATCTATTGAATCAGGCCAATCAAACGATCAAAGAAAAAAATCTTAAAGATATTCAAAAAGTTTTGGATAACCGTTTTTATCAAATAAGTCGTAATACGATTATTAATCTTGATTATGCAAAAGATTGTTGTCATGGCGAGGTACGAATATTTGATTTCAAACTTCCAGTTTCAAGAAGGAGATGTACAGAATTAAAGATTAAAATATTAGAAAGGAAGTTATTACATGTTAGAAGGGATTGATATATTTTATTTTTTAATACAGTTATTGATTTTTATGTGTTTATCGTATCTTTTTTTAAAGACTTTTGCTTACTCAATAAATAAGATTAAATTATTTTTTATTGCAATTTTCAGTACATTTATATATTTATTTTTTTGTTATTATTTTCATAGTTTATTTTTATTTGGATCAATTACTTTTTTACTCTTAACAATAATATTTTACTTACAAACTCATGATAATTTATTACAAATATCATTTAATAGTTCTCTAATAACGATCATTTATAACCTGGTTTTTGTAATTGTTAGTGTTTTTTATCGATCAAATAATTCTATAATAGATATTAATGACATTACAGTAGTAGTTTTTTCCTGGATCGGAACCTTAATGATCATTAGTATATTTTATAATTCATGTTTTGGCATATTTATAATTAAATCTAAAAATACAATTTATTATTCTACTTATGCGCTTATCATGTTATTCATTGAACTCTGTAGTATCGCAACGATCTCTAGTCTTAAAGACTTATCTTTTTATCATATTTTAAACTTATTTTTGATTGGGATATTATGCTTTTTAGGATTGATTATTGTTGCAATATTAAATACTACAACAAAGCAGTTAGAAGTCACTAAACAAAATAATCTCAGTAAGACTTTTTTAAAACTTTATTATCAAAAAATTAAAGATGATCAAGAATATTTAAGTAAAATCAGGCATGATTATAATAATCAGCTGATTGTTCTACAACAATTATTAATACAAAATAACATATCCAAGTCTTTAGATTATATATCTTCATTAACAGATAAAATTTTAGAGAAGAAAACTAATATTTACACAAAAAATGTTTTGATTGATGCTTATATCAATTATCTTATTCAAACTTACTCTGATTTTAATTTTTTAATTCGAAGCAACGATTTATCAGTTAATGAAGATATGAGTGGCGATTTACTATTAGTAATTATGAATTTAATTAATAATGCGATTGAAAATAGCGATGAAAATAAAAATATAGTAGCAGAATTATTGTTTGAAACAAAGCAGTATATTATTAAAGTTGAAAATAGCTGTCATGAAGACCCAAATCTTTATAATTTTAAAACTAGAAAAAAAGATCAGTTGAATCATGGCTATGGTTTAGAAATTGTTAAAGATATTGTCGCTAAATATCATGGAACTTATTTAACGGATTATCATGATAATATTTTTAAAACTTATATTGTTTTATATAAGGATGAAATGTGAAAGTTATGTCTAGATCAATCATAAATTATATATTTGTGTCCGATTGATGAAGGTGGAATGGAGGTTTGTATGAAAAAAATTATTAGTCGCTGGCTGCTGTTATGTTATCTTTTTTTGCTATTAAGTTTTATATACATAGCTAGTGGACCTGCTACGCCAAAAGAATCAACTTATCTAGAGAAAATTATTTTTTGCAGTAATTTAGTTCCTTTTTATAAAATTGGAACAGTGAAGATGATACTAACTTCATTGATTACATATTTTCCAATTGGGCTACTGGCCCGTGATGCTTTTTCGTATTTACAAAACCACCGAAGATTTTATTTATGTTTAATATTAGTGATTTTTAGTTTTGAACTGATTCAGGTTATTACATTAAAAGGATTTTTTGATGTTAATGATATTATATTTGGATTTATTGGAGCGACACTAGTTTATTTATTAAGCGAAAGAATCATTCTTTTATTTAGGCGGTTAATAGATATTGAGGTATAAAAATGTATATATCAACTATAGTATAAATTGTATTTAGTGTATTTTTTAGTAGCAAGAACCTAGTTTAGGTTCTTTTTATTTTAAATGTAAATTAAATATTTGTTATTAAAAAAATAGTTAAATTTATTTGATAAAAAGGGCGAAAAATAAAATGAAATGTAGTTAAATATAGATATAGGAGGGCACAAATATGGAAATGATAAAGTTAAAATTTAGTTTAAAACAAATTACACCAATGATTCATTTTCAAGATGATGATGGAGCAACAATCAGAGCTACAGAATTAAAACCCAAGCTAGATCGTTTTATTTTATCATGGCTTGCTTATGAAAAAGAGGTAAAAAAGCATCCTGAACAAAAATTAGGTTCAGAAACTGAAATGTTAAAAAATGTTGTAGATAATCTGATAAATAAAGAGTGGCTGATTGATAAAGATCATATTGCATTGAACTATAAAATGAGAATAGAAGCAATTAATAAAGATGAAAATATGGATTTATTAGATCATAGTAATAAAAAAAAGAGGTTTTTAGGAAATGCTGATTATATTTTAAAGAATGATAATAATGAAAATATATACACTTCTACTTTTTATGAAGAAATTCTAGTAAAAATAGTTTGCTTTAATGAATTACTTGCCAATAAAGTAATACAGTTATTACCTATTTTAGTTGATATAACAGCATTTGGATTACAGCAAAGTAAAGGATATGGAAATTTTAGAGTTTCTAAGATAGATGATCAGGAATATAAAAATAGTATCGAAGAAAATTTACTTAAAGTAGCAAATCATTTTAAGGATAATAATGTTTTAGTATATAAACTTGAATTGGATAAAGAAAAAAACGGTAAAATTGATGCTGATTATGCGGTTGCTTTGAATGCAATTGCAGAATATAATCGTATTCTCAAAAGTGGTCTTCACTCTAATTATGAATATGTTCCTTCAGTAATCATGAAGAAGTATTTTAAACAAGATGGTTATAATATTGTTAATGAGAAAAAAGCTATGAAACAAGGGCTTCATTTAGCAAAATATAATATTGACAATTTAATGTATCATGATAATGAAAAAACTATTAATAATTATAATCTTAACAATAGAAGTAAAGTATATTATACAAGAGGGTTATTGGGGTTTGCCCAATTGTATCAATTTAGTTTGGAAACTAAAGAAAATCGTAATAAATTTAAAGAGATTCCTTGTAGGAATGGAAAAGAAACAAAGAGTTTTTGGAAAAGTTTTGATGTTAAAGCAAAAGTGGGAAAAGATGAAATATCAAGATTTCCTTCACCGCTTCATTATCATGTCACAGAAAGCTATAAAGAAATATATATTATAGTAAATAATAACGCTTTAATAAGTTTACAAAATGCTGATCCAAAAATAAGTTTTAGAGAAAGAAAATATAAAGGAGAAAAAACTGATCGAAAAATAATAAATATTGATGCTAGATTACCTAATCAAAAAGACTTTAATTTTATCGATTTTTTTGAGATAGCAGGATTAAATAAGGTTTTATATATGGTGGATGTTAAAAATAAATTCAACAAAAATTATGAAGGTGAATACTTTTTAACTAGATTGGAGGAAAGCCAAAATGAAAGATAATGAAATGTATTATGGGATAACGATCGGACCGATAGTTAAAACGTTATGTATGACTTCAACACCAGGAGGATTGTGGGGTGCCAGCTATATATTTTCATATCTTGCTAAACAATTAATTCTAGAAATAAAACAAAATGATGGTGATGTATTAATACCCAGTTTTGAAGATAAGAATAATGTTAGTGAAGAAGTAGGTTCTTATCCTGACCATATTATTTTTATTGCTGATGAAAATCTAGATATCAATAGGATAATAAAGAAAATAAAAGAAGAAGCAGGTGAACTATTATATAATGCTTTTATTAGAGTAGATGACAATAAATTTGACAAAAGATGTTTTAGTAGAGATGAGGTTAAAACTTTCGTTAATAGATATGTAAATATTCATTGTATCAAGACAAAGAAGATTGATAATATTATGCTTGAAATCAGTGAGATATTAGATAATGTTGAACAGTTCAATTCTTATGTGTATGAAGAAAAAGAAAATTATTTCTTAACTTTATTTAATGGCATAAAAATTAAAGAAAGTGATCAGCTTGATGATAAAGATAAAACAGATGCTAAAAATATTTATATCAAAAACTTTTTTAAAACTATAAATGATGATAAAAGAAATAATACCCAAATCAAGCCACAGGTTCTGTTTGAAAAAAATGATAATCAAATCAAATCCGTAGATGATATCGCCAGAATAAAAGATAAAAAAGATTATAAAATATCTAACTATCTTGCAATAGTACAGGCAGATGGTGATGGAATGACAAACAAATTTAATGATATGGGTAATGATACTGAAAAAGTTAAAAAATTTTCTAAAAGTTGTGTTGATTATACGACTAAATCAGCTGCTTTGATCAAAAAATATGGTGGTGTAACGATATATGCTGGTGGTGATGATTTATTGTTTTTAGCACCTATAATAAGTAAAGATGGTAATGAAAATATTTTAGATCTATGTGACAAAATTAGAGTTAATTTTAAAAAATCAAAGATCGAAGGAGCTAGCATATCATTTGGAATTGCAATCAATTATAGAAAGTTTCCTTTATATGAATCGTTTGATCAGGCTAGAGAAATGTTAGATAAAGCAAAAAAACTAGGCGATGATAATAAGAAAAAAGACAGCATAGCAATTAATTTAACTAAAGCGAGTGGGTTATCAGTGTTTTTAAATTTTGGTAATGAAACAGAAACTTTAAAGAAATTTAAAAATCTTATAAATAACTATTATCTTTCTAATAAAGAGTCTGAAAAAATAAACGACAGTACGAATTCTGTAATCTATTTGATGGATAACTATCGTGGTTTATATAATATTGCAATAAAAAATAAGGATAAAAAAGAAATAAGCAATTTCTTTACTAATATGTATAGTAATCCGATGCAGGATAACTATCAAAAATTTATTGAAGATATTGCAGATTTGTTTATTCAAGCTAAAAGTGATAATGAGAGTAATCGCTTTAAATCCATAAATAAAAATGATTTTAATAAAGACGAAGATACTGAATTATCAAGTATGTTAAGATTTGCTAAATTTTTAGTTGAAAAAGGAGGCAAGAGTAATGAGTAAGTATTGTGTAGAATTAGAGCCGATTGAATATTATTTCCTGGGAAATGAAAGAAGTTTTGGATTTGGTAGGAATAATAAGGGGATTTACAATAATTATTTTGTAATATCAGAAAATTTACCGACACAAACAACATTATTAGGGATGATGAGATATTTTGTGTTAAAAAGAATGAATTTGTTAAATAAGAATTTTAGTAGTCAGGGATTAACTGCTCAACAAATTGAAAAGCAAAAAGAATTTATTGGTAGAAGTAGTTTTATAATGTCATGTAATGATAAATTAGAATATGGTGTTATTAAAAAGATTAGTCCGATGTTTTTAAAAAATGATAAAAAACAGATATTAGTCAAAACACCTTTTAATGGTAGTTTTGATAATAATAAAATTAAATTAAGAGGATTGCAAAAAGATGTTTGTAAAATAATGGATGGAAGTAGTGAAAGAGATTTTAAATTGATCGATAAAATAGATTTAAAAAAAGAAGATGATTATCGTGATTCATATGTACTTTTAGATGATTTAAGTGTTATTGAAAATAGTGAAATTTTTAAATCACATGTAAAAGTAGGAATTAATCGTTATTTAGATGAAGATGGTTTCTTTAAAAAAGAGTATAAGTTTTTTAAAGATTATAAGTTATGTTTTTATGTAACACTTGATGATACAAAGTTAAATTTGGATGACAAGATAACAGATGTTGTTTATCTGGGTGCAGAGAAATCAGCATTTAAATTAACTATGTATAAAGAAAATGATAATTTAGAAGAAACGATAAAAAAGACTTTAAAGATCGATGATGGTGTTTATTACTATGCTTTATCGGATTTAGCTTGTGAAGATGCTAATAAATTAAATGAATGCTGTGATCTGATTTTTTTGGAAACAAGAAATTTTAGATGTTTAAAAACTAATTATGATAAAGATAATTTTTATCATAAGTTAGAGCAAAGTGAATTATATAATTTTATTCGTGCTGGTAGTGTTTTCTTTGTAAATGAAGCAAGAGAGCAAGATTTTGAGCATTTATTTGAAAATGAAAATTTAAAAAATATCGGATTTAATCAGATTATAAAAATAGGAGGAAATAACTAATGAAAAGTATTATATACATACTAGAACCAATTACTAACCTACATGTAGGTAACGGAGATATTAATTATAATATTATTGATAATGAGGTTGAAAAAGACCCGCTTACTAATTATCCAATGATTAATTCATCAGGAATAAAAGGGGCTTTTAGACAATTTATACAAGATAATTCTAAAATTAATAAACAAGATGAAATAGATATTTTTGGCTCTGAACCAATTGAACAAAACAAAGATGAAAAAAAGAAGCCAGGTAAACTAAAATTTTATAGTGGTGAATGTTTAGGGGTGACAATGCGTAATGAAGTCGGTAAGATGCCATATTCATTGGTTACTACTAAAAAAATGTTAGAAAGATTTATTGAAATGTGTGAGGTTATGAAAATAAAATACAATTTAGATGTAGATAAGTTGGATGAAAATAAATCTTATAAAGCTGCTAATGGTAATATTACCGTAGAAGAAATAAAAATCGATGATAATTTAAAAGATGATGAAATCAAAAAATTATTTAAGCAGATTGCTTCTAATAAAGCAGATAATCTTGTTATTATGCCACATGATAAAATAAAAGATATTTCATTACCAGTTGTCGCAAGAAATGTTTTAGATAATGGTATTTCTGAAAATATCTGGTATGAAGAATACGTTCCGCATCATTCCCTTTTCTTTGTTTGTGTTAGCTGTGAAGAAGATGAAGTACTTAAAATATTTAATGAAGCTGTTAATAATAAAATTGTCCAGTTTGGTGGTAATGCTTCAATTGGTTATGGACTTACTAAAGTAACTGTATTTAAAGAAGGCGGTGATGATGATGTCAAAGAGTAGAATAAATAGATATTTACCGATTGCATATGAAGCAGTAAAAAATTCTGAACTCATTAAAGATAATGAATTACAAGGAAATTATCAAGCACAAATCGCTTCTTTTGGAGCAGCTGTTAGCATGGGAAGTTTGTTATCAGCTATTGCTTTTTTTAGTGATAAGGGTAGTTCTGATGTAAAGCGTCAAGAATTAATGAAATTGATTTGTTATATTATAAAAAAAGATAAAAATAGTGAAAAAGAATATCAGGAAATAAAAAAATATGATTTATTTGAATGTGTACAGAATAATAAAATTGTAAAGCAGGAGGTATTAGATGCTGCTATTGCAATTAAGCTGACTCTTAATCTGTTTGAAGAAGATCCATCAAAGAATAAAACTCCTAAAAATGAAGGGAATGATTAAAATGACGATTTCAAACATGAACTATTTTTTCAATAAATCATATTATGATTTTTTAAAAAATATAGCTATTGATGATAAAGAAGAAAAAATAATCGAAAACAATATGATAACAACGATAATAAGTAAAAATAATGACGATATAGTAAAGCATCGTTATCGAGAAGATAGATTTTTACAACCCCTTCAAGATATACTTTCGTCATTTGAAATGAAAGTTGAATATCCTGGTTTATTAATTGGAATCGGTAATAATCATAAAGCTAATATCAAAGGAGAAATATCATTAGGATTTAATTTTGATTACGTAACTGGTTTACCATATATTCCTGGCTCTTCATTAAAAGGTAAACTTGCCAGCGCTTTCGGTTATCATAAGTATATTTTAGCTAAATTAAATATTAAAGATATTAATGATAATGAAAAAGAAGAATTTGTAAAGAAAATAAAAACAGCTATTTTTGGTGATGAAAATACACCAGGGAAGGACATCTTTATTGATTCGTTTATTAGCGATTATAATAATAAGAATGTTCTAAAATTAGATTATTTGGCACCACATCATCAAAAAGAAAAACTTTTAACTTTAGGTGAAGTTAATGTTATTACTATGTTACGACTTGCACCTGGTACTAAAATAAAATTTAATTTTATTTTAAACGATTCTATAATAAAAATAGGTGATAAAGAAAAAACTATTACAAATGCTGATAAAATATATTTATTTAAAGAAATTATGAAAGATTTTGGTATTGGGGCTAAAACAAATGTAGGGTATGGATATTTAATAGAGTAGGACTGCAGGGAAAGTACAATGAAAGAATTAAAGATTATTTTAAATGAAAATGAAAATAAGATATCTGCAAAAGCATGTATCAAAAATGATGATGCAGATAAATGGCTTGAGGGTAGTGAAAGAATTGAAAAGATTAATGAAATATATAATGCTGAAGAATTATATGAATTATTAAAAAATAATGAAAATATTATAATTAATAACTCAAGTTTATTGAAGGAATTTATAGAATTAAAAAAATCAGAATTAAGATCTAATATCTGTTCTTTAGAAAAATTGAAAGTTGATAGTGAATTTAAGAAAAATAAATTATCTAAATATGAGGAAATTTTTAGATATTTAAATGAATATGATGTTGAAAAAATTATTGAAGATGATAAAACAGTTATTGAGAAGAACAAAGTAATATATAGTTATCACACATTTATTTTTCCATTTAGATTGATAAAAAAAGAAAAGAGCAAAAAGAATAAATCATATTTTAAGGAATATGAAACAAAAAAATTTTTAAATAATATTTTAAGAAATAATGATGCTTGGGTTAATGCTAATGTGAATGATAAATGTCTTGATTCTTATAATGATTATAAGGAAATATTTACAACTAAAACAGAATTTGAACAATTTTATAATAAGATGCAATATTTTAATCGTTCTTGTTTAGATGCTATTTATGGATTTGAATTAAATGATAGTGAAAAAGATAATTTAAGAATAGTAGATAACTATGTATTTAAACCTGAAAAAATTAGAAATAAAGCAAAATTACATATTCAAGTAGGAAAAGGAAGTAGCGTACAGGAATATACTTTGTTATTAAATGCAATTCGATTAAAAGTATTTAATACTAATATTGCAGTAATGGTATTAGAAACAGAAAATCATGAATATGATAAGATTGAAGATATTAAATTGATTAATGAATTTACACGTCGAGTTACTCCTCCTAATTTAACTGAATCAAGTAATCCATGTGCTTTTTATTGGGCAATAGAATTTGATGATGGAAATGAGAGGCATACTACTGAAGAAAATTTTTATAAACTATTTGAAAATACAAGATCTAAAAAAAATGTAATGAAAATCAGTCTTACAAAAATTCTTGATCCGATTAAAGATTTGTTGACTTATCCAAGCAAACATGATGAAGGTGATAAAAAAATCACATCTAATAAAAAGAATCTAATAGATGAAAACACATATTTAATAGAATCAGTTCTTGGTGATCGAATGTTTACATGTTCCTTTATCAAATCTGATGAAATAATTAATAAAATATCAAAAAAAGTTTATGACTCTCGATATCCATGTCCTGAAAATAAATTATTTATGAGGTATGCGGGAGAAACGAAATATGCTTATCAAGTTGATTATGATATAGCTAAAGAGTTATATGCTCTAATATATATAGATTCTAGTGATAGTACATGTCAGTCAGAAGATATGATTCAAGAGTTATTAGCAAAAAGTTTATATACACGCTGGATTGATTATGGAACAATTCATGCTGTAACTCATCATTCATTAATTGGATTAGCTAGCTTTAGCTGTCCTGATCATGTAATTAATGCATTTTTGACACTATATGTTGAAATGGCTATATTGGTACAGGCACAACGAGCTTCGATAATTCTATTTCAAAACTTTGCAACTGTACTTACAAAAGGTCTAGAAAGTGATAATAAAAAAATTGATCAAAAAACAATTAATAATTTATTAAATTTACAAGAAAAATATATTTCTTTTCAAAACCAATTATTATTTTTTGAAGTAACACCAGAAGAGCAAGGCGTAGAGATCTACAATATGCTTACAAAAGCAATGTATATCGATGAAGAAAAAAGAGAATTAAAAGAACAATTAGATGGTTTATATACAGGAACTAACGCTAATCAGGATAACAAGTTTAATAAGTATGCTTTGATTTTTGCTTCTATTTCATTTTTTATGGTCATTTTAACATATGTTTATGATACGATTTCTATTAGTCAAAATTTTGATAGTTTAAATTCTGATATATTTACAGCTAAAAATATATTATTGATTGTTTGTAAATATAGTTTTACATTAATAATGATTGATATAGCAATTATAATTGGAATATGTATTTATAATTGTATCATTCAAAAATATGATAGGTAACATGTTAAAAGAAATATTAAGTGAAAGTAATCTAAAAAAATTATTTAGAGTTAATGAAGCGTAACTATTCTAGTGGGATAGATGGAGTAATGTTATCGCAGTTAAAAGAATATCTGATTCTTAATTGGCAAGATATTGAAATTCAGCTTGTTTTAGGTACATATGAACCTAATATTGTTCAAGTATATGAGTTACTTTCTAAAAAAGGAAAAGTAAGAGAAATATATAAATTTACGATTATTGATAATTTTATTCAAAAAGCAGTGTCTTTAATATTACAAGATAAATTAGATTGTTTATTAAGTGATAATAATTATAGTTTTCGTAAAGGAAAAGAGACGATAGATGTAATTAGAAAGGGATTAGAGTTAATTGAGAAAGGTTATGAATATATTGTTGAAATAGATATAAAAAAGTATTTTGAAAATATTGATCATGTTCTATTATCAAAGATGTTATTTGATATTATTGATGATAAAGTTTTAATATCTTTAATCATGAAATATCAAAATTGTCTAATTCAAAAAGATGGAAAAATCAAAAGAAAAAATAAAGGATTAATTACAGGTTCTTCAATAAGTCCTGTAATTAGTAACCTTTATTTAATGGATTTAGATAGACAATATCTTGAATATAACTATATTCGTTATTGTGATAATATTTATATATTTATTAATAATAAAAATGATGGTTTAACTTTAATAAATGATATATCAAAATGCTTAAAAGATAAATACAAATTAGAAATAAACCAAAATAAAACTTCAATCACACATTATTTATCAAAAAGAATGTTAGGCTATTATTTTGTTAAAGAAGATAATATAGTTAAAGCAAAGAAAAATAAACAAGAAAATAGAACTAAATATAATCACTGGTATAAATCAGCTATCAAAAAAGAAAATAATGAATATCATATTATCAATGATGGTATTCTTACCAAAAAAGATTATTCGATCTTATTTGAAAACGAAAATAAAAAAATAGAAATTCCAGCTGAAGTAACCGAACACATCAATATATATTCACAAACTATCTTTTCTAGTAACTTTTTCAAAACTTTAAATCAACATAATATAAGAGTTTCATTATTTGACCAATACGATCATTATATTGGATCTTTTATGCCTGTTAATTATCATAAATCAGCCTCAATACTAATAAAACAAGTTGAAAACTATATCAATAAAGCAAAAAGACTAGAAATAGCTAAAAAAATTATCGATAGTGGAACTACAAACATTATCTCAAACCTAAAATATTATAATAAACATAATGATGATACTCAGTTAGATAAAATAATTGATGATTTAAAAATATGTAAACAAGAAATGAAAGCAGCTAAAACATTAGAAATATTATTACTACAAGAAGCCAGAATGAGAGAATTATATTATAGTAGTTATTATTAATTCTAAGTAACCCAGAATTCAAATTCACTAAAAGAACAAGAAGACCACCTAAAGACGCACTTAATGCAATGATCAGTTTTGGTAATACTATAATATATCAAAAAATAGCTAATGAAATATATAAAACAAAACTAGATATTAGAATTTCTTATTTGCATTCTGCAATGCGTAGATATGAAAATCTAAATCTTGATATCTCAGAAATAATTAAACCTATTCTTGTTGATAAAGTAATATTTTCATTAATAAATAAAAGAATCATTGATGCCAAGGTTCATTTCGAAAAAAGAAATAATGGAGTATTTCTTAATAAAGAAGGTAAATATCTCTTTATTGATCAGTTAAACAAAAAGCTAAGCAGTACAATAACGATTAATAACAAAAAAGTAAGTTACCAGGAAATACTACAGCAAGAAGTATTAAAACTATTAAGGTATTTTAAATACGATGAAGAATATGAACCCTTTAAATATAGGATGTAACTATTATGTATATTATTGCAGTATATGATGTTCATCATAAAAGAGTAGGTAAAGTGAGAAAAGTATTTAAGAAGTATTTGTTTACAGTTCAAAACTCAGTGTTTGAAGGTTATATTACAGAAAGTAAACTAAATAAGTTAAAAAAAGATTTAGATAAAATAATTGATGTAAATTATGATAGTATCTGTTTCTATGAATTAGAGTCGTTAAAATATGTTTCTAAAGAGCAGATTGGAATGGTAAAAAACCATTCCAATCTAATATGAAAAGGAGTAATATGAGATATAAATTATTTTTTAAATTAAACAAGCCCCTAAAATTAAGACTAAATTATCACGAAGATATTCAAAGATTCATTTATCTTCTATTTACTAAAGAAAATAAAGAATACGCTGAATTTCTGCATAACTTTGGTTATGGAGAAACAAAGAAATATAAATTATTTACATATAGTAAACTATACTCACCTAAACAAACAATAAAAAATCATGAAATAATATTCGAAAACACTCTCATCTTAGATATCGCCAGTATAGATACCAAATTCGATCATTACCTTTTAAACATTTTAAATAAACATACTAATTACAAACTCCAAAATCAAAATATAATTTTAACCAAATATCAAGTATTTCTCTACAACAATAAAGAACAAATAAAAATAAAACTATTATCACCAATAGTAGTAAGAGAAACAATTCTTGAAGAAAACAAAAAACATACTCACTATTTCAATCCCCTAGAAAAAGACTTTTTAGACAGAATAAATAACTTATTTAAAAAGAAATACGAAGCATACTATGGAATAGTTCCAGATGATATCAAAATCAAATTAATAAATGTTAACGCAAAAGATAAATATGTAACTAATTATAAAAATACATATATAACTGCTTGGCATGGTACTTATATGTTGCAGGGGAAAAAAGAATATTTAGAATTTTTATATTATGTTGGTTTAGGAGAAAAAACATCCCAGGGATTTGGCATGTTTGAAGTTATAGAGTAAATATTTTGCGGTCAATCTAAACCCTATATCCATCAAGACTTTTGGGTAATTTTATAATCAAAAAATAACTAAAAATCATCAAAAATAAACAAAAAACACAGTCAATCTTTTAAAGATGTTCATTAAAAACACAAAAAATGCTCAAACCCTATGATACACAACACTTACACACAAATAATTAATTTAGAGATTGATCGCAAAAAACACTCATAAAATGTTTAAAAATAGTTAAATTTATAGTAAGATATAAGAAATAGCTAGTAAATATAGTTGTTGCACCTTATCTAATGAGGAATTGTTACTGGATTTTTTCTGCTTGATAAATTCCATGCTTTGTTAGTTGCACCTTATCTAATGAGGAATTGTTACTTTTGCCATAGGAAGGATTTCTTTTCCTTTATAGGAAAAGGTTGCACCTTATCTAATGAGAAATTGTTACTTTAAATAATTTATGATTTCCTCTTTTTGGTTCATTGCGCCAATAGTTGCACCTTATCTAATGAGGAATCATATATATATGATTATTGAATTGTATAAAAATAGAGTTATAAATTTTAAGAGTTGTAGTTAGTTATGTAATTAAGTATTAAATTATTTATAGTTAATGTATTAGATAGGGGTAACCAAATAATTTAGGGGGAAAGCCAAATTATTTGGGGGTCAACTTTAGGGGGCTTAAAAAAAGTCCGCTGAAATTTAGGGGGCACTTTAGGGGGCAACCTAAAAAATGTATAAATAAGTTTA
>NZ_CAMPPT010000005.1:0-256346 GCF_946902305.1 Clostridium sp. Marseille-Q5894 | reverse complement strand
ATGAATATTTTGCTATTCATTACTAGCCACACGATTCTCACTATTTGTCAATAGCTAAATAAAAAAGTCTCTTTAAATTACATTAAAGAGCTTTTTCAGTATTTTAATGCCTAACTTAATGACATTGTCACGACATCAGGTATTTTTTTATCAAAGAAAATATCTAATTTTGCTGTAACGAATCCCATCATTAATGCAATGATGATTCCTCCTTGAAAACCAACAAGTTCGATTGGTAAACCAAAAATCCGAATAACATCTGGTACGACTGTTCCACTACCAACAGAATAAGCATTAGCTAGTGAAGAATCCAACATGATCGCACCTACAACTAAACCTAAGATCGGTTTCCCGCCATATCTTTTACACGCACTATAACATACAGCCATTGGTAAAATAGCGAAAATACCATTTGATGCTAAACTGACAAGCTTATTGAGTGCAAATAATGTTTCATTATTTTTGACAACATCCCAATTTCCTAAAACACCTGTAATCCCTGTTAATAAAGCTGCCGCTAGGATACCTGGCATGATATCAATAAAAACATCAGATAATGATTTAATAACAGTTTGAACTGGATTTTGTTTTTTATTACTTTGATCTTTAATATCTCCTAAAGACATATTTTCAGTATGCGTATAGCGACTAAAAACTTCATAAACTTCATTAACAAGACCTGCTCCAAAAATAATTTGTAACTGATTTCCAGCAATAAATACCCCTTTTGCTAAATCTACATCATCGAGCTTTTCCATATCAGCCAAATCATTGTTCTTTAGAACGATTCTTAATCTTGTAGCGCAATGTGCAGTTCCTTGAATATTATCCATTCCTCCTACATATTCCACTATCTCTTTTGAAATTCGTGAATACTTTTCTTGTTTCGTTTCTCCCATTTTTCTTCTCCTTTTTATATTTTATGGTACCGGTTCCTTACAACATCAATATACACTAATTGTAAGCGCTTGTCAACAATAATGTGGTATCGGTTTCATATTTTTTTATAAAAAAAGAGAAATTCATCATTTCTCCAGCTTCTTTACACTTTCTCCTGGGATAAATTGATATCCAATTATCGTTTCTTTATCAACACTTTCACCTTTGATCAATTGTATGATCGTGTAACCAGCCAAGACTCCAGCTTCTTCATTATCAAAACGAATCGTACATAAACTAGGTGTGATCAATTCTGATATTTCATAACCACCAAAGCCTGTCAAAGAAACTTCTTCAGGCACTTTGATATTAGCTTCTTTTAATTCTTTAAAAGTCGCTAAAGCAATATTGTCTGTTGCACAAATAATCATAGAAGGACGATGTCTTTTTAATAAATTATGTACAACTTTCCTTGTTTTATCAAAAGTAAAATCTGTTTCTACCATTTTTACATGATCGATACCATATTCTTTCAAAGCATCCATGACACCTTTTTTTCTGACATATCCTACTGCTTCATCGTATCCGCCAACCCCTAAGAAAACAATGTCTTTGTGATGATTCTTAGCAACATGTCTTCCAATATCGTAACCAGCATGATAATCATCATTAAGTATAGAAATACCATCACTGATCTTCTGAAACAAAAATACGATCGGTATATCAAGCTTATTCAATAAAGTATGATGTGCCATTGTCACATCTGTCGCTAATAAAACGATTCCATCAACTCGCATATGCCATAGTTTCTCTATTGACTTCAATTCTTCTAATTCATCATGATTTGTATTGATGATCAACGGTGTATACCCCTGATCTTTTAAATAAGCATCTAATGACATCAGCACTCTTGAAGAAGTTATTGATGTTAACGTAGGGGCAATAATGCCTATGATCTTTGTTTCCTTCGCCTTTAAACTTTGGGCAAAAGTATTTGGCTGATAATGATATTCATCAATTATTTTTTTAATTTTATCGCGGGTTTCATCTTTTACGTAACCACCATTAAAATATCGTGAAACAGTTGTTTTTCCTACACCAGCCATTTTTGCGATATCCTGCATTGTTAATTTTTTATCTTTCATTTTCATCCACTCACTTACAAAACATTATAACAAATAAACCATCATATCTCTATAGTACAAAAACTCATTATTTAAATTTTTAATTACATTTTTTCAACGAATTATATTTATCAGTTATAAAAACAGCATTTTTATTTTTGCCTCTTTCTAGATGACAATGCACATTATAATGATTCATAGCTTATATTGAGCTGGTGTATTTCACAACATTTAATAGCCTTAGATTATATTAATTTTTTAGACCTCCTTTTATTTAGAATAATCAATAATAACATTTAATGCTTCTTCAGGATACGAAGCTTTTTCGATTGCTTTTTTTAATTCATCAATACAATATTCATGAGTAATAATTGATTCTATATCCCATCTATGACTTTCCATTATCTTCATCACATCTTCAACATCTTCTGGAAAATATCCACCACTACCAATAAGTGCTTGTTGAGCATAAGTCATATGTAAAATATCTACTGGTCTTTTTCCAGCATTAACTGCAACAACGACCATACGACTAATAATCTTGCCCATATCATGGAATATTTCTAATATTGAATCAACTCCAGCAGCATCAATATAAATATCAACATCAGCGGTAGTTCCTTGTAACGAAGGCGCTTTTCCAAAATATTCGATAGCCTTTGTTTTTAAATCATCACAACCATTATTACATACTTCAAAACCTAATTTTTTAACTATATCAAGTCGAAAGTCAGATATATCACAGACCATGACCTTATCACAACCAAAATACTTTAAGGCTATAGCTGCAGCAATTCCAATCGTCCCAGCCCCAAAAACGATTGCAGTTTCATTTTCTTTTGGTTCACTTCTTCTTGCAGCACGACAGCCTACAGTAAAAGGTTCAATCAAACAAGCTGCTTTTAGTGAAATATTATCACTAATTTTATAAATCTGTTTATTTAATGTTGCATTGACAATTGGAATATACTGAGAAAATCCTCCTGTTGTTCCAGCCCGTGCAGGATCTCCTCTAGCAAGTAACGGATATGGATAAACAACATCACCGATATGTATAGCTTTAACATTTTTTCCAACTTTTACAACTTTACTAACCATTTCATGACCAAATTCACCACCAATAGTTACCTTATGTCCGGTATTAGGACCATGTTTATAAACAGCCACATCTGTTCCACAGATAGAGGCATATAGGTTTTTTACAAGAATATCGTTGTCACCTATTGCTGGCATTTCAACTTCTCTTATTTCGACATTTTCTTTTCCTAAATAAATTCCTGATTTCATTTTTATACACTTCCCTTTCATTACGATTTTATTTGAAAACGTTCAGACTGATAATGAGCTGTTTTTTGAGTTTTATCTTTTGTCGTTGAAAATCTTATCTTATCATTTAAGCAATAACTTATTTTCAATTCTTTTAATAATTGCATAAATGATCGCACATATTTTTCTGTTTCAATATTCTGAATAAAAGTGACATTAAATGACTGCGATGTAGCTGTCATATTTACTGTTATACCTTTGATTCCACCTGAATAGAAATGAATAGCATCAATAAACTGGTTGCATTCACCTAAATCAAATGTACCTAAATAACTTAAAACAAAACTATTAATTGTCATCGTATCGTAAAAAGACATTATTTTTTCTTTTCTTCCATTGTTTTGAGTTGATCTAATTTATCATTCATACCACTAAACATATTCGCTGTTTGTTTGACATAGTTTAGATCTCGCTGTTTAGCTATACTTTCTCTATATTTTGTGCATAATTCTTTTAAATTCATTTGATTATCTTTTTGGTCGAATGAAAGATACATACTTCTGACACAGTTTTTGTGAGTATGAGGCAACCCTAATTCCTTTCTCATATCAGTTGCTATAGAACAAACAATAGGTTTATCTATATTTGAATTATTGATATATATCGATTTTGAAATTAAATAAGACATCAAAATAGCCGGTGTTGCATTGACCCTTTTGGCAAATGATAAATACTCCTGAGAATTTATTTCTATTTCAAAACGATAATCTTCATCTTCTATTTGATGATCATATTCGGGAAGTTTAAAACTATCTTTATTAATAAGAGGTTCTTCAAAAGACTGAACTTCATATTTTTTATGAAACAGTTCTGCTGTTTCATAAAAAAACATTGAATCAGTTGATTTTCTGACATGGAGTGCATCATAATCTCTATTATTAAGTTTAACAAAATAATAATAAATCAGTGTTTCAACAAATGGTTTGATTCCTCCTCCATCACATAAGGCGTGATGAAATGAAACATAGATGTGTTCTTTATAATAGCTAACCTCAATTAAATGATAAGAATTTGATAAACTTCCTAAAGAACGGAAAGATTTACTTCTTCTAACTGTTAAAGCAATATTTTGATTATCAGCAATATAAAAATCACCATTTTTTTCAACTAGTTTACTTGCTAGAAAGGATGTCTTTTCATTGCTTCATTTAATGCCTGTGTTAAGATAGACCCTCTGATTTTCTTTTTTAATCGCACATCAATAACAGTACAATTCAATCCTTCTTTACGATAAAGAAAAGATTGTCCAGAACGTATTTTTCCATAATTTACTCTCCATTTTCATACCTATCTCATTATTATATATCTAAATACCGTTTCATCTTTTTTGATGATACAATACAATTAATCCCAATAAAAAATACCATCAAACATACAGCAACACCGGATATTAAATACAATATTTCTTCAGATTTAATATTTCCACTTCCAAAAGAAGCTATCATTGCACTTTCTAATGATAATACAGATACACATGCATCAACATAACCAATACTTCGAGTTGCTTTTAATAAAGGTGATTTCAATTTATTTACGGTAAAAAGATAAATTACCGATGAAATTCCCTTATAAAAGGTATATCCAGCTACAATAAAAATAATATATCCAGGATAACTTTTACCTCCTTCAAAATTAACTAAGAGAACTACTGCTCCTATTAATGTTATTGTCATCAAAATCAATAAAATCCCACAACGAGAATATATATATTTATTTCCTGTAACAAGACTCGCTGGGTACGTTTCATTTTTGATATTTTTGATTCAGATCTAATAACCATAAAACGCATAATACTTAAAAATATATAATAAGCTGATAACGTAATAAACCATGGCGAGCAATGCATAATACCAATGATCCCATTAAAAATTGCAAATATTATATTTAAAATAAGACTACAGCTTGTCATAACAAAAATTTTATATCGATAATCTGAATGTATTTTATTGATAAACTTATATCTTTTTCATTTGTAATATACTTTTTTTAGAATAAATAACAATATAATAAGTTGATGCAATAAATGATATAGCGGCTATAACATAAATTATGATACTTATCCATTCTGACAACATATGTGTAGATACCTGTATGAGCGATATAGTTGAAAAAATAAGTGTAATGATATAAAGAAGTATCCTATACTTAAAACTTAGTGCTTTTATTTGCTGTATTATATGTTTTATTTTCAATTTTCTTATCATGTAAAATAAACCTCAGTAATTAAACAACTATAAATTCTTAAGTTGAATAGCTTTGTCACATATCTGATCTATTTCATCATACTTTTTTTCAACATAAGGAATGACTTTTTTTCGTTGCTTTTCCATCAACTTCTTATTTAAGAAGCAAGGCAAAATCCAGCCAATAAAACCTGGAATGGCAAATATAATACATGGGATAACTAGTGGCGGCTCTTGAATAACTGCAAATGTTGAAAATGCCATAAATATCGTTCCGATCATTGCTATTGTTAAAACAATAGTAAGTGCATAAGAACGAACAGATTTTTGTAATTCTATAATTTCACAGAAACAAGAATCAAGATTTCTTTCTAATCTTGTAAGCTCTGTCTTATTAACGATATGGTGCTAGAATAAAAACTGTACCAGTTAAATGGAAGAATTAGCAGTCCTGTGGTACAATGTCATGAGTTAATTATAAGAAATGAAAGAGGTATATGATTATGAGTTGTTAAACTGCAAACTCTCCCCACTTTGCAACTGCAAATTAAAATAATCAGATTTTTATACTTTTTGAATTGTAACCGCAAATTATTTTAACTTGTTATCTGTTAAATAAAAAAAGAATGCAATTATGCATTCTCTTGTTTTTTCATATATCGCTTTTATTCCATATGCTATTTTTAAACTTATTTCAATATCTTCAAATACTTCATATATCGCTTTCATATTCCAATAGACATCTCTTGGATGTGCAAGTTCTACATTTTTTCTAATATCAATAAAATGTATGCACCATTCATTTAATAAATGCTCCATCTGACACCATATTATTTTATCTTTTATTTTTATTGAAAAATCATATACTGGTGTTATTACCAGTCCTTCTATTGTTCCTACACACTTTTCTTCTTGTGAATTTCTATATATAATCCATAATCATTACCCAATCATCAATTCCTTGCTTGCTTTCATTATTAATTCACTATCTATTACATCTTTTTTATAATGCATTCCCAGTATCAGACTCTTGTTTATTAAAAGGTTGAGTATTCTTACAGAAGTATTCATTAATGAATATAGTGTATGATAACATTCTTCTTTGAAAAGATCGCTTCTGCAGTTAACTGATTTGAGTCTTGAGACAACATAGTTTTTGACCTCTTCTTCATTGAAGCCAGTAAATGTATAATTCATATTGATGCGTTGTCTAAATGGTTCAAGTGATTTGAGTCTTAATGTTCTTAAAAATTCATTCTGCCCTACAAATATAAGTGTGCAGTAATCTTTAGAATCATAATCAAAATTCATAAGCATGATGAATTCTCTGAGTACTTCTTTTCTTAAAAACTGTGCCTCATCAACAGCTATGATGACTTCCATCTTGTTTTCTGATGTCAGTCTTTTGAGTTCTTCCTGTATCTGATTGAACATTTGCGATTTCTTCGTTGTTTCTTCCAGACCAAGTGCATCATTAAGCATACGATAAAAATCAATCGCTGTTATAGTTGTCATGCATATATAGATGACGACATAACGATTTGGATTGAGTGATTCAAGTGTCTTTCTTAAACATGTCGTCTTTCCCATTCCTGGACTGCTTAAAAATACACCAATACCCCTTGAACGTATGATAAAATCCAGTCTATTTGTCATCTGATTGAAATCATTCGATGCATAAAGTGTTGAAACTGTTGCATCCTTGGTAAAAGGATTTTTATCCATTCCATAATATGTTGTCATTTCCATCAGTAAATGATCTCCTCTCTTCTTGTTTTTCCATTTTCAACTCTATCTGTTCTCTTTAGGAATACTTTTTTCTTTTGTGATGTATCATAAAGATATGTTCCTTCAAAAGTACGAGGATTATAACGAATAATAACTCGAATCCCTATATAAACAGAAGGAACATCAAATAATACATTCTCTATAAGAACTGTTGAATCTCCATTAACCTTTCTTGTCGTTTCATGAAGAAATACATCATCAAGCCATGAAGAATAATCAGCCGGTGATTTATTGGAAAGTCTTGATACTTCAATATCTCTCATATCATACATATACCTTTCAAATGGTGTATGATTATCGTGTTCATCATCTTTCATGGATGAATGGACCGTTCTGTTGTATTCATTGATCCATTTATTGAGATCATCATTCAATTGATGGAGTGACTGATAATCACTTCCTTTATGTACATCTAAAAATCTCATTTTCATGGTATGAAAAAATCTTTCAATAACAGCTTTTCCCGTTGGAGAATAAGGGGGATTATAGATAATCTTAGTTCCCAATTTTGCTTCTATTTCTTTTGTGCTCTTATTTTTATAGCTGCTTCCATTATCTAAGATAATGACTTTGCTTCTCCCATACCTTAAAACAGCATCATGCCACACTTTTTGAAAGTTGACTGCATTATCATTGAAAAAGAATTCAGCACCAACGATCATCCTTGAATGATTATCAATAATAGCTATCAGATATGTTTTTCGATATTCTCCATTTTTATCAAAAATATAAAATGTATGACATGTATCAGCTTCATATCCATCACATGAATGGGCAAATTCCCAAGCCCTTCTTTCTTTGGTCAGTGTTTTACCCTGTCCGTTTCTTAAACCACTGTTTTTGATATAACGCTGAACCGTATCTACCGAACAGTCTCCTTGATTTAACACACCATCTTCGATCATTTTTTCATAGATCATAACTCCTGTTATTTTAGGATATTCTTTAATGAGATTAGCGATATATTTCTTATGTTCCTCATCAAGTTTCCTGACTCTCCCAAGATCGAGTCTATCTTTAGGCATAAGTCCTTCAAAGCCAAATTTTCTGTAAATATGGAGCCAGTATTTCATTGTCTGTCCAGAAAAGTGGCGTTTTGTACCATCAGGCCATTCAATTTCACTGTTTCCAATGCGCTTGAAATAGGCAGTTATAGAATCATCAGTAAATGTATGTGAAACAACTGGCGCAATCATCGAAAATTTGACCTGTGCTACAAGCTTTCGATACTCATAGCTGTCTGTTTTTTGTATATTCATATTATTTTACCTCCTGATTTGAGTATAGAACAGACAATCATGAAATGACATTGCCAACATATTTATTTGATTATCTTTCAAGAACGATCAGGATATTGATTGAAACAGCTTGCGACTGTTTTGAAAAAGAGTATGAAGAGTCATACCGAAAATATCACTGATGAGACTTTCGTAGTCATAGATCAAATGAATGAAGAAATGCATATGATATTTATTTTTTAAAAAGCTGAATATCCTTAAATAATATGAATATTTTTTTATCCAGCGGTAAAGTGTTGAAACAGATATCTGAAATATATTGACGATTTTTTCAATGGTCAATGAAGAAAACATCTTCAAAGAGAGGACATGAAGTACAAAAAATATGGAATATGATGAATGAGGTATGATAAAAGAAGCAGGCAAAATAGAATGAAAATGACCGTCATTACGGCAGTACATCACAGGGACTTCAAGCATCTGATCATCAATTTGGCCATTATGAAAAGAGATATAATGTCTCTGATAGGACTGATAATATTTGATATTGGAAGATTTACAGACGATGCCGTTATGAGTATGTAAAGATGACAGCTCCAAATGATTGAGACAGTAGAATTCGAAATCGCGGATTTGTGAAAAAGAAGGTTCATTATAGAATTTAATATTTTGAGAATCAAAAGCTGACTTGATATTGAGTATAAAATCCTGTATCATATAATTTGTATCATCAGTATCAACTGACGATTGAAAAGGGACAGTGTTAGAGGGTGAGAAGCTTTAACGGGCTGTTTCTTTTCTTTTTCCTTTCATAATATTGATCGATAGATATCATACACTATTCTGCAAATAAAAAACAGATTAAGGTTGATGCAGTGCAGTTTGAAACGGCATCTTTCTTAATCCGTTTGTTTTTTTTATTTGCAGTTTTTGTATTATTTTTTTTGTAGAGAATTTGCGGTTTAACAATGAGTAAACCAACATTTACAGATGAATTTAAACAGGGAGTTGTTGACTATGTACTGCAGCACCCTGATGAATCCAAGGTCGCTATTGCCAAACACTTTGGTGTTGCTGACAGTACTGTTCACAAGTGGCTTAAAGATGCTAAAAATAATAATGGTACAATTAATTCCAGGGGCAGTGGCAACTATTCCAGTGATGAAGCTAAAGAAATTGCCAAACTAAAAAAAGAACTTAAGGATACAAAGGATGCTTTAGATGTCCTAAAAAAGGCTATTGGCATACTGGGGAATTAACTAAGCAGGAACTGTATGATCAGATCAAGAAAAAATCTGACGCTGATCCTAAAGCTTCAGTTACCAGTATGCTTGAAAAATTGAATATCAGTAAATCTGGATATTATGACTACCTTAAAAGAAAACCATGTAATCAAAAAATAAGAAGAGCTAAACTAGCTGTTAGAATCAAGGAAATACACAAGGAATCAAAAGAAATATATGGAGCACCTAAAATAACCCAGATACTTCAAAGAGAAGGACATAAGGTTAGTGAAAGATTTGTAGGGAAACTAATGAAAGAAAACAACATTAAAGCCCACTATATCAAGCCATATACTAAAACAACAAAAGACTGTGACTTTTCCAGCAGATTACATAATATTCTAAAAAGAGATTTTAATCCAAAGGCGCCAAATGAAGCATGGTGTACAGACATAACTTATATATACACACATGATGAAGGATTTGTATATCTAACCAGTATAATGGATTTATATTCAAGAAAAATAATAGCCTGGACATTAAGTAAAACACTGGAGGTGGATGAGGTATTAAAATGTCTGGAAACAGCAAAGAGCAGAAGAAAAACAGCCAATCCAGTAGTAATACAAAGTGACAGGGGAATACATTACACATCGAGGAGGTATCGAGAGCTGACAAGGGATATGGTGTGCAGCTATTCAAGAAAAGGTAATCCATGGGATAATGCATGTATAGAATCATATCACGCATTAATAAAAAGAGAGTGGCTAAACAGATTTAAGATAATGAATTATCATCAGGCATATCAGCTGGTGTTTGAATATTTAGAAGGATTCTATAATACAGTAAGAAGGGAATGTCAAGAAATTTGTGTAAGTAATTTTATTAAATTGTCAAAGAACTAGGGAATGTCAAGAAATTTGTGTAAGTAATTTTATTAAATTGTCAAAGAACTATAGAAATGACTTATATCGAGTATATATAGGTCATTTTATTTTTCTAAATATTTTTGGATTCTTGTTGAAAATCTATCATCCATCATTAATTGATTCATAACCATTGCCCAATTTGATACACGCCCACCTGACCATTTTTTCGATAATTCAAGAACTCTTAAATATAACACTTTTAATACCGCTGTCTCATTTGGAAATGCTCCTTTTTTTATGACCTTTCTAAAACTTGAATTGACACTTTCAATTGCATTGGTTGTATACATAACTTTTCTGATGGCTGATCCATAATCAAACAGCTGTTCTACATGATGAATGTTCCTTTCCCATACATCAACTGCTCCCGGATATTGTTTCCACTCATTCTTGAATGTTTCAAATGCGTTTTTGGCCGCCTTTAAACTAGGAGCTCCATAAACTTTTTTCAATGATTGTGTAAATCGCTTATAATCCTTGCTTGGGACATATTTAATAGAATTCCTTATAAGGTGGACAATACATCTTTGTACCACAACATTGGGAAATATTGCTTTCGCACCATCTTCAAGTCCACTAACACCATCCATAGATATAAAGAAAACATCTTCCACACCTCTCGCTTTGATTTCATCAAAAATCTGCATCCATTTATGCTTGCTTTCTGTCTCGTTTAACCATAACCCCAGTATTTCCTTGTTTCCATTGATGTCATAGCCTAAAACAGCATATACAGCATATTCCTTTACCTCATAATCATTTCTTACTGTCACATATAAACAGTCAACAAACAAGAATGCATAACATTGAGATAGTGGTCGGTTTTGCCAGTTTTCCAGTTCAGGAATGATAGCATCGGTTATATCGGAAATCATTTCATGAGAAACCGAAAATCCATAGATATCTTCAATTGTGGTTGATATATCTCTTTGAGACATTCCTTTTGCATACATTGAGATGACTTTATTTTCAATGTCCGAAACATCTCTCGTTCTCTTAGGAATAATTTGCGGTTCAAAAGATGCCTCCCTGTCTCTAGGTATATTAATATCTAATTCTCCTCTTGATGTTTTTATTTTTTTAGGAGAATAACCATTTCTTCTGTTTAATGTCTTTTTTTCTTCTTTACTGTTAGATGCATAACCAAGATGGTTGTTCATTTCTCCCTGAAGCATTGATTCAAATAATGGTCCAAAAATATCTTTTAAAGCTTCATCCATATCCTGTGCTGATTGTGGATTATAAGTATCAATAATTTGTTGAGCCAAAGCTACTGTTTTTGGATCTCTTTTTATTCTTGCCATATTTCATTAACCTCCATATTTTTAATTTTGATAATAAGAAAAGTGTGTAGCAGTAATATAACACATATTACTTACTTACACACTTTATTTTACACTCCCATTGAAAAGGGACAGTGTTAGAGGGTGAGAAGCTTTAACGGGCTGTTTCTTTTCTTTTTCCTTTCATAATATTGATCGATAGATATCATACACTATTCTGCAAATAAAAAACAGATTAAGGTTGATGCAGTGCAGTTTGAAACGGCATCTTTCTTAATCCGTTTGTTTTTTTTATTTGCAGTTTTTGTATTATTTTTTTTGTAGAGAATTTGCGGTTTAACAATGAGTAAACCAACATTTACAGATGAATTTAAACAGGGAGTTGTTGACTATGTACTGCAGCACCCTGATGAATCCAAGGTCGCTATTGCCAAACACTTTGGTGTTGCTGACAGTACTGTTCACAAGTGGCTTAAAGATGCTAAAAATAATAATGGTACAATTAATTCCAGGGGCAGTGGCAACTATTCCAGTGATGAAGCTAAAGAAATTGCCAAACTAAAAAAAGAACTTAAGGATACAAAGGATGCTTTAGATGTCCTAAAAAAGGCTATTGGCATACTGGGGAATTAACTAAGCAGGAACTGTATGATCAGATCAAGAAAAAATCTGACGCTGATCCTAAAGCTTCAGTTACCAGTATGCTTGAAAAATTGAATATCAGTAAATCTGGATATTATGACTACCTTAAAAGAAAACCATGTAATCAAAAAATAAGAAGAGCTAAACTAGCTGTTAGAATCAAGGAAATACACAAGGAATCAAAAGAAATATATGGAGCACCTAAAATAACCCAGATACTTCAAAGAGAAGGACATAAGGTTAGTGAAAGATTTGTAGGGAAACTAATGAAAGAAAACAACATTAAAGCCCACTATATCAAGCCATATACTAAAACAACAAAAGACTGTGACTTTTCCAGCAGATTACATAATATTCTAAAAAGAGATTTTAATCCAAAGGCGCCAAATGAAGCATGGTGTACAGACATAACTTATATATACACACATGATGAAGGATTTGTATATCTAACCAGTATAATGGATTTATATTCAAGAAAAATAATAGCCTGGACATTAAGTAAAACACTGGAGGTGGATGAGGTATTAAAATGTCTGGAAACAGCAAAGAGCAGAAGAAAAACAGCCAATCCAGTAGTAATACAAAGTGACAGGGGAATACATTACACATCGAGGAGGTATCGAGAGCTGACAAGGGATATGGTGTGCAGCTATTCAAGAAAAGGTAATCCATGGGATAATGCATGTATAGAATCATATCACGCATTAATAAAAAGAGAGTGGCTAAACAGATTTAAGATAATGAATTATCATCAGGCATATCAGCTGGTGTTTGAATATTTAGAAGGATTCTATAATACAGTAAGAAGGGAATGTCAAGAAATTTGTGTAAGTAATTTTATTAAATTGTCAAAGAACTAGGGAATGTCAAGAAATTTGTGTAAGTAATTTTATTAAATTGTCAAAGAACTATAGAAATGACTTATATCGAGTATATATAGGTCATTTTATTTTTCTAAATATTTTTGGATTCTTGTTGAAAATCTATCATCCATCATTAATTGATTCATAACCATTGCCCAATTTGATACACGCCCACCTGACCATTTTTTCGATAATTCAAGAACTCTTAAATATAACACTTTTAATACCGCTGTCTCATTTGGAAATGCTCCTTTTTTTATGACCTTTCTAAAACTTGAATTGACACTTTCAATTGCATTGGTTGTATACATAACTTTTCTGATGGCTGATCCATAATCAAACAGCTGTTCTACATGATGAATGTTCCTTTCCCATACATCAACTGCTCCCGGATATTGTTTCCACTCATTCTTGAATGTTTCAAATGCGTTTTTGGCCGCCTTTAAACTAGGAGCTCCATAAACTTTTTTCAATGATTGTGTAAATCGCTTATAATCCTTGCTTGGGACATATTTAATAGAATTCCTTATAAGGTGGACAATACATCTTTGTACCACAACATTGGGAAATATTGCTTTCGCACCATCTTCAAGTCCACTAACACCATCCATAGATATAAAGAAAACATCTTCCACACCTCTCGCTTTGATTTCATCAAAAATCTGCATCCATTTATGCTTGCTTTCTGTCTCGTTTAACCATAACCCCAGTATTTCCTTGTTTCCATTGATGTCATAGCCTAAAACAGCATATACAGCATATTCCTTTACCTCATAATCATTTCTTACTGTCACATATAAACAGTCAACAAACAAGAATGCATAACATTGAGATAGTGGTCGGTTTTGCCAGTTTTCCAGTTCAGGAATGATAGCATCGGTTATATCGGAAATCATTTCATGAGAAACCGAAAATCCATAGATATCTTCAATTGTGGTTGATATATCTCTTTGAGACATTCCTTTTGCATACATTGAGATGACTTTATTTTCAATGTCCGAAACATCTCTCGTTCTCTTAGGAATAATTTGCGGTTCAAAAGATGCCTCCCTGTCTCTAGGTATATTAATATCTAATTCTCCTCTTGATGTTTTTATTTTTTTAGGAGAATAACCATTTCTTCTGTTTAATGTCTTTTTTTCTTCTTTACTGTTAGATGCATAACCAAGATGGTTGTTCATTTCTCCCTGAAGCATTGATTCAAATAATGGTCCAAAAATATCTTTTAAAGCTTCATCCATATCCTGTGCTGATTGTGGATTATAAGTATCAATAATTTGTTGAGCCAAAGCTACTGTTTTTGGATCTCTTTTTATTCTTGCCATATTTCATTAACCTCCATATTTTTAATTTTGATAATAAGAAAAGTGTGTAGCAGTAATATAACACATATTACTTACTTACACACTTTATTTTACACTCCCCAGTAAGAATCCACTCACATTGTGAATATTTATCACCAAATGAATATGAGAACAAATATATATTAGAGGAAACTAACTAATTTTCTTACATTTAGTTAGTCCGAAATCTTGACATAGGACCAACCTGTTTCTCAACATTTAGGAAATCAATTACTCTCATATACACATAAAAATAATATTTTAATTATTGAAGATGATTATAATAGAAAGTTGACATACCACTCAAGAGATAGATATTCTAATTCTTGAATTTCTTTTGTGATTTTCTTTATCGTCTTATTCAACTCCATTCCTTATAAAAAAAAGAACAACTTCATACGAAGCTGCTCTTCTTATAAATTCCAAACTTATTTTAAAAAATATATCATCTACATGATCTTTAGTATAATCAGTAGCAATTAAATTTATTCCAGTAAGAGCCTTAATAAGTTCTCTAACTTTTAATTCACTTTGATGATCACTAAATCTCTTTTTCCATTCTACAATATATTGGTATATCATATTTTCAGTCACTTCATGATATGTTTCTTTTAAATTATCAAATGAAAATAAAATAGTCGTAATCAATTCTGCCTGATTTGTATCCTTCACTCTTTTAAATAATTGAAATGTTTTATTTACATTTTCAATATCTTTTTTGTGAATATAATAATTTATCTATCTTAAAATCTTTACTTACTATTATAAGCATCATTTTTCCATATTCTTTTTCATAAATAAGTAATAAAAAGAGTTAAACATACAAAAAAAGAAAGGCTCACTGGCTTGACGGTTCTTACTCGCTTATGGGTAAATTGAACCTATATCCAAACATCTCCTTTAATTTTTAGCCTTTCTTATACAACTGTCTTAAGTTGCCGATATTGTGATAAAACCTTACTTTTTTAATAAATCTTCATAAATTGCTACAATTATTTTTTATTTAACGACAATATTAACGATTTTATTCTTAACAACAATTATTTTAACAATATTTTTACCATCAGTATGCGCTTTAACATTTTCCTGTTCAAAAGCTGTTTTCTTGACTGTTTCATCATCGGCATCTTTAGCGACTTGGATTTTTGCTCTAAGTTTACCATTTACCTGAACACCCATTTCAACAGTTTCACTGACTAACATACTTTCATCATATGTTGGCCAAACTTCGTATGCAAGCGTATTTTCATGTCCCAATAATTGCCACATTTCTTCACAGACATGAGGTGCAATACAAGAAAGCATCTTAATAAAATTAAATGCATATTCTTTATATACTGAAGGTGCTTTATAACATTCATTAATAAAGATCATCATCTGTGAAATCGCAGTATTGAATCCTAACGTTTCAAAATCATCAGTAACTTTCTTTACTGTTTGATGATATACTCGATCCAAACTATGATCATTTTCATCACTTAATTTATCTTGTTCAATAAATAAACGATAAACACGATCTAACCATTTACGAGCACCATCTAATCCATTGGTTGACCAAGGAAGAGCTGCTTCTAATGGTCCCATAAACATTTCATACAATCTTAATGCATCAGCACCATGACTAGCAACAATATCATCAGGATTAACAACATTACCACGTGATTTAGACATCTTTTCATTGTTATCACCTAAAATCATTCCTTGATGGAATAATCTTTGCCATGGTTCTTTACATTTTACAACCCCAGCATCATATAGTACTTTATGCCAGAAACGTGAGTATAACAAGTGTAATACCGCATGTTCGGCACCACCTACATATAAATCAACTGGTAACCATTTTTCTAATAATTTTGGATCACAAATAGCTTCACTATTATGAGGATCAATATAACGAATATAATACCAGCATGATCCTGCCCATTGTGGCATTGTATTTGTTTCACGACGTCCTTTTTGACCATCAATTTCAACTTCTAACCAGTCTTCACAATTTGCAAGTGGTGATTCACCACTGTCATGTGGTTGAAAGTTTTTAGTAGCTGGCAATTCTAATGGTAATTCTTCAACAGGAACAGTTTTCATTGTTCCATCTTCCATATGGATGATTGGAATAGGTTCTCCCCAATAACGTTGACGAGAAAATAGCCAGTCTCTTAATTTATAAGAAATTTTCTTTTCACCACATTGATGTTCTTCTAGCCAAGCAATCATTTTATCAATTGCTTCTTGTTTTCCTAAACCATCTAGCCACTGTGAATTAATATGTAAACCATCTTCAGTATACGCAGCTTCTTCAATATTTCCACCTTCTAATACGGGAATAATATCGATACCAAACTTTTTAGCAAATTCCCAGTCACGATCATCATGAGCAGGTACTGCCATGATTGCTCCTGTTCCATAACTTGCTAGAACGTAATCAGAGATCCAAATCGGAATTTTCTTTCCATTAACTGGATTAATTGCATAAGCACCCGTAAAAACTCCAGTTTTATCCTTATTTAATTCTGTTCTTTCTAAGTCTGATTTACTAATGCAGCTTTGTTTATAAGCTTCGATTGCTGCTTTTTGTTCAGGTGTTGTAATTTCATCAACATATGGATGCTCTGGTGCCATAACACAGTAAGTTGCTCCAAATAAAGTATCACAACGAGTTGTAAAAACTGTAAAAATCTTATCTGTCCCATCTATTCTAAAATCAACATTTGCACCAACTGATTTTCCAATCCAGTTACGCTGCATCTGTTTTGTAGCTTCCGGCCAGTCTAAATCGTCAAGATCCTCTAATAATCTTTCAGCATATTCTGTAATTTTTAAGACCCATTGACGCATTGGCTTACGAATTACAGGATACCCACCACGTTCACTTTTACCATCAATAACTTCTTCATTAGCAAGAACTGCTTTAAGTTCTGGACACCAGTTTACTGGAATTTCATCAACATAGGCAAGTCCAGCATCATATAACTTCGTAAAAATCCATTGTGTCCATTTATAGTATTCTGGATCACTAGTTGCAATTTCACGATCCCAATCATATGAAAATCCTAATGATTTAATTTGTCCTTTGAATACTTCAATATTCTTTTTAGTAAATTCAGCTGGATGATGCCCTGTCTGAATAGCAAATTGTTCAGCTGGCAAACCAAATGAATCAAATCCCATTGGATGTAATACATTGTATCCTTGCATTCTTTTCATTCTTGAAACAATATCTGTTGCTGTATATCCTTCAGGATGTCCTACATGAAGACCGTTTCCTGATGGATATGGAAACATATCAACACAATAATATTTTGGTTTACTGTCATCATAACAATCAGTTTTAAATGTCTTATGTTCATCCCAATATTTTTGCCATTTTGGCTCGATTTGTTTGTGATTAAACGGCATTTTATAATTCCTCCTTAAAATAAAAAAAGCCATCCCTCTAAGGACGACTCAAATATCGCGTTACCACCTTAGTTCAAAGTCACAAAGACTAAGCCCTCAAAACTTTAACGCAGTTAACGGCAACGACTACTCTATTCACCGCTGCATCTCCTAGGTGAGTTCATAATCCGTTCTATCAGTTTTCACCACCCACTGACTCTCTACAAAAAACGTCAATTATTACTAGTCCTATTCATTGATTTTTTTAGATACTCAAATATTATATCACAAAAAAGACCAGATGCAACAAAATTCCATCATTTAATATCTTTGATATTTCAATGATTTTACAGGATCTAAACGACTAGCAAATGAGGCTGGAAAGAAACTACTGGCAAGTCCAAAAAACACCGCTTCTAAATAAATAAAAACTAATAATGAATTATCTATTTGAATAAATGTCTCTGATAAATTTAATTGTAACATTACTTCAACAAACTGGTTAAATAAACCAACTAACTGATCAAAAAACAAATATGAAAATAAAAATGCAATATTGATCAAAGTAAAACTTTCAAATATCACTAATAAACTAATTTGTAATTTACTTGCTCCAAAACATTTAAATATTCCAATATCTTTAGTCTTTTCAACCGCTGATAGATATAAAACTTCACCAATCAAAAAACATGCTGCAACAATAGCTAAAGAAGAAAATAAAATTAAAATATGTTGAATCTGTGATAACAGATCATCAACTCTAGTATTAATATCTTCACCAGCTATTTTAAATTTAAAATGCGGATTTTCCTGCTTTAAAATTTTCAAATATTCATTAACACTAACTTTATTATCAATGTTGACCATCCCAAGCGAAAAAACAACTTGATCAACATCTACACCAAAGCACTCACTTACATGTTTAACATTAGCTAGCTCTTTAATATAAATTGTATCAAATAAAGAATTCTCATCACTAATTCCTACAACTTTTAACGTTATTTTCTTGATCATATCATCATGTAAATAATATCCATAAATTTGTTTATTTAAAAGATCTTTATAATTCTGCTTTAAATGTATGGCAGTAGTTTTTGATAAAACAATTTCATTATCACTTCTAATTTCTCGTCCTAATTCTAATTTATTATTTTTAAGCTCTTTAGTCATATCACTAATATATACTGTCTTATCAACTTGATAATCACCTTGCAGTGATACTCCCATAAATTCATAATCATTCATTTCCCCATATAAATATGTGATTTTTGAATTTTCCTTCAATTTAATTAGATCATTATAACTGATTACTTTTTTATTACTAGATTGTAATGATACGAGCTGATTAGGAAAAATTTTATTTAACTGCTGATGAATTTGATTTTGCAAAGAACCGCTAAATGTAAACGTAATCATAATACAAACTAGTGCAATCATCAAACCAGTAGTAATTTTTACATTTCTAGCAATGTTTGCACAATATTGTAATAAAGCTAATTTGTAAAGATTTAGAGGTCTTTTTTTCTCTTTTAAACGATAATAAAAATTATCTTTTTTAATATGGGTCTTTTTACCAGCCAACTTGCCATTTTGAAAATAAAATATCTGACTGGCATATTTAAAAGCTAACTCTTCATTATGAGTAATCACAATTACTAACCGTTCTTTAGCCTCCTGTTTCAATAAATCAAAAATTATTTTTGCATTATTATCATCTAATGAACCAGTTGGTTCATCACAAAGTAAAATATCAACATTTTTAATCATTGCCCTTAACATTGCAACACGCTGTTTTTGGCCTCCAGACAATATTCCTGGTTTTTTTCTTAATATATCAGTTAGCTCTAATTTACTTTCCCGATCTTCTCTTTCCCTTTTAAAAATTATTTTTGTGAAAAATTGCGATAATAAATAGTTTTGTTTTACATTTAACCAATTAATTAAATTAAAATTTTGAAAAATAAAACCAATATGTTTACGACAATAATTCTTTATCGTTCTAATATTTTGATGATCAAATAAAATTTCACCTTCATAATCCTGATCAATTCCACCTAGTATATTTAATAAAGTTGTCTTTCCACAACCTGATTCTCCGACAATTACAATCATTCCGGTATTAGGAAAAATAATTGATAAATCATTGATGATAAGTTCATCATAACGTTTAGATAGATTTTTTATCTCTAACATTTTAATCCTCCTTTAAAAGTACACTAATATCCATTTTCCTGATTTTTAAACTTGCCCCCATTGCTACCATAAAACATGCGCTCATATAAATTAATATCATGACTAAATATAGATCGAACTGTGATAAAAATAGTTTAGGCAAAATAAATAAATTAGAAATACCAAACAATTTATCACCAATATCAAAGAATCTTATTATTTGTAGGATCATCTCTGCCAAAATAGATCCCCATGCTCCTATCAAAGCTCCCATCAAACTTGTTTCCCAGCCAAATAATTTTCTTGCTTTGTTTATTGTTAAACCATTTGATAACATTAAACAAATATCTCTTTTTCGCTCAATCAGGATCATTTTTAAAACAATCGAAATTAAAATTAATGAAATTATAAAGCTAATAACTAAAAAAACAGTAACTACTATTACTGCCATTTTAAAAAGAATATGATAACTATCGATATAATCCTGATGTAAATTGGTCACAAAATACTGGTGATCATATTGTTTTAAAAGCTGATCAAAACGATTACTTTTTATAACTAAACATCTTCGATCGATTATTTCATTCTTTAGATTTGAATCTAAATATTTTTCATCATAATAAATATTTGCTCCCGTATTTATATGATCATTGATAATTGCTTTGATCGTAAATACATACTTTTTTTCATCAATCACAAAATCAAGTTTATCAGATATCTTTAAATTATATACTTTAGCCGCTTCTTGATTGATCATGATTTGATTTTCTTGATTAAAATAATCACCTTTTTGATAATCGATATTATCATCTTGATATATCTGATAACTATTTAACTGTAGTTCCTGATCATTTTTTATAATTCCTAAATTAAAATCCAGCTTATAACTAAGCTGGCTAACTAACTTATTATTTTTTAAATTACTGATCTGTTCATCAGTAAAATTTAGTTCCTGATAATCTTTTTTACTAATTTCAATGATTTCTTTAAGCGGATCACTGTTAAAACAATTTTGTAAATATAACCAGCCCCCATTAATACCACTTAAAAGCAGCACAAAAGCACAAATTGTAAATATTTGAGAAAAAAACATCATTAAAATTTTTTTCTTTTGATAAATAAGCTGTCTTTTTACATAAAATTTTATTCTAATCATATTATCGTTCATACTTTTAAAAAAATATTTATGATAATTATTTTGATGACCAAAATCATAATTATTCTGATTACTTTCAAGATTGATAATCTTATTAGTATACTTATTAATCAAATTATAATTATGAGAAATAATGATGACTAAATGTTTTCTAGAATACCATTTTAAAAGCTCCATTACTTCTTTAGCCATTTGACTATTTAGCGCTCCTGTAGGCTCGTCGGCAAGTAATATCGGGGTATCACAAAGAAAAGCTCTGATCAAACTGACTCTTTGCTTTTGTCCGCCTGAAAGCTCTTTAGGAAAATATTCTAACAAAGGGGTTATAGCTAATTTATCAGTTAAAAAATGTAATTTAGACATCGATATCTTTTTACCCTTTATTTTTGCCAATAAAATTAAATTTTCATATACCGTTAAAGCATCAACTAAATTATAAAACTGATAAACATAACTAATATATTTACTTTGATATTTGTCTATCTGACGATAGTCTAACTCATGACCATCAATCATTACTTTACCATTATCAGCTTTTTCAATTCCCGCAATCAAATTCAATAAAGTCGATTTACCACAACCGCTTTTACCTACGATTGCAACCATTCCTACACGCGGAAAATTAATTGAAAGATCTTCAATTACTAATTGTTTATTTTTACCAAATTTATAAAATTTTGTAACATTTTTAAGTTGTAATACCATATTTTTCTCCTTATGTTATAATATCTTAGGTGATAAAAATGAATCTATTTAGATACAGTAATGATAATAAACGTTATCATACTTTTAATTATTATTTAAAAAACAAATACCATCATAAAGTTGCCAAGGTCAGTCTTAATGCCGGCTTTACTTGTCCTAATCGTGATGGTACTAAAGGAAATGGAGGTTGTATTTTTTGTAGTAACAGCGGTTCTGGTGATTATGCTGGTAACGTTAAAGATTCACTCGAACAGCAGTTTAATGATGTTAGCGCTATTCTTCAAAAAAAATGGCCAAATTGCAAATATATTGCATATTTTCAGGCTAATACTAATACGTATGGTCCAATTGAAAAAATTCAAAACTGCGTTGATCCTTTTTTAAATAAAAAAGACGTTGTAGCAATTAGTATTGCCACCCGTCCTGATTGTTTAGAAAATGATGTTTTAGAATATCTCGCCAAAATTAATACCCAGTGTGATTTATGGGTAGAATTAGGATTGCAGACTATTCATGATAAAACAGGTCAATTAATTAATCGCGGGCACACTTATCAAGAATTTTTAGATGGTTTAAATAAATTGCGCCAGCATAAAATCAATGTTTGTGTCCACATAATCAATGGTTTACCCTTTGAAACAAAAGAAATGATGTTACAAACAGCTAGAGAGTTGGGTAAACTAGATATCCAGGCGATTAAAATTCATATGCTTTATGTCATTAAAAATACCAAATTACATCAACTCTACTTAGATGATAAATTTAAAATGCTTTCTCGCGAAGAATATATTGATTTAGTTACTGAACAATTAAGTTATCTGCCTGATAATATTATTATTGAACGTCTTACCGGTGATGGAAACATTGAAGATTTGATTGCACCGCTTTGGTCAATTAAAAAAGTTACTATTTTAAATGATATTGATAAATTGATGGTAAGTAAAAATTATTATCAGGGATGTAATATCCACTTAAAATAAAAAGCCCTTTGGGCTTTTTATTATTATTCATCTGTTTCAATTAAACCATAATCTCCATCGTTACGACGGTAAACAATACTAATAGAATCACTTTCAGCATCACGATATACGAAGAATGAATGTCCGATCAATTCCATCTGCATAATCGCTTCTTCCATATCCATTGGTTTAGGAGTAATTGATTTTACCTTTACCAATACATCGTCTTCAGATTCAACATCTTCAATTGAAGATAGATTGAATGCAAGTTTATTATCTTTTGATTTACGACTTAATCTAGTTTTGTACTTTCTAATTTGTCCTTCTAATTTATCTACAACTAAATCCATTGCAGTATATAGATCATCATCAACTACTTCTGCTCTTAAAAGTACATATTCAGTAGGAATCGTAACTTCAAGTTTTTGACCATAAGGATAAACCCGACATAAAACTTTTGCTTCTACATTGTCACTTACAATAAAGTACTTATCTAATTTAGATAATTTTTCTGATATTTTTGTTTCTATAGCTTCTGTGATTTCAATGTTTTTTCCTCTAACTGAGATTTTCATAAGAATTCCTCCTTTGTGTATATAAATATTATACAATATAAATTCATAAAATAACACTTAAATTATAGATAAAATTTTCCTTAATTTAACATAATCAAAAAAACACTCGATTCATCGAGTATTTTTATCTATAAATATTTTTTTAAAATTTCTACTTTATCTAACTTTTCCCAAGGTAAATTAATATCGCCACGACCAAAATGACCATACACAGCTGTTTTTAAATATAAAGGCTGCCGTAATTGTAATGATTTGATAATTCCTCCTGGTGTTAAATCAAAATTTTCTTTGATAGCTCTTAAAATAATGTCATGATCAACCCGCTCAGTTCCATAAGTTTCCACAAAAATAGAAGTTGGTTCTTTTACCCCGATTGCATATGAAACCTGAATTTCAATCTTATCACAAAGATTAGCCGCAACAATATTTTTAGCAATATATCTTAGCATATATGCAGCTGAACGATCCACTTTTGAAGGATCTTTACCACTAAACGCTCCACCACCATGGCGCGCTGCTCCACCATATGTATCAACAATGATCTTACGACCTGTTAATCCCGTATCGCCATGCGGTCCTCCAATTACAAAACGTCCCGTAGGATTAATTAAAACGCGATAATCTGTATTTAAATTATATTTCTTTACAACGACATCCATGATTTCTTCTTTTACGTAACGTTTAAATTCTGCTTCATCAAAATCAGGATCATGCTGTATCGACATTAAAATTGTATCAATCGTTGGTTGTTCTTCAGTATAATCAATCGTTACTTGGGCTTTCATATCAGGACGAGCATGTTTAAACTCGCCACTATTTTTCTTTTCTGTAGCATAACGTACTAAGTGATGAGCAATAGAAATTGGTAATGGCATATAACCTTTAGTTTCTTTACAAGCAAAACCAAACATGATTCCTTGATCACCTGCCCCACCAACTGCATCATTAGTTCCTAAAGCAATGTCTGGTGATTGACAATCTATTTCCAATTGTACTTTACAAGTACGATAATCGATCCCTTTTTCGCTATCATCATAGCCTATTTCTTTTAAAACATCACGAGCTACTTGTTCATAATCAACTTTAGCAGTCGTTGTAATTTCACCACCAATAACTACTAGATCCGTAGTTGCAAAGACTTCACAAGCAACTCTTGAATTAGGATCTTCACTTAAACAGGCATCAAGAATCGCATCACTGATTTGATCACAAACTTTATCAGGATGACCCATTGATACTGATTCTGAAGTAAATAATACTTTTTCTTTCATTTTCTTTCTCCTTCTTGTAAATAAAAAAGCTTCCTAAAGAGAAAGCATACATAGTTAGGAAGCCTTCTCTCATTGTTCAAGTAAAACTTGCTCAGTCAGGCACCTTCTATTTCAAATATAGGGTTGCCACTACATCATCGATCTTCATCTAGTAGTTCTTAATAAGAGTCTTTTTTATTTATTTCTTGTATTTCTTCTTTTGTCAGCGACGTCATAATTTCAATTAATTCGTCATCTAAACCAATATCTAATAAGATACTAGCTATCATTTTCTGTTGTCTAACATTTTCCTGCATATTATCACCTAAACATAGTTTGCATTGTTTAAACAATAATATTCTAAAAAAGCAACAAATACATCATAATATATCTAATAGAATATTGCAAGTAATTTATCAGATATTAGCATTTTAACATGAATTATAGCGAATTTCATCTCAAAATTATATCAGATTTGTCTCAAATTAAAATGTCATACCTTCTAAAACATTTTGAACACCTAAAACACCTGGAACTTCTTCCATTAAAATTTGTTCAACACCATCTTTCAATGTTTCATCAAGCATTGTACATCCTGCACAAGCACCAAGCATTTTTACATAAACGATCCCATCTTTAAAATCCAACAACTCAATATCGCCACCATCGCGATTTAAATATGGTCTTAATTTATTAATTACTTTTTCTACTTCTTCTATTGTACTTGTATTTTCCATCTTTAACATCTCCTTATCTGATACTTTATTCTACCACAAAATTTTTATTTTTAAATAAAAATACACGATAAACTTATTACATAAATATTTTTATTTTAAAATTCATCAATAAAAATTACTAAAATGAAATATTTTTAATCATTTTATGATATAATAACTTGTGCAAGGAGTGATTATTAATGAGCCAAAAAATTAAACGCGGTGATATCATTGATGTAAAAATTACTGGTATTCAACCGTATGGAGCTTTTGCAAGCTTACCTGATAATTCAACCGGTTTAATTCATATTTCAGAAATATCAGATAAATTCGTTAAAAGCATTGATAGTTTTGTAAAAGTTGGTGAGTTTATTAAAGTCAAAGTGATTGATTTTGATGAAGAAACTAACCATGCAAGATTGAGTTTAAAAGCCATTGATAGTCGTTATCGTAGGCGTAATAAACGAGTTTATTATAAAAACCCTAGACGATTGATCGTTGAAACGCCTAATGGATTTGCACCATTAGCATTAGCCATGGAAGACTGGCTTAAACAAGGAATCACGGAGGAAAGTTAAAATGATTACATTAGATTTATCTAAAGCCAAATTAAATGAAGATATCGAATCATATAAAGATACGGTAAAAGATATCCATGATATGATTCATAACAAAACTGGAGCTGGTAATGATTTTCTTGGTTGGGTTGAATTACCAGAAAATTATGATAAAGCTGAAGTTGAGCTGATTAAAGAAACTGCTGCTAAATTAAGAGAAAAAACAGATGTTTTGTTAGTATGTGGAATTGGAGGATCTTATTTAGGGGCACGTGCTGCAATTGAAGCAATTAATGGTTTATATCCAACAAATGATGTAGAAATAATTTATGTGGGTAACACTTTTTCATCAAATTACATCAAACAAGTAGCAGACTATCTTGAGGGAAAAGAATTTGCTATCAATGTAATTTCTAAATCAGGAACTACTACAGAAACATCAATTGCATTTAGAATTTTTAAAGAAATGTGTGAAGCTAGATATGGTAAAGAAGGAGCTAAAGAAAGAATCGTTGCTACTACTGATAAAGCTCGTGGGGCATTAAAAACTTTAGCAACTGAAGAGGGATATACTACTTTTGTAATTCCTGATGATGTTGGCGGACGTTATTCTGTTTTAACACCAGTAGGGTTATTCCCTATCGCTATGGCTGGTATTGATATTGATGCTATGTTAAATGGGGCTAAAGATGCCATGGTTAAGTATAATAATGCTGATTTAGACCAAAATGATGCTTATAAATATGGTGTTGCTCGTCAAATTTTACACAAAGCTGGATATCCTGCAGAAATGTTCGTAACTTATGAGTTACAATTGGCAATGGTTGCTGAATGGTGGAAACAATTATATGGTGAATCAGAAGGAAAAGAAGGAAAAGGTATTTTACCTACTAGTGCTACTTTCTCTACTGATTTGCATTCATTAGGACAATTTATTCAAGAAGGTTCAAAAGTATTATATGAAACAATCATGCAAGTTAAAGAACCTGCTGGTGATATGACAATTCCTAGTGATAAAGATGATTTAGATGGTTTAAATTATTTAGCTGGTAAATCAGTTGATTATGTAAATAAAAAAGCTTGTGAAGGAACTATCGATGCTCATGTTAATACTGGTAATGTTCCTAATATCTTAATTACTTTAGATAAAATGGATGCTTATGGATTTGGTTACATGGTTTATTTCTTTGAAAAATCATGTGCAATGTCTGTATATTTATTAGATGTTAATCCATTTAACCAGCCAGGTGTTGAAGTATATAAGAAAAATATGTTTAAATTACTTGGTAAACCTGGATATTAATAGAAAAGACGATTCTCAAATCGTCTTTTTTAATTTTATGTAAATTTCTTATTGACTAATTTAAAAGTAAGTGATAATATAGTAAAGCACTAAGCGACGGAGGTTTAGCTCAGTTGGGAGAGCATCTGCCTTACAAGCAGAGGGTCAGCGGTTCGAGCCCGTTAACCTCCACCATAAAAATAAATAAGCCGGCTTAGCTCAACTGGTAGAGCAACTGACTTGTAATCAGTAGGTTGAGGGTTCAAGTCCTTTAGCCGGCACCATGATGGAGGAGTAGCGAAGTGGCTAAACGCGGCTGACTGTAACTCAGTTCCTTTGGTTCGGTGGTTCGAATCCGCCCTCCTCCACCATCTAATTGGGGTATAGCCAAGCGGTAAGGCAACAGACTTTGACTCTGTCATCTCCCTGGTTCGAATCCAGGTACCCCAGCCAAGATGACCCGCTAGCTCAGCCGGTAGAGCATCTGACTTTTAATCAGAGGGTCAGGCGTTCGAATCGCCTGCGGGTCACCATTTTTAAAAAAAGTTATTGCAAATATCTTAAACATATGATATTATATTAATGCGTTGAAATTGCGGGTGTAGTTCAATGGTAGAACTTCAGCCTTCCAAGCTGACTACGTGGGTTCGATTCCCATCACCCGCTCCATAATGTATTTAGTCGAACTTTTGATTAATTACATAAAAATTAAAGAATACGTGTAACGGGAGTTTCTCTATAGAAACTCTCGTTTTTTCGTTTTTATAATATATAGTTCCTCAAAATATGCCAAATCATAGGTTTGGTCGAAAATGGAGGAAATAAAATGAATCAAACAAAGAAAGCTAAAGTATTAGCAATCACAAATCAAAAAGGCGGTGTAGGTAAATCTACTACTGCCGAGACACTAGGTATTATCGCATCACAAGATTTTGGATTAAAAACACTTCTGGTTGATCTTGATCAACAGGGAAATACATCAAAAATGTTTATTAATCAAAATAACGTTTACGATGGTAAAGGACTAGTTGATTATATGATCAATTATGATCCAAATGAAATTGATAATCAAACTATTAATATTTCTCACATTCTAATGAGAAAGGCTAAGGTTGAAGATGCTGTACAAAAAACTGATTATGAAAATCTTGATATTATTACCGCTGACGTTCAGTTAAATACAGCGAAAAGATTTATTTCTTCATCAGCCAATTATTTATTAAAGCTTGTAGTTGAACCGATGAGAGATAAGTATGACTTAATTATATTTGACTGCGCCCCTGCTACGGATAATATCCTTAGCAACGTATTAAATGCTTCTGACGAATGCATAATTCCCCTACAGCCGGAATTTCAAAGTGTATCAGGAACTATGCAAACGATAGATTTTATTAATCAGGCATCTATGATGGATAATCCTAAAATAAATTTTAGAATTCTTATTACTATGGCTAATCGAAATATTAAACTACATAAAGAATTTATAAATGAATTAAACAGATTAGATGGGAATAAATTAGCCAAAGTGTTTAATAATCTGTCTGGAAATCATAGATTTTCTGTTGTGCTAAGAAATCAAACTGCTGTAGTAGACAATTCTAACTCAAATGTACATGATAAGCATTTTTCCATGTTTAAAGGGAGCAGAAGATCTAAATTAGCTGATGAATATTTATCACTTGCTAAAGAACTGTTTGGAGGTGATGAATAATGGCATTTGACATAATGAACAGTATTGATCCAAGAGAAGTTATTAAACTTCCTTTGGATCTGATTAAACCCAACAAAAATAATCCTTACATTAAAGATGAACATTTAGAAAAAATAATTGCAATCAAAGCCAGTATTTTAGACGAGGGATTAAATAACCCTATTGTAGTTGAGGATACTGAAGATGGATATGTAATTAATAAAGGGCATAGCCGATATTATGCTTATCAGTTAATTAATCAGGAAAAAATAGCAGGATATGAGGAAATAGAATGTTATATAGTTCATTTTGATGATGAAGCCAGCTCATTACGTTCTCTAATGCGTGATAATGCAACACAAAAAGAACGTACTGTTCAAGATAAATGTCGTGAAGTAAAACTTTATCTTGAAAAGGTAATTCCTGTAATAAGAGATCTTCCTGAAAATAAAGGAATTTCTACGAAACAGTTAATAGCGAATGATTTAGGCATGTCCGCAACAGCTGTACAGCAGTTAATGTCGATTATCAAAAATGATAATCGTGTCACAGAAATGTTTCTTAATAAAAAAATAAATCTTCAGGGAGCTTATATGATAGCTACCAGTGATTTTAAAGACGAAGTAATAGAAACTGTGGAAAAGAAAGCTACCTTAACTGAGGAAATACCCTCTAATTTTATAAAGAAAACAATTAATGAGCTAAAAAAAAATGATAAGACAAATAAAAAAACTGAAATTAAAGAGATTAATGATAATCATATCATTTTATTGAAGGACAATCTTTTAGCTATTACTCACTGTAAAGGAAATGACCCATTGAAAACAGAATTCAATATGTACAGTGGATCTAAACTGATAATTGAATGCTTTTATAAATTAGGACGAATTAAAATTTCGTGGCAGTCAAACAATGAAAGTTATTATAAAACAGTTAATATTGCATCATATATAGATATTGAAACAGCAGTAGTTGTGCTGATGAAGATAAGCTGTGCTACTTATACATACATAATAAATGAGATAATAACAGACTGTTATTTAAGAAACGAAAGCAAGTACAAAGATATAGACAATATGGCAGATAAATGCATAGAGATTGTTAAATTATTACAAAAGAAAGGAATCAGGAGTGATTTATAATCGCTCCTTTGGATAGATAGATTATGTTTAATACAAATCAACTGTGTGGCATTATTTTTGATATGAAATATGGAATAAAAGAAAAATCTAATACACCATTTTTAGATTTTATTTTAAAAATAAAACGGGATGAAAATGATATATATGATCTTTTAGACTGTTCCCTTTACGGAAAAAAAGCTGAACGATTTTATAAAGAAGCAAAAGATGGTGATCTTGTTATTGTTACTGGTGAGTATCGTTCCAGCAGAATAATTGTAGACGGTACTCTTCAGGAAAGATATAGTCATTTTTTGATAAATAAATACAAAATTTTAAAGGCTTAAAAAATAGCTTAAAATCATATTTTTTAGATTTTTTATTTGAGAAATCTAAAAAAACATCTAAGCGAAGCTTAGATGTCAATTTAATAGATGTAAAGGAAAGTAACAATGATTAATTATAACGATTTTACAGAATATAAAACATTAAACAGTAAAACGGAAGTATGGGAATGGCTCAGAAATAGCGGGATTCAAGAAATATATTCTAATAAGATTAATTATCAAAAACATATTGTACGATTAGTTGAATACAAAGAAAGTCATTTGTATAAGTATAAAAATACTGAAAACAAACGTACTTATAAAAATATATTTGCTCATGTTATAAACATTATGATACCCAAAAAATTAACTTTAAATGAAAAACATGAATTTGCAAAAAAGTTTGCAGTCAACTTTGATCCAAGATATAAAATCATCCCCTACTGTTATAAATTTTTAAAAAAAGGAAATGGAGAATATATAGAATTTTTGATGTTTACACGTGTAACTTTTTGTAAAGGCGATAAGAAGCTGATTAAATATAACGATACATATTATCAGGATTTTAACAGCAAAAAACGCTGTACTGAAGATCACCCTAATGCAGTTTTAAAACATAAAAAAGGTGAAGCAAAATTAGATAGAAATGGAAATAAGCAGTATGAGAAGATCTATGTTCAAAAAAAGGAAGCAAAGATATTTAAATACAGATCTTTTGCAAAATTTATTGCTGGTATAAAAAAAGAAGTTCGTTATGTTGCAATGCTGTTTACAAGAAATTATAGATTATACAGAAAATTTTCGTTGGTTAAAATAGAATCAACTGACAATATTTTGATGATTCAAAAGAAACTTATAAAAAATAAAATGCTGATACGAATAAACAATGAACTGAATTTTATACAAAATGCAATCTATGACGGTGGATTTGAAGATTATAAAAATTGGGGTGATGGTATCACTGTAAAGATATTTAATAACTTGTTGTTTAAATTAAATAAAATAATATATGCATCAACTTTAAAAAAAGACAATCGCAGTCCAGAAATATATCTAGGATATAAGCAGTCATTTGTCAATTTTAGAGAATCGCATGATCAGCTTGAAGATCTTATTATTAGAACTTATATTGAAGAGTTTAAACAAAAATATATCTATGATTACACACTGCTTTATTAAAATCCAGCAAGAACGAGGTGAAACTATGGATCTGTCACAAAAAATTAATGAATATGTTGATCAAATGGATGGGCTTTATAAAACAAAAAAAACATATAAAGATGATATTGCAGAATTTATAATGTTTCTTTGTGAACATAATAAGACAATCGAAACACAAAATGTATTCAAGGATTATGAAACATACTTAAAAGATATAAAAAATCGAACAGAAAACACAATCAGAAGAAAAAAAACCGTTATAAGCAGATTTTATCTGTTTTGTTATCCAAAAGATGACTTTGATCATTTTCGTGACTGTATCATTTATTATGATCGAAAGAACAATTTAATAATCAAAGATTATTCGCAATTAAAAATAGTCATAAATAAAACTGTTTCAAAATAAAAAGATTAAAAATTACGATGGCATTTATATAAAAAGAGAAAAATATAATTTCGGTTGCCATAAATTATTTTACTTAAAAAGGAGCTGATTCAAATGTTTAACATATTTAGAAAAAAAGATAAAATAATCAATTTAATTCAAAAAGATAATTTTATTTTAATGCAAGATAAAAAAGTAGCAAAAATTGTTGATGAAAAAATTATTTTTATAAAGGATTTGCCAGAAGGAAAATACAATTTAGATTCAAAAAAAACATACAAATTAAAAAATAAAAAGAAGGTATAAAAATGGCAAATTTTGATTGTAAAACAGTAAACTAAATTAAAAGAAAAGAGGTAAAAGAAAAATGACAATGCAAATAGATTTTACAGCTAATGTTCAAATTTATTTTGAACACAGTGTAAAGATAAATGATAACAGCTATTTAATAATTTTCGGTCATCATATAAATGGTGGGTTTATAGCAATACCAAATTGGAATATTTGCTGTGAAGCTTCTGATCATTATGATAGCAGTTATTATAATCAAACAAAATTAATGAATGCCGGAATGGATGAAATTATCGCAAAATCTATAGCATTACACATCAATTCTTGGATAGATAATTTTAAAAATAGGTGATTAGAATGGAAAAGATAATTAACAAAATTAAAAAGCTGATGGCGATTGCTGATGATCCAGGTACAAGCGATCAGGAAATTCAACTTGCTACATATAGAGCAAACAAGCTTATGATAAAGCATAAAATTACAGAACTTGAATTAAATTTATATGTAACAGGTTTAACTGTTGCACTTGTTGAAGTTATTAATTTTTGCAGCTTGTATGGGATAAAATTAATATTACATCATTATTGTAAGGAAAAAGATGATTATTATAAACAAGATGTTTATTTGAAACATTAAAGAAAGATTATTTTAGAAAGGAGAAACATATGTTAGGCATTAATTACAATAGGAAAGAAGACTTAATAAAAGATATTAATAGTGGTCGAATTCAGACAGAAATTTATAATTATTTTGCTGAGTTGCAAGAAGTTAACGGAGATATTAATGAAAATGAAATATATGAATATTTTGAAGCTGAATTTAATGATATGGGTTTCATTGACTGGAAAATGATAAGCAATCCACAAAGTGAACTTGAATTAATATTACATAATTTGATTACCAATGTTTATACAAGATTTAATGAAGATAAAGTTTGTAAATTAGTGATCAAGTAGGAGGAATTAGGATGAGTTTATTTAAAAAAGGTAAAAATATTATTCTAGAAAAAAAGGATAATTATCTGATAAATACTGTAACAAATGAGAAGGTTGGAAATGTAGATTTTAGAGTGTACAAGCGAGATTACTGCCGTGGGTTTGCAAAAGGAATAGAACAGCAGTTAAAAAACTCTTTTATTGATATGAATATTGATAAAAAATATGAACTGATTTTAACAGACCTGCATCCAGCGGTGGTAGATTATGTTAAAACACAAATGAAAATTAGAACAGCCAAAACAAATTATACAGACGAAAGTGAAGACGCTTATGAATTGGGACTAAAAGAAGGAAGTAAATATAACTTGAATAATAGTAATGAATCAATATCACAAATTGGATAAATATAAATGATAAAATTATTGAAAAAATTAATATTAAGAAGAAAGTGTAATGTATGTGGACATGTTTCAAGTAATAGATTAAATGTGTGTCCTAATTGTAGTAGCCGACTACATAATGAATATAAGAGTTCTAAAATTCATTTAAATGAAAATGCTGAGGTAACAATTATTATTGTATTAACGATTGTAGCGTTAGCTGTATCTATTGTATTTATTATTTATTACTTTAAGTTATTAATATACTTATTAAATCTGTTATTCAATACCCAATTTGTACAAATAGACCCTACATTTGACACTGTATTTTATTTGCTTATGGAATTTTTATTAAAATTAGAAATCAGTATTTGTATTGTTTGTTTTAGCATAGTTATAATTCCGTTAATTTTTGTAACAATACTTTATTTGCTATTTAAACTGGCAAATTTAAAAATAAATTTCAAATTAATAGAACTACCAGATAATAGTGAGTACATATAACGATAGTAAATGTTTGAAAAAATAAAACTAACAGGATAAACAAATCTACTGGTCAGATATGACCAGTAGATCACGGACAGACTAAAGTAAAAAAAGAAAGGATAATAATGTTTTATTAAAAGGAGAAATAAAATGAATTATGAAATTATAATTGAAAGATTAACTACAGATAAGATTGATTCATATTTTGAAGATGGAAGAATAATTAAAGATAGAGAAACAGCTAATAAAACAAAATATAATTATGTATATATATTTAACAATATTGAATTAACATCCATTTATATGATAATCGGTAAATTAGATATTAATAATTATATATTGATAAAACACATAAAAAAATACAATTCGTATATCTTGTTAACTTATGAAAAATGCTCTAGATATTATATAACTGAATCATTAAAAAAACTTAATGATATTATTCATCAAGTTTAATTTTAATATTGTTTGTTAAATAATTACGACATTCCTTAATGGATTTAAATTCACCAAGATAGATATTATGACTTTGGTTTGAGAGTAGCTCATTTTCCCAATGAGAAATATTAGAGACAGTACCACCGCCTAATCGATCACCAACTGAAATCCAATCAGATATTTGTTTTTGTTTTTTTTGTGATAAAGACGAATCTATTTCCAATAATGAACAATTGTCGCAATTATTGCATCTGTCAATATCTTCTTGAGAAAGGTCATCTAAACAGTTATCAATAATATTTTCTATTGCATAATTGTAATTGCAGTATGGGAAACAAACTTCATCAATAAAATCGAATATTATTATATTGGCTGGCCATATCTCATACCAATTAGAATCTGGATTATATTCATATATAATGTGATCACTATCTTTTTGTGAAAGAATAAACTTATTCATTTTTTCACCTCCTCTATAAATTATTATAACATAGCTGAAGATAATAAAAAAGAAACAGTAGGTATGGTAAAAATTGTCAAAATAGCAAAAGCGCTTGATTCTGATGATTATTAATTTGCGGAATTGTATGGGTATAAAAATGATAAATAGACATGGAACAAGTTCCCTATATAGATTGGAGAAAACGATGAAAAGAATTACAAAGGAAAATATTATTATTGTAATTACTATAATAATTGAAATCATATCTGTTGTGTTTTTCTTAAGTATCATTGAACAAAAAACAAATCAAAAAAGGCATGATAAATTTAAATATGAACCCGCTACATTGTTTAATGCTGAATTAAGTGAGCTTAAAAAAACAGGTGAAGAACAGCGGTATAATATTTTAATTGGTAAAACACACTATGGAAAACCGAGAAAACTAGAAACAAAAAGGAAGTGATAGTTGATGTATAAGTATTGTGAAAGATTAAGATTTCCTCATTTGAATATTTTTATGAAAATAATCAAAATTTTGTCAATATCAATATTGTTCAGTATTTTTCTTACAGCTTGTGGAAGTGGTAATAGCAAGGTAAAGATAGTAAAAACAGCCCCTGCAATTAAAATTTCAACTAGCTTAGAAGTAAAAACCGGATATTGTGCAAATGATCAAAATAATACAGTTATGTCTGACAGCAAACAAACTAGTCAACAAAAAACTCCGAATGATTCTAAAAAAGATGATAGAGAGCAGTTGCTAAATAATAGTATAACTATTCCTGATGTATGTACTAATGCTTGCCTAAGCATTGGTTCTACGCAGGAAGCAGTAAATCAGTATGATATCTGTATTATGACTGAAGCAAATAATAGTAATTTTGGAGATGATAAACTTAGACCTGTTTTGCTTGGTGGACATAACACAAAATCACTAAAATATTTATATAGTGCACATCTAAACGATGTTATTACTGTTTATTATAACTATAATCAATATGAATATAAAATTATATACAGTAATGAATGTATCAATGACGGATATAAATTATATGATATTGATACAGGTATAAATATGCTTGATTATTATGTGAATCAGGAGATTTTATATATATATACATGTTATGGAAAAAATAACTGGTTAGTAAAAGCTGTCAGAATTTAATTAAAGGAGTAAAAATAATGATAATAAATTTAATACTGTTGGTTGTAGCGGATTTATTTTTAGTCGCAGGTTATTATCTTCTTGGATTATTTGAACAGAAAATACGCTGATAAAGGGGTGATGATTATGGTAAAAAGAGATCTTTTATTATCAGCACTTATAATGCTGCTTAGTTCCTTGCATATTGTATTTGCGTTAATAAATATTGATAAAAAATTTATAATTTTGATAAACACTATAATATTACTGGTGTTTAGTGTTTTAAATTTAATTAGCGGATGTGACTGATATCAACGTGATGTGAGCGTTGAGTGTTTTGAGTACCTGTTCTGATAAAGAACTGGTCATATCTGACCAGTACTGATTGGATGAAAAACAAATAAAAATATACAGGACAAAGAACGAGGTGAATAAACATGATACCAGATGATGGAAACACAAATATAATAGTAGGTGAACGGAATGAAGAGTGAGCTTGATATAGAAATAGATCTACTGGTGAAAAATATTAAAAAAATGGAAAATATTGAATTATATGATCTTATTAATCTAATAAAATCATATAATTATCAATTACTATCGCTGCAATATTTTTATGAAAATATAAATAATAAAAATATTCTTTCAAAACAGCAAAAAATCAAAAAGCATACATTAATGTATGTGAATCTGGGAAGAGGTTTTCCAAAAGAATTTATGGATGGACACTGGTGCTACATTGTTAAAATTATGGGAAGTTCAAAAGCACTTATAATACCTGCTTCAAGTATAAAAGAAAATGATAAGTTAGGTTTTTTTCAAACAATAATAAAATCTTATAACCCTAAAACTCATAAGATGATTTTTTCTAAATTGAAATTTAGTGATATAAGAACAATTGATATTCACAGAATATACTATTCAAAGGGAATGTATTATGTACAAACTCCTAGAAAAAATATTTTAGACCATTTATATCAAATTATTAGGTGATCGGATGGAGGATGAAAATGAATATAAATAGGAAACCCAAAGTTATAGATGTTAAAGCAATGACAAAAATTGGACAACTGATTTGCGAAGATTATAGACCAATTTTAGAATTATCAAGAGCCAATATACTAAACGACGACTATTTCAAAACATCAAGTATTATTAGAGTATCTACTAATTCACCCTTAAATTCTACTGAAGAATTGTTTTTAGCCTATATAAATTATAATCCAGAAGAACCGGCATCCGAGTTTTTACGAATTTGTAAAGAGATAAGGAAAGTTGATATTGAATGTGAATATTATTTAATCTTTCACTACTTTTACGGTAAAACTAATGAAGAAATAATATATTCAGATGAATTTTGTGGAGCACGCAGAAGATTTTATAATGTTAGAAATAAAGCGCATTTACAAGTTGCTTATCTGACTGGGAATATCGTCTATAAAAGTACTAGTGAGATAAAAGTGAAATAAAAGTGAAATAAAAACGAAATAAAAGTGAAATAAAAGTGAAATAAAAGTGAAATAAAAACGTGATTGAAATGTGCAACGAAATGTGAAATAATGCTATTAGGTCAAAGTGGCTAAAGAAGCAGAAATCAATTTACTAAAAAGCGTTATTTCACAGTAACGCTTTTTTGGTTTTAAATACTTCCGCCTGCTTTAAATAAACAGTAGAGAGTTTTAATAATTTTCTCTCGGCGGATTTATAATAATAAAGGGTGACCCCCTCTCCCGTCACCCTTTCTATTATATTTTTGTAAATGAAATCATATGTTTATTGATGAAAAATAAACAAAATAATTATATAATTATTTTAGATGCTAAATAAATCATTAAAAAATTTTGTAAAATTTACAGATTACTTAATTTTCAAATTCAGGGAGGGAAAGATACATATGATAGACTATATTATTGATTTTATTCATTACATAAAATACAGCAAAAGCGGTTTTTTTAAAAAGATTTTGATTACACTGTTGTTTATAGCAGTTATTCTTATTTCTTTATGCAGGATTATACTTACAGTCCTATTATGGATTGTATTATTCATGTTACGTTATCTTTTGATATTTGTTGAATTATGTGGTGGATGTATTGCTGTAATTGGATTTTTACTTTTTGCTTTATGTATAATTCTCATTATTTCATCAGGAGACAGCTTTCTAGATCATTTAGATGCTTTAGGATCGCTACTGCTTGTTGTGTTTATACCGCTGTACATTGCAGTAATAGAAGAGCTTATAGATTATATGATGGACAAAATAACGAATATAAAAAATAGAAGATATGAGTTATTAGATAAAATTTTAAAAATGTAAATAAAATAGTTCGGGAGGAATAGATATGAAATTAAATAATTTACTTGATACAAAAAAGAAAAAGATTATCGCAGGAGCGTGTGCCGGTATACTGATTCTTGGCGGTATAGGTATTTATGCCTTATCAGGAAACAATGGTGATTTGATTTTAACAAAAAATAAAATTACTGCTGAATTAGGACAGACTGTATCTACTGATGTGGCTGACTACTTGAATTACAATAAAGTTGATTCAAAAAAAGCAGAAAAAATCATTAGAGACACTAAGTCAAAAGACAACTTCAAATATGCTACTGTTGAAAACAAAGATGAAAATGGTAATGTAGTTTCTAAGGAAGAAAAAGACTTCCCTGAAGTCGGTAAGTATAAAATTGATTTTACTTACAATGACGAAAAAGAAACAGTTCAAGTAACGGTCGAAGATACTACTAAACCTGAAATCATCGCTCCTGATACAATTGATGTGATTCAGTATACTGATCTGTCTACATTTAATTTTTCGGAATTGTTACAAGTCTCTGATTACAGTGATGTAAAAGAATGGAAGATTGATACTTCAAAAGTTGATGTCAACACATTGGGAACGTATGATTTAAAAATTTCTATCAGTGATGTTGAAAAAAACAAAGCTGAAAAAGAAATGAAAATCAATGTTGTTGAAGCACCAATTGTAGCTGAAGGTGAAGTAGCAGTAACTGAAATCGTAACTGATGAAAATGGAAACAGGAAAACTGTTGTAACTAAGAAATCAAGCAGTGAAGTAAGTTCCAAAGATAACGTTACAACTGGAAAACCAGTTGAAAACACAGATAAAGTACAAAGCGGTTCAGGGAGCAGTGCAACTAAACCGTCTACACCTAGCGGATCAACTGGTGGAAATACAGGAAATAACGGCGAAAACAGCAACAGCGGAAACACAGGTGATAACAAACCTGCTCATTCACACAGCTGGGAAGCGGTGACGAAAACAGTACACCACGAAGCAGAAACAAAAACGGTTCATCATGATGCAGTAACTAAGACAGAAACAGTAACAGTTGTCGATAAGGAAGCATGGGATGAGCCGGTTTATGAAAGCAGATATATCTGTAATAGGTGCGGTTTTTCTACAAAAGATGGTGACGAAATTTCTGGTCATCTTATCAGCGTATGTGGTGGTGGATGCCACGTAGGTAAGGTGCAAATTGATACAATTCATCATGATGCTGTTACTCATCAAGAGGAAAGAACAGTTATAATCAAAGAAGCATATGACGAAACGGTAATCATAAAGCCTGCATATGATGAAACAGTAACTACCGGTTATAAATGCAGCTGCGGTGCTACTAAGAACAAGTAATTAAAATAAAATAACAAGGCAATCGAAAGATTGTCTTTTTTTATTGGAGGAAATGAGAAATGAAAAAAGTATATATATGGGTATTTGATACGTGAGCAGTCTTGTGACTGCTCATTATTATTTGCTGGTGGATCATTTGCTTGATCATAATACCGATTTTAAAGAAGTACAGTGATGTTTGCTTATTAAATTAAATATAGTATAGAAATAATCTTTAAGCTGTAACTTGCATCACAGAAAATATTTTTAACGAAAGGAATAGGTGTAATGAAAAAAATTAGTACATTCTTATTATCTGTACTGGTGCTTTTTGGTATTGTTGCAAATGACATGTCATTTGTTAGTGCAATGAATATTGAAAAAGTTACTCTAACTTCTGAAAAAGAAGAGCTGGAGACAGGTGAAAAAACAAATCTAAATGTTCGTGCTGATTTACCGGAAACTGCTGAAGTAATTGATTATAAGTGGACAAGCGACAATGAAGAAATTGCAATCGTTTCCGGTGAAATGAACAGTGCGGTTGTAGAAGCAAAAGCAGCTGGTAAAGCTAAAATCACTGTTACTGTAAACTACAGAAACAAAGTCAGTGCAGAGGAAAATATAAACTTGTCTACTGCTGAAATTGAAATTAATGTAGTTGAAAGGAAACCTCAGGATATAGTTACTGCAAAAGAGGAATCTGATGCTGAAGCATCTGAAAATAATCTTGATCCGGTAACTGCTGAATATATTAAAAATAATCTTGATACTGCATACACATCATTAAATATGATGCGTTTAGATCAGGTATTAGTTGTAAAAAACACTTTAGTTGAAGCGGAGGGAATCGCTGAAAATGAAACAATCGACAGTTTCTTTTTAAGAGAAGATACTGGTGATCTGTTTATAACAACTATCCCTTCTACTGTCGCGTTATATAACCTCGACACAAACAGTGACTATTATGTAGGTCTTGGTAATACAATGCTGAATGACAGTACTGCTGAAGTGAAAGATCATATTTTCGCAATCAATAACAACAATGCCGAAGTTGTTAATGACAGATGTCATTACGATGCAGAAACAGGTTTAGTTTATATTTCAAAAGATCTGTTTGGAAACACTGCCGGTAATGTTCAGGTACAGTTTCTACAGGCTGTATCTCAGTCAACCTCAAAACTTTCATCAAAAGTTAATTATACAACAACTGACAGCAGAACGGTAAAAGAAGGAAGCAGAAATGTTGACAGTTTTAATTTTGAAACGAACGTTAAAACAGAGAAAGATCTAGATAAAACTGAATTAACAGTTTCTGTTAACGGTCTGCCAACGAGTAATTTTAATTATGATTCTGATAACGGAATCATTACAATTCCACAGTCATCTACTGCTGTACAGAGCGTAAATGTAGATGTTGATAAGAAATCACCGATAGCAAAACTGGCAGATAAATTACTAAATATCACTAATGTTGAAGCTTTTTCAATGGGTGAAATGGGATGTGCAGGAACTGTAGATGTTCCAGACGGTGTAGGTACTGGATGGAGCGGTCAAATTTCTTTGTATAAAGCATACGCTTCTGACTGGAAGAATGCAACACTGCCCGTTTACGGTCTAACAACCGGCGAAGCAGATCTAATGAACACAATTTATTATGGAGGTCAGTTGGATTATAATAAACTGTATTATCAGAATACCGCAATGTATTTAGGAATCTGGATTCAGGGTGGATTAGATACAACGACTGGTATATGGCATAACAGTTTCTGGAACTGGACAGCAGAAAATGTAACAGGTGCAACACAGCTTGATGCATGGTTAAGACTACAATGTACGCATTTATCTAATCCTGATACCGGTAAAGGTGTCGAGTGGAAAGATGAAATGATCAATGTTCGTGTACTTGATAAAACTGGAGATGAAATTGTTGTAGGATTTTTGACTAAACGAGTAAACAGTCAGTCCGGTGCTGGTATTGCAAAATTTAAGATCAAACCAAAAAAAGGTAATTTAAATATTACTAAAGTAAATGGAAATCCAGAGTTGACAGATGGAAATGACTGCTATTCATTAGCTGGTGCTGAATACCAGTTAAGAGACGGAAACGGTAATGCAATTGCGACGTTAACGACTGATGCAAATGGTAATGCGAGTGTTACAGGTATCAATGCGGGTAATTATACACTTGTTGAAACAAAAGCATCACCGGGCTTCGAACTTAATACAGAGCATACATCTGTTACTATCAACGCAGGTCAGACTACTACACTGAACGGTGTTGGATGTCTTGTTGAACAGCCAGCCAATGACCCTGTTTCCATATCGATAATAAAAGCTGATAAAGAAAATAGTGAATCAATTGCTCAGGGTAACGCCTCTTTAGAGGGTGCAGAATTTACGATTAAATATTACAACGCTCTTTATGATAAAGTATCTGATTTACCTGAGAAAGCAACTAGGACTTGGGTTGTGAAAACGGTGTGGAATAAATATGCTAATGCATATATCGCGAGTTTAATGAGCAAAGAAAGTATTGTTAGTGAAAAAAGTGATGAACTTTATTATCAGGATGGATTGGCTACTTTACCAATAGGAACTATGACTATTCAGGAAACCAAGGCGCCTGAAGGTTATTTATTGGAAGGAGCGGTTTTAGAAGATAAGGATGGAAAAACTGAAAATATTGATAATGGTGTTTTCATTACTCAAATAAAGCAAAATGGAGATACTACGTCTGTTGTTGCAGGTAACTTCCCTATTGTTAAAGATGAGGTAAAAAAACATCATATTGAAATCGAAAAAGTAGCTCTGGATCAGGAAAGTAATACTACACCTTTGAATGATGCAGAATTTACTATCAAATTAAAGAATGATGTGACTGAAAACGGATGGGACAGTGCAGAAACATATGATGTTGTAACTACAGCAAATATTGATGGAAAAGACGGACAGGCAGTTACTAAGGATTTGCCTTTCGGTACATATATCGCTAAAGAAACAAAAGTACCTGCTGGATATGTACAAGCTGATGATTTTGAGTTTACTATTGATAAAGATGTGAGTGAAACTACAAAAGTACAGCATTTTACTGTTACTGATGTAGAAACACATATCAGACTTTACAAATATGATATCGAAACTAAAGCTCCCTTGAGAGAAGCTGAATATCTGATTTTTAATGAAACTACGAATCAGGAAGTTGGTCGTTATAAAACTAACGATGAAGGTATTATTGATTTATATAAATTAGCTGGCGGAAACAGCTATTACGTACAGGAAGTTACTGCTCCTAATGGATATGAAATCAATGATACTAAATTCTATTTTGATATCGATGCTAATGGTTTTGTAAAAATTTCTGATAAAAATAGCGATAAGAGTGTCTTTACTATCAACGATAAAGGCGATATGACTGTTTCGTTAAGCAATAAATTAAGATGGTTCAAATTAAATGTAGTCAAGAAGAATGATGCTGATAAATTGTTAGCTGGAGCTGAATTTACATTGTATAAAAATGCTGACTGTACCGATGAAGTAACGAAGGGAATTACTGATGATAACGGAAACTTATTATTTGACAAAGTTGAAGTAGGTACTTATTTCTTGAAAGAAACTAAAGCTCCTGCCGGTTACAGAAAGCTACTTGATCCGATAAAAGTAGAATTTAAGTGCATTGACGGTAAACATGTCTTTGTAGTTAATGATGTTGTTATTGATGAAAACAACAGTAATGAAAATTACAGCATGACAGTTGAAAATGACTGGTATATTGGAAATATGACAGTCATAAATGAACGTGGTGCTAAACTTCCTGCAACTGGTTCAAAAGGAACAGCATTGTTAGTAGGCGCTGGCACTATTCTATGTTTAGTTGGATTAAATAAAAAAAGAAAAAATAATAAAGGGGAAAATTAATTATGAAAACGAATATTAAAAAATCATTAATAGGGTTATTAGCTGTTTCTACAGCTTTTTCTGGTGCATTAGCAATAACTAATTTAACTAATTCAAACAGCAGTATTATTAATTCTGTTAACGCTTATGAACAAGGACATATTACAATTAGAGCCAATGTTGGTGATAATGGTGAAGTACAGTCTTTAGCAGGTAAAAAATTTAATGTTTACAAAATTTTCGACGCTGAAAATTCAGCAGGAATGGAAAGTATCAATTATACTATGAATCCTGCATATGAAAAATCTTTAAAGAAAGTTACAGGAAAGGATACAGAATACGCAATCATTGATTACATTCAAACAATGAATAATAATACAGTGATCAATAATGTAGAAGCACCTCAATTGAATGAAAGCAGATATTCAAATTTCAGATATTTTATCGAAAATTTGAGAAATGAGATTGTTGCTGAAAAGATAGATCCAACAATGACAGTAACTGTTCCTGAAACAGCAAAAGACAGTTATACGATGGATGTTGATTTTGGATGGTATGTTGTGGATGAAATTACATCAGTTGAGGGTACTCACAGTGCTTCTTCTTTGTGTATGGTTAATACAGCAAATCCGGATGTGTTTATCAATATCAAGAGTGATTTTCCAGTAATCCAGAAGCAGATAAGAGAAGATGACAGCAGAGGAAGTATTGGGAGCGATAAAGACGGGTGGAATGATGTCGCTGATTTTGAAATCGGACAAACAGTGCCATATCGTTATTTAACATATGTACCAAATATAAATGGTTACGAATCTTATTATTTTTCTATGCACGATAAAATGGATAAAGCGTTAACTTTTAACCCAGATAGTGTAGTAGTTAAAATCGAAGATAAAGCATTAATAAAAGATGTTGATTATCGTATAGTTACAGAAGGTATTCCAGAAGATGAAACTTTTCAAATTCAGATTACTGATCTAAAGGCAACTGTAAATAAATATTTCTACCCTGAATATGAAGGTGCTGTACCTGAAATGGAAAAATTCTATGGTCAAAAAATAGTTGTTGAATATAATGCGACCTTGAATGAAAGTGCATCAAATGATACAGGACGTCCCGGTTTTGAAAATGACGTAAAACTAGAATACAGTAATAACCCAGACAGTGATGGTACTGGGCAGACTGGGGAAACACCTTGGGATACAGTAGTTTGTTTTACGTTTAGAATGGATGGAGTCAAAGTAAATGATCAGGATCCTGAAGTGAAGTTAGAAGGTGCTAAATTTAGATTGTATAGCGACAGCTCATGTACAAAAGAAGTATATGTTAAAGAAGCAGCCAATGGTGACGGCTACACGGTAATCAACCGTGACAGTGTTAAAGGCGATGAAGCGCCTGCTGAAGCTGTAGAAATGGTTTCAGATGAAAATGGTATTTTCAATATTGTTGGTTTAGATAGTCAAACATATTACTTAAAGGAAACTAAAGCTCCTGCTGGGTATCGTTTATTAAAAGATCCTATTAAGATTGTAGTTGAGGCTACTTATGATGATGAAAATAGAGAAAATTATGTAAAGGGTGATGGTGCAACGAACAGAACTTTACAGAAATTAGAAGCATCAGCACATTTTAAAGAATTCTATTCAGGTAAATATTCTGAGTATGATAATAATTTGACTACTGATGTTGAAAATGGAACATTAAATATTAAAGTAGTTAATAAGGTAGGTTCAAAATTGCCTGCAACTGGTTCAACAATGACAGTGATCTTGGTTGGTGCAGGTACTGCAATGATGGCAACAGCTTTAATTAAGCGTAGAAAAGAAAATAAAGAAGATAAATAATGAGTAAAATTTTTAGAAAAGATATTTTTATTTTCATAATAGGGATAGCACTAGTATGCTACCCTATTATTTCAAGTTTCGTTGCCTCAAAAGATAACATGGGGTTAATATCGACTTATGAAACAAAAGTTGATAATTTAAGCTCAGCTGAAAAAAAAGAAATGATAAAAAAAGCTGAACAGTGGAATGATAAATTATATCGTCAGCAGAAAGGCATTTCAGTTGATGATAATCTTGATTATCAAAATATTTTAAACATTGGTGATGAAATAATTGGAACTATTGAAATACCAGCGATAGATGTAAATCTGCCGATATATCATGGAACTAATGATGATGTACTGAATATTGGAGCTGGACATGTTGAAGATTCTTCTATGCCCGTTGGTGGCACAAATACACATACTGTTATAACTGGACACAGCGGTCTGCCATCAAATAAATTATTTACAAGGCTGGATGAATTAGAAAAAAATGATAAATTTTATATTTATATACTTGATGAAGTTCTTGCATATGAAATAGATAAAATTGAAATAGTATTACCTGAAAAAGCAGACTATACAATTGAAGATGGTAAAGACCTTGCAACCCTTGTAACATGTACACCATATGGTATTAACACACATAGACTGCTGGTAACAGGTCATCGTGTTCAATATGATCAGGGTGTAAAAGATACAATAAGAAAGAGTCTGCCATCCTCGCACGAACTTATCATTTATACAATACCATTATTATTTGTTGTTTTAGGAATTATAATTTTCAGAAGGAAAGGAGCAAAAAAATGATCAAAAAATTTATGATTTTCGCTGTTACATTATTAAGTGCAGTTGGAATTATAAGTACTGTAAGTACAGTAGATGCATATAGCGAAACTGGATCGATAACAGTTGCACTAGAAGACGGCGTCGCTGGCACATCAACAGAAGGTGTTGAATTTGAGCTGATTAAAGTCGGTGATGTCATTGACGGTCTTTATGAATATACAGAAGATTTTGCTGATGAAAAAACTGATTTAAATAAAGTTGAAAAAGCTGATGAAATGGAAGAACTAGCAATCAGATTAAATAAAATTGCAAATGAAAATAAAATTACTGGTATATCAGATATAACCGATAATACTGGTAAACTTGTTTTTAAAGAATTAAAGGTAGGTATCTATTTATTAAGAGTAACTGATTACAATGAATATGAATATGTTGAACCAACTTTAATTTCTATTCCAACATACGATGAAGATGTTCAGAATTCAATGAATTTTGATGTTACAGTTATTCCTAAACATACCCCTTTTAAGGTATCGGTATCTAAACAGGATATAACTGATCATAAAGAACTGGAAGGTGCTCATCTTCAAGTAATCGACGAAAAAGGAAATATTGTGGATGAATGGGTTTCTGGAAAAGAACCCCATATGATTCAGAATTTATTCTGTAATCATACTTATACATTGACTGAAACTATTGCTCCAAAAAATTATAAAGTAGCACAGTCAATTAACTTTAAAATTGAAGAATCAGGCAAAATTCAAAAGGTAATTATGTATGATGAGCTGATGCCGGTGAAAGTTAAAACAGGTGACAACACAAATACTGCTTTACTATTTGGATTAAGCGGATTATCTTTATTGGGATTAGGTTTATTTAAATTTAGAAAAAGAAAAAATTAATAATTTGAAGAATTAATGACAGTAACATAGAAAAAATTTACATGCACAAATAAAGAATCGGTAAATATATTGTTTTTACATTTGTATAACATACTATATTTCACTGATTCTTTTATTCTACTGGTCAGGTATGACCAGTAAGAACGAAAGGAATTTATATGAAGGACAATAAAATAAATTTCTCTCTCTCGATTCTTTATGATGTTGATATCAAAAACGATACTTATACTTTACTATATTTTGATCATATTAAAAAAATAAAAGGAATACCAAAAGAACTGTCAACAGCATTTAAAAATGGACTGGTCGATACTGGGTGTATTTGTGCCATGACATATGGAGGTGAAAAAAATGAGTAACACTTTAACATCACAGGTATTAGAAAAAAGCAATATTATTGATGTCATACAGTCGTATGGTATAAGTCTTTTTAAAGCAGGACGCAACTATAAAGCTTTATGCCCCTTTCATGATGATAAAAATCCCTCTATGTCAGTATCGCCCGATAAACAGATTTTTAAATGTTTTTCCTGCCAGACAGCAGGCAATGCAGTTGATTTTGTCCTTCGGTATGAAAATAAGGTTAATAATAATCCAAATTTTAAACGCATTGATGCAATAAAAAAAGTTGCTGAAATATGCAATATTGATATACAAATAGAAAATACTATTGATAAAGAACCGGATTATTTAAATGCAAATCAAAGACAAATGGTTAAAATAAACAGCAATATCAATAAAGTTTTTTCATACTATTTGAATCAGACAGAATCCGGTAAAAAACCTCTCGATTACCTCTATCAAAGAGGATTATCTGATAAAGTTATTGCTGATCTTGAATTAGGCTACTGTCCAGAAAATACTGCCCTTCTAAATGACAAGAACTATTTAAATGCAAATGCTGTAGGAATAGTTAAAGAAAGTGAAAATGGACGATATGAGGTACTGCGAAATCGTATTATTTTTCCAATAAGAAATGATAAAGGCGACATTGCTGGTTTTAGCGGAAGAATTCTTTCAAAGGAAAAAAGCAGTATTAAATATCTAAATACTGAAGAGAATGAAATCTTTAAAAAAGGCGATATACTATACAATTTTTATGATGCAAAAAAACATATCGAAAATGATGGTATATACGTTGTTGAGGGGTATATGGATGTTATAGCAGCTAAAATGACAGGGTTGCATAACACATGTGCTTTGATGGGAACAGCATTGACTGATAAACATATTGAACTTTTAAAAAGTATTAACCGTCCTGTTAATCTAATGCTTGACAGTGACGAACCGGGGCGAAATGCTATCATTAAGGCTATTGATCAATTAGAACAGAATGGTATAGAAGTGAATGTTGTTGATTTAAAAGAACTGGGCGAACTAAAAGATCTAGGTGAATATTATGAATTTGTAATAAAAGATACAGATAAAGAAAAAGCAGAAGAAAAACTTACAACGCTTAAATCTGAGATTGTGAGATCAAAAGAAAAACCAGTTGTTTTTAAAATTAAAAGATACTTAGAAGAAATGGAGTTAAAAAGCGGTCTTAATTTAGTTAACATTGAAGATATTTACAGGAAATTTAAAGATCAGCTTAAAGGATCAAATTTAACAGCAGTTACAGAATACATTAAAAGTATTTCCAATTATTCGCAGACTGAGATTCAAGAGATCCTGCACCCTGTTAATAAAAATTATTCAAAATTTTTATCTGCATCGCTTAATAAAGCACTGGATGATATTCTAACTCATGAAATAATCCAAAAAGAGGACATTGTTTTAAAAAACTATTATCTTCAAAACAAAAAAGACATTTTAAAAATGGCTGATTCTCTTTTACAGGAAGATGGCGGATATTTATATCAGGATGGAACAATCGCAGGATATAATCTTCTAAATGCAGTGTTAAGAGAAAATAAATCCTATGAACAGTATAAAGAGATCAATACTTTTAAATATCAGTCACTGTTTGATAACTGCTATGCTAATAACAGTGCTAATAAAATATCTCTTTCTAAAACAGGACGGTTTCAGTTTATTGAAAAATACAACAAAACGTTTGAAAATGATGAATTAAAAGATAAAAACAATATAACTGAAGCTTATGTTATTGACAAAATAGATGATCTGTTTGATATCCTTCCTGTAAAAATGATGAATCAGTTTCAATTCAAGGATATACAGAGAACTTTTTATGAAAAAAAGATGATCTGTTTCGATTTTAATACTATTTTTGATACTATGCAGGTAAAGATGGGAATACTCGATTATTTTGATAAGAGTTTTAAAGCAGATGATAATAAACTAAAGGCGGTACTGATATATCCAAATCAGGATAAGTCTATCAAAATATCCGATAAAAGTTTAGTGAAAGAAATTAAAGCCAATCAAAAAGATCATAAAGAAACAGTCACCAAAACTAATGAGATAAATACTAAAAGTATTTCTAACAGTTATATCAATGTTTTTGTAAATCTTATAAAAAAAGAAACACAAAAAGGATTTTATTTTAAAGCAGGCAGAAACAATGACCGCTATTATTTTGCACCAAAAGAAATATGTAAATGGTATGGAAATAATAAGAGGACTTTAGGTGTGTCGTTACAGAATATCAATAAACTTGGTGAATATTCCTATGATGCTGAAAATAAAAAATTCACATATATTACCAATGCATCATATTCACAAATAGAAAAAGATTTTAAAGTATTTAAATCCAATACCAAAGAAAAGAAAAACAAAACGACATATATGCTGTTTAAAGAATATGATGTTAATTCCTTTGAAAAAAATGGAACTAAGTATGCAGTAGTTTCAATTCCTTATAAAAATGAAACTGCCACTATGACGATCCCGTTTTCATACAAACACAAAGAAACAGATGGAATGATTTCTTTTAAGGTTCAGGATAACTGGACGTATAATCTTGATTTAAATGGTATCAGAGAGAAAAAAACACCCGATGAAATAATGAAAATATATAATCAGCATAAAGATAAAGATTATGATCTTGATACAGCTGCTGATAGTAATGTTGATAATGATAAATTTGATGATTTTGAAAGGAGTGTAGCATATGGCTGATGCATCATCAGAAGCTAATTCAAATCTTAGAGATTTTAAACGTGCAGTAATGCGAGGTCTGCATTATTTAAAAAGAGGGGCACTCTTTATGAAAAAAATATTTTTAAAAGCTGAGAAAATATTTTTAAAAATTGCAGATAAATATTCTGTTATCAGATCATACAAGGCACTGTCTAAAAATAAATCCGGTCTTTCACGTTCATCTCCCCTGTCGCTAAAAGATTTAGAAATTGTAAAAAAACAAGCTAAAAACTGGAAAATACAGTACAGTATCATTAAGGTGGATGCTAAAAACCGGAAAAATAATGTAGGCTTCTTTAAACTGCTGAAAGAAAGGTTTGATAAAAAGACTGTTGAAGAACCAAAATATGAAGTTGTATACCGCAATGCTGACGGTGAAATCATGACAGGGATTTTAAAACAGGTTGCTGAAGAAAGACTGAAAAGACAAATTTCAAGAGATCCATCTGAGCGTACAGATTTTAATAAAGACGGTATAGTTGATGAAAAAGATTTTGAAGTAAGTCATAAGGAGCTGGATATGAAACCGGAAAATCTGGAGGAAAACAGAGAATATGGAAGTGTGCTTTCAAGTGAGTTTAAAGGTATAAATCATGCTGTAATTGATATTTCAAAAGAGGATTTTTGTAGATCAAATATTGAAACGACATTAGAAATTGAAACCTTTTCTGCTTATGTAAACAGAGATTCAAATAATAATCCGGTAGTATCAGTTATTGTGAAGCAGGAAGATTTAGAAAAATATCAAACTCTTTTAAATGATAATGATATTAAAGACTACACACTCATGGAGGCGAATTTTGACCATAATGCTTCCCCTATTAATTATGCAGATACAGTTCAGCTTAAATTTAAAAATGAGCAGGATTATAAAGATTTTAAAAATCAGTATAGTGATGTTTCTTTTAATGCACAAAGAAGCTGTGAAAATAATCAGTATCAGTGGACAGTGTTCGTTGAGGAGGATAAACTGTCAAAAAAGTTCGAGAACGACATCAGGAAGCCATCCTTAGAGAAAGTTTTAGACGATATAGAAAAAGACAAGGAAATCAGTATTAGTAATGATGTCGGTAGAGATCTTGATTTAGGTAAAGAACTTGAACTGAATATTGAAGAATAGAGGTTATATACAGTGCTGGTAAAAAAAGAACGAAAACGCAGTAAATTAATATACATTATACCTATGCTGACAGCTTCCTTATATTCGATAAGGGTATATTCGCTTATGAAAATAAACAATACACCTCTAAAACTGGAATATCTGGAAACGTCGTTAAATAGAATAATCGATCCATCATTTCCCTTGGTATTAGACAGGCAGGCAGTAATGACTGCTTTTTTTGTTTCAGTATTTGTTTTTGCTCTGATAAATACTTATCTTGGCAGTTATAAAAGAACTATTCAGGAGCAGACATACGGTACTGCTGAATGGGGTGATGCCATGGATCTCAATAAAATGAAAGCTAAAAATTATCAGGATAACGTGATTATCACAAATACAGAACAGTTTGCCAAAGATGCAAATATCAGCAATATAAACAGACATATTTTTGTCTGTGGGCGCCCCGGAACCGGAAAAACGAGAGCATTTTTATATCCTAATATTCTTTCTGCAACAGGTTCGGTAGTTATAACTGATCCTAAAGGTGAAGCGTTGAGAGCGTTAGGACATTCTCTGGTATCACTGGGTTATAGGATCAAGGTATTTAACCTTGATAAAAAATATGAATCCAATCATTATAATCCATTTCATTATATTAAGAAAATTCCAAAGGTTATTTACCATCTTGATGATGATATGGCTGAAGTAACAAATGAAAAAACTCTAGCTCAGGATGATGTTATGTCACTGATTAACCTCCTGTTCAAAGCTACTCAGTCAACGACAATCAAGAGCAGTACGGGTGATCCATTTTGGGAAAAAGCAGAAATGATATTTTTACAGGCAATAACCTACTATATGCTTTTCAGGCTTCCTGAAAGTGAACATACATTTTCAACAATGCTTGATCTAATCAGAAAAGCAAATCCTGACGAAAATGATAAATGCCAGCTGGATGCTCTTTTTGAAAAGTGGAAAGCAGATGAACCAAATCATGTTGGAGTAAAACAGTACGAACACTTTAAATCAGCTAGAGGTAAAATGTTGAGGACTATAGTTATGACAGCTGTTGCACGTCTTGCACCGTTGAACATAGAAGAAGCGTCTAATTTAACATCATATGATGATTTAGAATTAGACAGCTTAGGAATGCCTGAAGAACAGGGGAAAATTGCAATATTTATCGTAACTAAGCCTTCTGATGATGCATTTAACTTTCTTGCAAATCTGATGTATTCTCAGATGTTTAGTCTTTTGGATTATAATGCAAATAAATTTAACGGGTATCTCCCTACATCTGTAGATATATACTTTGACGAATTTAAACAACTAGGTGAAATTCCACGTTTTGCTGAAAATCTAGCATATGTACGTTCATTTAATGTTGGTTTTGCAATATTTTTACAATCTCTTTCACAGATCAAAGAACTTTATGAAAAAAGCTGGGAAACAATTCTTGACTGCTGTGATTCAATTCTTTTTCTTGGTTCCAATTCAGATTCGACACTGGAATACATGGAAAATATGCTTGGCAGTAAGACATGGTATAAAAAATCGACATCTCGTACATTTTCAAAAAATGGTTCAAACAGCAAAAGTTATGATATCGTTGGACGAAAACTTGCTTTTAAGGATGAAATTGGTCGAATGCCAAAAGGAAAATGTATTGCTAAAATTTCCAATACTGAACATAATGTGTTTTATTCTGATATTTATGATTTGAAAAAACATCCAAGATATAAAACTCTATTTGAACCTAGAGACCCAAAAACAGTAAATAATCTGTATGATCATAGAAAATATCTTGAAGCTAATCATAAAAAAGTAATCAGGAAAAAGAAGTTTGAAGAAATGGGTATCAATGCAGAAATAGTTACAATTACATCAAACAGCATAAATCCTGTTGATCTTGCAAAATTTAAAGTTGTAGGAAATCAGGATACAGATTTATCAAATTTATAGAAGGCAATGGTGGTCATATATGACCACCATTTTTATGGAGAAAAAAAAATATGAAGAATTTAAAAAAATATTTATGTAAGAGTTATGAAAAATACAAAAGATCTTTTTTTGCTATTCATACAGCACTGATTACTTTCATTATATCGATAAATACAGTCTATGCTGAAAGCAATACAGGGGCAATTGACAATTTTGTTACGTATATCACTGACTGGATGGTAAAAATCGGCGGAGTTATCGCACTGATTGGAGGAGTGATGTTCTGTGCAGGATGGACGAGAGATGATGCAGATGGAAAATACAGAGGGTTAATGGTAGTTATGGCAGGATTTATGCTAATTGGTATTGCTAAATCCCCTGATATATTCGGACTATAAGGATTGATTTTATGTTTGATAATCTTATTATAGAAATATTTAATCTTTCTTTCACCATCCTCGGTCAGACAATATCATGCAGTAATCTTACAAAAACAGTAGTTCATCTATTAAGCCTAAATAATATACAAAATGAATTGAGTTCATTGTGGAGTTTAGGCTCAATGGCACATAGCGTAATCCTCCCCTTTGGATACTCCCTTTTGACACTATTCTGTATGCTTGAACTGTTGCAAAGAATGAGTGATCCAGAGCGAGTGACTTGGGAACGGGTCGCAATGACGATCTGCAAGTTTATCTTTATAAAAGTTATTATGACAAACAGTTATAAATTTGCAACAATGATTTTACAAATAACTCAGGACATATATCACTCGGTATGGGTAAAAATCGGCAGTTCAGGTGCAACGCCGGACTTAGGGCAGATTATGGCTGAAATATGCTCAGGCTCTATGGCTGCCCAGTTAGGTTATTTTGCACTGACGATTATTATATGGGTGATATATTTAGGAACAGTAGTTGGTGTAGTGACTATAGTTTTTACAAGAATATTTAAAATGGTCATCTACAGCAGTACATGTGCAATTCCGTTAGCTATGGCTACAAATGAAGCAACTTCACAGGGAGCTAAACGTTTTTTCATGGCTTTGGCATCTTTAGGGCTGGAAGCTACTGTTATTATGATATCCACTAAAATTTATTCCCTAATGCTGTCAGGATTGAGTGACAGTGCTCAGGGAATAAATGTTGTTCTTGCTGTAATTATAATCAATGCATTATATCTTGGGTTAATGAATTTTGGAAATTCAATAGCTAGAGAATTGACAGGTGCATAGGAGGTTAACATGGATCAAATAGAAATAAGAATTCACGAAGAAATCAATGACTATCATGAAAAATTCTACTGGTTTACTTTCAGGCAGTGGGTAGCGGTTATACTTTTTGGTATTACAGCAGTTCCTTTTTACCTGAAATTCAGGACAATGCTTGGAGAAGATCCAATATCTTATATTATAATTGCATACGCTATTCCATTTGCTTTTATCGGTTTTATTCCAATTCAAAAAATGCCAGCCGAAAAAATAGTGAAATATATTTTCAGAAAAGAAACGGTATTTTTCAAAGAACTGTCTTATAAAACTGAAAAAGAAATCTTTTTAGAAAAGGAGTATATGAAAAAACTTAAACTGGCCACAAGAATAAAAAAAAGTTTATCTAAAAAAGCTTCTCTACAGGTACAGGAAGCCTGCAGGGATTATGTTAAAAATAATATCCAGCAATCAACTTTTGAATCAGATAAAAAAAGCAACAAAGATATTATAAAGGATAAAACAGCTAAAAAGCTCAAAATTACCAGAAAAGAACGAAAAAAAATAAAAGAACAGAAAAAGTTAGAAAAGTTTAAAGCAAAAGCATTAAAAAAAGGCTGGATCAGTGATGTTCAAAATGATACAGTAAATAATTTTTCTGATCATCAGATAGAACAGATGATGATTGAATATTTAAAAAAGAAGGATGCTGAAAAAAATGAGTAAAGTTAAAGTAAAAAATGATTTAATAAATGGTTTAGCTAAAATTAAATCAGAACCCATAGATAAGCCAGTAACCACTCAAAGAGTGATTGAAACATTTTTTAAGGATTTTTATGAAGATACTAAGGTTTTTAAAATAAAAGACGGTTTATATTCAATCTGTTTTGAATATTCAGATATTTCATTTGCAAAAGCAAAATTAGATGTGCAGGAAAATATCTTTTTAAAGTGGGTAGATTATTTAAATTCTTTTTCTCCTGATTGTCATATTCAGGTAATAAATATTATTCAGCCAATAAACAGCAAAACTTTCGAAAAAGAGTATATGCTTCAAAATGTAGAAACGCTCCCCTCTCCTAAAATTGCTGAAGAAACCAACCAGCTTATTGAACTGGGGGTTGGCAATATAAATGAAACTCTAGAATCAAAACGTTATATTGCTGTCACAATAAAAAATGATTCATATGATGATGTTAAGGAAAAATTTATAGATATTCAGCTTAAATCTGAAGAAAAATTTAAGGAGCTTGGCTCTTCTATTAGAAGAATATCTGTAGATGAAAGGTTGGAAATACTTTATAATTTTTTCAACTGCACTAAATGGACAGATAAAAATAATCTATCTATAAAGGAATACGCAAAAAAAGAAAATGCAACCGTATATGATATTTTAGCTCCAAAATCTATTCTGTTTAAAAATAAGGATTTTACATTAATAGATAATAAAAAATTTGTTAAGATATTATATCTTGATGATCTGCCAAGTTCGCTTACTCCAAAACTTTATAATGTTCTTTCGAAACAGAAAATGGAACTTTATATAACGCAAAACATCAACCCTACTAATAGTGCAAAATCTATCAAGAAAGTAAATAAAAAAATTACTGGTATGAAGTCAGAGCGTTTAGCTAAAATAAGAAGAGCAGCTAAACAGCATATTGATTATAATGCTGTTAAGGATGAAAAGTTAGAAGACAAGCTGAGAGATACAAAACAACTTAGAAATGATCTTCAAAAAAACAATCAAAAGATTTTTAGATCTAATCTTCTAATAATGGTTGTAGCTTCAAATGCAGATGAAATGAATCGAAACTGTAAAAGAATCATGGATATAGCAGGTGAACAGTTATGCAATGTAAAACCGCTACTGTTTCAACAGCTTGAAGGGATTCAAAATGTTCTTCCTTTCAGCAGAGATAATTTACAGATATTAAGAACACTTACCTCTGAAGCTACTGCTGTACATGTACCGTTTAATACGAAAGACCTTATTCATAAAGATGGAATATATTATGGTGTGAATCTATTATCGAAAAATCCTGTGATTGTAGATAGGAAAAAGCAGTTAAATGGTAATGGCTGTGTCTTGGCTACTGCGGGTGCTGGGAAGTCTTTTATTATCAAATTTATGATTGAACAGATTATGAATAAATATCCTGACGATGATGTTATTATTGTAGATCTTAATACAGAATACAATAATATTATTAAAGAATTTAATGGACAGACACTGGAAATATCAAATACATCAAAAACTTATTTGAATCCTTTTCACATGGATATAGGATATGATGATAAAGAACCTATCAAATCAAAGATTGAATGGATTCTTGCGTGGTGCGAATCGCTTCTTGGTGGACGTGATCTTACCGGAAGTGAAAAATCAATCATTGATAGATGTGTAAAAAATTTATTTTTTGATTACGAGCGCAGTGGTTTTTCAGACAAATCATTGATTCCCAATTTAAAGAAGTTTTGGGATGAACTAAGCAGTCAGCAGGAATCAGAAGCAAAAAATCTTGCTTTGATTATGGAAAGGTACGCTAAAGGTTCACTGGAAATGTTTGCACATGAAACAAATATAGATATCCATAATAGACTTGTTAGTTTTGATATCAGCAAATTACCTGAATCAATCTTAAAAACCGGATACCTAGTCGTTTTGGATCATATATGGAATCGCATAACTAATAATCGAAAACTCAAGAAAAATACATGGATAATTATTGATGAATTTCATGTTCTGCTTGAAAATGTTTATTCAGCTCAGTTTGTAGCTAAGCTCTATAAAGAAGGCAGAAAATATAATTCATTTCCAACTATCATCACCCAAAATATTGCTGATATTCTTGAAAATAAAAACGGCAGAAAAATCTTAAGCAATAGTGAATTCGCAGTTGTTTTGAAACAGAAACCGCTTGATCTTATTGAGATTTGCAAAATTTTTGATATAAGTAATGAGGAATCAAATTATATAACTGCTGATATATCTGGTCAGGGAATTATTGTATACGGAAATTCAAAAGTACCTTTTAGAAATAATGTACCTAAAGATTTTTATATATACAAACTTAATGACACTTCAAATAATGCGAACATAGCGATACAGCGATGAATGATTCAGAAATAAAAAAAAGTCAGGTACATGATTTGTCAGATGCTTCTAGCGCTTTAAGTGCCGAAATTCTGGCAGTATCAAAAGGTGTAGAAAAACTTCCTTCAGTTGGAATCGAAGTATTAAGTAGAGAAACAGCAAGTCGCATTAAAACTATCAGCGGTGATGGAGATTCTATATCAGATGCTAAAACATCTGATATAGAATCCCCGCTCAATAAAAAAACCAGTGGTATAAAGACGATCAGCAATAGCGAAAATGAAATATCGATCGACAAAACATCTGATATAAGATTTGTATTCAATGAAAAAAGAAGCGGTATAAAAACCAGAGTCAATGAATCATATGCTGAAGATACAGGAGCTGTGTACGTATCAAAAAATATGATTAAAACAAGAGTAGCTAATATCGAAAAAAAGGAAACAACGTATAATTCTGTAGACAGTGAAAAAATTGTAGATATTAAAACAAAAGATACAAAGGTGCGTTTTGGTATAAATACAGGAACTGTTTCCAAAGGTCTTAAAAAAACCGGCAGTGCTTTAAAAAAACCGGCAAAACTGATTAAGTCAGGTTCTGATATTCAAAATGGGGATTCGACAATTGATAAAGAAGCAGGAAAAAGTATTGCTAATCTTTCTGTCAGAAAAGGGACACACATTATTAAAAATAAAGTATTTCTGCTTCTAAAAAAGATATTAAAAAAATTAACGCTGCGACTTTCGATTTTTCTTTCGTTTTTAATTATACCGGCAATTATTATATGTGTATGCGGAGCTGGTGTATCCAGTGTTTTTGGATCTTCAGGCGGAAAGGAAGTAATAAACCAGTATGAAAACTACTGTACAACATGGTCACAAAACTATGATTCAAAAGTCGGCTTATTTGAGCAGAATAATCCTAATGGTTCAATTATCTGTAATTATGGTGTCCGTGGCAGATGTGACTGGAAAGCAGTTTTATCGTTGATACAGGCAATATTTGAGGAACCGTCATTTTCAGAGGAAGAACAAAAAGTTCTTTCGATTTTTGAAAACCAGAATAAAGATGGTCTTTATGAAACACATATAGAAACAAATACTAACGGAGTTGCAACTCTTGAAATAAAAAACGCAACATTTGATGATTATGTAGACTGCCTAAAGAAAAACAGCAGTTATATAAACAGTAAGGTAGTTGAAGAAGCAAAAGAGTATTATAATTCTGAAAATCTAATATCTGAATTCAGTGTTGATTTTCAAGTAAAGTATGGATCAAATGACAGCATTGAAGGCGGAACTGTTGTTTCAGGTAACAGTACTCTTGGAAATGCAATAGCACAAAAAGCATTAACACGATTAGGATATATGTATGTCTGGGGTGGATGTCACTCTATGAATCAGGTCAAGGATCCAAACTGGACAAAATTTGACTGTTCTGGATTGATATGCTGGGCGTATTATCAGGCAGGTGCTAATATCGGTACGCAGACTACAAAAAGTTTATCAAAGATGGGAAAGAAAATTTCTTTTTCTGAATTACAGGCAGGCGATATTCTTCTGTATTCAAAAGATGGAACGTATAACGGTATACACCATGTAACGCTTTATATTGGCGGTGGCAGAGTTGTTCATGCGCCTCAAACAGGTAAAGCCATAACAACTAAATCAGTAGAAAGCTATAAAAAACACCTGTATTCATGTAGAAGATTATATTAATAACAGATAACAAACTGTTATCTATATTTAGAATAAAATAATTATTGATTTTTAAAAAATAAGTAGAATTTTATTATTCTATATGATAAACTAATAATTGATGAGGGAGTATCAGCAATAGTTTCTCAAAAATCAGTTGTTGTATGTATGATAATTACTCCCTCGTTAAATTGCTTTTTAGACAGTCGATGGCTGTCTTTTTTATTTTAATTAAAGAAGGTAACAATATGAAAAATAATTTAATATGCATAAAAAATTTAAAAAAAGAAGGATTTTCCGTTGTAGCAGATGAAAATACTAGGGATATGTTTTATGTTGAACATATGTATCCTGTTGGAAGTCGGATTCCGGACGAAGAAATGTTAAAAGAAATGGATGATGCAATTTACGAGTTGTACAAAGGAGGAAAATTATGACTAAAAAATATAAAGCTTCCCCTGAACAGATAAAAAAAGCTAAAGAAAAACTGGATAAAACACTACAGGAAAGCGAGCATGTCATCAGTGATCTGATTGAGAATTATGAGACCTCATCAAACGATCTGCATGAACTGCTCGCTTTTTCATCCAAATTCTATAAATATTCGTTAAAAAATACAGCACTTATTTTTAAGCAGAATCCATATGCGAGTTTTTGTGCTTCCTTTAAAGACTGGAAAGCTAAAAATGCCAATATAAAAAAAGGTTCAAAGGGCATGACTATACTTGTTCCAAAAACTATCAAATATATTTATGACAAAAATAGTGAAAAATATATTAAATGGAGCGAAGCAAAAGATGATATCAAAGAGCAGGCTAAGAGCGGTAAACTGAAGATTTATGAAAAACTAGTATACGGAACCGGAACTGTTTTTGATATTAGTCAAACAGATTATCCAAAAGAGAAATACCCTGCCCTGCTGTCAGTTGGCTATGAATCAAAAGAGCATGGGAAACTTGCTGATGTACTTGCAGATTACTGCCGAACATTAGGATGTAATGTCTGCTGTGAGCAGTTTGATTCAATTACATTGAGCGGGTTTTATGATTATAAGAAAGATACAATCGCTGTTAATTCATTATTAGATGACACTGCAAAATTATCAACTCTATCACATGAGTTTGGACATATGATTTCAAATCACAATTTTATAGATGGTAAAAGTCCATTGCATAAAGAATTTGAAGCAGATGTAATAAGTATTATGTTTCATAAAAATTATGGACTTGAAATCCCGATCAGACGAAAAGAACATTTTAAGAAAGTTTTTGACAGTCTGATAGAAGAAATAAAAGAGCTGGGAGAAAATAAAAAAGATACTGCTGATGTTAAAAGCTATGTAAACAAAAAAATTGAAACACTCATTTCTGATGCCTTTGAAAATTACAAAAAGCACGCTATGCGTCTGGATGAACTTAATCGTGAAAAAATACAAGAGGTTAAGACTGAGAAAATAGAAAATGAAAAAGATTACTCAAAAGCAGAAATCGAAATTAATATATAGTGGTCAGGTATGACCAGAAGGAGCTAATATGGAAGAACAGTTATTAGGCGGTTAATCGCATGAAGATAATTAATATAAGGTGGTGTGAAAATGATTGATGAAACTGAATTATTGATGCTCTATCGCAGAAAGAAAAGAAAAAAAATTATAATTATTTCTATCATAGTAGTGACTATAGCTCTTATAAGCATATCAGGTTTTCTGTTTACTTATAAATATATGAATTTTAATTATTTTGATTCTGAAATAAAAATGAATACTGATGATTATGAATTTTCTAATGATGTTTTTAGAATCGCATCCAGCAAAAGCAGAAACACTGATATTGAAGATTTAATTAAATCTTACAATAAAGAGTATTTTGAATTAAAAGTTAGTAATGATAAAGAAACAAAAAAATGTTTAAAGAGTTTAAAAAACGGAACACCAGGTACTTATCAGGCAAATATTATATTTAAAAATGATTATCACACAGAGAAATCAGTTTTAAAGATTAATATTTATGATGATATACCTCCTGTTTTGGAATTATCACAGGAAATTATTGAAATCAACACAAATGACAGTATTGATTATAAATCATATATAATCAAAGCTGAGGATAATATTGATAAATTAAGTGTAGAAGATGTTATTCATAATGAAATAAACACTGCGGTAAGCGGTAGTTATGTATTAAACTATGTTCTTCAGGATAAAGCAGGCAATGAGACATCCAAAGATATTCAGGTTACCGTTAAACAACCGGTAACTGTTAATAGTGATACAGTGGCTGATTCATCAGCTGATGAATCAATGAGTAGAAAAAATGTCACATCCAGTCCATCTGATAAAAAAGAAAAGCCATCTGCTGAAAATAAATTCTTTAGCGGAAATTCAATTGATTCTTATAATCAGGCACTGGAATATGCAGAAAAAAATGGAAAAAACGGATATGAAGTTAAACCTACAGGTGAAGGCTTTCAAGTAACTTTATATTAGTACCATAAATTAAAATATGTTTATTGAAAGGAAGAATAAAATGGTTTTATTTGAAACTGTTAGAGATCTGCGGTTTGCGGATAATATTGAAAATACTTTATCATCTATTGATAATGAATTGAAAAAAGCCAATCTGTTAAAAGAACGTGAACTGGAATTAAAAGATAAAGAAATAAAATTAAAAAAAGATAATGATTTTTCAAAAGAGGATTATAAAAAAGCTTTTGAGGAGGCATGTGCCCGACTAGAGGATATGGACAAGATTTTATATAAAATAGATCAGTCAATTGAACCCTTTTCTAAAGAAAGATACCAAAATATAATACTCACTAATATTCATAAATTAGAAAAAACTGAAAATAGTAAATTTCCAGAAGTGTTGGAAATTTCAAAAGAAGAATTTGACCAGTTCACTAAAACGTTTAATCGAAATAAAACAGAGTATAAAGAATATTGTGAACAGGTTCAACAAAATTTTGGGAGCAGTTTTATGTTTTTTGATTTTGAAAATCGTAAATACATATGTTATGATTTTATTCAAGGAGAAAACGGCTTACCGAATATTGAAGAAATTACAAATAGAGAACTTGCATTACAGTGGCTTGATGGTCAGATTGAAATAGATGAAGTTAAAGAAATAGAAAATAAAATGAATATAGAATTAGATATTGAAATGTAAACAACTGGTCATATATAACCAGTTGTTTTTTTTATATGTTACTGTGTTTGAACATATATAATGTTCAAATTTTTAAGGGGTTTGGGGACTTTCCCCAACAAGCTACCGCAGGTAGGGTGTCCGGACAGACACCATGCTTGCAAAATTTCAAATCACTAGCCAGCGCTTTGAAATTTGAAAGAAACGTGACCGTTTCTTAGCGTGCGCGCACGCAAAAAATCTCAACCAAAAACAGCGCTCATATGAATGCTGTTTTTGGTTGGCTTTATATTTTTTCTACGGTTTTTAGGAAGGAGTAAATATGTCAAGAAGAGAAAATAAAAAAAGATATGAACTGTATTTTACCAATGATGAATGGAAAAAAATTAACTGGCTTGTAAAGCAGTACAACTCAAAAGATATTGCTTCTTTTGTACGTAATCGGGTACTAAATGGAAAAATAGTTGTAGAAAGCATTCCCAGCAAAGATGAAGTTATAAGTGAAATAAAACAAGTCGGGAATAATATCAATCAGATTGCAAGAAAACTCAACAGTCTGTCTAAAAATACTGTTGCCACAAAACAAGATATGCTTCAGGCGAAACTGCTTGCTAAGCAGTGTCTTGAAGAGCAGAAAAAACTGTATAAAATTATTTCAAAAAAACTTTATATCATTCATGAGGAAGTAACTGATTATGACAGTGACATTTAGAAAAGCACTGCATAAGAATATCCTTGGTTGTTTAAAATATATTGTCAATCCACAAAAAACAGATGGCGGACTGCTTGTCAGCGGAATCAACTGTTCACCTGATGCAAATCTTGCACACAATGAAATGCTGATGATGAACCGTTTATATAACAATAAAGGAAAACGTACCGGCTATCATATTTATCAGTCATTTAATTGCATTGATAAACTGACTTATGAAGAAGCACATGAAATAGGAATAGAAACTGCTAAACGGTTATATCCGGATTTTCAGGCAGTTGTAGCTACTCATATTGATAAAGCACATATACATAATCATATAGTTTTAAACAGTGTCAATATCAAGACGGGAAAGAAACTTACTGACAGTTTATGGCATGAGGAAGGAATATCGAATCTGCGCAAGGTATCTGATGAAATAAGTAAAGAATACGGGCTAACGGTATTAAATGATGCTCCACCAATAAACAAATACAGCAACAAAAATTTTTTGTACAATTTTGCAAATAAGTCATGGAGAGCACAAATAAAAGAAGATATAGAACGACTAATTGAAAATGCTGAAGACTTTGAAGAACTGCTTGAACTTTTAGAAAATGAAGGATATTTAATAAACCGTGGTAAATATATAAGTGTCAAAACTTTCGGGATGAAAAGATTTGTGAGATTAAAAACTATTGATGATGGAAAATATTCAGAGAAAAACCTTCGACAAAGGATAAAATCTATTCGTTACAGGACTTATCAGGATCAGTTGCTTGAATCAAAACATATTTTATATAAGAATATCGGTGGAGAACAAAAATCCAATAAAATAGATTGCAACAAATTAAGCGGTTATATGTCTTTACAGCAGTATAAGATGAAAACTTTTATAAATAAGCAGGATGCTTTGGCTAATAATTTAACAGATGAAAACAGCGGTGAATATTATAAAAGGCGCTATCTTATAGTGAAAGAAATTAATCAGATCAATAAAGTTTTTGAAATAATGAATAGTGAAAAAATAAATAGCTACAACGATATCGATCAGCGTATCCTGCAATATGAAGATGATTATTCCTGTTTAAAAAGAAATTATGATCATCTTAAGATTCACAATCGCCAGCTCCAGAAACTTATGCCGATAGCCAAAATTTACATTGAAACCTGTTATTTTAATGATGCTTTAAAAGAGTGCAGTTCAGCTGATAAAATAGAAATGGAAAAGACCTACTGTAAAGAACTTAAATTATTTGAAGAAGCTAAAAAAGAATTAAATGCTTTTAAACCAACTACATCTATAGAAGAAGCAAAACAGATTATAACAGAAGCAAATACATTAAAAGCTGAGACTAATGCCTGCCTGCTTGCGATAAAAAAAATCGAAGAAAAGATAGACAGACTTAATTATATAAAATCATACAGCTATCGTAATGAGATTGATAAAATGAATAAAATACTGACTAAAGGCTTTTATGCAAATAAAGAGCAGATACTCGACAGTGATAGAGAAGGAAAAAAACTTGTTATGCTTCGTGATCAAAAAACTTGTATAGAAGTTGATAAAGAAGCTGTATCATGGGTGAAGTATAATAAAAAAGCATACATATATATAATTGAAGATGAGCAGTATAGAGTTTATGACAAAGAAAATAAAAAGTATTATGATGAAATCACGGGTAAAAATATTGATACTTTAGAAAAAAACAGATCAGTAAATTATGAGTATAATTATTAGTAAATTAAGCAAATTATATTGAAAAAATGAATAAAATATTATATAATGACTATAGTTTAATGAATGGAAACATTCAAAAAAGCGGTGTTCCCCACCAGATAAGCGGGCATGGAAAAAGCGGTGTTCCCCACCAGATAAGCGGGTATGGAAAAAGCGGTGTTCCCCACCAGATAAGCGGGTATGGAAAAAGTTGAAAAGCTAGAGAATGATCTCTAGCTTTTCGTTTGGAGGAAATAAGATGAAAGAAAAGAATCCTGTATATAAATTAGTAATTGTAGATACTAGTTATTGTGATTTTTTAAGAAAGTACGACTATAGAGTAAGCTATAATGCTAATGAGAAGGAATTAAGACCGTTCGTTGGAGTTTTGTTTACTATAAATAATTGCAAATATTTTGCACCATTATCTTCACCTAAGCCAAAACATTTAAAAATGAAAAATCAAATCGATTTTTATAAAATTGATAGTGGAAAACTGGGTGCAATAAATTTTAATAATATGATCCCGATTCCTGATCGCAGTTATACAGTGATTAATACAAACGCTGTATGTTTAACATATGCAGAGAAAAGATATCAAAATTTATTAAGAGACCAATTAAGATGGTTAAATCGTGAGGGCGGTGGACTAAGAGAGAAAGCGTTAAAATTATATAAAAAAAGAACAAACAATAATTTGCCTCAAAGAGTTGCTGAAAGGTGTTGTGATTTTAAGACACTTGAACTAAAGTGTAGAGAATATACTGAAAAAACAATTGAAAATGATGTGGATGACATGAATTTAGATAATGATGATATTGGTTTAACAATTTAAAAATATTTCTTTTGAGAAATGCTGATAAAGCGAGTGAACACATATGTTCACTCGCTCTTTTTATTTTCCACTCTTATCCATTTGCCGTTAATGTAATGAAACTTATAAGGATAAAGACATTTGTCTTCAACTAAATGACTGCATCCAGTACAAGCTTTTTCTTTTTTAAAATCAGGTGGAATTTTTATTTTATATCCATATGGACATAATGCATTTTCTAACTCTTTTTTAGAATTGAAAGGCTGATGTATTAACGAACTGTTTTCATACTTGTTATTTAGATAGCTGACTGATTTTTTTAAACACTCCTCAAAAATTATGTTTTTAAGCTCATCAAGTTTTTCGTAATCCTTTATTAAATCATTAATGTTTATATGGAAATTGTATTGACTGACAGGAATATTTTTTTTATCAAAATAGAGTTTTACAATAAATTCATTATCATCAATAATAAATGTAAAAGTATTATTTTTATGATTAATATTGGAAACTTTATACTGCAAAATTTTTTTTGCTTCAATTCTTTTTTTCAACTCTTTGTTTTTTAAATAGATTTTCAAATATTTCATGGTTTCTTTTGAAATATTTAATATTTCAGGATAATCACTCTCATTTAACTGTTGCCATATAAATTCGGGTATAAAATTGTTAATATTAAAGTAACAGTGGTTTTCATGCATCTTGTGCCTAAAATGATTTTTTTGTTTTTCTGAAAAAACAGCAATCAGTGGTTTTTTGCACTGCGGACATATACAATTGCAATTTATACCTGCTTCATCTTCTCTAAGGTCATTTATGGTTACTAATAAATTATTTCTCAAACCAAAAGGTATTTTATTATCACGCATCTTATAGTCTCCTGTTATAAATGAATAAATTTAAAATTAGTGGTCATACATGACTACTAATTTTTTTGTATATCTTTCTCATTGAGTTCCAGCAATGTATTTCCATCTTGATCTATAAAACATAATCTGGTTTCAGTTGCTTTTGCTAAAAGAATAAGATCACTTACCCGATATGAATCAGTAGTTCTTTTTTTGTTCATTGTTTGAGGAATGGCGCCAATTGTTCTTCCAAAATCAGCAAATGAAAGTCCTTTTCCAGCTAAAAGAGATTTTATTTTTAAAGTTATTTTTGAATCATCTTTTTTATTTTTACGCATTGTTGTTCACCTCATCATTATTATACCTCTAAAAATATAAATAATCAATTTTTATTATAAAATAGTAAAAAAACATTATTGATGTATTGAAAATAATAATAAAAAAATATTATTATTTAATCATAAAAGATTATTTTTTAAACTATTATGAATGGAGAGAGTAATGATGATTATGAAGAGAATAAACCACTTTGATACCCGAAGGATAGCTATTTATATAAGAGTATCAACAAAAAAACAATATGAAGAAGGATGTAGTTTAGAAGTCCAGGAGAACCAGTGCAGAAAATTTGTGTATAAAATGGGATATACTGATGATGATATTGATATATATTCAGATGGCGGAAAATCAGGTACTAATATCAATCGTGCAGATTTATTAGATCTTTTAGATGGAATAAAAAAAGGATTATATAAAATGGTTGTTATGATGAAATTTGATCGACTGACTAGAGACCTCATTGACTTTAATTCAATCATAAAAATATGTAACAATATGGAGTGTTCTTTGATTCCGCTTGACAATCCTAAAACGGATTTAAAAAATCCTATGGAAAAAGCCAATGCAAATGTTTCAATGATTTTTTCTCAACTTCAACCTGAACTTACTTCACAAAGGGTTAAAGATGTGATTCGAGATAAACTCGAAAATGGTTTGTATCCATTTGGTGGCAAACCACCATTGGGATATATCAGAGAAACCAGTGAAAAACTGGTGATTTCAAACAATATTGAAGAAGTTAGAGTTGTGAAAAGAATTTTTCATGAAATTTCAATAGGAAAAAGTGCATTGCAGTTAGCTGCTGAGTTAACCATTGAACAGGCTTTAGGGCGTTCGTGGGTGGATAAAACACTTATTAGAATGTGTAAAAATAGAATTTATATCGGTGAGGTTGAATGGAACGGTAAAATATATAAAAATATTTTAACGGATTTAATAATAGATAGAGATACTTTTTATAGAGCAAATTATTTTATTAATCGATCTGCAAGAATTAGAAAATATGATTATGCGTATCATAATCTTTGTACGTGCAATGACTGTTCAACGCATTTAGAACAAAAAACAACAAATAAAAAAGGTAAAATATACTTTTATTATTACTGTCCAAAATGTAATAAAAGAATTAATGAAAAAATAATAGATCGTCAATTAACAAATGTTACTAATGATCTATATAATAAAGAAATTTTGAATATAGAAAAAAGCGGTGAAGAAAAGGAAATCGAAAAAGAGATAAAGCGATTGTCAAAAATTATTTCAAACTATTATGAACTAACAGTTACAGAAGGAACAAAAGAACAGTTATTAGAATATAATGATTTTAAAAAAAGAACTGATAAAAAAATAAGTTATTATAAAAAACAGTTAAAAAATATTCAGGAAATTCAAAGAAAGAAAGTAAGCCATAGTATTACTTCTATAAGCAAAGAATTAAAATGTCAGCTTTTCCAAAAATATGTAAAAGACATTAAAATAAATTTGGTAGAAAAAAAAGTTCTTAAAATAACTAGAATTTAGTTGATAAACACCTGTTATTATAGTATAATGTCTGTAGAGGAACTATGGTACAATAACTTTGATTTTTAAGAGGCATGAGTTCGATTATATCGATCAATATGGCTCCATAAATAAAAGATAGTCGATGTAATCGGCTTTTTTATTTACATTTAAACTCACATTAAAATGCTAAGTTCTATTTATAAAGAACTTAGCATTTTATATTTTGTAACAAATAAAATTATAGAAGAGCAATTATTTTAGGAATAAATATCATTAAGCCAATTATTGCTGCACCGATTGCTAGAACAAGAACTCCGCCTGCCGCTGCATCTTTAGCAATCTTAGCTTTAGGATGAAATTCAGGCATTACCATGTCAACTACTGCTTCTATTGCCGTATTAAATAATTCACCGGCAATAACTAGTGAAAATAAGATAATACATATTTTCCATTGCGCAGCACTCAGCTTTAAAACAACTCCCGCAACAATTACTAAAAGCATTACAAACAAATGAATCTTCATATTTGTTTCTGATCTAATCGTCATTATTATTCCTTCAAATGCATATTTAAAGCTATTTATTCTTTTTTTTAACTCCTGCATCAAACTATTACCCCCTTCTATCATATAAAAATTTTACTAATTATTCTAATTAAAATCAATCTTATTTATCTTTTTAATAACAGTAACACTTTCTCAATTATTTACTGATCCTGCTAAAAATTAAAACTGTCTGTAAAGCCAATAAAATAAGGCTATCCAGACAGTTAAGAGTATTTAAAGCCATGCTATTTTAGGAATATATGTGTATTTGCTCAATAATTGATAAGCTTGGTTAAGCATTTCTTTTTCATTATCAATATTTTGATAAATCTTAAGCAGTTTTGCTTTGATTAAATTATCATTACAATCATCATTTATTGCCAGCTGCATAAATTCACCTGGAAATAACAAACGGGCGTATAAGTATACTAATTCATCATTTGTTAGATTGGCACTATTTATATATTCTTCTAACTCATTGATCATAATTAAATTATTTTTATATCCGGTAGTTAAGTCTTTGATTCTTGAGGCAATAACAAAATTACTTGGACAACACAGTGTTTCATAGTTATCTTCTAAATAAAAGTGTTCTATACCAGCTGGCAGTTTAATAGATTTTATCTGATTTAAAATACTGATAGCACATTCCCCTAATCCTTGATAATAATATGATAATACTACAAAATGTTCAAAGTGACTGATTCTAGAAGCATAATTACCTATTTTGCATTTTGCTTCATCTAAAATTTTACACCAGCTTTCTTTTATTTTTATCACTTCAATCGTGGAAGGAATTGGAATCATTGATCGACGAATAAACATATCTAAAGTATATGGTTCAATTTGATAAATATATAAAATATGGTCCATAGTTATAGGACGATCAAAACAATTATTTACAACTGTAAAACCAGCTAAATTTAAACTATGAATATAATACGAATAGTTATTTGTAAAATTATTTATTCTACAAAAATAATAATTATTATTTTGATACGTAAAATAGTCACTTTCTTGATCTATATAAATTTGATAAAAACGTTGTAATATTTCTAATTTTGATACCAATTAGGCACCTCCCCTTCAATAATTTCAATTACTAATGGATAATCATAAGCTTTATTAAATTCTTCATTATAAAATGGCAACAGAACCATCATTTTAATTTTAATCGTTAAGGATAATGAAACCATTACATGATTAACACCATAACTCTTTATTTCTTTGTTTACAGTGCAAGTAATCGCAGAAATGGTTTTATATCTAATTTCTATTTTTGGTCCTATTTCAGCTAAAAAAGGATTGTCTGTCATCATCCCTAAAGGTACACTAGCAATGACACCACCATTATTACTGATTTCTTCCAATTTACGTTGATAAAATGTGTCATCTGTTTTTTTATATACTCCCTCCTCTAACGAAACAAATAATTCATCTAAATTATTTACTATCTTTGCTCCGATACTCGAGGCATAATTAGTATCAAAATTAATCGTTGAAATCTCGTTACCACTACGATTTACTTTTATTAATTCCTGATGATCTAATTCAACTGGAAAAGGTGTATTATTGATTACCATTTGACAAAAACGATCTATTTCTTTGGTGGCGATTTTCTTTAACATTGGCGTTATACTTACACTCAAAAAATGTAATATAACGCCCAAAAGCACTATAACAATAATGAACAAATATCGTTTTTTCATCAAATCACCAATATAGTATATTAAGCAACCCCATCAAATATGCTTTGTGGCAACCACCTTATATAACTGAATGATAATACTAGGCATTGTTGCAAAAACAAAAATCATTGCTAAATGACGTAAATTTAGTTCACTAATAGAAAAGATAGTATGAAAATTTGGAGAAACTAAAATCCAGCCCAATAAAACTGTTCCAATAATAAAAGCTCCAATACTATAATAATTTAGTGGCATCTTATATAATGGTAAGTTACTACGGCAATTAAAACCATGTAATAGCCGCGCCAAACATAATGTCCCAAAAGCCATTGATGATGCTAATAGTTCATCAGTTTTTAAGCCTACAAAGTAAGATAACATTGTAAAAATACAAATAATCACTCCTTCAAAACTAATTTGTAATAACGTTTCTTTATTTAATAGAGAATCATTCATGCCACGAGGTTTTTGTTTTAAAATTTCATTACTGCCCTGTTCCATCCCAATCGCAATAGCTGGAAGAGAGTCTGTAATTAAATTGATAAATAAAAGGTGCACTGGTAAAAATGGTGTTGGTAAAATCATAAACGAAGTAATTAATACACAGATTATTGCTGCTAAATTCCCTGATAATAAATAAATTATCGCATTTTTTATATTTGCATAAACATTACGTCCCGTAATTATTGCTTGTACGATCGTAGCAAAATTATCATCAGTTAAAATCATACTAGCAGCATCTTTAGAAACCTCACTACCAGAAATTCCCATTGCTACACCTATATCACTTTGTTTTAAAGCTGGCGCATCATTGACTCCATCACCGGTCATCGCAACGATCTGTCCTTGATTTTGCCAAGCTTTTACGATTCTTATTTTATGCTCTGGGGCAACTCTAGCATAAACACTCGCCCTTGGTAAAACATTTGCTAATTCTCGATCTGTCATTCTTTCTAACTGGACCCCTTCAAGACAAATATCTCCATCTTGATAAATACCGATATTTTTAGCAATACTGCAGGCCGTAACAACATGATCCCCTGTTATCATAATTGGTTTAATTCCAGCAATAAGACAATTTTTTACTGCCTCTTTACTTTCTTTACGTGGCGGATCGATCAATGAAACTAATCCTACAAATATTAGATCAGTTTCATCCCTAACATCTAGCGTATTTTTATAAAATTCCTTATACGCTACCGCTATGACCCGTAATCCTTTTTTAGCAAAGTCTTCATTTTGTTTTAAAATTCTTCTTCGTTCAATTTCAGATAAAATTTCTTTATACCCATCAACTAAAATTCTATTACAACGTTGTAATAAAACATCTGGCGCACCTTTAGTATATAGATGATTTTTGGAGCTAACACTCATTAATTTACGAGTTGAATCAAAAGGTAATTCTAATTGTCTTTTGGCAATTAACTTAAAGGGATGTTTAATTGTATAGTCGTGATAAAGATTTAATAATGCTAATTCAGTAGGATCGCCTACCTGCTGGTTATTGTTGATTGTAGCATTATTACATAAAGCAAATGCTTTTAACATAAGACAATGATTATATTGATGATGATCCATATCATTTACAGAAACTATTTTTTTATTTGTATATATATCTATTGCTGTCATTTTGTTTTGGGTCAGTGTTCCGGTTTTATCTGAGCATATTACTGAAACACAACCTAAACTCTCAACTGCATTTAAATTTTTAATAATAGCATTTTCTTTTGCCATTTTTTGAGTTGAAATTGATAAAACGATCGTTACTATTGATCCTAATGCCTCGGGAATTGCCGCAACAGCTAAAGCTACAGCAATCATTAATGAATCTAAAATATTTTCTTTAGCAATAAAGACACTCATTATTAACACAATAATACAAATAGAAATAATAGCAATTGATAACTTAACAGAAAACTCATCTAATGTTCTTTGTAAAGGCGTCTTTCTTTGTTTTGTCTCATTAAGCATTCCAGCTATTTTTCCCAACTCACTTTTCATACCCACTGCTGTAACAATATACTGTCCTGTCCCATTCGTTACTAAACTACCTGAAAAGACCATATTATTCATATCCCCAATAGTACATTTCTTTTCAATTGGTAACAGCTGTTTTTCAACACTATTTGATTCGCCTGTTAAAGCACTTTCATTAACCTGGAGATTAACCGCTTCTTTTAATCTTCCATCTCCGGCTATAATATCACCAGCTTCAATATTTACAATATCTCCCACTACTAACTCATTTGAATTGATTATCTGGACTTTGCCATCACGAATAACTTTAACTTTAGGTATCGATAGTTTCTTTAAACTATCGATAGATTTTTGTGCTTTAACTGTTTGAAAAGTTCCTAATGCTGCATTTAGACTAATTACTATCAAAATTACTAAAGTACTTTCAAATTCACCACTGATTGCTGAAATAATTCCCGCAACAATTAAAATAATAACTAAAAGATCTTTAAATTGATCAATAAATATTGCAATCGCACTTTCTTGTTTTTCACTAACTATTTCATTTTTACCAAATAACTGTTTATATTTATAAATTTGTTTTTTATTTAACCCCTGATTAAATACCCCTAATTCATTTTGAACCTCTTTAAAAGATTTTTGATAAGCCTCCATTTTATCCTCCTATCTATACTCTTAATAAACTATACAAAAATATTAATAAGAAAATTGTTTAAATATAATATCTAAACTAAAAAACCAAGTCTAATCAAGACTTGGTTACAGTGATTATTGAAAAATTATTGAGATTGCCATAAAGCCTTTAAAACGTGTTCACCATTTACTGTTACAACTGTATCACCAGTAATAACTTCACCACTATAGATCCAGCCTAAAAACTGATATCCTTCTTTAGTTGGCTGAGGCAATTTACCATAAGTATCATTATAAACAACTTCTTTAGATTGTATAAGTTCATTACCACCATCATAATCAAATATAACATTTATTTTATTAGGTTTCCAAGAAGCATATAAAGTCATACTTTGTTCAACTTTTTGTTTGTCAGGATTCCATTGATGCTTTAAGTCCTGATCAAGATACCAGCCATCAAAAGTATAACCTGCTTTTTGCGGTTTTTCAATTTCAATTGAATCACCAATTTTACATTCAATCGGCTTTATTTTTCCACCACCATTAGTTTCTAAAGTAACTGTAAAATGACCATTGATTCCTAAAAAAATGACAACACCAATTAAAATAACCATTAAAATAACAATTATATAATTTAACATTTTAACAGGAACATTGACCCCTTGATACATTCCACCACCAGAGCCCCAGGTTTTCTGTTTTTTTTCAATCTCTTGTTCTTCATTCATATTATCACCAATTTTATTTTCTTACTAAATATTTTCGCATATCAATTGCACAAGCAACTAAAATGATCAATCCTTTAATAATATACTGCATATTCGCATCAATACTTAAAAAAGTTAATCCAACAAAGATAATTCGTAATAAAACAACACCAATAATTACACCACGGATCTTTCCTATACCACCAACAAATGATACTCCACCGATAACACAGGCAGCAATTGCATCCAGTTCATAGTTTAACCCCGTTGCAGCACTATTTGAACCAATTCGCGCTGATTCAACAAAACCTGTCAAACCATACATGATTCCCGCTAACACAAATACCATGATGATCGTTCTTGAAACATTTACTCCAGATACATTAGCAGCATCTGGATTAGATCCAACTGCAAACATATTCTTACCAAACTTTGTTTTATTCCAAATAAACCACATAATGATTGTAATTACGATTGAATACCAAACAAAATTTGGAATTCCTTTATTACCAATACTGATTGCTGCTCCGGCAATAAAACCTGTATAACTAGCATCTAATCCTGAGATTGATTGACCATTATTAGTACCAATCATCAAATACATTAATAAAATACCATATACAATCAATTGAGTAGCTAAAGTTACAATAAATGGATGTAAACTGAACTTAGAAACACAGAAACCATTTACAAAACCAACGACTGCTCCAATAGCAATTGCTAGTAATAAAACCACAAAAATAGGCATTGTTGCAAGATCAGGAAACATTTTATTAGCATATCCCGATGCTTGTAAAAGTGAAGCTGAAATACAAGCCACTAAACCTACGATACGTCCAGCAGATAAGTCAGTTCCGGTCAAAATAATACATCCTGCGATTCCTAAAGCAATAGGTAGATTTGCAGCTGAAAGTGAAATAATATTAATAATTGATGAACTAGATAAAAATTTAGGACTAATGATTTGAATTGCAATTATAGCAATGATCATAATGATATATAAAGAATTATTGATAAGTAATTCTTTTAAATACGTTTTTTTATCTTTGCTGTTTAATTGCTTAAAATCATTATATTGTCTAGTTATCCCACTAAATATTTTTGTCATATAATAATTCTCCTTTATACATATTTTGTCGCAAGTGTCATAATTTCTTCTTGAGTTGCTGTCTTAGCATCTACTTCACCTGCAAGTCTTCCCCCAGACATTACCAAAATTCGATCACAAACTCCAAGTAACTCTGGCATTTCTGAAGATACCATAATTACTGATCTTCCTTTACTTGCTAAATCAATAATCAACTGATAAATTTCGTATTTAGCCCCAACATCAATTCCTCTTGTTGGCTCATCTAATAATAATACCTCAGGATTTGTAAGTAACCAGCGTCCTAAAATTACTTTTTGCTGATTACCTCCTGATAAAGATCTTATTTGTGTACTTTGAGAAGGGGTTTTGATTCTCATTGCTCCAATCGACCATTGAGTATCAAGTTTCATTTGCTTATTACTCAAATATAAATGATTTTTTACATAACTGTCTAAATTGGATATAGTTGTATTTTCTCTAATATCTAAAATTCCAAAAATACCAGTTGCCCTTCTTTCTTCAGTCAACAAAGCAAAACCATTTTTTATTGATTCACGAGCTGATTTATTTTTGATAACTTTACCATCAATTTTAATCGTTCCATCTTTTTTCGTTGCTATTCCAAAAAGAGTTTCTACAACTTCTGTACGTCCTGAACCATCTAACCCTGCAATTCCCACGATTTCACCACGCTTTACATCAAACGTAATATCTTTAATATGATTATACATACCTGTTAATTTATCTACTTCTAAAACAACTTCTCCGATTTCATTTGTTTTAGGTGGAAAACGATTAGTTAATTCTCTTCCTACCATCAGCTTAATGATCTTATCCATCGTCAGCTCACTAGCTGGTTTAGTAGCGATCCATTGTCCATCTCGCATGATCGTAACTTCATCACTTATTTTTAAAATTTCTTCCATTTTATGAGAAATATATATAATTCCACAGCCTCGATCACGCAACATATTAATAATTCTAAACAAATGTTCCACTTCCTGTTCATTTAATGAGGAAGTAGGTTCATCTAAAACAATAATTTTAGAATTATATGATACTGCTTTAGCAATTTCTACCATTTGGCGATTAGAAACTGACATCGTACTCATAATTCTTTTTGGATCGACATCAATATCCAAATCTTTAAAAATCGCCTTAGTATTTTTATACATAATACTTTCAGATGTCATAATTTTAAATTTAGTAGGATATCTTCCTAACCAAATATTATCCATGACATTTCTTTTTAAAGCTTGATTTAATTCCTGGTGCACCATTGCTACACCATGCTCTAAAGCATCTTTAGAGTTTTTAAAATTAACTTCTGTTCCTTCTAAAAAAATTTGACCACTATCTTTAACATACATTCCAAATAAACATTTCATCAAAGTAGATTTACCCGCTCCATTTTCGCCCATCAGCGCATGAACAGTACCACGTTTTACCGTCAATGAAACATTATCTAATGCTTTTACACCTGGAAATTCTTTACTAATGTTTTTCATTTCCAACAAAACATCACTCATAATTTCCCTCCTTTATTTATTCATAAAATTAAAGAGGTGTTTGGATAACAAACCAAACACCCCACTTATTTTTTATTCCCCTAAATATTTACCATAAGCGATACGAATCTTAGCAGCTTTTTTATCCACGTTATAATCTTTTGTTCCATCCATTAAATCTTTTTCATCTAAAGCATTTTGCGTTAATAATGCAATTGCTTTTGCCATACCATCAGCATCTTGCTTAATAGTTCCTGCCATTTTTTGCTTTTTAATTAAATCTTTCGCAGCATCTGTAGCATCTACTCCAAATACTGGAATTGATTTACCAACTTTACCTTCTTTATCTACACCTGTATTATATCCGACCGAATTTAAAGCTGTAATAGCCCCTTCAGCCATACCATCATTGTTGCAAATAACCAACTCAATCATATTATTATGACTGTCACTATAAGCAGCTAATGCTGTAGTCATATATTCGTTAGCTGCAGTTGATGACCATTGTCCATTTTTATCAACTAAATATTTATCATTATTTGATGCATCATAGAAATTTAATTCTGGTTTACCAGCTGCAACTAATTTCTTATTTGCATCTTCAACAGCATATTGGGTACGATAAATCGCTTCGTTATTCCCTTCTTCTCCTTTAAATAAGATATAAGAAATAACACCATCTTTATTTAAATCATAAGCATCATAATTAGCTAATAAATATTCACCAATCATTTCTCCTTGTAGATGTCCCGCCTCAGCAGCATCTGTTCCTACAAATGCACATTTATCATAGCCATTTACGATTGTATCTGAAACTTCACGATTAAAGAAAACTACAGGAATATTTTCCTTTTTAGCCATATCTACAATTCCTTGTGCTGCATCATCAGAACCAGTATTTACGATATTAACAACTAATACTTTAGCCCCTTTAGTAATTGCTGTCTGCACTTGTTCTGTTTGTGTTGTCTGATTTCCATTTGCATCATAGTCTTGGTAACTAACACCAGCATCTGTCAATTGTTTTCCTAAAGCAGTTCTTACACTAGAGATATATGTGTCGCTGTAATTATAATAGAATACATGAACATCTCCATCTCCTTCACCGCCACAACCAGTTAGTACTGAAGCCATACATACTAACATGGTACATGATAATAAAAACGATAATATTTTTTTCATTTTTAGTCCTCCTCTATAATTTCGTTTTCACTTATTTATATTTTATTTGCTGGCACTAAATATTGTAATATAATATCTTATCTTTTATGGGTAAAAAATTATTCCAATAAAAAAATCTTCCTTTATCGGAAGATCAATCGAATGGAAAAACAATTTTTTGATTATCCTCTTGAAACATATTATCTTTAGTAATCACTACTGTTTTAGTATAAATGTTTTCTTTACTACTTTGTCTCCTTGATAAATGATAAGCTTCCTCAACTCCTAAATAACCAATTGCAAAAGGATTCTGTACAATTAATGCATCTACTATGCCATCCTCTAACATTTGTATAGAAACAGGATTATTATCAAAACCAATTACAGAAACTTTATCTTTATATTCCAGTTGTTCAATTGCATAACCAACTCCAAGTGTTGTCCATTCATTAAAAGTAACAAGAACATTAATATCTGGATACTGTAATAAAATATCTTTTGTTGCTTGCGTTGTATAATCAACCGCTGATTGAACATTTATAGTTTTTACAGATAAAATTCTTTCATCATTTTCCAATATTTTACGCAAACCACTTTCTCTTTCTTGTCCATTTGCAGTATTAACATCAAAATTTACAATTCCCAGATGAATCTTATCCCCCTGCAACTTAAGGACTGTTTCTCCGGCCATCTTACCTGCTTCATAATTATCTGTACTTATTCGAGTACGAACTTTTTTTGAATCTACATCACTATCGATAACAACTACTTGAATTCCTGACTCAACCGCGGCTTCAACGCTCTCTACTAATTTACGATAATCTATAGCTGATAAGACAATCGCGTCAACATCATCCTTGATAGCTTTTTCCATCATTTTTATTTGTGTTGCATAATCCTCTTCATTTTCAGGACCATTAAATGTAAGATCTAAATTATATTCTTTACTAGCTGCATTAGCTCCTGATAAAACTGATTTAAAAAATTGTGATGTGGTTGATTTAACAATAACTGCCACCTTTACTTTGCGACTTACACTATTACATCCAATTAATGCAAACATCAATATAATTACAATAGTTATCTTTTTTATTTTATCACACACTATATCTATCCTCCATCACAGCAGGAATTTTGATCGTAATTGTTGTTCCTACATCTAATTCGCTTTCAACAACGATTCCATAATTGTTACCAAAATATATTTTTATTCGATCATTAACATTTTTAACGCCAATTCCTTTACTATCAGTTCGTTCTTTTTTCAAAATATTTTGAACCTGCTCCTCACTCATTCCAACACCATTATCTTTAATTTTCATAATAATATCATTACCGACTTTATGCACTGAAATAGAAATTTCGCCTTCATCAACCATTCTAGAAATTCCATGATATAAGGCATTTTCGATAATTGGTTGAATTGTTATTTTATTACATAAATAAGGTAAAACTTCTTCATCAATATCAAAGTTATAAATAAATTGATCTTTATAACGATAACTTTGAATAACTAAATAGTTTTTAGCATGCTGAATTTCTTTTTCAATTGGAATCAGTTCGTAACCTTTTGAGATACTAATTCTAAACAGCTGTGCTAATGCGCCAACCATCGTAATGGCATCTTCAGTTTTTTCTTCTTCACACATCCATTGAATAGAATCTAGAGTATTGTATAAAAAATGAGGATTGATTTGCGCCTGTAAAGCTTTTAATTCTGTTTTTCGTAATGCAACTTCTTCATTTTTAACTTTTTCCATCAGTTCTTGGATCTGAATAACCATATGTTCAAAAGAGTTAGATAATTTATTAAATTCACTTGCCCCTTTTACCGGTGTATATTTAAAATCAACAGCATTTTTTTCAAATATACTCATTGCTTCCACAAGAGAACGTACTGGTTTAGTTAACTTTTTAGATAAAATAAACAAAATGACAATTGCAAAAATCATTACCAGCAAGGCAATAACAATAATTGATTTAACCGCAGTAGTTGCTTTAGCATCTACTAATTCATTAACATAACTAACCCCAACAACACGCCAATCAAATTCTGAAACATCTTTAACTGTATAAATTACGCCATTATTTATTGTATTTCCTTCATGATAGTGAATAACTTCACTTATCTTTTCATCTTTTATATCCAAATAAATAAGCTGCTGTAAAGGATGATATACTAAATCATCATTTTTATTAACAATGAAACAGTATCCATGCTCTCCAATTCCAACATCATCAATATAACGAGCAATTGAAACAAAACGAATATCCATTGCTACATATACAAGTTTATCATAACTGCTTGACCATTGTTTTTGACATACTGTTACAACCCAGGGATAATTTCCCTCAAAAAGATTCTGAACATGCGGTGATGTAATCGCATAATCGCGATTATTACTAAATAACGTTTTATCAAATGATAAGTTATTATTTACATTAGTTTTTAAAGCAGCATTGCTTTGATAATCCAAAATATTACCTTCCATATCATAAACAATAATAGAAACAATATCTTCATTAATATTTACCATCGTTTCCATATATTCCTTAATACTAACAATATCAGTAGATTCGTTAATAATTTTAGTCATATCATTCATTTTATTTAAGATATCATTTGAATAATTTTCAATTGTATTCAAGACCTGGGTTACCGATTGCTCTGAATTAGTTTGGGCTGTAGATAATAAACTATCTTTTAATATTTGTCTAAATGAAATAGTTAAAAGGAAAACGACGATGATAATAATACTGACAACAAATAGTGATAAATAAATAGAAATCGAAAAATCCTTTTTTTTAAACTTCATTATTTACCACCGTATTTTGTTCACGCATTTTATTTGGTGATACACCAAATTGTTTTTTAAAACAATAACTAAAATAATGTTGATCACTATAACCGCATTTATAAGCAATTTCTAATACTTTTGCCGATGAATACAAAACAAGATCTTTAGCTACTTCCATCCGTTTTCTAGTAAGCAAAGTAATAAAAGTTTCACCCATATTCTTTTTTACCAAAGAACTTAAATAACTAATACTTACATGCAATTTATCACTAACTACCCCTAACGACAATTCCTCATTACTATATTCTTTATCGATTATTTCCATTAATTCATCACAAATCAATTCACTATTCATCTTTTTTTGATCTTTAATTAAATTTTTTGATAATATACAAAATTTAATTAAAGCCATTCTTTTTTCATTAAAAGAATATTTATTAAATATATTTGATAACTGTGAAGTTTTACTAAAAAATAGAGATGAAGATTTAGCATCACAAACAGAATATACAAGAGCCCATATAGAAGAAATAATTCTAACCATCAATAAATCAATATCAGCCCGACTCGCACCTTGATCAATAAACATTACAAAAACACTAGATAAATACAATTCTATTTCACTATCCGTCCCAGATTTAATCAACTTCTCTGTCTTACTTGCAATTTTATCTACATTTTCATAACAAATCATCGAAGTCCGCTTAATATCACCAATAAAATTTATTCCTCGTTTTGATCCCTGACCATATTCAACAGCACTTATTGCTTCATTATACAATAAATTAACATTCAATAAAGAATCACTTATGTTGCTGAATCCCAAATAACAATCAGCACATAAAATTCGTTCACTGCTTTGAACTATTTCGTTAGCGATAATATTTACATATTTATCGATTTCCCAAGCCTGTCCAGAAAGTAAAGTAATGATTTTTTTACCAGAATAGAATGTTCCAAACCGTAAATATTTTTTAATAATTCTTTTTACCCCTGGTAAATGCTGCCTATTTGTGATATTTGTCCCTTTTTTATCAAAATAACGAATCACCATCATTAAATACTTTGTTTTTTCTTCTAAACTACTTCTGATTTGTAATTGAACAGCTTCCTGGTTAATAAGATTTTCATATTCTTTTCGCTTATCATCAATAATAAAATCAGTATCAAATATCAACGGCATTAATAATCTTTCTACTAAAAACTGCTGTTGATCACTTTCAATTGAAGTCATAAAAGATTGATTGATAGCATCCATCTTTTCTTTAATATCAATCAGTTCTTTTGTCAGTTCTTTTGATGAAATTGGTTTTAATAAATATTTGATGATATTATATTGAATTGCCTGCTGGGCGTAACTGAAATCATCATAACCACTTAAAAAAGCAATTTGCATTGCTGGTCTAATTTTCCTTACTTTTCTAGCTAAATTAATTCCTGAAATAAATGGCATTTTTATATCAGTCAATAAAAGATCAGGTTCTAAACGTTCTACTAACTCTAAAGCTTCAACTCCATTTTCAGCTTCACCAATAACCTCAAAACCTATTTTTTGCCAATCAATTCTTTTTATCATTGCTCGACGTAATGCAATTTCATCATCAGCGATTACTACTGTGTACATCCGTTTCCCCTCCGTTACTTTAAACTGAAACCCTTTACAAATTGTATCATAAATTCTTCTTAGCCGGTATAAATTTAATAAATTAATTTCAAATAAAAATAACTGGAAATATTCTCCAGCTATTTTATTTTATTTTCTCTTCAAAAAAGATTTAAGCATTCCTACAAATATATCACCTGAAATAAAATATGCATATCCAAATGCTAAAACAATATCTAAACTCCAAAGAATTGGATCATTAGACCAAGCTAGTAATGAAACTATGGCAATAACTATAACAGTTAAAATAGTTAATCGTTTATTAATTCTTAAGCGATAATAATTTTTATTTAAATCATAAAAACGATATCCTGCTAAAAACAAATTAGCTACTAATGTTGAAAGTACTGCGGCTTGTACTCCAATTTTATTAATTAAAAGCAAATTAATTATAATATTGATCACTGCCGCCATCGTTGTCGTAATCGACATATTTTTAGCACATTTCACAGCTACATAAATACTTCCAAAAAATTGTGAAAAACAATAAAAATAAGTAGCAATAATTAAAGTTGGCGTATAGTTAAATGCTTCATATAAAGATTCATTTCGACATAAGATTTCAAAAATAATTGGTGAAACTGCAAGCAATAAAACAGTTCCCGCTGAAACAATACAAAATAGCATCTTAAACATTCGATTATAATATCGACCACTATCAGGATCATTGACACTTCTTGTTGCCGAATCAGTCCAGGCCAGATTAAAAGCTGGATATAAGATATTGACAATTGAAGGAATTTTATTTGCCAGCGCATAGATACCATTTGCCCCTGCTCCTAAAAATATTGAAATGATCCAGCGATCTGATAACTGATTAATATACCATGATACTGTATTAGGAATAAATGGTAACGCATACTGTAGCATTTTTGAAGCATATTCAATTCTAAGATGTCTTAGACTAAAATAGCTAAAGATGTTACAAACAAAAAGAACATACATAAAACCTGCCACATCGGCTAGCGTTAAAGCAATCAAGACACCAATATATCCGGTTTTTAACCATAATAAGCAAATAGATACGATAATAAAATTCATGATTACAACTAATGCTGCCAAAATAGAATATTCCTTATATTTAGAAAATGCTCGCAAAACAAATCGTGACGTTGTAGCAAGAATTTCGATCCAAATATAACCAATAACTAAAAACTTATAACTTCCGTTAAATAAATCGATGGGAACAAAAAAACAAATAATCCCAGCAATCAGCATCAGCATAAAAATCATTACATAGCCATTAGTAATTACTCTTTTTTGTTCTTTAACACTTTTAGCATCAACTAAAAACCTAAATAACGCCTGCTCTAACTGCAAAGTACATAAAGGAACAATAAACGATAAAATCGTCGTCGTTACCAAATCTAGCTGTCCATATTGAGCATCTGTCGTTGTTCCGGTAATGATCGGTGTCGTTAATAAATTTATTATTCTTGGCAAAAAGGTTCCAATTGCCATAATCAATGTATTTTTAACTAGTGTTTTCTCTCTTGACATAATTTCACCCTACTTTACATCCATTATTATAGCAAACCTAAATCTATTTTTCATCAATTATTGTCTTTATTGGCAAATCAAATCTTTCTACTGGCAGCTTTTCTACTTGTTGAAAGGTAAATGCTAAACCAATTACCTTGCCTTCATAATCTTTTAAATAGCGATCATAATAACCCCCACCATACCCTAAGCGATTATGGTCTTTATCATAAGATACGATTGGAACAATCAATAAATCGATATCTTTTTTATTAACTAATTTATCATTATCAGGTTCTAAAATACCATAATTACCTTTTTTTAATTCTTTTAATGAATTGATCGTATAAAAATTCATTTCATGATTTTCGGTTTTAGGTACACAGATTTTCTTTACTGCCAGCATTTCTTTGATCAAAGAAATAGTATTAACTTCATTTCTAAAAGACACATAAATACCAATAGTTTTAGCGTTGATAAAATCAGAATTCTTTTTTAACTTAGAAATAATAAGATTAGATTTGGTAAGATATTCATCACTACCTAAATCTAATCTTGCTTGAATCATTTTTTTTCGTAATTTTGCTTTATCCAATTCCTTGATCTCCAAAATCCAATTTTATCAACTGATTTAATTCAACAGCATATTCCATTGGTAATTCTCGCGCAAATGGTTCAATAAAGCCCATTACGATCATTTCCATTGCTTCTTTTTTCGTTAGACCTCTTGACATCAAATAAAACAACTGTTCTTCAGAAACTTTTGATACTGTCGCTTCATGTTCAATAATTGATTCATTATTTAACATCCAGTTAACTGGTACCGTATCACTTGTAGAAATATCATCAAGAATCAAAGTATCACATTCAACTTTGCTTTTAGCGTTATAAGCTTTTTTACCATGCTGGACCATTCCGCGATAATTGACTTTTCCACCACGACGCGATACCGATTTAGAGACAATACTGCTTGAAGTATTTGGTGCTAGATGAATCATCTTTGAACCAGAATCCATGATTTGATTTTCACCCGCTACAGCAATCGTAATACATGATCCTTTAGCCCCTTCTTCCATTAAAACACAAGTAGGATATTTCATCGTTACAGCACTACCGATATTTCCATCGACCCATTCCATCGATCCATTTTTAAACACTTTAGCTCTTTGCGTAACAAGATTTAAAATATTGTTTGACCAGTTTTGAATCGTTGTATAACGACATTTAGCTCCTTCTTTAACAATGATTTCAACTACTCCAGCATGTAAAGAGTCTTTTGAATAACTAGGTGCTGTACATCCTTCAACATAATGAATATCGGCACCCTTATCAACAATGATCAAAGTTCTTTCAAATTGAGCCATCTGCTCAGAATTAATTCTAAAATATGATTGTAATGGTTTTTCTAATTTGACTCCTGGAGGTACATAAATAAACGATCCACCAGACCAAACAGCACCATTTAATGCTGAAAATTTATTGTCATTATAAGGAATAACCGTATCGAAATATTCTTTAAATAATTCCGGATATTCTCTTAAACCACTATCAATATCTAAGAAAATAACACCTTTTTCATTAACCTCTTTTAACATATTATGATAAACAACTTCTGATTCATACTGAGTACTTACTCCAGATAAATACTTTTGTTCTGCTTCAGGAATACCTAATTTATTAAAAGTTTCTTTGATCGTTTCTGGTACTTCTTCCCACTTATTTGTTTGTTTATCACTAGGACGAATATAATATGTATATTCATCAAAATCAACACGACTTAGGTCAACGCCCCACGTCGGCATTGGTTTATCCATGAAACAGCGATATGATTTTAAGCGATATTCCAGCATCCACTCTGGCTCATTCTTGATTTTAGATATTTCTGTAACAATTTCTTCATTGATTCCTTTAGGTGTTTTGAATACTGAAACATCACCATCATTGAAACCATATGCGTACTCTTGATCTGGAATTTCATTTTTTATATCAGCCATATGTTCCCTCCTATTCTTGATCGAGAATTTGCTTGATTCCTGTCCATCCTAAAGTTGCACATTTGATTCGATTAGCCTGTTTATGAGTATTCATAAATACGATTGCTTCTTCAAGAATCTCAGGATCATAATCTTTTTCATATATCATATTATAATAATTTTCAATAATTTCTTTAGCTTCATCGACTGTTTTACCAATCAATAATTCTGACATGATCGAAGTACTAGCAGTACAAATAGCACAAGCCTCACCATCAAAGCGAATATCTTTGATAACTCCATCTTCAACCAATGCCTGAACATCAATATCATCTATACATGTTTCTGAATCCATGTTTACAGACTTATAATTATCATCATCGACTAAACCATGATTACGTGGTGATTCATAATGATCCATAATTATTTGTCGCATCATCATACTATCCAAAGAAGGCATCTAAAAAGTCATCTCCTTTCTTACATACCTCGATAAATTTATCAATTTCTTCAAAAGTATTATAAAAATAAAATGAAGCCCTAAGTGTCTGGCTAACATCTAAAAACTCATCAAGAATCTTAGCACAATGTTGTCCGGCTCTAATAGCAATTCCATATGTATTAAATAATGAAGCGCCATCCTGACTAAAAACCCCTTTAATATTAAAAGCGATTGCACCATGACCATTAGGATTATATACTTCAATATTATCTAATTCTAATAATTTTTCAACGGCATATTTTCTCAATTCCAGCTCATATTTATGAATATCATCCATTCCAATACTCATCAAATATTCGATTGCTGCTCCTAGTCCAATAACACCCTCAATATTCGGTGTCCCAGATTCGAATTTTGCTGGAGGTGTCTTTAATTTGACATTTCCACAACTTTTATATCGGGCGTTGCTGCCTCCGCCCCAGCGAGTCGGTTTCGTTTCTTCTAGTAAATTATATTTACCATAAAGGATCCCAACTCCTGTAGGTCCACACATTTTATGACCAGAAAAGACCAAAAAATCTAGATCCAGATCTTTAACATCTACTTTTTGATGAGGAACGCTTTGGGCACCATCGACACAAACGATGATTCCTCTTTCATGAGCAATCTTACAGATTTCTTTAATTGGACTATCATAGCCCAAAACATTAGTAACTTGAGCAATTGAAATGATCTTGGTCTTATCAGTAATTGCTTTCATTACATTTTCAACTGTTAAACGACCATTATCATCTAAATCAATATATTTAATTACACTGCCCACACTATCACAAACTTCAAACCATGGTAAAGTATTTGAAGCATGTTCAGCTACCGTCAGTAATATTTCATCACCTTCATTTAAATGTGTCATTCCATAACCAAAAGCAATCATATTTAAACCATCAGTCGTTCCGTATGTATAAACAACTTCATGATGATCACAATTAATAAATTTAGCAACGATTTTTCGCGTTCTTTCATATTGCTCATCAACATCATGCGATAAATCATAATCACCACGATGAGCATTGCCAGAATAATTCGTTAAATAATCGCATACAGCATCAATTACACATTGAGGTTTTAAAGTCGTAGCTCCATTATCAAAATAAATTAACGGTTTTCCATGCATCATAGTGCCATTTAGCATCGGAAAATCTTGACGAATTTTTGTAATATCAAACATTAAATTCCCACCTTTTCTCTTAGTGTTTCATTAAATAATTCTTTTAATTCATCATTATCAATAAATTCTAGTACTGGAATAAAATACCCATACGTAACTAGATGCATGGCATCTTCCTTACTTAAACCTCGTGACTGTAGATAATATAAATGTTCTTCATCGATTTTACCAACACTAGCTCCATGACTAGCTTTGACATCATATTCATCGATATATAAATATGGATTAGCTTTTGCGTTGCAGCCTTCATCAAAAACAATGATCTTATTTGTTTGATGACTGTTTGACTGACGATTTCCTTTTTTTATCGTCCCAATTCCATCAATGATCAAATTTGCTTTATTTTTTACAACACCATAATTATCCATGATACCTGTAGTATACGGCGCTTCATGAACTAATGATAATGTAAGATGTTTCTTCTCTTCACCTCTAGCAAGTGCTGCTAAACGCACCGTTGCATTGGCATTTTCTTCAATTAAAGCATAATTGATATTTGTATCGATACTGTTATTTGATAATTCAACATATGCACACTTAACACTACTATCACGTTTTATTTGGACATTTTCAACAATATTTGTTTTAACTTCTATATTACTTTGGTTATCAACATATCTTAATATATTACTATTTTCTAATATTTCAATATTTTTAATGAATTTAGCATCCACTTTAAAATCATACGTTTCTACCAATTCCAATGATCCTTTGATCGATAGATCGATTTTGTAATTTCCTGTTTGATCAATCAGGTAAATAATTTGTAATGATCCGGCATCATCAACAATGATTTTATTATCGATTATTTTGATTTTATCATTACTTTTATGACTTACAATTGTACCATTTTGAACTACTAAATAATTTCTAATATCTTGTAATTGATTCATTATTTAATTTTCATTCTTTCTTTATTGGCACAGCTTTCAAGTAAAATCGGTTTCTTTTCATTAGTTGCTATTTCAACCCCTAATTCTTTTACCCAGTCATAACCTTCTTGATCAATTTTTTCCACTACTTCTTTTCCACCACTTAAAATAATTTTTCCATCGACTAATACATGAACATGACTTGGTGATACCAATTCAAACAAACGTTCATAATGGGAAACCATTACACAACCAAAATCATCTGATTTCATTTCATTGATTGCATTAGCAACAATTTTTAAAGCATCTACATCTAAACCAGAATCAATTTCATCTAATAATGCAATCTTAGGCTGTAACAATTTCATTTGTAAAATTTCATTACGTTTCTTTTCACCACCTGAAAAACCTTCATTTAAATAACGATGAGCCAAATTTTCATCCATATTCAAATCAGCGATGTTTTTTTCTAATATTCGTACAAATTTAAATAAAGATACTGGTTTTTCTTGATGGGCATTCACTGCTGCTCTTAAAAAATCTGAAGTCGTAACACCAGGAATTTCTTGAGGATACTGCATTCCTAAAAATATCCCAGCCTTGCTTCTTTCATCAACGCTCATTTTTAAAACGTCGTTTCCATCTAAATAAATACTTCCCTTTGTAACTACGTATTTAGGATGTCCCATGATAACTGATAATAATGTTGATTTACCATTACCATTAGGTCCCATAAGGGCATGGATCTCACCAGTATTTATTGTTAAATCAATCCCTTTTAGAATCTCTTTTTCACCAATACTCACATGCAAATCTTCTATTTTTAAAGTTGACATATCTAAGCCCCTTTCTATTTCTAACTAATTCTACTAAATAAGTTACTAAAAAACAAATAAAATGATAATTATTAATAAATTTTTTTCTTTTCTAAAATAGAAACCCATTTCAATTTATATTATTACCAGATTGTGGTATATTTATATGTAATGGAGGTGTAAAAATGGAACTTTTAAATAAATTTTTACGTATTATTTCCTCAAAAAAAATCACGCATACGTTATTAAATTTAATGATCGTATTAGCAATCATTCTTTTGATTATTTCCACCAGTGATTTATGGAGTGGTGTTATTAATGTCGTCTGGTTAGTTTCACGACCGTTTATCATTGGCTTTACGATTGCTTTTGTTTTAAATCCTTTGATCAATTTTGTTGATAAATATGTAAAAAGACGAAATATCTCTGTCATATTAATATATTTAGCGTCTTTAGCGATTTTAATTTTAATTATTTCACTTGCAGTGCCAATGATTTATGATAGTATTTCTGAAATGTTTCCAGCATTTAATGCGGGATTAAAAGAAATCGGTGTTTTTGTTCAAGATAATTTTAATTATGATATTTCATCTTTGACTAGTTATATTCAAAATATTGTTAGTGAATTTTTTAATGATTCTACCGTTTTAGATACAACGATAGATGTTTTAAATCAAGTATTGATAAATGTAACTAATATCTTGATTTACATAATTTTAGCTATTTATATGTCTAGTACATTTAATCATATTCGTCAAACAATAAAAAAAATTACTGCGAGAATCGATCATCAGCTACCGGGATATTTAAAAGAAATTGATTTATCACTAGTTCAATATGTTAAAGCATTTTTTATTGGTGCAATTGCCCAAGCTATTACAGCTATGTTGATGTATTTATTGATTGGCCATCCTAACTGGTTGATTTTAGGATTTGTTTCTGGGGTAAGTTCCATCATTCCTTATGTTGGACCAGTTACAGCTAACTGTTTAGGTTTAATTACTTCTTTAGGAATGGGGACGACTACGATTTTTGTTTTATGCATTTTGATCTTTATTCAATCGATCGTCATGTCTTACATTATCACACCTAAAATATATTCCTCACGAATTGATTTAAGTATTATGTGGGTTCTTTTTGGAATTTTATCTGGTTCATCTTTATTTGGCATGTTAGGAATGGTTATTGCGATGCCTTTATTAGTAAGTGTAAAAGTGACTTATCAGGTCTACAAAGAACACCACCAGGATAAATTATTAATTTGATACACTTAGTGTATCTTTTTGTTTGAATTTCAAAATAATATGTATTATATTATTTTCAGGTGATGAATATGGAAAAAGTTAATAATGAATTATCAAAAAAAATAAAACGTATTTTTCCACCCTATTTTAAAGAAGAACTATTTAATTGTATAACTCATGGCATTATGGCCTTTATCATGCTTGTCTTGATTCCAGTTTGTGCTGTATATGCTTATATTAAAGGTGGAATATTGCAATCATTTGGTGTTAGTGTTTTTACCATTTGTATTTTCTTAATGTTTTTAGTATCAACTCTTTATCATGCGATGGATCATGACAGTTCCCATAAACAAGTATTTAGAATTTTAGATCATATTTTTATTTATTTTGCAATAGCAGGAAGTTATACTCCAGTTGCTTTGTGTTTGATTAAAGGATACCAGGGAATTATCATTTTAATTATCCAGTGGGTCATGGTATTAGTTGGCATTTTATATAAATCTATCTCAATAAAAAGCCTTCCTAAACTTTCTTTAACGATTTATTTGGTGATGGGATGGACTGCAATATTATTCATTCCATCAATCATTAATAATTCTAGTGCCATTTTTCTATGGCTGATCGTTGCAGGAGGGATTATGTATTCAATTGGAGCTTTCTTTTATGCGAATAAAAAGATTCCTTATAACCATGTTATTTGGCATATTTTTATTTCAATAGCTTCGATCTTACATTTTATTGCTATCGTTTTCTATATTTAAGGGATGTCAAAACTGACATCCCTTTTCATTAACACATATTACAGATAATAACTAATAATATGAATAAAACTAATACTAAAGTAAAAGAGTTATCTTGGCAAGCCATTGCAATCGCCTCCTTTTATAAACAATAGATACCGACAATAACTAAAATAATGAATAAAACATACATATGAACATTTTTGCATTTACAGTTACTCATCTATTTCCCTCCTACCACCTACATATTATAAATTATGTTAAAATAACAATTGCTAGTGTGTTTTTGCCTATTTTATTGAAATTAAGTAAAGAAAATAGTATAATCATATCGTTATGGAAAAGATAAGGAGGAAAAATATGAAATTAGGAAAATATGCTGCTGCTTTAGTAGTAACTAGTTTCTTATTAACTGGATGCGGTAATTCCAAAACAGTTAAAGAGGATGGGAAATATGTAGTTGCCTCTTTAAGCAAAGATAAAAAAGATAAAAATATCTTTGCTGATGATATCTTTGAGGATATCACTAATACAACTAGTGGTAAAAGTGCTTTTTTTGAGGCTGTTTTACAACAATTGATGGATGACAAATTCCCTATTGATGATGACATGGAAACAGATGCTAAAAGAACAGTAGATCAAATTCAAGCATACTACGAAAGCCAATATGGGGATAGTGCTGAGGAACAATTAAATACTATTCTATCTTCTAGTGGTTATGCATCATTAGATGCTTATCGTGAAGCAATGGTTAAAGCTTATCAAAAATCTAACTTCTTACTAGATTATGTAGAAAATAATTTTGATGAAGTTTTTGATGACTACTACACACAATCAAGTCCTCGTGAAGCAAGCATTATCAAGGTCGCTATGACTGATGTAGATAATCCAACTGAAGCTGAAAGCACAAAATTGAACGAAGTAGCTGCTTTGATTTCTTCAAGCAAATCATTTGGTGATATTGCAAAAGATTATTCTGATGATACTGCTACTAAAATGAATAAAGGTAGTTTAGGTGTTATTGATAAAACTAGCAGCATTAGCAGCACTTATGGCAGTGATGTAGAAACTAAGATTTTAGCATTAAATGAAGGAGAAACAAGTGAAGCTATCAAAGGTAGTGATGGTTATTATTTTGTAACTGTAACTAACACAGACAAAGATACAATAAAAAAATCACTAAAAAAGGATCTATCAATAGATAGTCCATTGATTTCTTATGATTTGTATCTACCATATATTGCATATCAATCATATGATGTAAAATATAGCGATGACGATGTTGAAAAACTTGTAAACAGTATTATCGAAGAAGCGTTAAAAGAACGTGAAACTAGTAGAGGAGGAACTGAGTAATGAAGAAAAAAATATTTCCATTAATGGTTGCTGGAACTTTATTAGTAGGATGTGGTTCTTCTAGTGCTGTAAATTATTCAAGTGAAGTAAGTGACGGTGACAAAGCAGTAATTACTATTGATGATACCAAAATTAATAAAAACGAAATATATCATTATTTATTAGAACAATATGGAAGTTCTGAAGTTTTATCTTTAGCTCTTACTTATATTGCAGATCAAGAAATCACTGATGAAGATGCCATCAAAGCTAAAGTCGATGAAAAAGTTGCTAGTACAAAAGAAAATATATCTACTTCTTTAGACGAATATGCAAAACAATTAGGTTATGCAGATGAACAGGCTTATATTGACGGTATCGTAACTGTTGGCGTTAAACAAGAAATGCTTAAAGAAAAATATATTGATGAAAACTATAAAGCTTTAGTTAAAGAATATAAACCTAAGTATTTAAAAATCATTACAGTTGATACTGAATCTGGGGCTTTAAGTTTGATCGATCAAATCAATGAAGGTGCTGATTTTGATACTGTTATGAATGAAAACAGTGGTAGTGATGCTGGAATGGTAACTACTGAGTCTACTAGTGTTGATTCTAAAATTATTGACAAATTAGATAAATTTACTAAAGATGGTTTATATAGTAAAGTAATTAAAACATCTGAATCTAAATATGCTGTTATTTATGTCTATAATAGTGATCAAAGTGCGATTAAAGATGAAATTAAGAGTAATTTAGCTTCTATTAGTGAAATGTCAACTAAGATGGAAAGTTATTATTTAAAACAATATAATTTTGACATTTATGAAGAAGCAATTAAAGATGAAATTAAAGAAGCTAATGAAGATTATTTAGGATAAGGGTTTACCCTTATCTTTTTTATATGTTAAAATAAATTTATGGAGGACGTATTTATGGAAAATTGTATTTTTTGTAAGATTGCAACAAAAGAAATACCTGGAAAAGTTATTTATGAAGATGATATCTGTCTGGCTTTTTTAGATTTAAGTCAAACTACCAATGGTCATACCTTGGTTATTCCTAAAAAACATTATAAAAATTTTTTAGAGGTTGATGATGATACTTTAGCTCATTTATCAAAAGTCACTAAAAAACTTGCTAAAAAAATCGTTACCAATTTGAACGCTCAAGGAGTAAATATCCTTACTAATGCAAATGAAGCTGCTGGACAAACTGTGATGCATTTTCATATTCATATTATACCTCGTTATGACCAAACAGACAAAATTGAAATTAATTTTACAGATCGCAGTAATGATATTGATCTTGACGATATTTTAGCTAAAATAAAAAAATAACTTATCTTATAAAAAAGATTATTTTTAGTTGTGATTTATAGGTGGATTTTCCACCTTTTTAATAATATAAATATTTTTCCAAATCTAAAATTATTATTTCAAATTTATTTTTTACACTGATCTCTATCTACTATCAATAGTTTCAAAATAAAAAGATATAGCCATGGTTCTTACTCAATAATGAGTAGTTAAAAATAAGAGATTTCAAAAATGATTATATTTAATAATCATTTGAGAAATCTCGTTTTCTCATATTTACCCTAAAGTAAGAAAGAACCATTTCTATATCTTTTTTAATTCATTTTTGGTTTATAAAAAGCTCTATTTTCTAAGGCGAAAACTCTTTTTGAAAAATTTCCAGGTTCTACTGTTTCTAGTGCCTTTTCCAGCATATTGATTCTTGCATCCATATTATCAATTAAATAAACGATTTCTGCTTCTTTTATCTGTGGCAACACTGGTGATCCAAATTCATTTTTACCATGATGTGATAGAATCATATGTTGAAGTAATGTTACTTCTTCACCTTCAATATGCATCTTATCAGCTGTTTCCTTGATCATAGCCTGTGAAATTGAAATATGCCCTAATAATTTACCTTCGATTGTATACTCAGGAACAACTGGTCCACTTAACTCCACTATTTTCCCTAAATCATGTAAAGTGATTCCAGCAAATAATAAGTCCTTATTTAATGTAGGATACAAAGTATATAAAGCATCGGCAATTTTCAACATACTATAAGTATGGTGAGCTAATCCTGATACATACTCATGATGATTTTTACTTGCAGCCGGATAAATAGTTAATTTATCAATATGTTCTTCAAAAATAGCTTTAACCAATTGATTTAATTTTAAATTATCAATACGATCAATATATTTTTTTATTTCTTTAATTAGTTCTTCACCAGTTTTTGGAGCGCTTTTTAAATATTTTACTTGTTCTTGAGGATCATTAGAAGCAACATGAATTTTAATGATCTTCATTTGACGATCTTCGTTATACTTAATTATATCACCTTTTACTTGAACAACAGTGCCCATGATAAGTTTTTCTACTTGTTCATTAGTAGCATTCCAAAGTTTAGCATCAATTGATCCACTTGTATCTTGTAAAGTGATACTCAAATAAGTTGATCGATTGGCCCCATTTGTTTTTCCAGTTACAACACGATTTATCAAGGCTTCAACAACAACCCCTTCATCTCCTGGTTTTAAATCCTTTATTTTATTCATCATTTAAAGCTCCTTCTTCATTTAACAATTCTTTAATATGCTCATAATTGTAACCTTTTCTTAATAAAGTATCAATTATTTTTTCTTTTAATTGATTCCCATGATATTTTTTTATATATTTCTTTTTTTGCTTTATAAATTCTTTTTCTAAAGTTTTTCGCTCTTTTTGATCATCAAAATCAAAATCATAATCAGCTAAAGCTCTTTCAATAGTTTCTGCGGTAAATCCTTTGATATAAAGTTTATCACGAATCTTTTTTAATGTTGCTTTATAAGAAAAATTATTATTACGATTATAATAAGCATCGATTATATTTGTTGCAGCATTATACTCATCATCATGATCATTTTCTTCAAGACAACGATCAATAATTTCACTGCTGATACCATAATTACGTAAATTATATATTGCTTTATTTAAGCCAATACCTAAGCGTGTGCAGCGTTTTAAATAATTTAGGGTATAAGCCTCATCATTAATTAAATTCTTTTCTTGCAGCAATTCTAACGTTGCATCAAGCTGAGTATCATCATAATCACCATTATCCATTAATTTTTTCTTCATTTGATTATAAGTATAATCTTTTACTGTTAGTAGCTTTAATGCCTTATTATACGCCCTTGAGACTTGTTCATAATCTTTTATAATATCAAAAATTTCTTTATTGATTTCTTTACCTGGTTCTAATTTATAAGCTCTAATAACTTTATCGCTAACTTCAACAATTATCTCACTTTCATCAAATAAAAAAACAACTTCATTACTACCTTTTTTTATTGGATAAATTGACTTAACAGTATAAGTATAATGTTTTAAATTAATTGCTCTTTGATATACATCTAGCACTTTTTCATAAAATACTTCACTACTAAATTTCATCGCATTCAAATAGGCTTCTTTTGCCATCTTTGAATTATCACTATTTATCATCTTTAATAAAATACTAACTAATTCATTTGTTTCTTTAAAGAAATAGCCATTTACACCATCAATAATGACATTTTCTAAATTTTGATCATAACGAGCAATTACTGGTATTCCACTTGCCATTGCTTCTATATATGTCAATCCTTGAGTTTCTGTAATTGAAGCAGAAACAAAAACATTTGAAAGATGATAATAACTTGGAACTTCATTACTAGGTTTTGGACCAGTAAAGACTACATATTTACTTATATGATCATCTTTAACTAATTCTTTTAATTCTTCAAGCTGTGGACCTCCACCTACGATCAAACACAACACATTATCATTTTCTTTAACAACTTCTTTCATTGCATCTATTAACACGTCAATACTTTTCTCTTTTGCAATTCGACCTAAAAATGTGATAATAAATTGATCATTGATTCCATACTGTTGTTTAATTTGATTGATCAATGTTTCATTTTTATTTTTAGGATCAAATTTATCTAATTCCAATCCCGTTGGAATAACATGCATCTCCTTATTAAGACCATATTTCCTTAACGCGTCCTCTGTTTTTGTAGATGGAACAATCAATTCTGTGCTCTTATCACCATAAAATTTACTTATTCGGGTAATCGCTTTTTTTATCAATCCATCAATTGCTGTTGAATTAACAGGATTTACATAATGAGAGTAATCTGCCCACATAGTATGATAAGTATACACAACAGGAATATTTAATGATTCACCAACTATTCTACCAAATATTCCTATTCCAAATTCTGTTTGAACATGAATCACTTCAATGTTCATCCCTTTTATCTCACGCATTCCTTTAAATGAATAAATATTACAAGCTCGATATCCATATAATGCCTGAATTTCTAATCCTGGAACCCTTAAAATATTATCATCAGGGTCATCCAAATAATCGCTTTCACTTGGTAATTCACTTGTAACTACAACAACTTCATGACCGTGTTTAATCAACTCATCTCGCAAAATTTTAGTTGAAGTAGCTACTCCATTTATATCTGGTATATATGTATCTGAAAAAATAGCTATTTTCATAATTTTACTCCGTTCTATTTATCTCTTTATTAACTGCAAAAATTAAACCACCAATAATCAATCCTAAATAATATGTAATAAAACGCCAAATCAGCATTGTCGTGGGAGTTCCAACTGCTCCCAGTAATGGTGAAAATAACATAAAATACACCCCTTCACTACCTCCACTAGCCCCTGGAATAGGCACAAAAGCTGTAATCATATACACAAACGAACAAATACCTATAAAATTAGGTAATTGTTTTATTGATACATCTATATGAAGAGCTTTGGCCGCAAAAAAAGGGATACTATAAATAATTATTAGTTTAAAAAGATTTATTATTGATGATTTTATTAAAATATTTTTATTGCGCTGTAAAATATTCAATTCTTCTCTAAAATTTTCTAATGACTTCGAAATTTTAAATACAGTATCTGTATAATTCTTTACAATACGAATTTTGCTTAAAAATTTTATGATATTATTACAGATAAAATTTTGAAGTTTTTTAGATTTAGCACCTAAAAATAATCCTGCAATAACAAAAAAATTAATTAAAAAACCAATTATAGCTAATGAAAAAAACTCACTATATATAGAACTATAAATACTATATTTAAAAATCATAATCACCGCTGTAAATAAAACAAGAATACTTTGATATACAATAAAAGCCATTAATAAAATACTTGCCGAATTCGTCGGCTGGATTCCCTGACGATTAAAAATATATACTTGTGCGAATTGTCCACCACTAGAAAAAGGTGTAATTCCATTAAAAAAAGTACCCGAAATAGCATTTACAAATCCCTGCTTATAACGATAATCTTTTTTGTATAAACGACCAAACGTATATAAATTTAAACCATCAAGAACAAAATATACTCCCATCAAGATAAAGGAAAATAAAATCCACATCGGAGAAGCCGACATCAGCGCTTTCAATGAAGCTTGTAGATCATCCTTCATTGTTAAATAAATAACAGCTGCTCCTAATATTAAAATTAATAAAATATTAAAAACATATTTCTTATTAGATTTCTTATCCATAAAATCACCTCAAATTAGAGTCTAAGTGTTTCTTCATATACCTCTAATAATTCTTTTCCGATTTTTGACAGTTCCCTTTGTTTAGCTACCTCATAACCTTGATCAACCAATGAAGGATACTCACCTTCAATCATTTTATTAATAATATCAACAAAATCATCAGTATCATTACCTTTATAACAATTAACACCATCTTCTAACCAATCTGAAAATACTGGAATATCACGCAATAAGACATTACACTTGCATGCCAAAGCCTCTAACACAACAATTCCTTCTGTCTCTTCTCGTGATGGGAAAAAAAAGATATTACTTCTTCCGTATGCACCTTTGATTATATCGCCACTAACATATCCAGGTAAAATCACATTATCAGGCAAGTTATCCAAAAGATCTTTTATCTTCTTAGTTGGATGAGATAATTTGACATCTCCAAACCACATAAATTTATAACTAGGTAATCTTCTAGCCACTTCAATAAAAGTATCAAAACCTTTACGTTCAAATAACCAGCCAACCGAGATAATTATTACATCATTATCTTCAATACCAAACTTATTTTTAAATAAATCTATTTGTTTATTAGTAGGATTAAATTGTGACAAATCTACTCCATTAGATATAGCACTAATTGGCAATGTGATTCCATAAGATTCTAATATTCTTTTTGAATATGGTGTAGGTGTAATTATATGATCACCCTTAGTATATAAACTAATCAACCATTTTTTATATATACCTGATACTGAATTTGAAAACATAAATGAATTTCTAAAATCTTCTTCTGTACTATGCGCATGATACACTATTTTCTTATTATTTTCCCGTGCTTGATTAATCATTTTAATACTATCAGGCCAAACAGTATTAATATGTAAAATATCATAATCTAGATCTGCTTTATCAACTGTATATGAAATACCATTTAATTCAAGGGCTTTTTTCTGATGAATAAAAGCACGTCCAATTCCCGATTTTTTTATCGTATCTTCCTGTCCAAAATATAATTTAATTTTCATTTTATCACCATGGATATTATACTACAAATCGTTAAGTATTAAAAGAAATAATATATTCACTGTATAAACAAAAAAAGGATACCCGAGGTATCCAAAATAAAAAAAGAACCGGCAGCTTGCTATTTTCGCACCGCAGTACTATCTTCGCCGTTATGATGCTTAACTTCTGTGTTCGGTATGGGTACAGGTGTGTCCATCATGCTATCGCTACCAGATCTCTTCTCTTTAAGCAATTCCTTTCGAGAATCACTCAAAACCGGATAATAGTTCCTTCCATTTGCTCGTCTCCAACCTTCTCTTTAGGTTAAGTCCTCGACCTATTAGTATCAGTCCGCTTAACATGTCGCCATGCTTACACTCCTGACCTATCTACCTTATCGTCTTTAAGGGGTCTTACTCACTTGCGTTTTGGGAAGTCTCATCTTGAAGTGGGTTTCACACTTAGATGCCTTCAGCGTTTATCCCTTCCATATTTAGCTACCCAGCTGTGCCACTGGCGTGACAACTGGTGCACCATTGATATGTCCATCCCGGTCCTCTCGTACTGAGGACAGATCTTCTCAAACTTCCTACGCCCACGACAGATAGGGACCGAACTGTCTCACGACGTTCTGAACCCAGCTCGCGTACCGCTTTAATGGGCGAACAGCCCAACCCTTGGAACCGACTTCAGCTCCAGGATGCGATGAGCCGACATCGAGGTGCCAAACCTCCCCGTCGATGTGAACTCTTGGGGGAGATCAGCCTGTTATCCCCAGGGTAGCTTTTATCCGTTGAGCGACGGCCTTTCCATTCAGCACCGCCGGATCACTAAGCCCGACTTTCGTCCCTGCTCGACTTGTTGGTCTCGCAGTCAAACACCCTTTTGCCTTTGCACTCTGCGCTTGATTTCCATCCAAGCTGAGGGTATCTTTGGGCGCCTCCGTTACTCTTTGGGAGGCGACCGCCCCAGTCAAACTGCCCACCTGACACTGTCCCGTCACCAGTTTATGGCATCCGGTTAGAACTCCAATACACGAAGAGTAGTATCCCAACAGCGACTCCTCACACACTGGCGTGCATGTCTCTTCGTCTCCTACCTATCCTGTACATCCTGCATCAAAGTCCAATATCAAGCTGCAGTAAAGCTCCATGGGGTCTTTCCGTCTAGTCGCGGGTAACCTGCATCTTCACAGGTACTAAGACTTCACCGAGTCTACAGCTGAGACAGCGCCCAAATCGTTACGCCTTTCGTGCGGGTCAGAACTTACCTGACAAGGAATTTCGCTACCTTAGGACCGTTATAGTTACGGCCGCCGTTTACTGGGGCTTCAATTCAGTGCTTCGCTTGCGCTGACACATCCTCTTAACCTTCCAGCACCGGGCAGGCGTCACCCCATATACGTCGTCTTTCGACTTAGCATAGAGCTGTGTTTTTGGTAAACAGTCGCTTGGGCCGTTTCACTGCGGCTCATATCTCTATGAGCACTCCTTCTCCCTAAGTTACGGAGTCATTTTGCAGAGTTCCTTAGCTATAGTTCTCTCGCTCACCTTAGGATTCTCTCCTCACCCATGTGTGTCCATTTTCGGTACGGGTTACTGTATGATTAGCACTAGAAGCTTTTCTTGGAAGCTTGCTTCACGCTCTTCTGTACTCGCCTTAGCTTTCCATCCGCTTCACGCCTTCGCCTTTCGACAACCGGATTTGCCTGGCTGTCAGCTACCTCGCTTGCACCTGCTTTTCCAGCTCCAGGATGCGCTAGCCTGCTCCGTCACTCCTTCATTCATACCGTAAGTACAGGAATCTCTACCTGTTGTCCATCGACTACGCCTCTCGGCCTCGCCTTAGGTCCCGACTTACCCAGAGCGGACGAACCTTCCTCTGGAAACCTTGGGTTTTCGGTGCGCGGGATTCTCACCCGCGTTCCGCTACTCACACCGGCATTCTCTCTTCTATACGCTCCACTGCTCCTTCCGGTACAGCTTCTCCGCCTATAGAACGCTCCCCTACCACTTACATCTCTGTAAATCCATAGCTTCGGTAATATACTTAGCCCCGGTAAATTATCGGCGCAGAGTCATTCGACTAGTGAGCTGTTACGCACTCTTTAAAGGATGGCTGCTTCTGAGCCAACCTCCTAGTTGTCTGGACATCTCCACATCCTTTTCCACTTAGTATATATTTTGGGACCTTAGCTGATGGTCTGGGCTGTTTCCCTTTTGACAGTGGACCTTATCACCCGCTGTCTGACTGCCGAGCCTGTCTCTGTGACATTCGGAGTTTGATTATATTCAGTACCCCGGGATGGGGCCATCACATATTCAGTGCTCTACCTTCACTTGACCTCTCTCTCGACGCTAGCCCTAAAGCTATTTCGGGGAGAACCAGCTATCTCCGAGTTCGATTGGAATTTCACCCCTAGCCACAACTCATCCGCCAACGTTTCAACGGGGGTCGGTTCGGTCCTCCATCGGGTTCTACCCCAACTTCAACCTGGTCATGGCTAGATCACTCGGTTTCGGGTCTACGACATGCAACTTTCGCCCTCTTAAGACTCGCTTTCGCTTCGGCTCCGCATATCCTGCTTAACCTCGCTCCATATCGTAACTCGCCGGTTCATTCTACAAAAGGCACGCTATCACCCTTTAACGGGCTCTAACTTCTTGTAAGCATATGGTTTCAGGTTCTCTTTCACTCCCCTCCCGGGGTTCTTTTCACCTTTCCCTCACGGTACTGGTTCACTATCGGTCACAGAGTAGTATTTAGCCTTGCCAGATGGTCCTGGCTGATTCCGACAGGATTCCTCGTGTCCCGCCGTACTCAGGTGCTGTCTCAAGCTTCCTCACTATTTCGACTACGGGGCTCTCACCCTGTTTCGCCGGACTTCCCATTCCGTTCGTCTATAATGTCTTCTTGCTCTTTCTCGACAGTCCTTCAACCCCGATCCTTGGATCGGTTTGGGCTCCTCCCCTTTCGCTCGCCACTACTTAGGGAATCATTTCTTTATTTTCTCTTCCTTCAGGTACTTAGATGTTTCAGTTCCCTGAGTCTCGCCTCTCTGAAGCTATTTTTTCACTTCAGGATACCCGGTCTCTACTCCGGGTGGGTTCCCCCATTCGGATATCGACGGCTCTTCGCATGCTTACTGCTTACCGTCGCATTTCGCTGTTTGCTGCGTCCTTCTTCGCCTCTCTGTGCCTAGGCATCCGCCATACGCTCTTTCTTACTTTACCTATTGGTGTTCTTGATCACTTTACTATTTACTTTCGTCTCTTCAGTGATTCTTTTCTTAGTTTTCGACTTCTCTAGAAAGACCTCAATAATCTTCTTATCTCGATCTCTTCTTTTCTATCGCAAATTTCTTCTATTATCCAGTTTTCAATGATCTCTTTTAAGCAATACTCCTCCTGAGCATCACTCAAAACTAAACAGTATTAATGAAACTTCACTTCTCTTCTTTCTCCTTAGAAAGGAGGTGATCCATCCCCACGTTCCCGTAGGGATACCTTGTTACGACTTCACCCCAATCATCAATCCCACCTTAGACAGCTCCCTCCTTGCGGTTAGGCCACCGGCTTCGGGTGTTATCAACTCTCATGGTGTGACGGGCGGTGTGTACAAGGCCCGAGAACGTATTCACCGCGACATGCTGATTCGCGATTACTAGCGATTCCAACTTCATGTAGTCGAGTTGCAGACTACAATCCGAACTGAGAATGGTTTTCTGGGTTTCGCTCCACCTCGCGGCTTCGCTTCCCTCTGCTCCATCCATTGTAGCACGTGTGTAGCCCAGGTCATAAGGGGCATGATGATTTGACGTCATCCCCGCCTTCCTCCAGCTTGTCACTGGCAGTCTCGCTAGAGTCCCCAACTTAATGATGGTAACTAACGATAAGGGTTGCGCTCGTTGCGGGACTTAACCCAACATCTCACGACACGAGCTGACGACAACCATGCACCACCTGTATCCCATATATCTATCTCTCCATCTCTGGAGCCTTTATGAGTATGTCAAGACCTGGTAAGGTTCTTCGCGTTGCTTCGAATTAAACCACATGCTCCACCGCTTGTGCGGGCCCCCGTCAATTCCTTTGAGTTTCATTCTTGCGAACGTACTACTCAGGCGGAGTACTTACTGCGTTAACTGCAGCACTGAGATTTGACTCCCAACACTTAGTACTCATCGTTTACGGCGTGGACTACTAGGGTATCTAATCCTATTTGCTCCCCACGCTTTCGGGACTGAGCGTCAGTTGCAGGCCAGATCGTCGCCTTCGCCACTGGTGTTCCTCCATATATCTACGCATTTCACCGCTACACATGGAATTCCACGATCCTCTCCTGCACTCTAGCTGCCCGGTTTCTATGGCTTACTGAAGTTAAGCTTCAGTCTTTCACCACAGACCCTTGCTGCCGCCTGCTCCCTCTTTACGCCCAATAATTCCGGATAACGCTTGCCACCTACGTATTACCGCGGCTGCTGGCACGTAGTTAGCCGTGGCTTCCTCATAAAGTACCGTCACTCGGATACCATTCCCTGTATCCGCCTTTCTTCCTTTATAACAGAAGTTTACAGTCCGAAGACCTTCCTCCTTCACGCGGCGTTGCTCGGTCAGGGTTCCCCCCATTGCCGAAAATTCCCTACTGCTGCCTCCCGTAGGAGTCTGGGCCGTGTCTCAGTCCCAGTGTGGCCGGTCACCCTCTCAGGTCGGCTACGCATCGTCGCCTTGGTGAGCCGTTACCTCACCAACTAGCTAATGCGCCATAAGTCCATCCTCTACCAGTGCCTTGGCACTTTTAATAAACTTACCATGCGGTATCTTTACCTATGCGGTCTTAGCTATCGTTTCCAATAGTTATCCCCCTGTAAAGGGCAGGTTACTTATGTATTACTCACCCGTTCGCCACTCGGGCATTGCTGCCCGCGTTCGACTTGCATGTATTAGGCACGCCGCCAGCGTTCATCCTGAGCCAGGATCAAACTCTCCATTGTCTCTTTATCTTTACAATCTTTCGTTTGTTTAGCTCTTCTTTTTCTCTTCTATCCGTTTCCGGATCCTTCTTTGACGTGTGTTTCTTAATTCTGTTTAGTTTTCAATGATCTCTCCACTTTTCTCAAGTGCATTAACATTCTATCACTATTATTGGTGAATGTAAAGAATTTTATTCTTTTTTTTTACAAATTTGTTAAAAAATATCTTTTATAATAAAATCTAAGCTAAAATAAAGCTCATTTTACTTCAAATTCCCTATTTTTTAGATGATTATTAACATAACGATAAAACATCTGTATTTTTAATAATATATCTTTTCATTCACTTTGTAATCTAAAATCTACTACTTATGTAAATTATACTAAACTCTACAAAAAAAGAGACTGCTGTCAAATCTTGTTTAGATAAACAACATTTTCTTTCAGTCTCTTTAATTTATTTTTTAAACCATTCTATTTAAACGCATCCGACGCTTTTTAGCATCAGCTAAACATTTGTCCATTAATTCTTCAGCATGAACTGGGTTGACTTTTGATAATTGTGCAAATCGATTTTCAGATAATAGGAAATCTTTAAATTTATCAAAGTCAGGTTCTTTAGAATCTATTTGTAACGGATTCTTTCCAGCATCTTCTAAACGTGGATCATATCTTAACAAGTTGAAATATCCACAAGCCACAGCATCTTTTTGCTGTCTTTGATGATTAGCTAGACCACCTTTGATTCCATGTTCCATACATGGTGAATAAGCAATAATTAATGATGGACCATTATATGATTCAGCCTCTTTAAATGCTTTGATAGTTTGCATTGGGTTGGCTCCCATTGCAACTTGAGCAACATATACATGACCATATGCCATAGCAATTTGTGCTAAATCTTTTTTAGCTACTGTTTTACCACCAGCTGTAAATTTAGCAATTGAACCAGCTTGTGATGATTTAGATGATTGTCCACCAGTATTTGAATACACTTCAGTATCCAATACTAAAATATTAACGTTTTGATCACTAGCTAGAACATGGTCTACACCGCCATAACCAATATCATATGCCCAACCATCACCACCGATGATCCATTGTGATTTACTTACTAAGTCACCTTCTTGACTTAATAATTCTTTAATACCTTCATTTTTAGAAGCAACGATCAATGGTAACATTTTATCAACGATTGCTCTTTCTTGTTCACGATTACCCTTATTTGCAACATATTCATCTAATAATGTTTGTAATTCAGGTTCACAATCCGCTTTATTAGCATCAATAACACTTAATAAATGATTTGTTTTATAATTTTCAGCAAGCTTCATTCCAAAACCATATTCAGCATTATCTTCAAATAATGAGTTAGCCCATGCTGGACCTTGTCCATTTTTATCAATATTACATGGTGTTGAAGGAGTAGAACCAGTATAGATAGAACTACATCCCGTAGCATTAGCAATCATCATATCCTTACCAAATAATTGTGATGCTAAGCGATAATATGGTGTTTCTCCACAGCCACCACATGCACCTGAAACTTCAAAGTATGGTCTCATAAAACCAACACCTTTTACTGTAGTTAAAGGATATTTATCAGCTTTATAAGCAACATGTTCATACATATGATCTGCTAATTTAGCATGTTTTAATTCTTCTTTCACCGGTACCATTTCAAGAGCTTTTTCGCCTTTTTTACCAGGACATTCAGTTACGCACAATCCACAACCAACACAGTTATCAGGTGAAACTTGAATTCGATATACTAATCCATCAACATTTTTACCCATTGGTTTTAAAACATCATCACTGATATTTTCTGGTAAGTCTGCCATTTCTTCATCATCAATCAAGAATGCTCTGATTGTTGCATGTGGACAAACCATTACACAGTTATTACATTGAATACAGTTTTCTTTTTTCCAACGAGGCACTTCAGTAGCGATAGCTCGTTTTTCTTTAATAGCAACTCCAGATTTCATTGAACCATCTAATTTATCCATAAATGCAGAAACTGGTAAATCATATCCATCTAATTTATTAATTATAGATACAAAATTATCAAAATGTTCATCACCAGTTCTTTCACGGCGACTAGTTACCGTCAAATCTTTCCAGCTTGGATCAACTTCAACTTCAACAATAGCGTCTTTACCAGCATCAATAGCTTTATAATTTAGTTCTACAATGGCATCACCTTTTTTACCATATGTCTTTTTAGCCATTTCTTTCATATATGTAATAGCTTCATCAATTGGTAAGATTTGTGGATTTAATGCAAAGAATGCAGATTGAAGAATCGTATTAGTTCTTCTTCCCATACCAATTTCATGAGCAATCTTATTAGCATTGATAATATAGAATTTAGCTTCTAGATCTGCCAATTGTTTTTTCAATTTGTTTGGTAAATAATCTACGATCTCACTTTCATTAAATTCAGTATTCAATAAGAAAGTTCCACCTTTTTTTAGATTCTTTAACATGTCATATTTTAAACAATAATTGTCTAGAGAACAAGAAATAAAATCAGCATTATTAACATAATATGTAGCTCTAATTGGACTATGTCCAAATCTTAAGTTAGAGCGAGTCGCTCCACCAGCCTTTTTACTATCATAAGCAAAATATGCTTGAGAATATAAATCAGTATGATCTCCGATGATTTTAATTGCTGATTTATTCGCTGAAACTGTCCCATCTGATCCTAAACCATAGAATAAACATGCTGTATAATCAGCTTTAACATTAAAATCAGGATCTTCTTTCAACGATAAATTTGTCACATCATCATTAATACCAATTGTAAATGATGTAAATGGATCATCTTGCAATAAATGATCATAAACTGCTTTAATTTGTCGTGGTGTAGTATCTTTAGAACCCATTCCATAACGTCCACCAACAATTGTTTTAACATGGTCTACATCTTTCAAAACACTACATACATCTAAATATAGTGGCTCACCTGTAGCTCCCATTTCTTTAGTACGATCTAACACAGCAACTTTCGCTACTGTATCTGGTAAAACATTCAATAAATATTTTGCAGAGAATGGTCGATATAAGTGCACTTTAATTAACCCTACACGATCACCGTTTCGACTCATTTCATCAATTGTTTCTTTAATTGTTTCAGTCACTGAACCCATTGCAATAATTACTCTTGTTGCATCAGGAGCACCATAATATGTAAACGGTGCATATTCTCTTCCCGTAATTTCAGAAATCTTTTTCATATAATCAGCAGCAATTTCAACTACTGCTTCATAATGTTTATTTTGTGCTTCACGTCCTTGGAAATAAATATCATCATTTTCTGCCCCACCACGTTCAATAGGGTTAATATGTGGATTTAAAGCACTCTTTTTATATCTTGCAAGCGCTTCACGATCTAACAAACCTGCAAGTACATCATAATCCATAACTTCAACTTTTTGAATCTCGTGTGATGTTCTAAAACCATCAAAGAAGTGCATTACAGGAACAGATCCTTTGATCGCAGTTAAATGAGCGATTCCTCCTAGATCCATAACTTCTTGAACAGAATGTGAACAAATCATTGGCATCCCAACTTGACGACAAGCATAAATATCTTGATGATCACCAAAAATATTTAATGATCTAGTTGCAAGTGCACGAGCAGATACATGGAATACTCCAGGTAACAATTCACCTGCAATCTTATATAAATTAGGAATCATCAACAATAGTCCCTGTGACGCTGTAAAAGTCGTTGCTAATGCCCCACCTTGTAAAGCCCCATGAACAGCACCTGCAGCTCCTGCTTCTGATTGCATTTCGATTACATTAACTGGTGAGCCAAAGATATTTTTCTTTCCTTGAGCAGCCCACGCTTCTGCATTTTCAGCCATCGGAGATGAAGGTGTAATAGGATAGATACTTGCTACTTCTGTAAACGCATAAGCCACATGCGCAGCAGCAGTATTACCATCCATTGATAAAAACTTTTTAGCCATTTTTTAAATCCTCCTTTTGCATAAATACATTATACTACGGCAATTATTTATTTGCTAGTTATAAATTGCCAAAACCGCCATTCAATTAAAAAGTATTCAATTGTCTTAATCTTTTAAAGCCATATATGAAGCCACTGCTCCAAATAAATATATAACAGTATTCAAAAAATCTCCTATAAACATATACTTCACACAAAACATAAACATATTTACTAATATCTGTATATTAAAATATGGCAGTACAATGCACATATAAATAGTTTGAGCAAAAATAATTCCTAAAACAAAAGTTACAACAGACATAATAGCTAGTTTTTCCCCACTTTTATTCAAAACTCTTCTAATTGCTCGAGCCTGCAATATTCCAACGATAATTGAAAAATATGAGAAATTAATACCTATTTTAGCTATTATCCATTCCATGATTATTCCCAAAACAGCTGTAACGATCAATCCCACAACTACAGCTATCAAATAATCTTTACCATAAACTTTTTCATCATTATGCTGATTAAAAAACGCCTGAGCTTCTTTTCTTTCCTTATAATCGTTGTATTTATCCCTAATTTTCATCATTATTTACCTTTTACAATTGTTTCAATATATTCTTGAACCTTATCTTTTAAATCATCACGATTTAACGCAAAATCAATCGTCGCTTTGATAAAACCAAATTTATCACCAACATCATATCGAATTCCTTCAAAATCATACGCATAAACAGCTTGAATATCCATCAAACGTTTTATTGCATCGGTTAATTGAATTTCACCACCAGCACCTTTTTCCTGAGTTTCTAACAACTCAAAAACTTTAGGAGTTAAAACATAACGTCCTAATACCGCCATATCACTAGGAGCCTTATCTACTGCAGGTTTTTCAACCATATCATTTAATTTTACCAGTCTTCCTGCACTCTCAACCGGATGTGATTTAGAAGGACTGACGATTCCATATTTATTTACCTCATTATGATTAACTGTCTGCACTCCCACAACTGAAGCCTCTTTGCTCATATAAGCATCGATCAATTGTTTCAAAGACGGTTTACCATTTTCATTTACTACAATATCATCACCTAATAATACCGCAAATGGTTCATCACCAATAAATGATTTAGCACATAATACCGCATGTCCTAATCCTTTTGGTTCTTTTTGACGAATATAATAAATATTTGCCATACTTGCAATATCCTGAATCATTTTAACCTGCTCAACTTTTCCAGCCTCCATTAAACGGGCTTCTAATTCATAAGATTTATCAAAATGATTCTCCATTGCATGTTTATTAGAATTAGTGATAATTAAGATTTCTTCTATCCCACTATCGACCGCTTCTTGAATAATATATTGAATTGTTGGTGTATCAACAATTGGTAACATTTCTTTAGCTAATGCTTTAGTTGCTGGCAAAAATCTTGTTCCTAATCCAGCTGCTGGAATAATCGCTTTTCTAACTCTCTGTTTCATCTTTTTCTCCTTTTCATCTATAAATATATTTTACTCTAATTAACAATGTTATTATATGTCGTTGTTTGCTTTTTCCAAATATTTAAAGGCATAAACCGAATAATCAGCAGCATTACGATAAACCCGCCAATCATTCCTGAAATATGTCCAGCTAATGAAATTGATGGAATCAAAAATGAAATCAATAACATTAATAATACACTTGAAGAAATTTGTTTAAATAAATAAGCATAGATATTTTTGAATTTTATCGCTAATGCTAATAGAGCACCCATCAATCCAAATATCGCTCCTGAAATTCCTCCCATCACACTATTAGCACCATTACCTGTAGCGATAAAATACAGACATGGTAATAAAGTCGTTGATAACGCCGATACTCCTAACACAATTCCATAACGCTTTTGTCCTAACAAATACTCCATTACAGAACCTAAATTAATCAATGAATAACAATTACAAAAAATATGCATTAAACCAAAATGGATAAAGTTAGCTGTTATCAAACGATAATATTGTTTAAAATAAACTACTAAAATCGGATTAAATCCACCGCATTCGATCCCCTGCTGAGCATTCATATCCAAGCTATACTTGAATGTCGTATAACCATAAACTAAAACACATATACTGACTACGATAACTGTGACAGGATACTTCTTATAATCAAATTTCATACTATTCTCCTATAAATTCAAATATTGACATTTGATCAATATTTACCTCTGTATCTTCTAAGATTCTTTTATTCTTCTCATATATCATATCAAATGAAAGATCCGCTAAAATATCTTTAATATAAATTGGTGTAACCCCCATATCTAACAAACGATCGTTTCCTAAATATGATCCTTCAATTGCTAAAGGAATAGTCCAATTGTTATGAAGATTCTGCAAAGCCGTAAACCAGGTTGCCCCATTATTTATACTGCTCGAAATAACAATTTGATATTTAGAAAGGGCACAAACATAGCTATTGCGATCAATAGCACTAGTGATATTAAAATAACTATTGGGATCTTCAGCACTCAACATCACCAATTGTCCCGTTTTTAGATATTTTTTATATTCATTTTGTTTTGCTGTCAATCTTTCACAAACAAAACTAACACATTTGCACCCCTGTTGTAAAGCATAATGAAATGCAACTTCATCGATTCCTTTACTATCATTCGAAATATACACTAAATCATTTTCGCTTACTTTATCAATCAAACGTTTCGTGTACGTTCGATCTTTTTTGGTTACTTTAGTTAAACCCATTAATGAAATACCATCTTTAGTAATATTAATATCGCCACAATAAAATAAATATAGTGGTGATCTCTTTTTTAACTGCTTAACTAATCTAGCTGGAAAATTATCTTCATATTTAGTTGTAACATTAATTCCGTTACTTTCTAAATTATTTAAAACACTTAAAAAAACATTAACTGTTGCCAAACGTTTGACCATCTTATCAGCAATAAATTCATCAATTTCTAAAATATCTTCTAAATCTTGTTGCGACATTGAAAGTAAGCTTGCCGGCCCCTTTAAATCTTTCTTTTTAATAATCTTTTCAACTTTCAACCATTCATCAGTACTTAAAGGAATTTCTTTATACGCTTTTAAATGAGCACAAAACAGCATCATTGCAATACTATCAAAATTCAATTTAATTCGTTCCATAACAGCATCATCTCCTAGTACTCATCAAAGATTCGTCTAATTTCATTAATGTTTCTTGTTTTACTTAAAGCCAACATTAATAACACTCTTGCCTTTTGACCCGAAAGTGTATTTGAAGGAATACAAACATTATTAGGATCAAAAACATCGCTTTTATAGACAATACCTTGATTTACTCGTGAAGCTCGAACAAACACTATTCCCTGATTAGTCAAGCGCTCAATTTCCTGCAACCATACCTGACTATAATTACCACTACCACTGCCAATAATTACAATACCCTGGTGTTCATCTGCCATTGTTTTTAAAAGATCAACTTTAGCCCCAGCATAATAATAAACAATTCCTACCGCAGGTAATTCTTCTAGTAAATCCTTACTAAAAACTGATTGTAAAGTATGTTTTTTAAAGGTTCTCGAAAACATCAACACTTTATCATCATACATATATCCTAAACAGCCAAAATCCTTTTGATCAAAAGCATCGATTTTAAAATTACTCACTTTTTGAATATCTCGTCCCGAATAAATCGTACTTGAAAATAGTGCCATCACGCCATGTCCTAAAGCTTCATCACTTGAAGCCAAACAAACCGCCTGATATAAATTCATCGGTCCGTCAGCACTAGTAGCACTAGCCGGACGCATTGCTCCAGTTAAAACAACAGGTTTATATGTATGAACTGTTAAATTTAAAAAATACGCAGTTTCATCTAACGTGTCTGTACCATGTGTAACTACAATACCATCAACATCATCATAATTTGCTAGTTCATTGATTTTTTTTGTTAGACAAAGCCAATGTTTCTCATCCATTTCATTACTATCGACATTAAAAAGCTGGATTGCCCTTAAATTTGCAACTTCATTGATCATCGGAATTGAATCAATAATTTCTTTGATATCTATCTTTCCTGCTTGATAGTCTGTCGCTTTACCTATCTTTCCACTACCAGCAATCGTGCCACCTGTAGCTATAATTACTATATTTTTCATTTTATCACCGTTATCATTATAGCAAATTTGTTGTAGTATAAAAAGAAAAAACGTCTCTTTGCATTAAAGAGACGTCTTCGTTATTATTTATCAGCTACTAATACTTTATCAGTAGTATGTTCCAAAATAATTTCTTCAGCAGCAGCTTGAGCAGCAGCAAGACGTGCAATCAATACACGATATGGTGAACAAGAAACATATGTTAATCCTGTCTTATGGCAGAATTTAATAGATTCTGGATCTCCACCATGTTCCCCACAAATACCTAATTTGATATCAGGACGAACACTACGACCTTTAGTAGCAGCCATTTCAACTAATTGTCCAACACCACTTTGATCTAAAGATACGAATGGATCAACTTGAATTACTTTACGATCGATATATTCAGGTAAGAAACTTCCAATATCATCACGAGAGAATCCAAATGTCATTTGAGTTAAATCGTTTGTACCAAATGAGAAGAATTCTGCATGTTTAGCAATTTCATCAGCTGTTAAAGCAGCTCTTGGAATTTCAATCATTGTACCGATCTTATATTCAATTTTAGCATTTTTAGCCATGATTGCAGCTTCGATTGCTTTTGTAACATTATTTTTTACATAAACGATTTCAGCTTCACTACCAATTAATGGTAACATGATTTCTGGTACGATAGTGCATCCTAATTCTCTTTCAACATCAATAGCAGCATCAATAATAGCTTTAACTTGCATATTATAGATTTCTGGATAAGTAACTGCCAAACGAGAACCACGATGTCCTAACATTGGGTTAGTTTCTTTTAAAGTAGCTCCTTTAGTTTTTACTTCTTCTAAAGTCTTACCTAATTTATCAGCAACTGCTTGATATTCTTCATCAGTGTGTGGTAAGAATTCATGAAGAGGTGGATCTAATAAACGAACTGTTACTGGTAATCCTACCATTGCACGATAGATTCCTCTAAAGTCTTCAACTTGGAATTTATATAATTCATCTAATGCTTTAACTCTTTCTTCCACTGTATCAGATAAGATCATTTGTCTTACATATTCGATACGATCTCCTTCGAAGAACATATGTTCTGTACGACATAAACCAATACCTTCAGCTCCAAATTTGATTGCTACAGCAGCATCACGAGGACTATCAGCATTAGCACGAACTTGTAATTTTTTGATTTCATCAGCCCATGACATTAATTCAGCGAAATCTCCTGTTAATTCTGATTCTTCAGAATCTAATACTCCTAAATAAACTTTACCAGTAGAACCATCTAATGATAATTCAGTTCCTTCAGGATAAGTATTACCATCAATAGTAAATGTTCCAGCATCGTAATCAATTGTTAATGCTTTAGCACCAACGATACAGCATTTACCCATACCACGAGCAACTACAGCTGCATGGCTAGTCATACCACCTGTAGAAGTTAAGATACCTTCACAGTCAACCATTCCTTGAATATCTTCAGGAGAAGTTTCATGTCTTACTAAGATAACTTTTTCACCTGCAACAGCTTTTTCATGAACTTTTTCAGCTGTTAAATATACTTTACCAGCACCAGCCCCTGGTGAAGCAGGTAATCCTTCAACAACTGGATCTGCAGATTTTAATGCTTCAGCAGTAAAGTTTGGATGCAATAATTGAGAAATTTGATCAGGTTCAACACGAGTCATTGCTTCATATTTGTTAATTAACCCTTCATGTACTAAGTCTACTGCAATTTTTAAAGCAGCTTTACCTGTACGTTTACCATTACGAGTTTGTAAGATGAATAATTTACCATTTTCAACAGTAAATTCACAGTCTTGCATATCTTTATAATGTTTTTCTAATCCTTTAACAATAGTAACTAATTCTTTATAGATTTCAGGCATATCTTCTTCTAATTTAGCGATTTTTTGTGGTGTACGAATACCAGCAACAACATCTTCACCTTGAGCGTTAATTAAGTATTCACCATAAATGTGATTATCACCATTAGCAGCATTACGAGTAAATAATACCCCAGTACCTGAATCATTTCCCATGTTACCAAATACCATTTGTTGTACGTTTACAGCAGTTCCTAAATCATGAGGAATACCGTTTAAGTTACGATAGATGATAGCACGATCATTGTTCCAAGATCTAAATACAGCTAAAATAGCTCCCATTAATTGTTCTTTAGCTTCTTGTGGGAAATCTCTTCCTAATTGAGTTTTGAAAATTTCTTTATATTGAGGAATAATAATATTTTCAAAATCATCAGCTGTAATATCCAAATCACTTTCATATCCATTTGCTGTTTTTAATTCAGTTAATTTAGCTTCAAATAATTCTTTGTCAACTTCACAAACAACATCAGAATACATTTGAATAAATCTACGATAACTGTCAAAAGCAAAACGACGATTACCAGTTTGTTTAGCTACAACTTCAACAGTCTCATCATTCAAACCTAAATTAAGAATTGTATCCATCATTCCAGGCATTGAGAATTTTGCCCCTGAACGAACTGAAACTAATAGAGGATTATCCAATCCACCTAATTTTTTTCCAGCTAATTTTTCTAATCTTTCTAAACATTCATCAATTTGTTTTTTCATTTCATCATTGATGATCTTACCATCAGCATAATATTCATTACATGCTTCTGTAGTAACAGTAAATCCTTGTGGTACTGGTAAACCTAAATTAACCATTGCAGCTAGGTTAGCACCTTTACCACCAAGAAGGTCACGCATCATTTCGTTTCCTTCACTAAACATATAAACATATTTTTTCATTTAATATAATCCTCCTTAGAATTAATCCATGTGTATATTATACACATCTTCCCCCCTTCATTCAAGTGGAAGCGCTTTGAAATTATCATATTTTGTTATAAAGAAAAGACTGTATTATTAAAAATACAGTCCTTCCTTCATCCATATTTATCTTTTATTTGCAATTTCTATTTCAATTTTACGATTATTTATCTTTTGTTTATTACATTTTTTAATAACTTTATTAACTACTTTCTTATTAATATCAACAAATGTAAACTTACGTTTTATATCAATATCCCCAATATCTTCTTTTCTGATTCCGGCTTTACTAACAAAGAAATTAATGATTTGAGGGACTTTAATACGATCCATTGATCCCGCTGTAATAAAGATTCTTGTCTGATCTTTATTATTCTGTCTTTTTTTCTCCTCTTTTACTTCTTGAATTACATCACGTTTATAATCAAAACCTAATTGAGCTTGATAATTCATATATAATAAAGCCGCTGTAAAATCAGCTAACATAGTTGGATCGATTTCATTGACCAGCTGTTTAAATTTCTTATGATTACCAGCTAGAATCACATCTTCTACATCACTGATCAACATTCCCATCTTAGCTTCAGAAATCTCTTTAAGAGTCGGAATAGCACCTTTAGTAATCGTTGATTTTGTCACTCTTTCGATCTGCTTTAAAAAACTTTTTTCTTTTGGGGTAATAATTGAATAAGCAATTCCTTCTTTATCAGCACGACCAGTACGACCAATTCGATGTACATATGACTCAATATCCTGAGGCAATTCATAATTAATTACATGAGTAACATTTTCAACATCGATCCCTCTAGCCGCCACATCTGTAGCAATCAAAAAATTGATCGTGCCTTTTTTAAATTTGCGCAATGTATTCATTCGGTGATTTTGACTTAGGTCACCATGCATCGCTTCGACATTATAATTAGCCTGCTGCATTTGTTCAGTCACTTCATCAACACTTCGTTTAGTCCGGCAAAAAATTATTCCGGTTTTAACATTAGCCACATCAATTAAACGACATAATGTTTCAAAACGGTCTTTTTGTCTTACTTCATAATAAAATTGTTTTACTGATGTCGCTGTCGCTTGCTTTGACAATACTGCAACATGTTCAAAATCATCGTGCATATAATTTTGAGCAATCTTTTTAATTCCCGCTGGCATTGTCGCTGAAAATAGAATCGTTTGACGACTATCATCAACTTCTTTTAAAATCATCTCTATATCTTCGACAAATCCCATATTCAACATTTCATCAGCTTCATCTAGCACCACAAATTTTATATTTGCAAGTTTTAAAACTTTACGGCGCATTAAATCCATTACTCTTCCAGGCGTTCCAACAATTATATCAATCCCTTTTTTTATTGTTCGAATTTGTTTTTCAATATCACTTCCACCATATACACAGGCAATTTTACTACCGTTATATTTACCTATTCGATTCATTTCTTCATGAATTTGCATTGCCAATTCTCTAGTTGGTGAAAGAATTATTGCTTGTGGCAATTTATCATTAGCAGGTTCTATTTTGGATAAAAGTACACTTCCAAACGCTAAAGTCTTACCTGTTCCTGTTTGTGCCTGACCAATTATGTCCACCCCAGTGAGTAAGACGGGAATTGCTTTTTCTTGAATTTGTGATGGTTTAGAAAATCCCATGTCTACTATTGCCTTTAATACTTCATTACTTAATCCTAGTTGTTCAAATTTATTTTCAATCATCGTTTAATACCTTTCTAATTACTTTGGTGAGTATAGCATAATTATTCATTATATACAAACCTATTTTTAGAAATTCATCTATTTTTATACAAAATAAGATTATTGTCATTATCCTAGTAATTATTTATCATTACTGTTATAATTTTGACAACAATTTAATTGGAGGAATTTTTATGAATAATAAAATTATTTGGCATGATCGAAAACACTTCATGTGGTTTCCTTTTAGTTTTACAAAATATGAAATCAAAAATGAACGTTTGTATCAACAGACAGGATTGATCAGCACTCATTATGATGAATTACTTTTATATCGTATTACCGATATATGTTTACAAAGAACATTAGCTCAAAAAATTTTTGGGACTGGGACTGTTATCTTGTATACTAAAGCTGATAGTAGTAAAGAAGTTCATTTAAAAAACATCAAAAATGCTCATGATGTAAAAAGCTTGATCTCTAATTTGGTCGAAGAAGCACGTGATAAAAAACAAATAGTTGGAAAAGAATTTTTTAATGATGCTTACAACTTAGACGATCAATTTGACTAAACTGTAAAAACAAATTATTTTTAATGATTTTATTGCATATAGTAGGCAAAAAGGAAGTTTATTAACATTTCAATAAACTTCCTTTTTACTTTTACTTTATCTATCATATAGCAACAATAAAATATTATATCACGATTACATTATCCATATAACTTTTTATTACTTTTCTTAAACTTTATTCTATACAATAAGCAGATCTATTTTATTCCAAATATGATCCTTATTTTTTTATCCGATATCGACCATCAGCTATATCATAAATCAAATATTTATCATGATTCGCAAATAAATAACCCCCGTCTACATCTTTAAACATATACATCAAACGATTCAGCGCGTTATAAATATATTCAAAATCTTCACTTCTAATTGTATCATCTTTTCCAGACAATACAAAAATATTTCGATTAACCCCCTGATATCCTTTAAAATAAGCACGATTCATATCATAAAAAGTAATCAAGAATTTATAAGTACCGTTTTCTAATTCTTTTACAGTATTAAACAAACATAATTCATATTTATCATCCAGCATATAATAAGTTAATTTTACTGCTAAATAATTCTTTCCATTTTTTAAAAGATGATAATGGTATTCTCCACCGAAATTAAGCGTTTTTAAAGATTCGTAACAATCTTTTAATATATTATCAATAAATCTTCTTTGCTCCTTACTTAAATAATAAATTTGTTTAGGTTTAGCTTTATCTACTTTTTTTACCAACTGTACAAACTTCTTCATCACAGCATCGTTAGCGTCCAATATATAATCCCAAACAATTATCTCAATATTACACGGATCAGTTTTTTTGCCTGTATGATATATCAATTTCTGATCTAATTCCAAATAATCCTTAATTTTAACATCTTCTTTTTTATTTTCAGCTGCAATAACAATATTATTATGTAAAAATTCATAAAATTTACATCTATTTAATAATAATCTATCATTAATTATCTCACTTAATTTATTGAATGTTATATTTTCATCAACATCTATAGTTACTTTATTTTCTTTATAAAATATCTTTAATCTATATCTATTAATCATTTTATCCCCCATAAAACTACTCATTCACTTTAAAAAGAACAGCTGCCATATGTTTACAGTTATTCCCACTAGAAGCGTATGGGCAATTACATGCTATTTTTCTTATTCTTTTTTCTTTTACCTCAACAGAAACCATATATTTAGTTGTTCCATTTACCGAAGCTACGATATGTTCAGTACTTTGATAAATAATATCAACCATTCCATCTTGAAAATATTTTATACCTCTTTCAATGATCCAAGGTTTAAATAACGATTTCCAATCATCGATATATGGTGAATTTAAATTACGTTTATTCGTATTATATGCTTCAATTTGTTCAAAACAAAATCTAGTTGCTTTTACATCCTCTAAAGCATCATGAGCTGTAAATTCATAGCCATAGTATTCAGCACAAACGGTCAAAGATTTCCATTTATATCTACCACGATTGCCCATCTCACCATAGATAGGTGCGAATTCTTTCATCGGATCTCTAAATTTATATTTTTCTACATCTACGCCATAATTCTTTAATATTCCTTGTTCAAATGCAATATTGTAACAAACAATAAATTCACAATTATCAAAGATATCTTTTACTGCATCGATATAATCTTCAAAACTAAGTTTATCCTTAACATCAGATGGTGAAATACCATGCACTCTTTGCGCATTAGACCAAGAAAAATGTCTTTTTGGCTTACACAATTCATTAATCAAAACTTCCCCATCCTGATTAATTATTGCTACTTGAACTACTTCATCATCATGATACATATTAATACCAGTTGTTTCAAAATCTAAAACTACGTATCTATTTCTCATACCTACACCTCATGCTTTAAAGTTTATCACAATTTATCAAATCATGCCATCTATATTATCAATTACCCATAATATATAACAAACATCATAAATAAAACTTTAAATTTAATTCAAACACGTTTTAATATCAAAAATACTTCAATACACCTAATGTTGATATTAAACCGACAAACAAGAAAAAGAAGGTTATGCCTTCTTTTAATTTCGATACATCCTATGTTGTTATTAAGCTTACAAAAATTCGATTTTTAAATTCATAGAAATTGCATTTCAATAGATCTAATGTTGATATTAAACACAGCTGGTAATGCAGTTGATTTTGTTCTTCAATAATTTCAATACATCTAATGTTACTATTAAACGCGAGCACGCAGGCGCTAAGAAGCGCCGAGTAGCAAAATTTCAATACATCTAATGTTACTATTAAACGGAGGATAGAAGCCTCCTGAGACTGGAAATCCATCATTTCAATACATCTAATGTTACTATTAAACACTAACAGCATTATTTTTATCCGTTATACTTTGCATCATTTCAATACATCTAATGTTACTATTAAACAGCATAAAAGAAAGGGTTATTAACAATGAATTTAGAATTTCAATACATCTAATGTTACTATTAAACAATTTTTCACTTAACTTATCTTTCATTGTTGTCAATTTCAATACATCTAATGTTACTATTAAACTTGTCACGTTGCCCGATAGTTCGACACCGTTAATTATTTCAATACATCTAATGTTACTATTAAACATGTACCGATAAATTATTTTCTATCCCAGCCATTAAATTTCAATACATCTAATGTTACTATTAAACACACCTTCTTTTATTTCTTTTACATCGTCAATTAAAATTTCAATACATCTAATGTTACTATTAAACCTCAATAAGTTGTTTTCGCGCTTACAAGCCCTTATTATTTCAATACATCTAATGTTACTATTAAACTAATTCCAGTCCAAATTGTATGCATTACTATAGTGAATTTCAATACATCTAATGTTACTATTAAACCCATGCAATAGAGGTGCTCCTGTCGTTGTATCTGGAAATTTCAATACATCTAATGTTACTATTAAACAAAGGATATAAATTACTATGATGTGGATAAACACGCATTTCAATACATCTAATGTTACTATTAAACCCAACCGTACCAACTGCACTATTTTGCTCTAACTGCATTTCAATACATCTAATGTTACTATTAAACAATAAGTTCACCAACGTTAAACGTTGTTTTAATCCTAATTTCAATACATCTAATGTTACTATTAAACCCTAGTAAATTAGCCACTTTACATTTTCCATTATACCTCAAAGCTTATATATATCAACAACTTTCTATTTTTTTACCAGCTAAATTCTTCTTTTTATAATTTTCTATCATATTCTCCTGAACCCTTACTCTAACAAGAGGTTTAGACATTTTATTAAAAATTTTACCTGGTAAATTATATAATTAAACTATCTGTATTCTCTTCTTTTTGACATCCTAATATCTCTTCATCAAAAGAACTTTCACTTTGTAATTTAATTATACTGACACAATCCTCATCCTTATTTATAGCCTTTTGTAATTCTTTCTTCAACAAAATTAACTTTGCTGGTGTGATAGGGCCTTTAAAAATAGAATACTGATAATGAGGAAGATACTTTTTACAAATCTTAAATATTTTATTAACTCTTTTTTCACCAATATCATAACAAACAATTACATAATTATGATTTTTTATTTTCATTAGTATTTATCCTTTATTGAAAATGGTATAAAAGTGGTACCTTCAAAAATTGTTTTAATTAATTTATATCCGTCATATTTTATTGCTGTTTTATATGATATTTTTCTTTTTAATTTTGTATGCTGGAATTTAGTATCTATCCTGTTTTCAAAAGCTTCAATAAATATTTGTCTACCTTCTTCATTTAATAAACAATAGTTGGTTTTTTTGTCAAAATGTTTTTCAACTTTTAATTTTCTAGTATTTACTAATTCAAAAATAGTTTTAAAAACTATTATTGGTTTAAATACTTCGCTTAGATCTAATGATAAAGAAAATCTTTGTTCTGTTGGTTCATGTAAAAATGAAATACTTTGATTTAAATGAGTTTGATATATCGCCGAAATTGTTTTTGTATATAATAATGTGTTTCCAAAAGAAATCAAAGCATTGATTGGATTATCTGGTGGTCTTTTAACTCTCTTATTCATTATAAAATCTTCAGGTAATATATATTTAAAAGTACTATAAAATCTTTGCCACAACTCGCCTTCAACCGCCATTATTTCTTTAATATTATTAGCATCTTGTAAACGTCTAGAAACTTCTTTTCGAATCCAGTCAATAGTTTCTTTAACTTCTTTTTTGCCATGTTTATAATAATGATACAAAGTTTCATCAATATTAATTGCTATTCCATGAACGATCGCACTAGCAATTTCTTTTCTATGATTACTAAATGCTTCAACTTGTTTAATCAATAATTTACCACTAGTATATTTATCTTTAGGATAAAAAGTTCCACTATAGCCCTGATAGTAATTAAAAAAATGAATAATTATATTTTTTGATGAAATAAAATCCAACAATTTAGTATTCAATGATATTTCATTTAAACAATATATCTCTTTTACATTTTCTACTGGTAAATAGATATTTTTATTACCTTTTCTAAAACAAAGTGAATCGTCTTTTCGCTTTAAATCACCCATACTAGTTATATATTTTGTACTTCCCATAACCTCACCTCCTATATATAACAATAAGCATAGTATGCACATTTTTTACATTTACTCTCATTTAAAACTGGTGGTATTTGATTACCTTCCAATAGTTCTTCAATTTCTACAATTACTTTATCTAATTTCTGTTCTTCTACAGCATTTAATTCTACTTCAATAAAAGATTTATTTTGTTTGTTTTTTTCAATTACTTCGATCCTACCTTTTCTAATTATTCCTTTTGATTTTAATATTTTAAGATAATACAAAAGCTGCCATTTAGCTGCTATCAAGTCAGCATCAGATTTTTTAGTTTCAATTAAGTATTTGGCCGTTAATTTATCTAATCTAATATTATCTATTGCTATTTCTGAGTTTTTGTTATCACTATATTTTTGTTCGTGCAAAGCTTTTCCAATTTTTACATCTTCACTTTCATCTTCTAAATTAAGACGATTACCATGTAAATAACATTGTCTTTTACAATGAAAATAATAATTTATCAACGTCCCATTTATTTGCATGATCACACCACCTATATAAATAATTCATCTTCAGTATCAAATAATCCTGTATTTAATTTTCCATCTAAAATATAATTATCACCATCTTCAATATAAAAAATATCACCAATCTGTTCTTTATAATCAAATTGACATTTACTATCAATTTGATACATAAAATAATTCATTTTACTTTTTACAACTGATAACTGATAAATCTTTTTTGAATAATCCATATCATTATCTTGTAATAACTCCACATACTGAGTCCATATCAAATTACCATCATATTCATTACCATCAACATCTTTTATCTTACGTCCCAAAAAAATCGTCACGCGATCTCTTGTATCCAAGATCAGTTCCATTCGTTTACTTACTTCTTTATAATTCAAACAGGCAACAGCCTCCCTAAAAAAATTTTCAACATTATCATCACTATATTTTCTGGCCTTATATACTAAAGCTGTAAGTAATTTTTGATAATATTGATTAAAATTCTTATTTAATAATATATCCTTCATTTCATCATTTAATAACGTTAAATTTATACTAACTCTTTCATCTTTTTTATAAATATTTGCAGCTTTGTTTAAATTAAAGAAATACACTATCCCCTCTTTTAAACAAGAACGATTTATTCTTCCCATAAACTGTTCTTCACTATCTAGTTTTGAAATATCTTTATAACCAATATCCATATCAATATCAACGCCTGCTTCAACTACTTGTGTCGCTACTAAAATAAGATGATTACACGTATTGACCTTATCAATGATTATTTCTCTTTCTAAAATGCTGTCAAAACCGCTAATAAATAACACTTCACAATCAAGTTTTTCGTTTTTAAGACGCCGATAAAATTTTTCAGCACTTTTTCTTACAATAAATTCCAACATGATTTTTTTCTTTAACTTATTCATTTTTAAGACATGTTCAAACAATTTTTCTTCAACATTTTCTATTTCCAACAAACCATAATCAATCTTTACCCGATCTTTAAAAACAGGGTTTAAAAAATATTTTTTACAGTCTTTAATTAATGATACTGAATTACTATTATCGTTTGTAAGCAGCTCTAAATTAGGTAAAGTAGCTGACATAATGATTATTTTCATATTTAAAACTTTTGCATATTCTTTTAAAAAGTTAATTATCTCATTCCAGCGTTCAATCCGGTAATTTTGAATCTCATCTAAAACAATTACTGAATTAGCTAGTTGATAGAAACCAAATGCTGATTCACGATTATCACCAAACAATGTATCAAATAAGCTAACATGTGTAGTTAAAATAATTGGATAATTCAAAAACTGACGGTCTAATAGTGCCTTTTGATATTTATTAGGGTTATTTTCATCAATTTTAATTGGTGTTGTTGAATTAACAACTGCAAGATTATTTAAAATTCTGCTATGATCAAATATTTTATTAAATGAAGCGATATTTTGTTCTACTAACGTATTAAAAGGATAAACATAGACGATTTTATTTAAATCATTATTTTTTTCAATCAAACGTAAACTTAAGTTTATCGCAGTATTACTTTTACCACTACCAGTTGGTGCTTCGAGATAAAAAATATTTTTATCGCAGTTTTCTATTAATGTTTTTTCGGCTTCTAAAAATATCTCCGTTCTTAATTCATTGATACTATTTTCAAAAGTCTGTTTCTTTCTGATCTTAATTATTAGCTCGGTATTATTATATTGTTTGATCAGTTCTTTAAAATCAAAATCATTCATTACACTAATACTTTTTTGATCATTATAAAATTCACTAGTTGCATAGTAATCGCATGTAACTAAAATAGAATATAAAAATCTAACATAAGCATAGAAATCAATTTGTTTATCGATTTTATATTTTTGTAGTTTTTTAAACAAAATATTTCTACCCTTTTTTTTCAAGGGAACAAAATTAAAATCGACATTAAACTGCTTTACAAATTCATCACTATTTACCCAATCTATGATTCTTTTTTCTAATTTATCATCACTATCAAATTTATCAATAAAACAAGTTCTAAAATCATCGATCTTACTATGATGCCTAGAAATCACAAAAGCATTTATATAAGTAATTCTTTTCAATATTTTATAATCATTTTTATCAAGTAAACTTATTTTATTTAGAAAATATCCTAAATAAATATATGCTGATAATATCGAGTGTTTAGAATCTAAGTTTGGTGGCGGTGTCATATAATTCATAGCAGGATTATTCATCTTATCATTTTGAAAAATGGGATTTATTTTACCGGTATCATGGAAAACGATCGTATTAATAAAAAGTTCATTAAACACTTCTTTTCCTTCATCAGATAAATCACTAACTAAATTATTTTTAAAAGACACCATTATTTTATCTAATCTTTTTAATTCAAAAATTTCTTTTAAATATTTAATACACAATTGAATATGTTCAACAATCGTTTCATGCTGCTCATCTTTAATATGGCCATAACAATTATTAATATTTTTCATTAATCGTTCTAGTGACACCACATATTTATCAATATCCATAACTTCCTCCTTCAATAAAACCCGCAATAAAGCGGGTCTAATAAAATATTATATTTTTACTATCAAAAGTATATACAGTCCCTTCATCCATCAATAGATCTGTATGAATAAAAGTCATATATTCATATAATCCTGTTTTTTCATTTAAACCAATTGGTAAACTCTCCTGATACTTATAAAAATCGATATCAATATCCTCAGCTTCTTCAAAACTTCCTTTAGGAAATAAACTATCAATTCTTTCTTCATCAATATTTCTTTCATCCAATTCAACAATATAAACATCATCAATTATTGCAGGATGATCATTTTTTCCTAAATAAGGAATATAGATACACTTATGATTAATTAATGACTCAGCAATTTTTTTAGCTTCTTCATTATCTAAAAGGACAATAATATCCCATTTTGGATATTCTAACCACTGTTCCTTAACAATCAGATTTCCACCCTGCTCTTTTGAAGCATATCCCACTGAATTATTAAAATACTGAATCTTTTTAGAAAAATAACCTTTTTTATTTTGCGGTATAATAGATACTTTTACATCCTTTAGTTTTCGATAAAACTCCGGTAGTTCTTTAGTATTGTTATAACCCTGATACCCTAAAATAGCGCCAAACATTCCTAGTAATGCTACTTTATGAATATTACCAAATGTAAAATAATAATAGGTATTGACTTCAGGACGCTTAAAAAAAGCTGTTTTACCACTTAAAGTAAATTTAAGTGCCTGCATAAATTACACCTCTTTTTTAGTAATGATATGATATATCTTGGCATTTTTTAAATTAGATTCTAAAACTGTTGTTTCGGGATTATAATATATTTCAATACTTAAAATATCATCAAGTTCATTTAACATATTACATTCAATTTTAATTTTGTTAAGATCAGTTTTTTCAAAACTAATATATTCACTTAAATTTGGTAAATATGTATCTGACTTAGTTTCGACAAATAAAGCAAATTCATTTTCACACCCTTCTTTAGCATTAGAAGAAAATGAAGTAGCAGCTACTAAAGCTGTCCGTTTAAAATTTTGATAATCTGCTTCGGTATACCCATCAGTTACCTTTAATGATACTAATTCTTTATAAGCATTAGGATTGATTGAAAAAGGATAAAAATAATGTGCTTCATTACTTACGATCTTCGTTCCTAATGTCGAATTTTTAGCTTCCTCATCTTTTTCTTTATCTTTAGAAGCATCTCTAAATGGTGATAAAATTTGCTGTTCTTCAGCAACACTGCCATCATATTTATTAATTCCCTGACCAAACTGAACAGCACCAGTAATTGAAATATTATTCTTAGCTTCTGCAAAAGTAGCTCCAAAGTTTTTAACATCTACCGCATTCATTAAATTAGTGAAAACTTCTTTAGCATCTTTACATTTTGATAAATCTTCAACATCAAATAACTTTTCATAACGTTCTTTTAATGAATTAGGTACTAATGTTACACTACCATCTTTTTGTGGTGAAAATTTCATTGATTTTATGTATAACACTTTTTTACCTTCACTATCCCACATCTTTTTCATTGGATATTTTAAGGCTTTATCACTACCAAAAATCGTTCCATCTGATAAACTCTTAGGATAACCAGAAAAATCTGCATTCCAATTAGCCATTATTGAGGCAATTCCAATAACTCCATATACTCTTTTATCCATTTTCTTTTTCCCCTTTTTCATAAATTAAATTTTCACCAAGATAACCTGCCATCAACATACTTTGATCAATTTTCTTGACATCCATATATTCCATGACCATCGCAAACAAATAATTAAAGCGCGTTTTACCTACAAATAAATCATAATTATACCGACGATAAAATTGTTCCAACTTAATTTTTAAAACTTTGTCATTTTTAATAACGATAAATTGATTAATAATATCCTGGGTTTTATTTTTTGCTTTGCTTTTTGATTGCAAGTAAGCAATAGCTTGACCAACAGCAAAACTATATTCCAAATCATCTTCAATTTTCATTTGATGTTTGGCATTTATTTTCGTTCGTAAAACATCTCGTATATTTTCCATACCATTCTCCTTTTGATTAAAATACTTATTTAACGCAAAATATAAATTCATTTGTTTCTTCGCACTTTTTAGATAACCCATTTTGATTGAATATTTAGTTATATCCAAAGCAGCTTTTAACAAAACATTTCCAATATTTTCAACTTTTCCTGCATATACCCAAGCATGAACTGCTTCCCTACAAATCAAAAGATTCTTTTTATAAATACTATCAACGCCTTTGAGGTCATCAGGAGCTGTAAAATAATTATTTTTCAAATATTTGGAAAACAAGATCTCATTAATAAGATTTTCAACATCTGTTCTTTTTTCATACTCTTTATAACATTCATCAGCTAAAGAACCGATAACATTTTTATAATTAAATAAAGGGTTTAAAAAAACTTTATAATCCGTAACAACATCCAGATAATGAATTTCTAATTCTTTACCTTTTTTTGTTTTAACAACGATCCCATCAAAACCTTTTTCTATTCTTTCAACATTATTTAAACAATAGATCCTTTTATCATCATCTTCATCACTACTAAAATAAATATTTGTTTTACCATCATTTGCCTGATTCATCAAAAAATCAAAAAACTTTTTTTCAAGTAAAGCTTCTTTTAAAGATAACATGTAAGGAATCTTATTCATTCTTGTCTTATTTTCCAAAAACGGTTTTTTAGAATTTAACTGCATATTATAATTCGGCAAACCATAAACATCACTATCATCATAAATATTATAATCATTACAATTAAATATCTTCGTTAAAGTGTAACGATTTCCCTCATTAATATATGCCTGATCATCATCTTCAAAAAAGACCTTTAAATAATCTTTTTCACTATAATCAACATTATCTAAATTATATATATTTTCAACTAACCATTGCTTATTTCTTTGTAACTTCTCTTGATCAATTTCACCAATATCATCAGCTACAAAATTATACATTTGTAAATCTTTACCTTTATATTTCTCTTGCGGACACTCTAAAGACTTAAAATATCTTTCAATCGCTTCATTATTCATCTTGCCATTGTTAAAACTTTCCTTTTTAACAAAAAACGACAAATAATTATTAGAATGGATCGTTTTCCCCGAGTCTTGGGGTTTATTCATACTTACTAATTGACTTTGATAATCATAAAAACATAATTTTCGATATGTTTCATCATCGGGCTTTTCAATCAAACAATGATCCTTTTTTGAATACTTGATTTTTTCAACTTGATAACTGCCATCACTATGTACCAAAACATAATCACCATTCGTTAAAACCATTGTCTCCAAAATTAAATTTGGATTATTTTTAAGTTCCTGACTAAAAATTTCTAGACACTCTTCCAGCATCACATAGCCTCCTTTCAATAAAATGAATAATTAACAAAGCCAAAGCCCCGGGCATTCATTTCCAAAAGTCCTGCGCCGATGGCTAACATTGCCAATTTTTGAGCATTTTCATTTTCAGCAATATCTAGTTCAATCATATCTCCTAATAATTTAATTCCTTTATATGTCCGTAAAACAGGAACTTTATTTTTAAAAATAATATGATAATATAACTGAAAATCTTCATTTATTTTATCGCTAGTAATGTTATTATATTTTTTTATTAAATTTATTTTTAAGCGCTTTTCAAATTCTTCCACCTTGATATTATTTTTCCAATAACCATGCTCAGTTTTTAATATTATAGGTGTTAACGTGTATAATTTTTTAATCATTTTAGGCTTTATGATCTTAACCTCACCTGTTAATCCCTGGATTTCTTTGGTACGATTTTTTATCAATGTCTTATATAAATATTCAGCCAGCTTATAATCAACAGTTCGTATTCTAAATACATAAGTATTATCTTTTTGATATACGCCATTTTTCGCTAGAGGATAAAGACTGTCAAAAGTATAAAACTTATACATATTCGTTTCATGAATATTTAAAAATTCGTTTTCTTTTACCAAAACACTATCTATAAAATACGCCAGATAACTTTGTATTTCTTCAATTTTGATATCTTTTAATAAATATATTTTTATTTTTAATTCATACACATTCATTTCTATGCTCCCTATTTTGTTTTTATATAAAAGATTATAACTTATTCAAAAACCACAAGCAATAGCGCTTACATTAATAACAGTAAAAATTAATCATTAATATTTTTTTATTTAAAATATTTTATTATTTTGTCTATCTAATCCCATAAAAATAATTTTTTAACATTTACATTGCCTCCTTTATTTAAACATTTGTACCAGATAATGTTTTAACATAATAACATAATATTAATGCAATAACTCTAATATCAACATTAAACAGACTGTATCTTATATTTAACATTATCTTAGAAGCAGGCGATAGTCCCATTTTTAATAGTTATTAAAATACTTAATAATAACATCGCATATTTTATTTTATATTATATTAAAAAAATTATTTAACTATATTTTCTATGCATTCTTGTCTTTATAATATATTATGTTATTATATAAATATAGAAAGCGCTTTTAAATATAAATAATGACAACGGGATGATAAAAATTAAATAAATATGCACATCTTTTTTATAGAAACAAGTGTATTTGTAGGATATTACAAATGCATTGATGATCCGGATAATCATAATAAAGAAATCACTGGTTCTTAAGCCATGGCTACAGTATCTATCGACTATTAAAATTTATGAAATTGAATAAACAAAGAAAAATATTTAGAAAGGAGATTACAATTTTGCTACAGATACCAATGACAGTTTTCTTGTCAAAAAAAATGAAAAAGATAAACAAAATCAGTATTGTTATAATACTTTTAATTCTATGTTCAGCATGCGGTAGACCTCCTGGATTAACTGCTAAAATGGGTCGCAATATTAATTGTGAATCTGAATTAGGGAATTTTTCAAAATATATAAAATTGGATAAACTTCCAACTGGTATGGATAATGAAATAAAAGCCCATGGCAAAAAGGTTGGGATACATTGTGGTAATATGTTTACAATAACTAGTGAGCTGACAGATTACTATACTAATTATAGAATGGTTGATGCCGCAGATACTTTAGAAGATACTTTTGAGTATGGCGCATATACTGTTAATATAAAATATTATTTATATTATGATACATCGATTGTCGATAGTGATACTGATACTGATACGCCAAAAGAAGTAGAAAGTTCTGGTCTAATAGCAGAATATTACATAAAAATTGACGATAAGTATCTAAGTGGTTTAGAGCATGGTTTTAGTCTAAAAAAAAGATACAATAATTTAAAAAAACTATCTAAAACATACTTAGAAGAAATGAACTTATTAATAATTGAAGAACTTGATACTTATACTAATCTTAAAACTATTTAATATCAGCAAATCTATTATAAATAATAAAAATGAGAAATTTTAGAATTCATCATATTTACCAACAGACAAAATAACTTGAGGATTTAAATAAAGAGACTATTAAAACATGAGGTGATATTGACCCCACGTTGTTAGAATAGTCTCTTTTTTAGAAGCAAATATTATTATTTGTTATTTCATGCCAGCTATAAATATCGATATGTCTCATTTATCTATAATAATCACTTATATAAATAAGGTGTTCAAACTAATCTTGAACACCTTTATATCAATGATCAATAGTATGCAGTTCAACGATCTCCTGCTCTAATTTACAGTCATTTTCCAACATATAATCAATGACTTTATCATGAAACTGTTCTTTTAATTTAATTAATCTTTTACGATCATTAGCCGTCAATCTTTTTGTATATTCTTGATACTTTTGTAATATATCTATATTCATGGCAATGGTTTTAAAAGGAATATTGGTCCTTTCAACTAAATGCAAATAAATATAAAATCCCCCAGCATCAATATCACCAAAATGATAATAATTAAGATCTGTTTTAAATTGATAGATTTTCAACAACAGTTCTCTTCTTAATGCATTATGATAACCGCCTAAATAGATTATCAAAGTATTATCAACAGCAGTATCATAAAATGAAGTTAGGTTTTCAATCGTTAAAACATTAGCATCTCTAATTTCTAAGATTTTCAATAATTTAATATTTTCAGTAGTTAAAGAAAAGGGACTATTAAGTTTACCAATATCAATAATCTGTTCATTTAAACTGATTTTGATTTGACCACTTAAATATATAAAACCAGGATTTTTAATAACATTAAAATATCCAAACAATTCATCTTCATTTTGAAAGCTTTCACTATAATAATCATTAACAATATTAACAAGCTTACTTTTGATATTTTCTAATCGTTTTGAATCTTTCAAAACCATTAAAGAAAATTTACGAAATGAAATTTCTTTCTTTTGTTTTACAAGTGCTTGTAAAACAATAAATGTATCATTGATTTCTTCAATATTTTCAATATTTAAATACCTGCTTACTGATTGATAGTTTTCTATCTTTTTTATCATTTCATTTTTAAAACGATCCAGCCAGTCGATAGAAAATGAAACCCCTTTTAAACAATCAATTGTTTCAAGACGATAATCGGCTAAATAAATTCGCTTTATTAAACGGTATGCCTCTTTTATATAATTATCATCTAATACTAGTGCTATTTCATCAATTCCCTCATCATCAATAACAATATCAAGAAGATGTAAGTTATTTAAATCATAACAGGCTTCATCAATCAATAAACGCTGCGAATAGTAATCACTGTTATCATATTTTGGAAAAAGCTTTCGCAATTTAACTTTTATCTGCAAATTTAAACAAGAACCTTGTTTAGATAAAACACTGCGTTCATACTTTTCCAAAAGATTAGTTAATATTTTTGTTGCATATTTATTCATGAATAATAGCCTCAACAAAAGAATTATCACCGGATTTAATAATTGCTAGGGTGGTATCAACATAAGGCATGATAGTACTAGCACGATCTGGTGGTGCTGCCAAAATGATCTGCACATTAAGTTCATTATAAAATCTCATCATTGCCTGAATTCTCGTTTCATCCATATTATTAAAAGCTTCATCAAATAAAACAACACAGCCAGAATCTTCATTAAGACGATTTTTGATTAACTGTTCAAAACTTGAGGCAATAACAACATAAAACGGTGTTTGGGTTTCTCCACCTGATTTTTCCCGATTAACTTTAGAAAATTTAGTAAAATCACCATTTTCATGTGAAATTTTAATATCATAATCTAAATACTCACGATAATCAGTATATTTTTGTAATAACTTTTCACCACTTTCATCTTCACCTAATAAAGCTATTTGATCAAACAATTCATCCATTACAGCTCGATTTTCTTTTGATAAAGTCGTTACAAATAAATCATCACTGTTATACTGCTGATTAGAAGCAATAATATCATAATAACGTCGATAATCTTTACGTCTGCTAGGATTGACCTCAAATTCATAGCTATCGCCATTAAAGTTTTTATTTTGAAGTCCCTTGTTCAATTCTTTAATATCCTTTTTCGCCTGATTGATCTTTTCATACAATCGCGATATAAATGACTCTTGAAATGACTGCTCACATTTTCTTCTTGCATTTCGCACATCATCTTGACGTTTAACGATTTCAATATCTCTTAATTTATAGTATAGCTGCAAATAAACATCAATACTGTCGATCGTTTCGCCATAACCAACTTTAAATTCATGATTAAAAGCTTTCATGGCCCATTCAATATTCGTATTTTCCTTATTTAACTGTCCTTCTAATTCACGAATTTTTATAACTAAACTGTTTTGAATCGATGCGTAATTATGACCAAAACGTTTATAATATCTTTTTTTAATTGCCGCAATTGCTTCGTCAATAATTTCTGGTGCCTTGGGAAGCATTTCTAATTCTGCTTCAATTTCCTTTTTTGTTTTATTATTTTGATCAATGCTGGCTTTTTCATTGATAAGATTACGCTGTTTTAAATCATAGTTATCTTGGGCTTTTTGGTATTTTAGGTTAACTTGATCTAATTGTTGGACAATCGCAACAATCGAATCATCTTGAATAATTTCTTTTAAACGTTTATCAATCTCATCGATATTATTTTGTAAATCATGATATTCATCGATCAAACTAGTAGAACCAACTAAAAAATCGATTTGTGATTTATTCAAGATCTTTAGATTCCGATTTATTTCATGATATTGTTTACTTTTAACTTTGATTTCATCTTGAATTTGGTTTAATTGTTCTTCAATCATCCCTATTTGAATCTTCAAAGCTTCCAATCCAATATACGGCTGTTGATATACCTTAGGATTAAGCGCTCTAACCGTATAATTATTATAAACCATACAAGTTTTAGTAATTGCCGTTTTATGCATTGGTAATTGTTCAACTGTATCGACACACTTAACTCGATTTAACAGCATATTAGCATATCTTTTAGCGTAACTGTTAAGACTTGTAACATAATTAGCTAAACTGTCTTCTTGGGTTTCTTGATATTTATCCAGCTTAGCAACATCGACGATCCCGACCCCAAAAATACCATGACTATTTTTATACTGTTCATATATCTGCATTGCTTTTGTGAAATATTCAGGATCAATAATAATATCAAAACGCTGGGTATTTAAATATCCCTCAATGGCATTACGCCATGATTCATCAGTTATTTCTAAATATTCACAAAGTGGCTTTACATCAATTTTCTTTTGATAATAATTAGCTAACTGTTCTTTTAAAACTTTAATAAGCTCAGTTATTTCCTTACGATAAAAAAAGCGATTACTTAAAAGAAGGTTATGTTGATCAACTAATTCATTTTGTTTAGTCTGTATCTTTTTTAAATCTTGTTCAAAAATAATTTTCTTTTCACTAAAATCACTACGTTTACTTACTAGATCATTTTTTATTTCAAAAAGATGTTCATTTAAATATTCACTATCATAATCATTACTATTAACATTATTGATAAATGTTTCTTTGATTCGAAGTTGTTTTAAAATCATTGTTTCTTGAATTAATTTATCAACATAATCATGATATTTGATTTCAAGCTGTTTTAATTGCGTTTGCTTCGTTTTTAAATTGCTTTCAAGCTGTTTCTTTAAACGATAACCTTCATTACTGTCTAAAATATTTTCTAAACTAATAACTTCTTTTTGAAGATTTTCACTTTCCTCTTTAGCAATGATCAATAGCTGCTTTAAATCTTTGATAATTACTTCGCTTTTTAAAATAGCTTTTTCAATTACTTCCTTTTGATAATACAAACTATCCAGATAAAGATGATCTTTAGCATCTTGGTGATTCTTTAAGCGAAGATCTATCTTTTGATAATTTTGATAAAAAGTATCTATCTTTTCTAAAGCTGCTAAACGATTTTGCTGATCTTTTAAAACATTACCTAAATTACGATACGCTCTTACATTATTACGAAGATCATCGATCTTAACAGGATCTTCATTTAAAAGGAAGTCAAAAATAAAATTATACACATGGTTGATTGGTTTAAAAGCTAATGCGCGAGGAATCAATTCAAAATATTTTTTTGATACCCCCAAGGCTTGGCGAAACAGCCCCGGCACAGCACTTTTTTTATCAACATAATTAGCCTGAATCTTTTTACTAGTTAAAAAGCGTCTAAACTCATTACGATTATACACATGATTTCCTTTAATAAATAAATCATCAGCTATTTTTTGATCGATTACTTGAAAAAATAACTCTTTTTTGATATTTGATTTACTTAGTTCCAGAACAACACCTAATAACTGGCTCCGTTTTGTCGTTTCATCAAAATATTCTAAAACAATATACGAAACCACATCTCCCATTCTTAAATACTCTTTTCCTTCACGCCCTAATTTACCACGAATATAACCTTCAATATTTCTTTTTCCCGAATCATTAGCCGCACTATTAAACTTAGCTTTCCCCGCTGTTAATATATACTGCAAAGCATCTAGTAAAGTTGATTTACCAGTCCCATTTTCCCCTGTGATAACGGCATTATTTTTGATTTCGATCGTTTGATTATTAAATAAATGCCAATTAATCAACTTCATCTTGACTAGTTTTTTCACTACTATCACCTCGCTTTTGATAATCCAATAAAATATCATCGATTTGTTCTAAGCGTTCAACCGGTAAGACATACGTAATAGTCGGATAAATAATAATGACTGCATTATCATCATCACTATTACCAGTTACATCGATAATATTATATCTTTTTAAGACCCTAAACACTTCTTTAAGTTCACTTTTATTAATTCGTTTATCAAAAATACCAGTTGCATTAATAGCATCATGAAGCTGTTGTAAAGTTATTGTGATATTATCAAGCAAAGATACTTCCTGCATTTTTTGATAATAAAAGCGTCGTAACAATAATAAAATAACCGACTCATTTTTCTTAAAAGAATAACGATTATAATTTTGTAAATTATATAAATTCAATACTTTATCAACATTATGATTTTCCAACACATAATCCATCAAGGCAAAATAGCTGGCATAAAGCTCAAAATCAGCAATAATTTTATAATAATCATCAAGATCTCGAGGTCGGCTGGCACAAATGTAATTATAGCTTAATAATTTATTAGTTAATCTTGAAAACTCTTCTTTTTTACTATCATTTAAACGAATATATTTATTATAAAAAGTTGTCGCCTGCTGATATTTATCCATTCATTTTCTCCTTTACTTTAAAATCTTTAAAGCGATAATTATTAACTATTACTTCATTATCTAATGGTTCAACTTCATATTTTGTTCCATATGTAAAACCATATAAATAAATCAACACTAAAGTCGCTAGATCTTCATTATTGTTGATTGGTAATGAAGAACCTAAAAAATCCCCGTTTTGTTTTAACAGCATCAAGACCTTATCTTCAATATATTTATGTGAATAATTTTTAGATTTAATGATTTGTTTCAAAGCCTTCTCTTTTAATGCTTCATCAAGAACTGCAGGCTTTTCTACCTCTGATTTAACTATACTCGTATAATTACGAGGAACATATAAAGAATCTCTCGAAACAAAACTATTTAAATATAGATTCCCCACATCACTTACATCTTTACCGCTAGCAATTGCTTTAATAATATTATTGATCTTTCCTTCAATATCTTTTTGATTGTTTAATAAAAAAGTAATTCGATTGATTGCTGATTCAATAAATCTATTATTTTTACTATCGATTTCCTGCATTATTTCTTCAATATGTTCAAAAGCATTAATAATATAATCCTTTTGATTCAACAGCAGCTCTAATGCCTCCTGATAGCCAAGATCCTTACGTTCCATAATATTACGGACAATTATATCAAGATACTTATCATCACTAATAATAGTTTCAATGTTATTGATAATTCGCTGCCGATATTTAGAAGGATTATCATAAGTAGTAAGATTATAATAAGCGCGATCAACGATCTTAGTTTGATAATCTTGTAACAATGAGCTCAATAACGCCTCGAGATCATCTTTGATCCCTTCATCCAACAAATTTTGAATATATTTTTTTATATTAGAATTTAAGTTTTTTAATTTATTAGCTAGCTCTTTTGTATTTTCATACCCTGTTTCAAAAACTAGATCGCCACGATTAACATCAAAAGTATTGAACGACATAAAAATATTATAGATCAAACCCGAATATTCACCATTATCACTACTGCTATCAAGACTAAATAGATTTTCTAAGACTCTAATACTATAATCTTCAAAAGTAATAAATATCTCATAATTTTCGCCCGTTTCCTCATTGACCCAGCCACATTCTTTTAACCTTTTTAAAATATATAAAGCTTTATCACGTGAATCATCTAACTTTTCATCACTTTTTAAAAAGGTAACATGATTTTCAAAATAATCTTGAAAAATCGATAGAACTTGTTCTTTAGTAGACGAAAAAGACAAATCACTTTTAAATGAATGATAAACTAAAAACAAACAATCAGAAATTACCCGCTTATTATCGCCAATAAAAATATTAAAAAAGTTATTAGGTAAGATATCAAAAATATTATACATCATCTCTATCCTTTCTACAAAAGTAACCTTATTATAACATATAATTCATATTTAAAAAAATTTTACATTCGTTTGATCTCAATAATTTATCATGCCATTAAAGTAAATCGCCATATCATCTTTAAAAAGTACCCTTTTCGTATTCAAATAGCATTTTAATTTTATGACTATTTTCCATATCAGACTAAGTCTGATATATGCAAACAGGTAAAAACGATTATCGTTTTTACCTGTTAATAATTTAAGAGACATATATTGTAATAAATTTACAGTGAGAAAGTGGCTCGATCTTAATAGTATTATTTTCAATATCAATTTTTTCAAGCTTTTCCTCTTTTAAATTAGTATAATACGCTTCTTTAATATCGAAATTAAAAGATAGCTTATCACCTACATCTAAATGATCTTTCCCATTAAATAAACGAATTATATACCCCTTATCATCTTCACTTTTTTTAATTGCACTTATTACAAGCTTATTCTCTGTTTCAAATAATGATATTGAAGAAGATAAAGTTTGTTCAACATCTTCTTGTGCAAAAATCAATCTTCCATTTAAGAAATCGGCATACTCATAAACTTCGATTGGCGTATTATATTCTTTTGCCAACTGATCGATATTAGCATCATTGATATTTGTAGAAAAAGTAGTAAAGCCCAGAGTGAAATCCATTTCCTTTAATAATTGTGCAGCCGGTGTAGCAATGATCCGTTCTCCTGATGCTCTTCCTGGACGATAAACTAGATTTTCTTTCCCCATAAAACCATATGTTCTAAATAAAGTTAATCTAATTTGATTTCCTCTTTCACCAATGATTTCATATTCACGGACGCCCTGAGGAATAAGCGTGATTCCTCTATTTTCATCAGCAAGACTCACGTAACTTTGAGTTGGTTCAATTGAAATTGGCGGTTCTTGCCATGAAGACTGATCATTGGCCCAATTGGCTAATTCGATAATTTTAGGTTTTTCAATTTTTTCTTTATTTCCTAATCCTTCTAGATACAAAGCCATTTCTTTTGCATATTCATTTGGCCGCTTAATTGATCCAAACTGTTGATCAGCATAATTAAATTTAGTCGTTAAAGCGCTATCAAAAAGAATGCATAAGCGATGTGATAAACCATGATTATCTACATGAACATTAATATCGATTACTTTTGCGCCTTTTCTCAATCCTACCTCTAAACTTACTGGTAACTTTGTACTTACTTTTCCTTCAGCCCGCTCTTGTAAATTAGCAGGAATAATCATTTCATAATTAATAAGTGCTTTTTGATATAAACTAGAACCAATAATATTATTAGTAAATCGACTATCAGTTGAATATACTTCGAAATCCTGACGTGGTGGAGAATAATTGAAACTATCACCATCATCACCATTTTCTACCAGAATCGCTTGATTTAAATAATGGAAATCAGCTATTTTATCATAGATATCTAAACTACCTTTTTCATTAACTTTGATTTGATAATATTCATTTTCCATGATATCTATTTTTGAAACAGTGTCATTAGAATGATCATCTAAGTCAATTGTATATTGAACATATCCTAAAGCTGGGACATCATTTGCTGCAACAGCGATCTTAACACGATAAACTTTAGCTGGCAGATAAATTTCTTTACTAGGATTCAATCTAATCGTTTGTGATAAAACATAATCGGTTAAATCTGTTTGTTCAATAATCGTATATTTAATAAGATTTCCAAAATTATCTTTAATTGCAAATTTGTCACCTGGTAAATAGGTTTCAAATACGATTGTATCATTACGTTTTTTAGGCAAAGTATTAAATAACGTAAGTGTAATTGTATTATTTGTTTCATTTTTAATTTTAGTTGCCATTAAACGTGAATGTAATTCAACTAAATTAACAGCAATATCCCGAGCTTGTTTATAGCGCATATAAACATCTTCATTAGCCGTATCTGAAATACAAGAACCAATTGAATCATGAGCTGCATTTTCAAATAATAATTTCCAAATTTCACCAACCGCCTCATGAGGATAATCGTTGCCCAAATGATACGATAATGTTAATAGCGGCTCTAAAATATTTGTTACATAATTTTGTACTTGGGTATTTAGTACTTTTAAATCACTTCGTGATGAAAAAATCGATTTATGAATTCGCATATGTTTAGCGATTACCAGCTCGCCACTAACTTCTTCTAGATCAGGAGCTTCATTTTTGACATCCTTGATATAATCTTCAACACAGCTGATCACATATTCATTATCAGGATCTTTTTGGTTTCTTTCTTTAATTAGTTCAGGTAAATTTTTACGCACCGGCGCTTGATCAAAACCATTAGGGAAGTAAATATGTTTCGTGGCACTTCTACCACCCGCTTTTTCAAAACATTCTTTTTGCCAAAATTCTTCACTATCTTTATCATCTTCAGGAATATTTCCCCCAATATAATAACCAAATGGAATTTGCGTTGCAAAGACTACACTGCCATCATCACCGCGCCAATTATAGTCAGTATGTTTGACCATATCATCACTGACACCACGCCAAAATAATGTATCTTCGATTCCAAATTGACGATAAATTTGGGGCATATTTCCAGCTTGTCCAAATGAATCAGGCACATAGCCAACATTCATATAACCACCAAAAGTTTCACAGCGTTTCATCCCATAATACATATTTCTAACGATACTTTCACCAGAAATTACTAGCTGATCGGTTTGCGTATACCATGGCCCAATAATTAATTTTTTAGCCTTAACTAATTTTTCAATTCTTTTTTTATCTTGCGGCATCCATTTAAGATAATCATCTAATAATGAACCTTGCGCATCAAGCATAAAATATTTAAAATCATCATTTGTCTCTAAAGTATCTAAAACATCTTTTAAATCTTTCATCAAATATACTTTTGATCTTGATGTCGTAAAATACCATTCCCGATCCCAATGTGAATGTGGGATCACATGTACTTTTCTTTTCATACTAACTCCTTTATAACAATAGGAAGATTTTCATCTCCCTATTAAATTTCTATTTCTATTTCAATATCATCTTCAGATAACTCATCCACTTCTTCACTACTATCGTTAAAATCAACTACTATTGGCGCAACGATGGCAATAAACAGTGCCCCAACAATAATTCCAACAAGATAAGCCCAGCCACTAGTAATCGAAACAAAGCCATACATACCACCTACTGGCGGAATATTGGCAGTGGCACCAAGTAAGCAGGCAATTCCCGCACCGAGGGCACCACCAATCATATTGATTGGTACTAAGCGACTAGCTTTTACAAGCGTGAAAGGAATCGCTCCTTCAGTAATCCCAATAAAGCCCATTACCCAGTTACCTTTCCCAGCTTCTTGAAAACTTGGTGAAAAACGTTTTTTCTTAATTACAGTAGCAATTGCATAAGCTAAAGGTGGAATACAGATGGCACAATTAATATAAACATTTGGCTGATAAATTCCTTCTGTCATTAAAACATTTCCCGCCATCCATGCAGATTTATTGATTGGTCCACCCATATCTGAAGCAATCATGGCTCCTAAAACCAAAGATAAAACTAATTGGCTTGTTCCACTATTGCACATCTCTTTTAACCAAGATACTAAAGCATCATTGATAAATGCTAGCGGCTCAGCTAAGACAACTCCCATAATGATTGCAACCGCACCAGTCGCTAAAAAAGGAGTAATAACTAGAGGCATCATTTGTTGCATTGAATCTGGTAAATGAATATGTTCTTTACACCATTTAACCACATATCCAGCAATAAAGGCTGCAACGACTGCTCCTAAAAATCCAGCTTTAGTATTAGTTGCTAAAGCCCCACCGATCAAACCAGCTCCGATTGCTGGTTTATCACCGATTGAAAAAGCTATAAAGCCACCTAAAACAGTATTAACTAAACCAATTCCGGTCCATCCTACTTGTTCTAATAAATATAAAATATGTAAAAATCCCTCTTTATCAGCATAGACATCTAAACTATTGATTCCCATGGCAACCCCAATCAACTTTGGAATTGCCACGATTAATGATGCGCCAATGATCAACGGCAGCATATAACCAATTCCGGTCATTAAATGACCTTTAGCATCTTTAAAAAACTTCTTCATCTTTTTTACCTCTCTTTTTATTTGTGTTATAATGAGAGTGCACACTACTCATTATAGTCTTGTGTAAGCAATTTGACTCCGCCAAGTTAAATTGCTTTTATTTTTTACTTTCAACTGCTTTAACACATTTTTTTATTACTGCTTCAGGGGCTTTGATACATGTTGTAATGTTAACACGAATTACAGGTTTTCCCTCAAAACGTTCCATCCCGATAATTTTTTGATCAGAAGCAATGATTACAAAATCACATTCTTTAGCTTCCTCATCACTAATCGTGTTGATCTGCCCCATACTTCCCTGTTGTTCCATTTTTAAATTATACCCTAATTTTGCGCCTGCTTTTTCTAAAGCTTTAGCAGCCATAGGTGTATGTGCTAGTCCTGCTGGACATGCTGAAATACCTACGATTTTCATTTAATCTACCTCCATATTTTTTAATATATAATCTTTTAGCTCTTTTTTATCAGTCACTGATTTTAACGTTTCTTTAAAATCATCTTCTAATAAACAAGTTGCTAATTTAGATATCATCATTAAATGAAGATTTCCTTCATTTTCTTCAGGAACGAGTAACGAAAATAAATAATTTACTTTCTTATCATCCATCGTTCCCCATTCTAATGCTTCATTACAGCGTAAATATAAGATTGCTGCTGTTTTTACATGACTGCTGCGAGCATGAGGAATTGCAAAACCATCTTGTAAACCTGTTGGAAACTCTGTTTCTCTTTTTTTTAAATCTTCAAGTAGTCCCTCACTACTATCACAGATGTCATTTTCAATTGCTTTATCAGCAATAAACTTCAGCATTTGTTCTTTAGTTTTAGCATTAACATCTAAATATATATAATTTTCTTTAAGCATCACACCGATACCTCCTTGCTACAACTCCAGTCTACCTGGAAAAACGTGATATTTCAACCAAAGCCATTTCCAGTTATAAGCGGAAAGATTTGTTTAATAAACCCAAAAATTTCCATTTTATATTGGAAATTAATTATTTGCATAAACAAACAATTATCTATACAATATAGACAGAATAAGGAAGGAATCGTGATAATAATGTTTCCATACAAACGACTAAACGAAATATTTGATTATGTTAAACAGGATAATATCGTCTCCGTAAAACAATTATCTTCACTATTAAACATAACTGATCGTACTATCCGCAGTGATATTCAGGCAATAAATGATGTTCTTGAAAAAAATGGGGCGCAAATAAAATTAAAAAGAAAAGCTGGATATTATCTTGAAATTAATGATTCAAAAAAATATCAAGAGTTTTTAAATACCATAAAACAGACAAGTAATCTTGAACTTGACACTTCTCAAGATCGAATCAAATATTTGTTGAATCTATTATTATATAGTGATGAATATATGACGCTTGATGATCTAGCTGATCATATTTATGTAAGTAAAAATACTTTACAAAACTATATCAAGAGTTTAAAAAATATCTTTTTGAAATATGATCTTGAATATATTTCAAAAACAAATATTGGTGTTAAAGTAATTGGTAATGAAGATGATAAACGAAAGTGTTTAGTTGAAAATGTATTATCGTATAATTTTCAAAATTATGTTACTGGATTTACTAAAGATGAATATGCGTTATTTGAGGGAATCGATCTTGACCTACTTAAACAAATCGTTTCTGATAAATTAAAACGTGCTAATATAAAAACTAGTGATTTTAATTTTAAAAATCTAGTGATTCATTTTGCTTTAATGATTTCTCGAATCCAATATGACTGCTATATCAATATTAATAATACGATCAAAATTGATGAAAATTATGCTAGTTTTATTAATGATATCTCTACTGAAATCGAAAATAATTTTAATATTACTATTAGTGAAGGTGAAAAGAAATATATATACTCACACTTAGTCGCTAATAGTCAATTAGATGATTTAGCTGCTAACGATAGTCGTATCAAAACTTTAGTTAAAGAATTATTGGATAATATTTATTTAGATTATAATTTTGATTTACGTAATGATGAAATCTTATTGAAAGACCTCTTCTTCCACTTTAAATCAATTTTAAATACTAAGTCGTTTGCCCTAAATAAACGCAATCCCTTATTAAACACAATTAAAACCAATTTTCCCTTAGCTTTTGATATCACACTAACCTGCACATCTAAAATATTTAACAGCCCACCGTATATTTTAACAGATGATGAAGTTGGTTATATTTCATTACATATTGGAGCTGCTATTGAACGCTGTTTCTCTGGCAGTCTTCAAAATAAAAGTGTGATTTTAGTCTGTGGTTCAGGTCAGGCAACAACAAGGATGTTAGAGGCGAGATTAAATGTTTTCTTTAAGGATAAAATTACGATTGTTCATAAAGCTTCGTATAATGAATTTATTAATTATACGAAAAGAGAATTAATGAATATTGATTTTGTTATTTCGACGATTCCTTTAAAAAGTGCTTTCATTCCAACTATAACCGTTGATTTCGCATTGAATAATCAGGATATCGAAGCTATTTCTAAATTTATTACTTCTATTTCTTTAAACAAATCAAAAAAGTCAAATAAATTTTTTGATAAAAATTTATTTATTCATTTAGATAAAATAGACTCTAAAGAAGCTTTACTAAAACAAATGTGCCAGTTAATGGAAAAGCAGAATATCGTTGACAGCGACTATTATGATTGTGTCATGGAAAGAGAAAATCTAGCAAAAACAAACATGAATGAAGTTTTCGCTTTACCCCATCCAATGCGTCTATGTGCTGAGGATACTAAGGTTGCAGTAGCTATCATTGACAAACCACTTACCTGGTATCAGCAGGATACTGTTCAAATCGTCTTTTTACTTGCAATAAAACAAGGTGACCAACAAGACATTGAGCACCTTTATGATATTTTTATTGAAATTGTTAATAATACTAAGTTGCAGCAAAGTATTATTCATAGCTATGACTATGACTCATTTATTAATAATCTATTAGAAAATATGATCTAACTATTCTTTGAGCATTTTGATAAAACACCTTTTCTTATCAAAAGCTATTCCATAGCCAAGCATATTTAGATACCCTCTACCCTTATCACTCTCTAGATATCTTTTTTCAATTATTTGATTACATGCTTCTATAGCTGTATCATACAAATCTTTATTTTTGCATATTTTTAATTCCAAGATAAAACCTCTTTTTTCTTTATTAACCGGCAAATACTTAATATCACTTCTGCCATCACCACTTTCAATATTAGAAAACAAATTATTATTATTTAATAATCCTAAAATAAAACCATGATAAAAACTTTCTTTACCATCATGGTAACTCATTGATTGCAGTAAAATATAATTTAATATCTCATTTGCTTTATTTTCATCTTTATCTAATAAGGCATCAATAAGCTTCTGACCATAGTTTTCTTGAATTTTATTGGCCCATTCTTGAAAAACATTTGTATATATTAGTTTAATTTCTTTATTAGGAATCATTAATCTATAACAATTTATATCAACATATTTAATAATTTTAAGATAACCTGTAAATAGCAGAAAACTATAAATATTATTAATATCATCCATTTCTCGATATGTTAGCTCCGGTTTGATTATTTTTTCAATACTTTCACCATTAATTAATAAATCAAATTCGTCTTTTAGTTTTTGATTCCCTTCAATGATATATTTATACACAATATCATTGCTGCTAGTATTAGCCCAAAATGGTATAGCAGCAATATTTCTATCTCCTAATAGTTCTTTTACATATAGCAATGTGCTCCAAGGATTATATATTTCTTTGTCATAGAAACAATAACCATCATACCATTCCTTGATATAGCCTTTTTTATCATAAAGATCGTAATATTTTAATAACTCATCAATTTCATTCTGTTCAAAACCAAAACAGTCACTTGAATATTGATTAAGTATAGATCTAACACTAAAATTATTTAACCCCGTAAAAATACTTTCTTTAGCTATTTGTAAACATCCTGTCAAAACTCCTCTTTCTAAAGAATCATTGGTTTTTAAAGCAGTGCTAAAGATATTTCTTAAAAATTCCACCATTTCATCATAATATCCATTAATATAAGCACTTTGTAATGGAACATCATATTCATCAATTAAAATAATTACATTTTGATGATAATGCTTTTTTAAACATTTGCTAATAAAATTCAAAGCATCTTGTAAATCAATTTCATTTTTTGTTTCTTTTTGATATTTTACTAAATTATCTTTATCTATTTCTTCTAAGTAATCACTATTTAATAATTCTAAATTATCATTTATTAAGTTTCTAACAATCTTACTAAATATTGCAATTTGATCATTAAATCTTTTACTTTTCATATCCTTCAAAGTAATAAAAATAACAGGATACTGATTTTGATGTTTCATAACTTCAATATTTTTACTTATTTCTAAGTTATCAAAAAGATAAGCATTTTCTTTTTGTTTAATTGAAAAAAAGTAATAAAGCATTGACATATTTAAAGTCTTACCAAATCTTCTAGGCCTTGTATACAAAATAACTTCTTCATTTATTAAATCTTCAATTAATTTGCTTTTATCAACATAATATACATTTTTATCAATTAACTTTTTAAAATTTTCTATTCCTATCGGTAACCCTTTCATCAAATTCAATCTCCCTATCTTTAAAATATCTTATATTAAGATTTTGTATACTAATTATTATTAGTATAACATATTTATTGGTAACTAATTGAAATAAATAATTTAATCTCATAAAAATAAAGATTTCATTTTATTGATCTTTTTAATATATGAACTAGCGTTGATTTTAAACTATTTAACTCTAAAACTCCAACTACATTATACACATATATACATGTGCTTTGCTACTATTTTAAATTTTATAACAAACTAATTTCTAATATAATTTTAACCTTCATCTTTCAGCCAAATTCCTATTGCTGTTATTAAACATTTACCAAGATATAATTAGTATTTAGTTTGTTTAATGTTATCATACATCATGACAGCTTCTAGAATTTTATAGACTATTACAGGTTTTTAAACTCACATAGAACCCTAGGTTTATCTATAGTACTCTTAATTAAATTGTATCATATTTATTTATCTGTCTATATACAGATATTTTCCACCTATCATAAAAAGAGAAGCAACGCTTCTCATTCAATAAATAAAATATCCAAATTAATGTGATATCGATTCTTAAATATAAAATTCCAAAATTGAATTAAATATATCATAACGTTAAAAGAAAATAAAAAATTAACTACTGTACGCACAATATAATTCTAGCAAAATTCCATATGGTAACAAAACCCGCTTGTCAATAAAAATATTTATTTTTTTGTCTTATTCTAGCAAAATTCCATATGGTAACAAAACTTAATATCATTATTATTTCACCTCGTATTTGTCTTATTCTAGCAAAATTCCATATGGTAACAAAACTATATTCTAAGTAGTCATTACCTTGGCTTAGTCTTATTCTAGCAAAATTCCATATGGTAACAAAACTGTAAGCGGAGTAATACTTTCATCATTAATGTCTTATTCTAGCAAAATTCCATATGGTAACAAAACAAGATATCAAGGTGATGTTAGAACTGTATTGTCTTATTCTAGCAAAATTCCATATGGTAACAAAACATTGTGACACTGATAGCATACATGTATTAGGTCTTATTCTAGCAAAATTCCATATGGTAACAAAACCTCAAAACAAATATTAGCATAGTTTTGAAAATTAATAAATATGAATTTTTACATATTTAGTAATCTTTTTATAAAGCTACATTTATCACTACCATTATTAATAAAATATTCTTTCATATATTCCTTCACCTCGTATAAATAGATCGGTTTATAACAGTTATTACAAATCATTTCACATACTTGTTCTTCATTAGCAAAATCTATTTTAATATTTTCCAACAACAGGATATTATCTAAATCAATATTTTCAATAAAATATTTACTATTTACAAATACAAGCAAAAAACAATTTTTCATACATGACAATAAATTTAAAATCTCAGGGCTAAGATAAGGTATTTCTAAAATAATAAAAATATAATCATATATTTTATTATTACTAATTATTTCGTTTATAAGTTTTAATTGAATAATAATGACATCTTCAAATGATAAATCATATTCATCACATTTATAGCCATCTATGTCAACATAGGGTTCAATTAATTTTGTTAATTTCTTCTCTGTCATGACATCATAATTAGTTTTAATTACAGAAATTTCATTAATTTGCTCACATAATGTCTCTAAAAGATAATTAATCGTATTTATTATATCTATGAGTTCTGGTTTATTAATCATAATTTCAAGATATTTAGCAACAAGAGAATTTGTTTGCATTTTAAAATCTTTATAAAGAGAAAAATTTTCATTTACATTAAATAATATTGATCTTTTTCTATTAACTAATTTATCATTAACATAAATTGAAACTTCCTTCCCAAATTCTTCACGATATTCATTCTTTATATTAGTAAAAAACAACCTAATATCTCTACAAAGACTATTTCTATATAAATAGTTATTCCCAACTATAAATTTATATTTATCTATTACTATATTATTTTTATCATTTCCTCTACAAATAGTTATTTTATTCATAATTTGATAAATGATTCACTATTTATCTTTTTTTCTTGATTTGATTTACCTCCAACTATTACTTCAATTTTAGAATATTGTTTTTCAGTAACTAACATTAGTCTAATTTGCCCTTCTTTTGGAACTGTTCTTCTTAACATTTCAATATGTTTTACAGCAGCCTCACGATTTGCAAAAAGTTTACAATAAACAGAAAATTGCATCATAATATAACCATTTTTAATTAAATACTTTCTAAATCTATTATATATTTTTATTTCATTTTTTGTGATCATTGGTAAATCAAACAAAAGAATTAATCTCATAAAATTATATATCATATAAATATGGTAGAGGAAAAATAAATGCTTTTGGATTACCTGTTTCTAACACTTTTAACAATGCTTCTATATATACATATATTGCATTAGCAATAGTTTGCTGTTGATTACAAATTTCAATTTTTTTGTCACTACATATTCTAATTAAACCTTCTCGATGTTTCTGTTTAAAAATAATCTCATCTCTCATATTCAAATATACATATTCATCTATTATAGGTCTAAATACTTCAATAATATCATCTGCAAGATTAAACATATTTTGCTTTCCGCGATGAAAAATACCAAAATTTCCCAAATACCCTTTAGCACAAATGATAGAACTAATCAAAGATCTGATAATACTATAACCATAATTTAATCCTGCGTTAATGATATCTTCATTCATTCTAACAAAATCAGATCCAAATAATTCTCTAAAATACATTTTTGCTGCTAACCCCTCTCTATTTGTCTCATCTCCTAATTGTATTTCATTTAAAAATTGTTCTAACTTAATAACTGTATTATAACCTTTATTTAATTTTCTTAATATTTCAATTTGATTATAAATTTTTGCTCTAATAATTAATTGGTGAGCTAACAACTTATTTTCATCTTTCCATGCTATTTGCTTATTTATATTTCCACTTTGCGCAAAATTACCATTCATTGGTAACAAATAACTTTGGGGAAGATGATCCATTCCACAAAAAATAACACATACATTATTTTCAGTTAATTTATTCATTAATTGAATACTTAAAGTAGCTTTATAATTATCAATTACTAATATCTGAATATCTGAAACTGGTATCAATAATTCATCATCACTAATTATGACTTTTAAATTATCAAGATATAATCTCAAACATTCACTTTTTTCAATATATATTACTCTATGACTCATATAACAAAAAAAGGCTCTTACGAGCCGATTCCGGGATAAACCCTTGTTTTGTTAGGTCATATGAAATTTTGCTAGAATATGACTACAGAAATGATAGCACACTACAATTCTAATTTCAAGTGATTATTTGTAACTTTATAAAGATTTCCTAATACATCAGTTGCATACTTTTCCACTTTTACAAATTTGCCAATTGAAAGCATTAATTGCTTAGAACAATGATAATCAATAGGTTTAACTTCTACAATATTTTTCTTATCATTATTAGTAGCTGTAAATTTTAAAATTTCCACATTATTTCCATCATGCTCGTTTTCATTTCTTGGATCAATGTACTTACTACCTTTTTTCTTAGCAATACCAATAAGTTCATCATGGTGAAAACTAGCAATAAATACAGCTTCATCACTAATCTTTTTAATTTCTTTTTGTTTTTTATACCAGTTTTCATCAATATAATAATTGTTTTTAGCCTTATTAAATTTTATATCACTATATCTTACTGTAACCATTTTATATTTACCTTTATCTAACCAAATATCACTACGATAAGATGACAATTGCAACAATACAACATTTTTTTGATTATCTTGCTTAACTTGATAATTATCTGTAATAGAAACATGATTTCCTAAATTTTCACTATCATATTTTATTGAAACAACAATTGGCCCATTTCCTTTTTTAGAGTATTTTGTAATAAAACCATGCTCTTCTTTATATTCTGTTAAAGGATTTTTTCCTTTAAGTTCAATTTCTCCTTTTTTATTCTTACTATAATACTTAGTATCATTTTTAAACGTATTATAATGATTCAATATAATTGCCTTAATTTTTTCAAACGTTTGATAATCATGTCGTTTCATTAAATATTTATCATCTTTTTCATTTAAAATATCTTCAGTTAAATGTTTAAATTTTGGATCATAAATATCTGAATACTTCTTTATTAATCGCTCATTTCCCTCAATGATTCTAGTACTATAGATTGTATCATCAGCAATTTTACGATTTGGTTTTGTATCAACTTTATGAGAAAATTTAATAACTTTAACATTCTTCAGATTAGAAATATATTCAATATATTTTGGATCTAAATACTTTTTATCGTCTTCTACTTTAATAATTTCACCCGTATCACTATTGTACAAATCATCTAGATCATATTTTGATAATAACGTATTTAACAAACCTAATTTTTTTATAGATGCAACAATCAAAGCATCTATTGCATGATGTGAATAATCCAAATCTCTATCTTTATCAAGTTTGATACGTTTTCTAAATGCATTTGTCGCTTGTCCTTTAACCGTATGGACCTTAGTTGGAATTTCATTATCTCTAAAATAATCTGTAAGTGTATTTAAAACAACTCTACATGCATATGATGTATCTACAAGATTACGATTAATAAATTCTTTTGCATTACTGTATTTAGTTATATCTTTATCATATAATAAATAATCTTTTTTCTTTCCATAAAATTGATTATTTGTATATACATATGCTTTATATTTTTCTAAACTACCTTTACTAAATTTACCTTTTAAAAAAGCTCCAATTGGTGTTAAATTCCCTTTTTCTTGATTTTCTAGATAAGTTACTAAAACTTTATTTGCTAAAGAATCATCCAAAGAAATTGATAATGGAATTATATGATCTATTTCATATGCATTTGGATCTCTAATAATCAAAGATAAATCTAAATCATTTTGATAATATGCACTTTTACCATTTTGTTGCATATATAATCTGATTTTTGTTTTTGTTTTAGCATTAATTTTATCAGGGTCGTAATTAGCTTCCAATAACAATTTATTAACTTCCTTATTCTCTTGCTCAAATTTCTCTTGTCTTCTTTTAATATTATTTTTTTCTTCTTTTGAATTCTTTGCACGAGTCATCTCAATTACTATAGAATCTAATTCACCATAATCTTTTCTAATTTTATTAATCACTTTAAAAGCTTCTCTTTGCGCTCTTTTAACTACTGGTGATAAAATTGCGTTTTCATCACATTCTATATTTTTTCTTCCTTTATATTTACCAATTTTTTGATGATAGAGTTTATTTTGATAAATAATTTGCATTTGATTCATTGAAGTTTTTAGCATTTCTTCATTTAATTCACGGAGTGCTTTAAATGATAATGAATGATACCCAGATATTGTAGTATTATTAGCTAAATCAATTAACAACTCATCAGACAAATTAATATTTAAATTTTTTAATCTTTCAATTCGTTCTTCAATAATTTTAGTTTCAACTAAAATTAAAATAATCTCATCTAATAATGTTGTCTCCATCAATAAATCTGATTTTCCAGCTTTATCAAAAATCTTTTTTAAAACTTTATATCCTTTAAATTCTGTTAAAAGTGGCTGCTCTTTCGTATTAATCCTAAAACCACTGATTTTATCTAAAGATACTCCTAATTCTTTAGCAAGTCCTTTAACTGTAATATTTCCTTTTTTTAAAACAATATTAATTAAATTTTGCTTTTCTTTTTCTGTTAGTTTTTCTCCTTCGATACTAAGATTATTTAAATCATTCAAAAAATTAAATAATTCTGCACTAAAACTTTGTTTTGGAGCCCGATATTCATCAGGATATAAACTACATTTACCACGCATTTTTTTAATTAAATCAATTTCCTGTAATTGTCCATACTCATCATAGAAAAAGCGACCATAAGGTGTAGGAGATTTCTTGCTACCTGGCCCTTCAGAGAAATGTCTACGTCTTCCAATCAATGAAATAATTGCTTTTATCCCATCTTCATCTATATTTTGATTTGATAAAATCTTTTCAACCTCTTTAATATAATCCTTTGTTTTAAAATTATTTTTTATGCCTCTTAATGATCCTTGCTCATTTAATCTTTTTAATTGGACTTTACAAACATATTCATCTTTTTCTAATTCTAAAAAATTTTGTGATAATATTGCCTTTGTCCCTTTTTCAGTACTTTTACTTTCTTCTTCAGCAACCTCTAAAGAACTTCCCCGATGCTTTGTAATATGCATCAAGGCACATGTCAATTCTTGGTTAGTTAATTTTTCTTCAAGACCTTTACATCTAATTTCATAAGGGTTATTTAATTCCTTATAATCACTAGAAAAAATATTTAACTCTTCTAATAATTTTTTCATATCAGATAGTCTATTTTTTCTACGTGATATTAACCTTCTAGATCCTCGTTTATTTCTTCTATTTTCATTATCTTCAGCGGTTGCTTCTTTAAATAACCGCACACCATAATCAATAAAATCACCTGTTTCTAAATCAATCAACCCATATCCTACTGATGCAATTCCAATATCAATTCCTAGTACTAATTTAGCCACTTTAACCCTCCTTTAATTTTATACATAAACTATATGTTCTAATTGTAAATTAGATCTTCTACAATATCAAATTTATATTCTAAATATACATCACATTTTACATGTAATAATCATTTTTATAACAATTATCTTCAAACATTAACTCTTTTCTCACAAATGTATTCACTATAAGTGAATATAAGAAGTTTTTTTATCCTTGTATAATTAATTAATAAACAAGGAGTTTTAACATATGAAAAATTATGATCATGAGTATAAAAAAATAGGTCTTAACATTAAAAAATATCGCCTTCAAGCAAATTTAACTCAGGAAGAATTATGCGAAAAAGTGGGTATTAGTATTAGTTATTTAAGTAAAATTGAAGCTCCAAATTGTAATAAGAGTTTTTCATTAGATCTTTTATACAGAATTTGTGATGTTTTAACGATTGATATAAAAAAATTATTTGAGTAGTGAGGTTAGAGCATGAAGATATTTTATGTATTTCAAAATCAAAGCAAAAAACAAGAACTAAATGGAAAATATTTATGGTCACCGCAAAAAAAATTAACTGGTGAAAATGACTTAGGTTATATAAATATGTCTAAAGTTCAAAAAGGCGATTTGATTTTTCATGGTGCTAATCAAGAAACTTTTGCTATTAGTATTGCTCAAAGTGACTGCTATGAAGCTAAACAACCTGAAGAATTAAAAAAATTAAAATCTCAACAAATCTGGAATAATAAAGGTTATATGGTAGATTGTGATTATAATTTACTTACACCACCTCTTGATATGAGACAACATCGAGAGTGGTTAAAAGAACATCAATTAAAAGGTGGCCCTTTTAACTCAAACGGTAGTGGTAATCAAAGATATTTATCACAAATAGATCTGGAACACGCTAAATATCTTCTTACTAAAATAAAAGAAACTGAAAAATTTAATAAAACCAAGGCTTTTATTCATGCTTTATTAACAGAAGCAATTGAATCAGATTTAGATTATGATCATGAAGAATTAGATGAAATAAATTCATCATTAGATGATTTTAAAAATGAAAGTTTTATTGAATCTGAAAAACCAGAAAATATTGAATTAACAATTTCAAATAATACTGGAATTCCTAGACCTAAAAGAAATAATAACAAAGCTAAAAATGCTTTAAAAAAAGCAAATTTTAAATGTGAAAATGACATATCCCATAAACTATTTTTACGAAAAGATGGAAAATATGAATATACAGAACCGCATCATCTTATCCCTCTTTCAAAATACAAAGAATTTGAATATAGCTTAGATGTTACAGCTAATATTGTTTCATTATGTAGTCACTGTCATAATCTATTACATTATGGTCGTTTAGAAGATAAAATGATTATTTTAGAAAAATTATATAACGAAAGAAAAGACTTATTATCTAAAAAAGGAATATCTATATCATTTGAACAATTACTTGATTATTACAAGTAATTGTTCTTTTCTTTAAATAACTAGTTAAAATTGTTATAATAAGCAAACAGGAGTGTGAATTATATGGATACTATAAAAGTAGTAGCGGCAATTATAAAAAAAGAAAATAAAATATTAATCGCTAAAAGAAAAAATGGTGCTTTTGCTGGAATGTATGAATTTCCCGGTGGTAAAATCAAATTTGGCGAAACTGATAAACAAGCTTTAATCAGAGAAATTCAAGAAGAATTAGAGACAACAATAAGTGTCGATAAATATTTTATGAATGTAAATTATAAATATCCAAACTTTATATTAGATATGAATTGTTATTTATGCTCATTAAAAGATAATCATATTAAATTAAATGATCATACTTCTATAAAATGGATTACATTAAATGAACAAAATATTAATTGGATTCCTGCTGATATCCAAATAATAAAAAAACTACAAGAACGAGGAATTTAATAATGACTTCAACTTTACAATCTAATCCAAAATTACATACATATAACCCCCAACCCAAGCTACTACTTAACAACTACAAACAAGGTATCAAAGTATCACACGAATTAATAACTCAATTAAATGCATGTGAGACATTTTACTTTTCTGTCGCTTTTATCAACAAATCAGGATTAGCCGTCTTAAAACAAACTTTAATAGATTTAAAAGATAAAGGAATTAGAGGTAAAATCATTACCTCAACATATTTAGGTTTTAATCACCCTAATGTATTTAAAGAATTACTAATATTTGATAATATTGAAGTTCGCATTTATGAAGATGAACAAATAGGCTTTCACCCTAAAGGCTATATCTTTAAAAATAATAACAATTATAAAATCATTATTGGTAGTTCCAACTTAACTCAGTCAGCTTTAGCTACAAATCAAGAATGGAATATTATGATTGATGCTAGTAGTGATAACGATTTTGTTGAAGAAATAAATAATGAATTTAAATTGCAGTGGCAACATTCTGTTCCTTTAACTAAAGAATGGATAGAAGAATATGAAAAAACATATATTCCTAAATCAATCCCCATTAATCATAAACACCAAAACATTCAGCCTAATTTGATGCAACAAGAAGCGCTTATTTCATTGAACGCTTTAAGAAACCAAAAAAAAGATAAAGCACTGCTGATTTCCGCAACCGGTACAGGCAAAACTTATTTAAGTGCCTTTGCTGTAAAAAATGCTGATCCTAAAAGAATGCTTTTTGTCGTTCACCGTGAAAACATTGTTCATGAGGCCATGAACACATATAAAAATATTATTAAAAATCATACTTTTGGTCTTTTTACTGGTAATGATAAAGATATAAACAGCGATTATATCTTTGCAACGATCCAAACTATTCATAAGCAAAAATATCGAGAGTTATTTAAACCGGATACATTCGATTATATTATTATCGATGAAGTTCATCGAGCTGGTGCTGCTTCATATCAAGAATTGATTGATTATTTTAAACCGCAATTTTTATTAGGAATGTCAGCTACGCCGGAAAGATCTGATCATTTTGATATTTATAAAATGTTTGATTATAATATCGCATATGAAATTCGTTTACAGCAGGCAATGGAATATGATTTATTATGTCCTTTTCATTATTATGGAATATCTGATATTGCTATTGATGGGATAAGTATCGATGATAAAACATCATTTAATAATCTCGTTACTGAAGTTCGGGTCAACCATATCATTGATAAAATTGAATTATATGGCTATTCTGGAAATAAAGCACGTGGCTTGATTTTTTGTAGTCGTAAAGATGAAGCAATAGAGTTATCGAATTTATTTAATCAAAAAGGCTATCATACAGTTGCTTTAACTAGTGATGATAGTGAAATAAAGCGCCAAAATGCCATTGATAAATTAGAAAATGATAATTTAGATTATATCTTTACAGTCGATATCTTTAATGAAGGAATCGATATTCCTAAAATAAACCAAATCATCATGTTACGTCCTACCCAATCAGCAATTATCTTTGTTCAACAACTAGGCCGCGGCTTACGTAAAAATGCTTCTAAAGATTATGTTGTCGTTATTGATTTTATTGGTAATTATGAAAAGAATTTTTTGATTCCGATTGCTTTAAGCGGCAATTATACTTATGACAAAGATAGTCTAAGGAGATTTGTAAGTGAAGGTAGTTTATTATTGCCTGGGGCTTCAACGATTGACTTTGATTTAATTTCTAAAAAGAAAATTTATGAAGCTATCGATCAAGCTAAATTTAATGATCTAAAAATAATCAAAGACAGTTATCAGCAGTTAAAGGATAAATTAGGAAGAATTCCTAATTTATCAGATTTTGATAAATATGATTCAATCGATCCCTTAAGAATCTTTCAAAACAAAAGTCTTGGATCCTATCATAAATTTCTAAGCAAATATGAAAAAGAATATCCGATCAAATTTACAAGACTGCAAGAAAAATATCTTGAATATATTTCCAACAAATTGGCAGCTGGTAAACGAATTCATGAACTATTAGCTGTTAAGCTCTGTATCGAAAATAAAAACAATATCATCACACTATTAAAAAAACAGCTGTGCCATGATTATAATATTGAATTTAAAGAAGTAAATTATCTACCTATTATCAACCAGTTAAAACAAGAATTTGCCACCGGTGGAGCTAAAGCTACTTTTCAAGAGGCAATTTTTATTGACGATGATTTAAATGTTCATCCGCAATTAAAAAATTTATTAAAAGACAAAGATTTTAAAAATCAATTGCTTGAAGTAATTGATTTTGGTATCAGCCGTTATCAACGATATTACAATGACCGATATAAAAATACTGATTTATGCCTATATCAAAAATACACTTATGAAGATGTCTGTCGTTTATTAAACTGGGAAGTAAATGCTGTACCTCTTAATATTGGCGGCTACAAATATGATCAGCGAACTAACACGATGCCAGTTTTCATCAATCATGATCATGATGCCATTCATGGCGGTAAATATTTACATCGATTTATTGATAACAGCACTCTGATTTGTTTTTCTAAACCAAATCGAAGCATAGATTCTGATGAAATCCAAAGAATTTATGATGAAGATAATAACCATATCCAAATACATTTATTTGTAAGAAAGAACAAAAATGATACTACTTCCAAAGAATTTTATTATATGGGACGATTACATGCGATAGATGAACCTATCAATGTAAAACTCCCTGACAATAAAAATTCGGCCATCCAGTTTACATATAAATTAGAAACTCCGATCAAAGATGCTTTATTTAGCTATCTTACAAGCAAAACTTGATCATTTAAATTCATCTTTTTACAATACTTTACTTAAAAACTGGTATAATAACTTCGAGGTGATTAATTAATGAAAGAATGGGATTTAAGTAAATTATATACATCATTTAATGATCCAAATTTTATTAATGATTTTAATAAAATCATTACGATTCAAGATCAAATCAATACTTATCGTAATCATCATGATGTTAAAGCCCTAGAAAATTATCTAAAAGACACTATAACGATCAATGAAATGATTGAAAAATTAGCTAATTTCATCAGTCTTACTTTATCAGTTGATACCACTAATAAAGATGCCTTAAAATATAGTGATCAATTAGACACTCTACTAGCGTCATTTGTCGAAGACGACACTTTAAATCAACAATGGATCGCTTCTTTTGCTTTAGATACCCTTGATTCTAAACTGATCAAAGAACATCTATTTATTCTAAAAGAAATCCAACAAAACCAAAAATATACTTTAGATAAAAAAAGCGAAAGTATCATTGCCCATATGCAAAATACTGGAAGTAACGCTTTTAGTAAATTAAAAGACCAGCTTATTTCTTCAATTGAAGTCAATATTGATAATCAAAAATACCCTTTAACTGAAGTTTTAAATATGGCTTATAGCAAAGATAAAGAAACTAGGAAAAAAGCTTATGAAGCAGAAATCAACAGCTATCAAGATAAAGAACAAGCTATCGCTGCTTGTTTAAACGGAATCAAAGGTGAAGTTTTATACACGACTAAGCTGCGGGGGTATAAAAATGAATTAGAACGGACGTTGATCAATGCCCGAATGTCTAAAGAAACGCTAGATGTTTTACTTGAAACAATAAATGAAAATCTTCCTCTTTTTAGAGATTATTTAAAAATCAAAGCAAACCACTTAGGCTATCAAAACGGCCTACCATGGTACGATCTATATGCACCTGTAGTTGAAGATAATACCAGCTATCCCTATGAAACAAGCTGTGAATTCATCATTAAACAATTCAATACTTTTTCTTGTCATCTAGGTGATTTTGCTTTCCAGGCAATCAATAATAACTGGATCGACGTTTACCCTCATAGCGGTAAAGTAGGTGGCGCTTTTTGTTGTAATTTGCATAGTCTCAAAGAAAGCCGTTTTCTTTTAAACTATGGTAATAACTTCGCTGATGCAATTACGATGGCTCATGAATTAGGACATGGTTTTCATGGTGAATGTTTAAATAATGAATCGATTTTAAATAGCGCATATCCGATGCCAATTGCGGAAACAGCATCTACTTTTTGCGAAACGATCGTAACCAAAGCCGCTTTAAAAGATGCCGATGATAAAACTAAACTAGTTTTATTAGAAGATGAATTATCTGGTGCTACTCAAGTAATCGTTGATATTTATTCAAGATTTTTATTTGAAAGCCGCTTTTTTGAAAAGAGAGAAAATGGTGCTCTAGCCGTCGCTGAAATCAAAGAATTAATGACTCAATCACAAATTGATGCTTATGGTGATGGTCTAGATCATAATTATCTTCATCCATATATGTGGACTTGGAAACCGCATTACTATTATGCCGATTGCTCTTTTTATAATTTTCCCTATGCTTTTGGACTTTTACTAGCTAAGGGATTATATGCAAAATATCAAAAAGAAGGTCCAGCATTTAGTAATACTTATGAAAAGTTATTATCTTTAACTGGTAAAATGTCATTAGAAGATGTTTGTTTAAGTGTTGATATTGATTTGAAAGATAAAGCTTTTTGGCAAAGTTCTATTGATACTTTTAAAGAAGATCTTGAATTGTATCAAAAATTATTAAAAGCTGTTAAAACAGTCTAAACTGTTTAACAGCTTTTTATTTAAATAACACTAAATAGACATCCATTTCGTTAACAGCTAAAAACTGCTTGATCGTATCTTTGGCAATATCTAAAGCTTCCTGATATGGATAGCCATAAATTCCTGATGAAATCAAAGGAAAAGCAATTGAATGACAATTATACTGCTTGGCTAAAAGTAACGAATTTTCATAACTGCTAGCTAACAATTCTGCTTCATGATGTTTGCCATCCTGGTAAACAGGACCAACTGCATGAATAATATATTTAGCCTTTAAATCATAACCATTAGTAATTACCGCCTGCCCTGGTGGACAATATTTTTTCAAATTACATTCTGCTTGTAATTTAGTAGCTCCAGCCCGTTTAAAAATAGCACCACAAACACCGCCACCCATCTTCAAACCAGAATTTGCTGCATTAACGATCGCATCAGTTGCCATCAAAGTAACATCACCATAAATAATTTTTAATCCCATAATTCAAACTTCCTTTTTATTTCCGCTAATATTTTTTAAAACTTAACTTTGAATTTACTACTATCTAAATTTTACTAAATATTATCTAATATTAAAACATCTTATCTATAATTTTTACTATTAACATGTTAAAATATGATAGAGGAGAAACGTATGTCTAATAAAATTCTAACAACTGAAATCCAAAATGTAGTTGAAAATCAAATCAAAATGAAAAAACCCCAATGCACCAATGAAGCATATATAAGGCTTCAACAAGAAGGATGCAGTAAGCAGGAAGCTAAACATTTAATTGGCAAGGTTTTAGAAAAACATATTCGAAATATGATCATGTATCAAACTACATTTAACGAAACTTCTTATGCTAACGACTTAGCTAAACTCTCAAAAACAAATACAATTACTACAACTGAACTCATTTACCAAGGATATGACTATTTTCACGATGATAACTTTGATCAATGTCTTAAACTGTGGTCATCAGCATGGCATGAAATAAAAACAGCTATTAAGCAAAGCAATCAACTCAAAGTTACTCTTGAATGGTTAGAAATCCTGCTCGATTATGAAGATACAATAAAAAGCTGGTTTGATGATTTTTTAACAGCTCTATGCAACAATCATGACATTTTACAGCAAAAAGAATTTTTGAATGAGGTACTAACTTTATTTACTTGCAATAATCATGAATTAGACCATTTCAAAGCTGCCTATGGTGAATGTTTAGTGTTTTTAAAAGAAGATGATCAAGCTTATAAATGGTATAATAATTGGCTTGAAGAAGATGGCTCTAATTATACTTGTCTTGAATCTTACCTATCTAGCTTGATTCATCAAAATAAACTCGATTTTGCTAAGGAATTAATAGATAAATATATCGATCCAGAAATCGAATGTGATTTTGATACATTATCACTATTTTGCACTTTAACATTATATTATACTTTAACTAAAGATAATAAAACTCATGATCTATATCAAAATAAAATAGATACATTTCATAATTCTTTTTTTAAAAAAGATCACCATTCAACAAAACAACATGTAAAAAAACAAGCAAGAAAAAAGATTCGTCATAAATCTAAACGTAAAAAATAAAGACATCATATTTATAAATTGGAGAAACACAAATGAAACTTAAAGAACTTGGAACTATTGTCCGCAAAGAATTTATTTACAACTGTTATTGTAATATTGTAACAGAACCTAAAGAATATAAAAAAATCACACGTAATAAAATGTTTGATGAAATCATCAAAACTTACAGTAATATCAAAAACATTCAAGATATTTTAACTTATAAAGAAGTAATATTTTTAAAAAAAGCTTTAAAAAACAATCAAATTGAAGCTGGTCATGACAATATCAGTCGTGAATTATATACAAAAATGCTTCTGCTTCCTAACTTTAATACTATCGATGATATCCTTTATATTCCTGAAGAATTAAGCGAATATATTCTTGAAGCCATAAAAACACTTGATTTACAAAAAATAAAAAGAAAAAGTGAATTAGATGAAATAATTAAAGGCATGATCATGGCTTACGGTATCATGAACATCGATACTTTTATTGAAATACTGTTAAAATATTATCCTGATAAAAACTATGATGAACTATATGACTATCTAATTACCGCAAAAAGTCTTAAACACATTATTGACATTGATGATGATATAATTCAAAATTACGACTATCTTGGAGAAAATATCGGTAATGAAATTCTTGATCTTCAAGAAGAATATCCTTCCCTTGAATATAAAATATTTTCTAAAAATACCCTTCGCCTCATCGCTGGTGACAAGTATGATCATCGAAGTTATACAGATTTTACGAACTTCTTGACTGCAAATCTGATGACTTATGAAAGTGAATTTATCATTACTAATTTTCGAAATTGTGTTAACACCGTTTGTGATCCAGAGTCATTTTGTGAATGGTTAGAGGAAACTTTTTACCAGAAAGATATTGATCTTGATGAACTTTGTGATTTATTCACTGAAGCTTATTTCAATTATCCCTGCGCTGTTTTATATGGCCATTCAATTTCCGATTTAACAGATTATTTTGAAAATGATGACGCTGCTTATCCATCTGTAATTCAAAGCAATGCTCGCATGTGTGAAGATGATGTCAAAACATTTTTCAAAATATATCTAGGTTTATTGGAATATGCCAATAAAAAATTACGTGTAACAAATCTAAAAAAAATCTATCGCAAAAAAGACTTGCCATCTGAAAAATTAACTAAGATTCGTGATGCTTTATTTAAAAACCATCGTAATATCATTGATGATTTTATCAAAGATAATCCTTTTAATTTTAATGATGATGAATTAAAAATTCTTGATAATTTTAAATTTGGAATCATCGATCAATTTATTATTGTTGAACATCGTCAAGATTGTACGATAGTTTGTACAAAAAATAATGTTAGTTATAAAATAAAAGGCCTTTATTCCAACATTGGAGAAATTATTCCTGCTCCAGCATTAACAGAAATGCTGATCTTACCATTTAGAAATGTGATTACTTATGATGGATTGATCAGTGCGTATCCGATTTCAATGGGACCAGGAATGATCAAAATGATCAATGAGCTCAGTAAAACAGAGGCTCTTGAACAAATAAAACCAATTTTATTATCTTAATAAGGAGTTAGAAAAATGAATGCTATAGATGTATTAAGAGATCATAAAAATTTTGCTGTTATCGGTGCAACCAACAACCAAGAAAAATATGGTTATAAAATATTTCAATGTTTAAAAGATCTTGGTAAGAATGTTTATGGAATTTCACCTGTTTATAGGGATATTGAAGGAACCCCTACTTATCCTGATTTATCAGCCGTCAAAAATAAAATAGATGTTGCTGTATTTGTCGTTAGTCCAAAATTTGGTGTTGATTATGTTAAAGAATGTCAAAAATTAAAAATTGAGCATATTTGGCTACAACCAGGAACTTATAATGATGAACTGATTTCAATGATCAAAGAGGCAAAAATCAATTATTACCTAAATTGTGTTTTAGTAGAAAGTCAAAATATCTAAATAGAATCCTAACTATAGTTTACATAAAATCAAATATGTGCGTCTATAATATATTTAGGAGGTCAAAAAATGAGAACATTATATTATAATGGCGATATTTTAACGATGGAAAACAGCAGTTATGAGGCTATCTATGTTGAAGATGGAATTATAAAAAAATGTGGTGATCTTGCCACTTTAAAACAAGTTATTCCTAATGATACAAAATTAATTGATTTAAACAATAATTGTCTAATGCCCTCTTTTATTGATAGTCATAGTCATCTTGTATCTTTAGCTAAAACATTAAACTTAGTTGATTTGAGTAATAGTACAAGTATTAAAGAAATAATTTCTCGTTTTAATCAATATATCAAGATAACTAATCCAGAAAAAAATAAATTGTTAGTAGGGTTTGGTTATGATCATAATTCTTTAAAAGAATGCCGTCATCCTTTAGCTAAAGATCTTGATCAAATAGCTTATCCAGTAATGATTTCTCATGTATCTGGACACATGGGAGTTATAAATACAAAAGCTATGAAGTTATTTAAAATAGATAATAGTGTTAGTGATCCTGCTGGGGGAAAATATGGGCGTGATGAAAACCAGCAATTAAATGGTTATCTTGAAGAACAGGCTTATCTCATGATTGCTTCAAAAAATGATGAAACAAATACAAATTTAAAAGAACAATGTCTCGAAGCCTTAAAAATTTATGCCAGTTATGGTATAACTACTGTTCAGGAAGGTTATATGAAAGAAGAAGAATTTTCTTTATTAGCTTCATTAGCAAAAGAAAATAAGTTATTTTTAGATGTTGTTGGTTATGTTGATATTAAAGATCATCAGCAATTGTATCAAGAAAATACTTTATATCATCAATATCAAAATCATTTTAAATTAGGTGGTTATAAACTTTTCCTCGACGGTTCTCCTCAGGGAAAAACAGCTTGGTTAAGTCAGCCATATTTAGACAGTGGTGATTATTGCGGCTATCCTATTTATCAAGATGAGGATGTTATTAAATATGTAGATTATATTTTACAAAACAATATTCAATTAATAACCCATTGTAATGGTGATAGGGCTGCTAAACAACTTTTAGATGCTTTTAAAAATAGACCTACTAATACTCGCCCCGTCATGATTCATTGCCAGACTTTACGTCCCGATCAACTACCGCAATTAAAAACGATCAACATGATTCCTAGTTTTTTTGTCAATCATCTTTATCATTGGGGTGATATTCATTTAAAAAATCTTGGTCCGCGAGCTCACCAGATTTCTTGTATTCACAGTGCTTTAAAACAAGAACTTCCATATACTTTTCATCAAGATAGTCCAGTAATTCCCCCTAATATGCTTGAAAGTGTCTGGTGTGCTTGTAAACGAGAAACTAAAGCGGGAATTATTTTAGGTGAAAATGAACAAATCTCAAGATACAATGCTTTAAAGGGCGTTACGATAAATGCGGCTTATCAATATTTTGAAGAAAAAGTCAAAGGTTCTATTGCTGAGGGTAAAATTGCTGATTTAATTATTTTAGATAAGAATCCCTGCAAGGTAGCTATAGATGAAATTTTAAAAATCAATATTTTAAAAACCATTAAAGATGGACTTGTTGTTTATTCTAAGGATATTCAGTAACAGAATATCCTTTTATCTTGACAAATATTATCTTCATTGTTAAAATCATTTTAGTTCTAAATAGAACTATTTGGAGGTATTATGATCATTGATTTCTTAGATACTATTACAACAATAAAAAAACTATATACAGTTTCATTAGAACCTGTATGTAAACAATATGACCTAACCAGAATGGAACTAGATATTCTTCTATTTCTTGCTAACAATCCTCAATATGATAGTGCTAAAGATATTATCGAACGTCGTAAATTAACAAAATCCCATGTTTCTACCTCAATCAAGTCCCTAACTAAAAATAATTATCTCAAACCCGTATATTTACCAAATAATAAAAAAACTGTACATTTAAAGTTATTAAATAGTGCCGATGAAATCATCAAAGCTGGTCAACAAGCACAAAAAAATTTTTTTGAAACGATTCTTAAAGATTTTTCAAAAGATGAAAAACAAACAATTATTAATGCTTTTTCTAAAATCCAAAGAAATGCTCAACAAAAATTAAAGGAGGACTAATACATGTTATATAAATTTATTATTTGTTTTCTCGCTGGAATCGGAGCCGGACTAGGAACCGGTTTTGCTGGTATGAGTGCTGCTGCAGTAATTAGTCCCATGTTGATAACTTTTTTAAATATTCCAGCTTATCAAGCAGTTGGAATTGCTCTTGCCAGTGATGTCTTAGCTAGTGCTGTTAGCGCTTATACTTATGGTAAAAATAAAAATCTTGATATTAAAAACGGAATCGTAATGATGATTGCTGTTTTAGGTTTTACAATGGTCGGTAGCTGGATCTCAAGTTTTCTTTCCAGCAGCACAATGGGCGGTTTCTCGGTTTTTATGACTTTGATCTTAGGAATCAAATTTATTGTTAAACCTGTCATGACGACTAAAGAATCAATGGTCAGTGTAAATAAACAAAAAAGGTTTAGGCAGTCTATTCTATGCGGAATTTTAATTGGTTTTATTTGCGGTTTTATTGGTGCTGGAGGCGGTATGATGATGCTGTTGATTCTTACTAGCGTTTTAGGATATGAATTAAAAACAGCTGTGGGAACAAGTGTCTTTATCATGACTTTTACAGCTCTTACTGGAGCCGTTAGTCACTTTGCAATTGGTGGCATCCCAGATATTAGCGCTCTGCTTTTTTGTGTTTTAGCAACACTATTATGGGCTTTGATTGCTGCCAGATTTGCTAATAAAGCTTCACCAATCACATTAAATCGAGCTACTGGTATAGTTTTAACTATCCTGGGAATTGCTATTATTGGCGTAAATTATTTTTAAGATTGCAAATAGTTTTCTAAGATTTATCAATATTAGAAAACTATTTTATTTTGAAAATCAATTTTAACTGTTTATTCTACGACTTTGATTGACTTTTATATTCAGGATTTATTATAATGGACAATACAGAACTTATTATAGGAGAACGAAATGGAGACAAAAAATAAACGTAGTACATTTTCTGGACAGCTTGGTTATGTAATGGCGGTTGCAGGATCTGCTGTTGGTCTAGGAAATATTTGGCGCTTTCCATATTTGGCAGCTAAATATGGTGGTGGTACCTTTCTATTTACTTATTTTATCCTTGCAATTACCTTTGGTTTTGCGCTTTTAGTTAGTGAAACGGCTTTAGGTAGAAAAACTAAAAAAAGTCCTATTGCTGCTTATAAGCAATTAGGAGCTAAAAAACTACAGCTTGGCGGCTGGTTAAATGCCATTATCCCGATGTTGATCGTGCCATATTACTGTGTTGTTGGAGGATGGGTGTGTAAATACTTATTTGAATATCTTACTAACAATTCTACCAGTTTAATAATTGATACATATTTCACTGGTTTTGCTGCTTCACCAGTACAACCAGTATTCTGGTTATTAATATTTGCTATCCTGGTTTTTGCAGTAGTAATGTTAGGGGTAGAAAAAGGTGTGGAAAAATGCAGTAAGATTTTAATGCCAACTTTAGTAGTCATGGCTATTTTTATTGCTGGATATGCGTTATTTACGCCAGGAGCGCTCGAAGGAGCTAAATACTATTTAATTCCTGATTTTTCTAGATTTTCGATCATGACCGTAGTAGCAGCAATGGGGCAAATGTTTTATTCACTTTCGATAGGAATGGGAATTTTATTTACTTACGGCTCATATATGAAAAAAGAAATCGATATGGAACATTCAATTACTCAAGTTGAAATTATGGATACATTAATTGCCTTTTTAGCTGGTTTAATGATCATCCCCGCTGTATTTGCTTTTTCAGGTGGTAATCCAGATACATTAAATGCTGGGGCATCATTAATGTTTATTACTTTACCGAAAGTCTTTAATAGTATGGCTTTTGGTAATATTATTGGGATCGTTTTCTTTTTATTAGTTTTATTTGCAGCTTTAACTTCAGCAATTTCATTGATGGAATGCTGTGTATCAGTGATTCAGGATCAATTTAATTACTCAAGAAAGAAATGCTGTAGTATTATTCTAATAATTATCTGTATTTTAGGAATTCCCTGCTCGTTAGGTTTTGGGGTTTTAGATTTTATTGCCCCACTTGGCTTGAGTATTCTTGATTTCTTTGATTTTATGACGAATTCTATTATGATGCCAATTTCAGCTATATGCACCTGTTTATTAATTATCAAAGTGACCGGATTTAAAACAGTTATTGATGAAGTAGAATATAGTTCTAAATTCAAACGGAAAAAAGCATATATTTTCTGTATGAAATATATTGTTGTTCCTGGTCTGTTGATTATTTTAATCAGTTCAATTCTTTCAACTTTAGGTGTTATTTCAATATAAAAACAAGTATTTTACTACTTGTTTTTTAATTTATTATAAGCCACACAACCAAAGAAAACTATTATTACTCCCAGTAATGTATATAACGATATTAATATTATCGGTGTCATACTAAAATCTCCTTTGTTTATCTTCTATAAATCAATTTCTAAACCAACAGGACAATGATCACTTCCCATAATGTCCGTATAAATATATGCATCATTGATTTTATCTTTTAAACAATCAGATACAATAAAATAATCAATTCGCCATCCAGCATTATTTTTACGAGCATTAAAACGATATGACCACCATGAATAAATACCTTCTAAATCAGGATATAAATATCTAAAAGTATCAACAAAACCATTTTCTAATAATTGTGTCATTTTAGCTCTTTCTTCATCACTAAAACCAGCATTTTTACGATTAGTTTTAGGATTTTTTAAATCAATTTCACAATGAGCAACATTAAGATCACCACATAAAATAACCGGTTTCTTCTTTTCAAGCTCTTTTAAATAAGCTAAAAAATCATCTTCCCATAACATTCGATAATCCAAACGCTTAAGCTCATTTTGACTATTTGGAGTATAACAATTAACCAAATAAAAATTATCATATTCCAAAGTGATGACTCGACCTTCTTGATCATGTTCTTCAATATTGATTCCATAACAATAACTCAATGGTTCAATTTTTGAAAATACTAAAGTGCCACTATATCCTTTCTTCTTAGCACTATTCATATAAGTAAAATAGCCATGCTTCTCTAATTCGATTTGTCCTTCCTGCATTTTTGTTTCCTGAACACAAAATATATCAGCCTGACTATCTTTTAAAACATCATAAAAACCTTTAGTTATACAAGCTCTAATTCCATTTACATTCCATGATATTAATTTCATCTAGATACCTCACAATCTAATTATACATGAAAGCATTTTTATATAGAAGTATTTTTTTCTAAAATAGAAAATATTTTATCAATCTTTATCACTTCTTAATATTTTTTTATAAATTGTTAATAATGATTATGGTGATTAAATTGAAAAAATACAAATATATAATTCTTAATGTAGCAATATCTTTAGGGATTGGTGCTTTGAGTGCCTTTTTTACAATGAATGCTATGGATCTCTATATAAAAATCAATCGGCCTAAAATAGCGCCACCTGGTTTTATTTTTCCAATCATTTGGACAATTTTGTATGTATTGATTGGTTTATCAAGTTATCTAATTCATCGTAGTAACGAAAAACATAAAGAATCTGCTTTAATTCTATATTATTTCCAGTTAGCTTTAAATTTTATCTGGCCAATTATCTTTTTCAACTATCAAAACTTTCTTTTAGCATTAGCTGATTTATTATGTTTAAACATTTCTGTAATTATCTTAATTCGCATGTTCTATAAACTAAGACCCATTGCAGCATATTTACTGCTTCCATATTTAGCCTGGTTATTATTTGCCCTATATTTAAATTTTTGGATCTTTTTGCATAACTAAAAAAGTAGGTCTAGACCTACTTTTTATTACCAATATATTTTAACCACACACAGGAACTACTGTATAAATTTTACTTAATACCAAAAAAATAACTTAAAAACATGGCGATGATAATAAAACCACCAATAATCAAACCACGACCTGCCAAAGCACGTCCATAGTCTCTCATATCTTCTTGAATTTCTTTAGTTCTTTTAGGATCTTGAAATCTAATATTTTTTGTCATTTTACCATTTTCTTTCCTTCTCCCATGTGTGGTTACAAATATATTATACTATATTTCATTAATATAATCCATTTAATATATTAATAATATATAAATAATGATATTTGTCATATATTTGATTTAACAATTGTCATTTTAAAATGCTATATCTAAATAAGACATGGCATTTTAATATTAATATAGTAATTCAATTTTTAATATTCACTTTTAAAAATCTAAATCAAAGCAAAATATGCAATAAAGACAAGAATCAAAACCCAAACAATTGGCTTAATATCTTTTGCTCTACCAGCAATAGCACTAGTAAGACCATAAACAATAAAACCAAAAGCAATCCCATCAGAAATTGAATACGTTAAAACCATCATAATTACAGTAATAAATCCAGCTGCTGCAAAAACAATATCATCCCATTCAATTCCTCCTAATTGTGTTGCCATAGAAATTCCTACAGCAATCAACGCAGGAGCAGTAACTGCATTAGTTACTACACTTAAAACTGGAGCAAAAAATATTGATAAGAAGAAAAGGACAGCTGTAGTACAAGCCGTTAAACCTGTTCTACCACCCGCTTCAACACCAGCAGTTGATTCAACAAATGAAGTTACAGTAGATGTTCCTAAAATCCCACCAATTACTGTACCCGTTGAATCAGCAATAAGTGCTTGTTCAATATTTGCAAGTTCGCCATTTTTGTCTACTAAATTAGTTTTATTAGCTACTGAAATCAATGTTCCTGCAGTATCAAAGAAATCAACAAATAATAATGAAAATAGTGCTACGATACAATCTGGATGTGAGAACAATTCTCCAAAACCATTCATAAAGATTCCAAATCCGCTAGTATCTAAATCGAATGATATAATAGCTGAAGGTACTTCTGGCATTCCTGCTATTCCGCATAATCCCAAAATAACTCCCACAACAGCAGTAATGATCAATCCATAAAATACTGCTGCTGGAACTTTTCTAGCCATTAAGATAATCGTTACTAAAATTCCAAATACCGCAAGTAAAACAACTGGATCTCTTAAATCTCCTAATGCAACAAACGTAGAGGCATCACTAACAATAATTCCTGCATTTTTAAAACCAAGAAAAGCAATAAAGAAACCAATTCCGGCACCGATTGCTAATTTCAATTGCTGAGGAATAGCATTAATGATTGCTTTACGAATACCTGTTACTGAAATAACTAAGAAAATTATTCCTGATACTACTACTGCAGCTAATGCTGCTGCTGGACTATATCCCATTCCAAATACTAATGTATATGTAAATAAAGCATTAACTCCCATTCCCGGAGCTAAAGCAACAGGATAATTTGCAAGTAGACCCATGATCAACGTTGCAATTCCTGAAGATAAAGCTGTTGCTAAGAAAACCCCATCATAAGATAAACCTGTTTCTTGCAACATGTTCGGATTTACCGCTAAGATATAAGCCATTGCTAAAAAAGTTGTAATTCCCGCAATCACTTCTGTTTTAACAGTAGTTCCCTTCTTTTTTAATTTAAAAAATCTTTCAAGCATTATTTCTTTCTCCTTCTACAAATTCTCTTTAATTATATCTTAAATTTGTGCCTTTTCAAGAAAAATAATGCTTCAAATAATATTTACATAAAATAAAACCTCTTCCAAAGCTCTTGTCTTCAAACGATAATAAGTAGCCCGGCTATAAAAATCAACCCACCAGTCATCTTCTTTTTGATCTACAAATTCATTAGTAATAATGATTTGACTATCGGGACTCAATGCTTTAATAATGATTTCAAAAGAAGATATCAAGCTTTTTAATTCATCTTTGTCTTCGATCCTACTATTTAGACGCTCAGCTATTGATCTTTTATAACGCCTCTTTGTCTCTTTAATAATTCCCGCACTTACCTGGGGATAATAATTTACATTTTCTAAACAATATAATTTTAATTTAGCCCGATGATATTGCTTAAATAAATTTTCAACAGCATCCTGCTTTTGTTTAAATGTTAAAGTATTAGTTCTTCCCATAAAAAAACCTCCTATTATCTTATACAAATCAAATAGGAGATTTACTTCTTTAAATTACAAAATTTTCTATTATTTCTAAAATTTTTTCTTCTTCAACACCACAACTGATCAAATATTCCTTAGCACTACCATAATTATCTCTTAAATAATCAAGAAATTTCATCATCATTCGTGGCTCCGATTCTAGATAAACCCGATTTTCAACACCCACGAGTTTTTCCAATTCCGGTATCAGCTTTAGATTATTTTCATAAGACTCTGAATAATCCTTAACGATATCATATTCATGACATCCTGCTAGATCTAATAACAAAGCTGCAACAACACCCGTTCTATCTTTACCAGCCGAACAATTAAACATGATCGCATCATAGGGATTATCATAAAATATTTCAAATACTTCTTTAAACTGCTCTTTGTTAGCTTCCAGCATAAAGATATAAAAACCTGCCAAGTCATGATAATTAGCTATCTCTTTAGGTAGAACATTTAAATCTTTGACCTTCATCAAATTAATACGATAATATTTAATATCTTGATAATCTTTTAATGTACTAGGCTGCTGTTCTAATTCGAAATTACTTCGTAAATCGATTTGAACCCTGATTCCATATTCATATAAATATTCTTTTTCTTCATCACTCAATTTACCTGGATTAGTTGAACGAACAAACTTATGACTTTTAGTATAATAACCAGCCTGAGTTTCATACCCGCCTAGATCACGAATATTAGTCATACTTTCCACTTTTAACATTCTTTCTTCTCGACTTAATTGCATCATTATAATTTACCTCACTGATAAAATTATACCATAACATTTTTAGATACACAATTTTCTATTCTTCAAAAGGCCGTACTCTTAATGCCACCCCGAGATCATCAGCAATCTTTTGACACTTAGCGATCTTTTCATCACCAATAATATCAACTACTGTCAATACAACATTTTCAACATATTGCTTCGTCTTTAAAGTAAAATCCAGCATATAATCAAATGAATCAATACCATATTTTGATCTTGTCAACTGATAATATTCTTCTTTACTTGGAGCATTTAAACTAATTGAAACAGTATCGATCAGTCCCTTAAAATCAGGAGTAATATCTCTTTTTAAAACAATCGAAGATAAACCATTAGTATTAATTCTAATTTGTAGATCTTTTCTTGTTTCCTTTAAATATTTAGCTACTTGCATCAAATCATCATGGCGCATCAAAGGTTCTCCAAATCCGCAAAAAACAACTTCTTTAAAATCATTTAAATCATATTTCTTAAACTCATCTATGATCATTTCCACAGTTGGTTCCTGCTCTAACCACAATGAATTAGATTCTTGCATTTCTTTAGTATTTCTTAAACAAAAAGTACACGCACAACTGCAGCGATTAGTACTATTTACATAACAGGTAACACCTTTTAAATCATCTAATTCCTTAATATCAAGATAACTATTTTTATATAGTGTATATAAAATAACCATTTATTTTCCCTCCTACAGCTCCTTTAAAAACGGTTCAAAACATAACCCTAAATGATTATGAGCACCAATTTTTTGGCTATAATCAATGCATTTAGAAGCAAAATCAACTGCAGCCTTGACACTTTGATAAAAATCATGATGCAACAAATATTTTCCGGCAATTACTCCACTAATAACATCACCGGTACCACTACGATCTGCGCCGATTCTTTTGGCTTTGATAATTTGATAATCCTTACCATCTTCGTAAACAAAATTAATTATCTCATCATCAATACTAATTCCCGTAACTACGATCATTTTAGGCCCTTGACTAGATAACTGCTTACACATTTTAAACAATTCATCGAAATCCGGTATCCTATTAGGATATTCAATATTCAAAAGAGCACATAGTTCCGTTAAATTAGGTGTCATTATCGATGCATAAGGTATTAACTCACGCATTTTTTCTTGCATTTTAGCAGTGTATGTAGGATATAACTTGCCATGATCTCCCATGACAGGATCAACTAAAACAAACGTATTTTGATGTTTAAAATATTTAATAAAATCAATAACGATATCGATTTGTTTTGCTGAACCTAAAAAACCAGTTACAATACCATCAAATTCAAGTTCCATATTTTTATATGTTGCAATATAATCATTCATTTTATCTGTGTAATCATCAAAAAAATATCCAGGATGATATGTATTGATCGATAAAATAGCAGTCGGTACAAATACACATTCGATCGCCATAGCAGAAATAATTGGCAGCTGCACGGCAACAGAACAGCGACTGTACCCTGTAACATCATTTATTAAAACAATTCTTTTTTGTCTCATAAATACCCTCTTTTCATTGTCATTAATTTTATCATATTTATAGATAAATTAATCATGACAGTTTTAATTATTTTTATGTGGACAATATTTATCTAAACTTTTGTATAGACAATTAATAGTAATATTTTGTATAATAAATAAGAAAATGAAAAGGAGATAGTATGAAAAAATTATTTAAGATTGGTATGGTTATGCTTCTTGCTTTAGCTTTAGCAGGATGTGGCGGAGACAAAGATACTGATAGCAGTTCAAAAAACAGTACAACAGATGATTTACTAAGCGGTAATCATCATGCTGAAATCGATGTTAAAGATTATGGTGTAATTAAAGTTGAACTTAATGCTGATGAAGCCCCAATTACAGTTACAAATTTTGTTAAACTCGCTAAAGAAGGATTTTATGATGGCTTAACTTTCCATCGCATCATCGATGGTTTTATGATTCAGGGTGGTGATCCTAATGGTGATGGTACAGGTGGATCTGATGAAACGATCAAAGGTGAATTTAGTGCTAATAATGTTGATAATATTTTAAAACATACTCGTGGTGCTATTTCAATGGCGCGTTCTCAAGATTATGATAGTGCCAGTTCACAATTCTTTATCGTTCATCAAACATATCCTTCATTAGATGGCCAATATGCTGTTTTTGGATATGTATATGAAGGAATGGATGTTGTTGATCAAATTGCTACCAGTGTACCTGTAACAGATGATAATGGTACAGTAGAGGCCCAAAACCAGCCAGTAATTACCTCAATTAAAATTATTGATTAAAAAATCTAATCTAAAAAATCAACTTTTTTAGTTGATTTTTTTGTATCTTAAACAAGAATGATTTTCACAGCCATGATCTGTTTCCTTGCAGCTAATAACATTATCTTATCCTGCTTTATAATGAACAGATATTTAAGATCAATATTATCGTTTTTATATACTCTTTACTTGATTTCAATAAATCGATATTTTAACAATTTATCCCTCATTTGTCCCTAAATATCTATTACTATATTATCTTTAACATCCCAATAAAACAATTCTACATTACCTTTTAATTTCTTTATTTCCTTTTGAAATTCTCCTGGTAACTTTTTAATATCATTATCATAATTATAACTTTTATTGATTTTTGTTTCTGATAATCCACTATATAGCCATCTTTTGTTACTATTTATAACTATTACACATTTATTATTTCTTAAAATATCTGTTAAATCAGCACATAATCTATTATAATCCTCTTTTTCACCAAAATAATGTGTATGCCACTTATAATAGGATAAAGTAAATTCTCCACCATCTTCTAAATCAATATACATTGAATATTTATAATTTGAATTAGATATAGTAATACAAATATCATTTCCTTTTAAATATTCATATTCCTTATCAGAATTTACATTATAAATTTCATATTGGCAGTTTAGTCTTTGTAACAAAGAACAGATATCCTGCTTTTTGCTGATTGGATTTATTTCATTACTACATTCCATTTTCATATTTCCGCCACAAACGGGGATCTATCGTTCTGACATATATTTCTGTACTTCATCAAAAGTCAATTTTCGTATTTGGGTATTTGCGTATTCCTTATATTTAGCAACAATGAAAATAGGTTTCATACGCTTACAAAATTTACCTTTATTCTTTTTTAAGTATATCTGTAGATCTTTATCCCTTGCAAAAATTTTAAAGGAATGTCTGCCGTTTTCACTTTCTATTTCATAAATACCACAAGATTTTTTCATACTGTAATCAGCAGTACGCAAATACATTTTTGCAATTTCTAATGACTTGAAAGGAAAATTCCATCTTTGCAGTCCCCGTTTAGGGTCACGTTCAATACAGATACACCGTCCACAAGTTCCACAAATATATTGCGTATGATTTTGTAAACATTCTATCGGGTTTAACAGCGGTGTTATTCTATTTTCATCAATATAACATTCAATACACATTATTATTTCACTTCCTTAAAAATTCTCATTTATTAATTTCATTTTTTTGAAAGCTATAAATTTCTTATCTTTATATAAAAATAAATCAACTTTATAACATAAATATTTTACTTCTAATTTTTTCTTTCACTAAAGAAACTACATCACTTATTGATAATTCTGTTGTATCTATAGCATTTGCTTCATAAACTCCTAAATTATTAAACTGCTCCCACATTATTTCCACTAATTCTATGTTTGTCTCTTTATCTAATTTTGAACGATTTATTACTCGTTTCATCGTTTCATTTTTACTTGTCCTTAAAATAATGTAATGTACTTCATATCCATCTCGAACAATATTTAGCCACGGTTCTAAAAACCATGGTCCAATAATACCATCTACAATGACGTCATATCCGCCACGAGCATAACGTTTTGCAGCTTCTAAAAAAGCCTCAATGACAATTAAATTTTGCTTATCAGATTCAGGCAGGTGTGGCGATATTGCTCCTTTGCTCAAATAGTGATAAAAATCATCTGTATGCATATGTACAGATTTTTTCATATCAGATTCTTCTGCAACAACAGTCGATACTGTAGTTTTTCCTGTTCCTGGTGAACCCGTAATTAAAACAATTCTTCCACTTCCCATAACTACACCTCCGCCTTAAATTCAAGTTATCTCTTGCTATACAAATGGGGACTCTGTTTGGACTTATCTTCTATTGATTCTCCATTTTCGTCAATTTCTCCCTCAATCCATGCCATAATACCAAAGTTACAAAAAGGACATGTAATTGAATCTTTGAAAACCTCTTGTTTGCAGCGTGGGCATACAACATATTCTTCATTCTTCATATTATTCATCTGTTTATTTCTCCTTTGCAAATTATAATTTACAGCTTTTTACTAAAATACAAAACGTCAGACATAGGATTATGATAATAAGGTTTACACTCTTTAAAACCCAGTTTTTGATATAAATATATTGCAGATTTCAATGGGGTGATCGTATCTAGTACCATTTCTTTATAACCCGCCTTTTTAGCATGTAAAATAATTTCTGTAATGAGAGTTTCTCCCAAGTTCATACCACGATATTTCGGCTTTACATAAAGACGTTTCATTTCACAGCGCATATTAGAAAGTCGATGATAAGCAACCATTCCTAAGACTTCACTATCTTCAATCACTACTAAAATTTCTCCTTCTGGAGCTGTATATTTTTTAGCCAGATCAGCAAGTTCATCATCTATTTCTTGAAAAGAAAGATCTCTATCAAGCCATTGTATATATTCAATAATGAGATCTCGTACCTGTTCTATATATTCCTTACCATCAACTATTTTCATCTTTTCCTCCATAAATTCTAATTCACCATTTTATTTTATGAACAAGTCTATTCAAAACAAAAAGAATCAAACTAAGCAGATACATTAAAACATAAATAACAATTCCTGCGATTATTGCATAAACAAGCGTAAATTTTTCAGAATTGATAAAACCGTAAACAAATTCACCTGTAAACTGGTAGTGTATATAATCAAACAATACATATGCCATGATCATTATCGGTGCTTTCAAAACATACCCAACTTTACGATCTTGCTCGTTGACAAAAATTATATAATAAACCACAAAAACAATTGGATTGATGACATGCATAAAGAAAAATGCACCATTGAAGTTAAACTTATATGCTCCAATAAGACTTCCCATACAAACTAGAAATACTATAAGTATGCTTACTGTAATATTCATATAAAAAGCATTAGGAAAAGCTTTCTTTTTTGTGATGTTAAGCACCCCATCTAAAAGCAAAAGTAATCCACCAAGCATATTTGATACACAAGTGAGTTCAACTAAATACTCTGGCTGGGGAATATATCCAATTAAAACAACTGCAATCATAAATAAGCCTACTATAATTTTAAATATGTTTTTTATCATCTATTTTCATTCCTTCAAATTCTAATTTATCGCTCATCCTACAAACTAACTACTTGCATTTTTTATCTTGTAATTCATTAAATGTCTGCTTAAATTTCTATATAGAAAAACCGATATTTCCTGATGATGTTCTTTAAATAAATCATCTAGACAATCATAAATTTCAAAATCTTGATTAATTCCTTCAATTTATCGCTCAAAAACAATTATCGGATTACAAAAATCTTTTACAGCAACACCATGCCATAAAAAGTATTTCTTTTGTATTACATTGTTCATATCTATCAGCCAAAACTTTTGATGCTAAAATACTACTATCCCCATTGTAATCTAATAAGATTTAATCACGAACAAAAGATACGATGATCCCATCAAAATTCTTCCACTTTCTATTACTTATCAACCATTGTATATTCGTCGCCGAATCACTCCATTAATATTTCCTAACAATTTGTTCATTTCATTATAAATAATTATAACATGAATATATATTACATTCATTCCAACTTTAAAATAATCAAAGTATACTATATATTTCTATCCAGCCTTTACATAAAGATCTGCCTGATCTTTGGATCTTAAATTAATATTTTAACTAAACAAAAAGGTCATTTAATTGACCTTTTTAATTCTATATTGATCTATAGTTATGTTTTACTAAGATAATTTTTTTATTGCTTTGATAAACAAACAAATCGTTATTACAAACGCACTAAAATCAGCAATCGGCACTGCCATAAAAATACCATCTAAGCCAATAACAGCAGCTAAAAGCAATATCATTGGAATCAAAATAATGACTTGGCGTAATAAATTCAAGACACTAGCTACCTTGATTTTACCAATACATTGAAAATAATTAGCCATGATGATCTGTGCTCCCAATAATGGCAAACAAGCAAACCAGATCCTAATTGCTTTAACCCCAAGTTCAACTACATCTTTTTCACTATTAAACATCTTAATGATCGTTTCGGGAAAAATCTCAACCGCTAAAAAGCCCGTAACCGCAATGATCGTTCCACCAATAACCGCATATTTTAAAGTTTCTTTCACCCGATCATATTTTGCCGCACCAAAATTATAACTTACTAATGGCTGTTGTCCCTGCATTAACCCCGTTAAAGGCATTTGACAAATAGTTTGAAAACTCGTGATGATTCCTACTGCCGAAATCGCGATATCGCCACCATATCTACCTAAAGTACTATTCAAAATAAAGTTTAAAACACTATTTGCCATCTGCATTAAAAACGCAGGAATTCCTGTTTTTATGATATCTAATACGTAATTTACCTTTAATTTTAAACAATCTAAATCCAGCTTAATTAATGATCGGTTTGAACATAAATAACAAAGCTGCCAGATCATACTTAAAAATTGTCCCCCAATCGTAGCAATAGCCGCTCCATGCATTCCCATATGTAATTTCATAATTAAAATATAATCAAATAAAATATTAAATCCCGCCCCAATCAACTGAGAAATCATCGCATTTTTAGGATTACCTTGAGCTCGTGAAAAATTATTACCACACATTGCAACACACTGAAAAACAGCCCCATATAATACAATTGATAAATAATCTCTAGCATTACCGATAACTTTATCACTAGCCCCTAAGATTCTTAAAATCGGGTCAATAAAAATATTTCCAAAAATCGTGAAAATCAAACCAAAAATAATCGTTAATACGACGGCATTTCCTTGATAGATCCTTGCTTTTTCAGGCTCTTTTTTACCTAGAGAAATACTAAAACGCGTAGCCCCGCCAACACCGACCATTAAAGAAATCGCTATTAAAACTAAAGTAATTGGATAACTGATCGTTATTCCAGCAATACCAATTGCGCCTAAATCAGGAGCATTACCAATAAACATCCGATCAACAACATTATATATAGCATTAACCAGCATTCCGATTATTGCTGGAACACTAAATTCTACCAGCAATGGTAAGATCTTTTTAGTTTCCATTCTTTCATTATTCATTGATTTTCCCTCCGTCAATATTATTCTTTATGATTTCCAGCATTCTTCTAAGTTCAGTTTGCTCCTCTTTAGACAAACCAGCAACAATATCATGATCCTTTTTATTAAAGACACGATCAACCAGCTTTTGTTTTTCTAGTCCTGATTCCGTTATTCCAATTAAACAATACCTTTTATCATTAGGAGCCTGAATTCGCTTGATTAGATTTTTACTTTCCATCCGTTTTAATAATCTTGTCACCGCACTTTTATCAATTTCTAATTTTTTGATAATATCTTCCTGGTAAAGTTCCGGTTTTTCATTAAACATCAATAAAACAGCACCCTCACTGCCAGTTAAATTATATTGTTTCAATCTTTGATTACTATCATTACGATTTAATATCGCTAACTGATTGATTACTTTGCCTATTCTATCCATAATCACACCTCCAACAATTGACATATCAACTATTATATTCAAATTAATTGATATGTCAACTATAAACAAAAAAACAGTTTCACTTTTAAAGCAAAACTGTTTGATCTTCTAATAAGCTTTCGCAAAATAAACAACCTTTTTAGCTGGTTTACCACAAATTGGACAAACATCACCAAATGGCTTTTCATCTTCTTTAATACAACGGCTAGTAGCTCCTGTGTCTTCTTTGATCTTAACCTCACAGTTTTCATCGCCACACCACATCATTTTGATGTAACCACCCTTAGTATTAAGAATTTCTTTAAATTCATCATAGCTATTAGCTTGACGAATATTTTTATCACGGTGTTTTAAAGCCTTTTGATACATTTCTTCATGAATCGTATCTAATAATTGCTTAACTGTATTTTCAAGATTTTCATCTAATGGATATGTTTCCTTAGTTCCATCATTTCTTTTAGCAATAACACAAGCATTATTAGCAATATCTTTAGGACCAATTTCAAGTCTTAATGGAATCCCGCGCATTTCAGCTTCAGAAAACTTCCATCCTGGTGTCTTATCACTAGCATCAACTTTAACTTTAATTCCCGCATCTTTCAATCTTTGCTGCAGCTCATAAGCCTTATCTAAAACACCATCTTTTTGCTGCTGGATCGGTATGATCATCACTTGGATCGGTGCTACTCGTGGTGGTAAAACTAACCCATTATTGTCACCATGAACCATAATGATCGCCCCTAATAATCTTGTTGAAACACCCCAAGATGTCTGATAAACATATTCTAATTTATTTTCCTTTGATAAAAACTTCATATCAAAAGCTTTCGCAAAACCTTGCCCAAAATAATGACTAGTTCCTGACTGTAACGCTTTACCATCATGCATCAAAGCTTCGATCGTATATGTTTCCATCGCCCCAGCAAACTTTTCACGTTCTGTTTTACGACCTGTTACCATTGGAATCGCTAATAAATTTTTAGCTGTATCTTCATAAATATCTAACATTTGTAAAGTTTCAGCTCGAGCTTCGGCTTCAGTCGCATGAATCGTATGCCCTTCCTGCCATAAAAACTCTGATCCTCTTAAAAATGGACGTGTTGTTTTTTCCCAGCGCACTACTGAACACCATTGATTATATAATTTAGGCAGATCACGATAAGAGTTTACTACTTTAGCGTAGTGCTCACAAAATAGGGTCTCTGAAGTTGGACGGATGATTAGATTTTCTTCTAGATCATCTAATCCCCCTTTTGTTACAATTGCACATTCGGGCGCAAATCCTTCAACGTGATCGGATTCTTTTTGTAATAATGATTGTGGAATAAGCATCGGCATATAAACGTTTTCATGTCCAGTTTCTTTAAAACGTTTATCCATATATTGTTGAATTGCTTCCCACATTGCATAACTGTATGGCCGATAAATGATAAAGCCTTTAACACTGCTGTAATCCATTAATTCAGCTTTTTTACATACATCTGTATACCATTGAGCAAAGTCATCCTCCATTGCACATATTGCATCATTTTTTTTATTATTTGCCATCATATCTCCTCATTTCATTATAATCTTTGTTTATTTTACTATTTATGTCTGGATTATTCAATAGAAATATAAGTTTCTTTATTTCCTTTAGAAAGAACGATCTTATGATCGATACGCTCTTTTAGTTCACTTACATGAGAAATTATTCCGATCAATTTACCATCCTGCTGTAAATCAATCAAACAATTGATTGCCTGATCCAATGACTGACTGTCTAAAGAACCAAACCCTTCATCAACAAATAAAGTATTAAGTTCGATGCCCCCAGCAAAACTTTGAATCATCTTTGATAATCCCAAAGCTAACGATAAAGCTGCTTTAAATGATTCGCCCCCTGATAAAGTCTTAACATCTCTAAACATCCCGCTTTCTAAGTCTAAGACATCCAGCTCTAAACCTTGTTTTCCAGCACCTTTAGAACGATTATCACGACGATATAACTGATATCTGCCTTGAGACATTCTTTTTAACAAAATATTTGCATAAGCTAAAATATTTTCAAAATAAGCAGCTAAAACATAGCGTTCAAATGAGATCCGATATTCATTTTTACCAGAAGTTATCTCGCTTAATTCTAAGTAGCGCTGATAATTTTCATAATTATCATTTAACTGTTTATCAATTTCTTTAATATTTTCAATTGTTTTTTTCATCATCATTAGTTTAGCTTTTTGTTTATTTAATGAATCTTGTAAGACTTCTAATTCTTTTTTGAGGATCATTGTCTTTTCTTTTATTTTAGAAGTATCGATATATTTTGTATTTTCTAATTCTTTCTTTAATTCACTGATTTGATTTTGTAATGTCGTCTTATTGATCAAATAATCATTATATTCTTTTTCTTTATCATTTAATAATACTATTTGTGGTAATAACTCAATAAAATGATCTTCATCATCGAATAATTGTTTTAACTGTTCAAGATAAATATTTGATTTATCTTGATAATTATTTTTTTCTTCCTGTAACTGCTTAACTAATGCCTGGTCATTAGTTTCTAACTGAATCATTTTTTCTTTTAAATAATGATAATTTTTTTCAAGTGCAGCAATCAAAGCATCTAGATCCTGAAGCTGTTTTTCATCATCATTGATCATTTGATTAATTTTCGACTCGGTCAATTGCTTTAAATGATCTAAAGGAGTTATTTTCCCCACTAGTTGATTTAATTGATCATTATAATTACTAAGTACATTATTATCATCAGTTATCTTCATTTCAACTTCTTTTAGATCTCTTAAATGGTTATCTAAAGTAGTTTTAAGCTTATTCAAATAAATAATCTCATTATCCATTTCTTTAGCTTTTTTCAATAAACCACTTTCTTTAATATTGATCAGTCCTAACTCCTTAATAAAAACCTCTTTTCCTAATTCCTCATCAATATCAAGACGTTTCGAATCAGACTCTAATTTATTTTTCAACAAAGAAATTTCCTGCTGTTTTAGCATTAATGCATTATAAAGATCATTACGGCGCTCGCTACATTTATCAAAACTATGCTTAGCTCGTTTTAAATCATCATGATAAACAATATCTTTATCAAAACTAGCAATATGGGGATGATGCAACGATCCACAGACGGGACAAGGCTCGTTTTCTTTAAGTCCACTAGCTAAGATTCCAGCTTGGCTCAAACGAAAACGATGTTCGATCATATCATAATTTTGCTTTTCTTTTAAATAACTTTCTTCAACTCTTTGAAATTCTTCTTTTAAATCATATCCCTGATCTTCAGTCAACAATAATTTATCATAATCTTCACTTAAACGATGTAATTCTAATTTATGCTGATGTAACTTTTGGTACTCTTGATTGACTAACTCATAGTCACTTGTTAGTTTATCTAATTTAGAAATACTAGCACTATCAGTATCAATCAACTTTTGGTATTTATTTTGTTTATCTTCTAAACCTACTAACCTACTTTTAATAATTCTGATCTGTTTATTTAATCTCGTTTGGATAGCTAGATCATTTTGATAATCTTTATAAATTTGTTTCAATTCTTTATTTTTTTGTAATTCAATCGTTAGTGCCGCTTTTTTTTCTTGATATTTAGCAATATCTAAATATTCCCTTTCCTTATCAGCCAATTCTTTTTTAGTCTTTATCAAAAGTTTTTGACTATCATCCCTAGCAGTCAATAATTTATCTACTTTTTTCTTACTTGAAAGCATTTCTTGATAAGTATTTTGTAAACTCATGGCTTTTTTCAACAATAAGATATTTTCTTTTAGCTTTTGATAATATCCTTGATTATTTGAATAATCATCTAATTTAAACTGTAATTCATCTAAATGTCTGATTCTTTGATTATTCAATAATGTTATATTCAACTCTTGATTGATCTGATTATACTCTTCAAACTTCGTTTGATAAATCAATTCGTTATCCTTCACTTCTTTTTCATACATCTTTAAATAATCTTCATCATCAAGATTTGTCGGTTCGATCTTTAAACTATCTTTTAACATCTCTCTTTGCTTAAATAATAAATCATATTTATTTCGATATTCTTTGACCTGTTCTTTTAATTTTTCTTCCAGATACACTAAATCATCCGTTTTAAACAAGTTTCTTAAAACTTTTTCCCGCTCATCACTACCCGCATAAATAAGTTTGGTAAATTCCCCCTGAGCAATCATGACGATCTGTTTAAACTGTTTTTCATCAATTCCCAAAATTTCTTTTATCTTAGCATTTACTTCCTTGACTCCATCAATAACTTTTCCATCTGGCAAAGTTAATAAAGCCGTTGGCATTTTAGGCGTTTTTCGACCTTCTAATAAGTACTTCGGCGAACGCTTGATCAGATAGTGTTTGCCATGCAAAGTAAAATCTAATTCCACATATGTAAAAACATCATTATCAGCTTTATCACTCCGAAATTGTTCACTGCTTCTTTCACTGCCGCTTGAAACCCCGTATAAAGCAAAGGTTATGGCATCAAAGATCATTGTCTTTCCTGAGCCGGTAGGTCCGGTAATTAGAAATAATCCATCTTGTTTAAAGGTTTCAAAATCGATCTTGACAACATTTCGATATGGTCCAAAAGCTGACATTGTAAGGGTATTAGGCAACATGATCATCTTCCCCCTTCATTATTTTAGTTATTATTGCTTTAGATTTATCATCGATTGGCACACCTTTTATTTTTTGATAAAACTGCGCAAATAGTTCTAATGAGGACAATTTTTCAAATCCCTGATCAGCTTTAGTATTATTTTTTATTTGCTGACTAATTAAATTAGGATAAGTTATTTGTAAAACATTAGTGAATTTTGTTCGTAAATAATCGATGGCATTAGGAACGATCATTGTATCTAATAACTCAACTGCGATAAAATCATGATGATTATCTTCTAAATTCATTATTTCATCAAATGACCCCGAGAATTTAATTAGATTCTGTTTAGTCTTTAGTGCTACTAATTTAAATGATACTTTTTTATCAACGATCGTAACATCGACAATACTTTTTTGCTGTAACACTTCATCAAAAGAATAACGCATTAAACTACCACTATAACGAATTGTTTCTTTTGCAATCTTTTGCGGCGCATGAATATGTCCCAAAGCTACATAATCAAACGGTTTCACTAAAGAAACATCAATTATTTCACTTCCCCCAACACTTAAAACCACTTCACTTTCACTACGTACAACTTCTTTATTACCAGCGATAAACTGATGCGTTATTAATACATTCGTTGCTTTAAAATCAAAATTCTGTCTTTTTAAATATGCTTCAAAAGCATCTTGATAAGTAATTATATTTTCATCTTCAAACAAATAGCGATAATAAGAAGGTTTAAAAAAAGGTAATAAATAAAAATTTACCCCATCAATAATGATCGGCTTCATTTCCTTTTGTAAATGAGCCTCGATATATAACCCCTCATGTTTTAATAAGCCGCTAGCAAAGCTTAATCTCGCAGCACTGTCATGATTTCCAGCAATCATTAAAACCTTTTTATGATGTTTTAAAATTAACGATGACAAAAAATCATTTAATACTTCAACCGCCTCGTTGCTAGGCACACTGCGATCATAAATATCGCCAGCCATAATTAAAACATCAATTTCATTTTCAACTAGATAATTAGTTATCTGCTTCAACAAATCAGCCTGAATTTCTAATAAATTCTGTTGAAAAAGCAGTTTGCCTAAATGAATATCACTAATATGAACAAATCTCATTATCTATCTCCTTATAACTCTATGATATAAATTTCTTTTTCGCTTTCACCAGCAGCAAAATTCTTTCTTAATTTTTTAGGAACTGCAGCTGTTTCTAAATATTGTGCTTTTAATTTTAGAATTGTTTTTTTAGAAGCAATATTATTAGGTGAACAAGTTATTATCAGTTCCTTAAATCCTAATAATGATGCTTCTTTTTTTAATAATTGTGTAGCTTGAAAAGCATAACCATGTCCTTGATATTCTTTTTCAACCGTATATCCAATATGACCATCATAATAACGTTCTTCTTTCGTTCCTTCACGTAAAACGATCTTTCCGACAGCTTTATCATCAACGATCATGGCATAGATATAATACGGCTTCCATCCTTTAGGTAAGTTTTTATCAACATACTCTTCTTTTACCAATTTCACTTTAATCACCTTGTTTAACATTATATCATAAATTTTATCTTTATTTAAACTTCAATTCATAAAGTAAAAATTTTATAAATAAAGACCTGTTTTCTATTCCAACAAAAATAGCTATATTTTGAAAACATAATTTTTGACAAGTTCATAGTTCAAAAAATATGTCAACGAAATCTATTTTCTTGACCTGTGTCATTTCCTCTGATTGTAAATACTATTCATTTTTATAAAAAAAACCAGTCAATAAACTGATTCTATTTTACTTTTAATTTTGTATTTGATTTTACAAATCTGCAATCTGAAATAATAATTATTTCACCATCAATCATATATCCAAAGTCAATTCCTTTTATAACAAAATGCTAAATATTCTTATATCTGTTATCATTGCATACATTCTTGAATTAACTTTTATATGATCGATGCCTATTTTAAGCTATCGTGAAAATTTTATATTGTTTTCTTTTAAAAACATAAAAATACTTTCATCAATAACAACCTTCATACTATAATCCTTCTCTTTCTAGAAGTTCAAAAAATTCGCCATCTGAATATGCTTTTGCTTTTTCTTCTTTTATAAGATGAGCTTTTTTCTTGAAAGATTTTTTATAATTATGTTTTTTTATCCGTTTCCACTCATCTTTACTAATTTCCTCTATACTCAACTCCATTATAATACCTTTTTACTTCTTTCCTTCACATAGAATCAAAAAGTTATAAATACATTAATACATTTTTTAAACTCTTGCTAATAAAAATATCGTTTTAAATTCTATATTAACAAAATTACAAAAAACAAACTTTTAGACTTATCTTAAAATTGTCTATAAGTATATTTAAAGTAATATAAGAAGTAAAAAGTATGGCTTTTACCATACTTTTTATCAATTTAAAAGTTATTAAATATAATTTTTTAAGATTTCAATTAAATTATTGGTAACATTCTCTAACGTATCATCGTTAATAAAATGAATATCACAAGCATCTAAATATAACTGATACCTTTGTTTATTTAAGTCATATAATTTTTGTGGTCCATCTTTTAATAGCGGTCTAGTTGAAGTTTCAACATCTTTACAAATATCATCAATCGGTCGATCAATATAAACAATAACTCCATTTTCTTTTAAATATTGAATATTCAAAGGATTTAAAACAACACCGCCTCCCGTAGATATAATATACCCCTCTAACTTAGCTATATCTTTACAACCATCGGTTTCATTTTCTCTAAAATAAGTTTCACCGATTTTAAACATTTCGGGAATTGTTTGCTGGTGTTTTTCTACAATATATTCATCAATATCAATAACCGGGCGCTTTAATTTTTTAGCTAAAAGCGCAGCAATCGTTGTTTTACCACAGCCCATGATGCCAATCAATACAATATTTTTCATCCGTATACCTCAGGCATGACGATAGTTTCCTAAAACTCTTAATGTTAAACAATTAGCTTTTAATTGTTCTAAAGCTAATTTTACATTATCATCATGTAAACTGCCTTCAAAATCGATATAAAAATAATATTGCCAGTGTTTATCTTTGATTGGTCGTGATTCAATTCTTGACAGGTTTATTTGATGATCTTTAATAACTTTTAAAATCGAATAAAGGGCTCCAGCTTTATGTTGTAAAGTAAAAACAATACTAACACAATTAGTATCTTCATGATCCTCTAACTGTTTTGAAAAAACGATAAAACGCGTATTATTACTTTCTTCGTTATGAATATTTTCTTGTAAGACTTCTAAATCGTATAACTTAGCAGCCATTTTTGAAGCAATAGCTGCTAAATGATGATCATTACTTTCGCTAACAAACTTTGCTGCTGCTGCCGTATTAGAAAAATTTTGCGGTTTTATATTTGGATATTTCTTTAAAAAATCCGTTGATTGGGCAATTCCCTGAGGATGACTATATACATATTCAAGTTCCTCTACTTTAGAACCTTTGATTCCTAAAAGATGTTGCGTGACACCAACACTATGTTCACCAACGATATAAAAATCATAATCTCTTACTAAATCATAATTATCATTAATTGCTCCGGTTGAAGAATTTTCTAAAGGAACGATGCCATAATCAATTTCATCATTCTTTAAAGCATCATAAACGTCTTGAAAATGTTCATAATTAATATTATCAACATCCCCAAAATACTCTAATAATGCTTGATGAGCAAAAGCACCCGGCACTCCAGCATACCCAACTTTAATATTTTCAATTTTAGGCTTAGCTAATTTATACGTGTCTTTTAAAGGAATAAAACTAGCCTGATAACTTTTTCCAATATCCATGACATCTTGAATAAAATTACGAGCATAGTCTTCTAGATTTGGATTAGTAATACGATCAGTATTTTTTTCAATTACCGCTTTTTCGCGCTGCGGCTGAAATATTTCCATATCATGAGCTAATTTGTAAGTTACTACATCTTTACTGACCTGCATTCTTTGTTCAAAAAGTTTGATCAATTGTTGATCGATTTCATCAATTTCTTTACGACATTGTTCTAAATCTTTCATAATTACCTCACTAAATCAAGTATTGTTAAAGCGGCCATAGCTTCAACGACAACTGTTGCTCTAAAAACAATACATGGATCATGACGTCCATGAACTTCTAAAGTTGTATTTTGATGATTCTTGATATCAATTGTCTCTTGTGCCTTAGAGATTGATGGAGTTGGCTTGATTCCCACATTAAAAACTATCGGCATGCCATTACTGATTCCACCTGTGATTCCCCCGTTATTATTTGTCTTCGTCTTTACAACATCACCATCATAATAATAACAATCATTAGCTTCGCTGCCATACATCTCACTAATTAAATCATTGCCAAAAGCAACTGATTTGACAGCAGGAATCGAAAATAAAAGACTTGACAGATGACTTTCAATCGAATCAAAGAATGGTTCCCCTAATCCAGCCTCTAATCCAACAACTGCACACTCAATTTTTCCTCCTACTGAATCTTGATTCATTCGCGCTTGATCAATAATTTCTACAAATTGGTCATACACAACTTGATTCAAGACAGGATACTGCTGAGCCTTCAAATATTTCAATGTATCATAAGACAAACGCATATCAAAATAATCATCATACTTATTTTTGATACTTAAAATATGGGCACCAACATAAATTCCTTTTTGAGCTAAGATCTGTTTTGCAACAGCACCGGCGAACACGATCGGAGCTGTGATCCGACCTGAAAAATGTCCCCCGCCACGAACATCATTAAAACCTTGATATTTCACAAAAGCTGGATAATCACTATGACCAGGTCGCATTTTTTCTTTTAATAAAGAATAATCTTTAGAATGTTGATCACTATTATAGATCATCGCACATAACGGTGCTCCGGTAGTAATATCATCCTGAATACCACTCATTATCTCTACTTTATCAGCTTCTTTCCTAGCTGTTGACATTTTATTTTGACCAGGTGCCCGTCGTTTCATTTCTTTAGCAACTTCTTCCATGTCAAGCTTAATTCCACTAGGAAGATTACCTAAAACAACACCAATCGCTTTACCATGTGATTCGCCAAAAATTGTAATTTCGATTTTATTTTTCCACGTTGATGACATCAATAATTCCTCCTAATGACTGATAATCTTCCCAAAAACTAGGATAAGATTTTTCTACACATTCCATATTATCGATAATGATTGCATGCTTGCATCTTGTTGCAGCTATTGCCAGCATCATCGCAATGCGATGATCATCATAACTTGAACAATTTCCACCCTCAAACTCATTTATACCCTCAATGATCATACCTTCAGACAATTCTGTTACCATTCCACCTAATTCATTGATTTGAGAGCTTGTTGCTTCAATTCGATCACACTCTTTAATTCTTAACCGTTTAGCATTAACGACCTCACTTTTACCTTTAGCTAAAGCTAAAGCTACGCAGACAACAGGAATAACATCCGGACATTGACTAGCATCAACTGTCGTAGCCACCAGTTCTTGAGCGGTTACTTTGATTCCCTCATCAACAACATCAACTGTTGCTTTCATTGCTTTTAAAATATCTAATGTTGCCTTATCCCCCTGTAATGAATCTAAGTTCAAATCTTTTAAAACTACATCATTACCAATTGCTCCAGCAACAAGATAAAAAGCCGCCTGAGAAAAATCTGCTTCAACGCGATAATCATGAGCTGTATATTCTTGATTACCTCTGACAATAAAGCTTTTATAATTATTGTTGATAATTTTTATTCCGTATTGATCTAACATTTGCAAAGTCAAATCAATATAGCCTTTAGATTCTAATGGTGAAGTTATTTCGATGATCGAATCACCTTTTAAAAGCGGTAAAGCAAATAGTAAGCCAGTAATAAACTGTGAAGAGATATTACCTGGAATCAAATAATGATCGGGTTTTAATTTTCCTATCACATATAGATCTAAAACATCTTTTTTATATATATAACCAATATTTTGGCGCTCAAAAATTTCATAAAATGTATCTAAAGGTCTTTTCCCTAAATTTCCGCGACCAATAAAATGAACTTTATTTTCCGCAACGATTGAAATTGGTACCATAAATCTAAGTGTTGAACCAGATTCCTCACAATCGATCTCACTATTTTGTTTAGTGTACGTAGTCGTTCCATCAATGATCAAATAATCATCATACTCTTCAATTTTAGTTCCTAATGATTTCATGGCTTTGATCGTTGCTTGAATATCTTTTGAATATTCAATATTATCGATACGACTAACTCCTTTAGCCAAACTAGCACAAATGATTGCGCGATGTGCTAATGATTTTGACGGTGGCACTTGAACCGTTCCCTGTAATTTAGCTGGTGTTATTTTTACTGCTGTCATTTTAAACCCTATCCTTTGTTTGAATTAATGAAAGATCACTTTGATAAACATAACTATCACCAATTTCTTTTAATAATACTAATGATAATTTTTTATTTATATTCTTCTTGTCAAGACTGATTGCCCCTACTAGATCACTTGTTTTTAAATCACTATGAGTAGGTAAATTATATTTAAGACAGATCGCTTCGATTATATCACTAGTCCCCTCAGGTGATAAACCTTTTTCTTCAGCAATTTTTGTTAATTGAACCATTCCGATTGCAACAGCCTCACCATGAGAATATGTCTGATAATGATAATACTGTTCAATCGCATGTCCTAATGTGTGACCAAAGTTTAATAATAGGCGATCACCAAAATCAAACTGATCACGTTCTACGACATCGCGCTTAATATCAACACAACGATAAATTATCTCATCAATATCTTGATAAAGTTCATCAAAATTCTGATAATTATTTAATTTATCAAATAAAGCCCGATCTTTAATACAACCATATTTAATTACTTCCCCCATCCCATCATTAATAAAGCGTTTAGGTAAAGTTTTTAACGTATTTGGGTCAATTAAAACCATCTTAGGATGATAAAAAGCCCCAATAAGATTTTTGCCCTCTGGCAGATCTACCGCCACTTTTCCCCCTACAGATGAATCTACCTGTGCTAAAAGCGACGTTGGAATTTGGACAAGCTTGACCCCTCTTAAATAAGAGGCCGCTACAAATCCCGCTAGATCACCAATTACGCCACCACCTAAAGCAATGATCAAATCAGTTCTTGTTAGTTTAAAATCCAACAAAGCTTTATATAGCGATGGTAAAATATCAAACCGTTTAGACTGTTCCCCATGTAAAACTGTTACATGCTCCACGATAAAATCTTTATTCAAGACATTAGTTAAAAGATCCCCATAATAGCTATATACCTGATCATCGGAAATAATCATGATCTTATTACCCTGATAAATTTGTTTAATATATTTATCAGCCTGATTCAAAATCCCTTTTTCAATATAAATTGGATAACTATTATCCTTTAACGCAACTGTCAAATCCATCGCTATATCTCCTCCTAAAATTTATTATACTTTCTTACCGACAACTTCAGCTATCTTACTGATTTGTTTTAATAACTTCTCATATTTCTCTGGTCTCAATGACTGTGGTCCATCACATAACGCCTTTTCAGGATCGTTATGCACTTCTATCATCAATCCATCTGCTCCACCTGCTACTGATGCTTTTGCCATTGGTTCCACTAACCACCATTTCCCTCCAGCGTGACTTGGATCGATTACGATCGGTAAATGTGTTAGTTTCTTCACTACTGGAATTGCTTGTAGATCTAATGTGTTTCTTGTATAGCTTTCAAATGTTCTGATCCCTCTTTCACATAATATTACGTTTGGATTCCCGCTGGCCATGATATATTCTGCCGACATGATCCATTCTTCAAATGTTGCACTTAATCCTCTTTTTAATAAGATCGGTTTTTTTGTCCCTGCTCCTACTTTCTTTAATAAATCAAAGTTTTGCATATTTCTTGCTCCGATTTGAATCAAATCCACTTTTTCATTAAATTCTTCAAGATACTGTGCATCCATTAATTCTGAACAGATTGGCAGACCAGTTGCTTTTTTAGCAGCTACCAAAATATCAAGTCCTGAAGATCCCATTCCCTGGAATGCATATGGTGAAGTTCTTGGTTTGAAAGCTCCACCGCGTAAAATATTAGCTCCGGCTGCTTTAACAGCTTTAGCAACTTCGATTACCTGTTCTTCACTTTCTACCGAACAAGGCCCTGCGATCAACGCTAGATTTTCACCACCGACTTTAACTCCTGATACATCGATGATCGTATCATCTGGATGAAATGCCCGATTCGCTAATTTATATGGTTCTGATACACGCATTACATGATCTACTGCCTCATCTACTTCAATAGCTCGTGGATCAACTCGTGTTGTATCACCAATAATACCAATTATTGATTGTCCAGTTCCATGAACAACACTTACTCTTAACCCCTTATCAGTGACAATTTTTGATACTTTTTCGACGTCTTTATCTGTTGCCGTCATTTTCATTACAATAATCATTTTTTTATTCCCCTTTATTATTTATTTCAACCCTGTATATAAATAAAAGCCCTCTTCCTAAAAGGACGAGAGCCTATGCTTCGTGATACCACCTTAGTTCATCAATATATTACTATATTGATCTCATCAAGTACGCTAATTACTATTAGTACATACTCTTACACGTTAACGGGTGTCACCGGAGAGACCTACTACTAACGATTCAGTCCTCTACTCCAAGATGAATTCAATATTATCTAATAGACTCTTTTCCACCAAACAAGAGCTCTCTATCCTATTTCCAATATCTACTATTTCTTTTCACAGTATTTATACCAGATGTTGTTGCAATTATTGTATACAATAAAATTAATTATGTCAACACATTTTATAAAAAGTTTTTATTTCTCAAAATATTAGTCCATATGAGTCTACACAATTTTGGCGGTTATCGACGTTTAAATACGATATAATCATATTATATAAGGAGGGGGCTTTATGAATAATATCGATACAACTTTAATTGGCAAATACATTAAAAGTATTCGTCTATCAAAAGGCTGGTCACAAGCAAAACTCGAATATCTATCAGGAATATCTGCTTCATCTATTAGCAATATTGAACATGGTAATAAAGGTATCTCTTATAATATGTCAATTCCAGCAATCGTAAAGATAGCTCATGCTTTTCAAATGAGTTTTTATGATATTCTTAATGATTCAGGTTTTCTATCATATATCGGTGATCAGCAATTCGCTCAAAACAAATCACAAATTTACATAACCAACCATGAGCTTATAAATCTGTTCAATCGTCTTAGTCCTAGTGAGCAACAAAAATTTGTTAAAGAAATTTACTTACGTGTCGAATTATCCGATAAACAAAAACAACAAAATATGTTCAAAAAACTTTAAGTGATGAGTTTCATCACCTTTTTTTATTTAAAACTTCTCTTATAATAACATTATTTATTCTTTAATGATCTTAATACAACAAATATTTACTATTTTTAATTCGTTTTTCATAATTTTGATTAAATATTGCAAAAAATATAACTTTTAACCATAATTCGACAAAATTAGCCATCAAAATATGTCATAATACTAATTGTAAAGAGAAACCACTTTACATTCTCATGAGTAAAGATTTTCTTATATAAGTAAATAAAAAAAGTCAACATTACATTGACTAATTTACAAATGGTGCCCAAGACCGGACTCGAACCGGTACAGTATCGCTACCGACGGATTTTGAGTCCGTTGCGTCTACCAATTTCGCCACTTGGGCAACTACCGATAACTATTATAAATAATTTTAATTATAAAATCAATAGAAAATTAAAATATTTGTTTATTTATTTTAAAATATTTATTAATATTATTAAATTAGAAACTAAAATACATTAAATTTAACAAATAGTATTGACGAATTAATTAAAATAACGTATTTTTAATAGTAATTTAACTAGATAAATTTATAAATAGATGGAGTAATAATTATGGAACATGATAAAATTTTAAATGAACTTAATGAAATAACTAATTCGCTAGATGCAACTACTGAAACTTTGATCGGATTACAAGAAAATGCTAAATTTGAAGAAGCTATCAAAAAGATCGATATAGATTTATATCTTGAATTACCAATCCAGGAATTAAGCAGACTTGCTAATCGTCTAGCAAATCTCACTAACGAACTATCAAAATAACAGACAAGCGCTTGCTTGTCTGTTATCTTGATGACTGATAGAAGGTAAACTATGAACGAACTATTTAAACAACGCATGAAAAAACTTTTACAAGATGACTATGAAAACTTCGAAAAAGCATTACTACAAAAACCAGTAAAAAGTTTTTATCTAAATCCTTTAAAAAAAGATGCCATTTCTCATTTAGAGCAACACTTCTTGACCCCACATCCATATATCAAAAATGCCTATTTCTTTGACTATGATAACTACCCTCTTGGTAAACATCCTTATTTCAATTGTGGTCTTTATTATATCCAGGAACCTAGTGCAATGGCTGTAGCTAATTGCGTTGATTTTAAAGAAGATGATTACGTTTTAGATATGTGCGCAGCGCCAGGTGGTAAAACCTGTTTTACCGCAAGTCAATTAAGTGATCAAGGACTTATGATCGCTAACGACATCAATAAACTAAGAGCAGGCATTTTATCAGAAAATATTGAACGTTTCGGAATTAAAAATACTATTGTTACTAATTGTGATCCTGTAAAATTAGAGAAATATTTCAATAATTTTTTTGATAAGATCATTCTTGATGCTCCCTGCTCTGGTGAAGGAATGTTTCGCAAACTTGATCAAGCTGTTAAAACCTGGTCGATCGATAAAATAAATGAATGTGCTTATATTCAAAGAAAACTCATTGATAGTGCCTATAAAATGTTGAAAAATGACGGTATTTTAATTTATTCAACTTGTACATACTCTTTAGAAGAAAACGAAGAACAAGTCGATTACATGGTCAAACAATTAAACATGGAATTATTAGCAATAAAAAAACAGCCGGGCATGACTTCAGGTTATCAAAATGACAAAGTTGTAAGAATGTATCCTCATCTAAACAAAGGTGAAGGACAGTTTATTGCTTTATTAAAAAAACACGATGAAGAAAGTAAAATCAGTAAAATCAAATTATTAAAACCAAACATTAATAAAGAACAGCTTGATTTAATCAACAAATTCTATCTTGACAACTTGAAGGTAACGGTACCACCTTTACTATACAACTCAAATAATCATATTTATGCTATATTACCACAATTTCCTGAATTAAAAGGTATCAGAGTCCTAAGAACTGGTCTATATTTGGGCGAATGTAAAAAAGGACGTTTTGAACCAAGTCACTCTTTAGCTTTAACATTAACTAAAAATGATGTAAAGCGTTATTATGATTATAAAGCTGATGACAAAGAGATAACTAAATATCTTCATGGGGAAACTTTATTAGGGACTAACCAAAAAGGCTATGGTTTGATTTTAGTTGATGGTTATCCATTGTCTTTTTATAAAGAAAGTAACAATCAGATAAAAAATTTATATCCAAAGGGGTTAAGACGATGAATCGCTATTATGTTATAAAAGATGAAGTATATCATATTTTAAATACAGAATGTTCAAAAAGTAATCGTCAAGAAGCTATCGAGCATTTATCTAATGTTGCTAATATGGCTGTTTTTTTAGCCAAGATGGAAAAACTCGATTTAGAATTAGCAGCTATTATTGGAATTCTTCATGATCTAGCTGCCTATAAATTTAATTCTCACTTCGATCATGCCAATCGAAGTAGTATGCTAGCTAAAAATATTTTGACTAATAGTAAATTATTTACGGATGATGAAATCATCCTTATCGTCACAGCCATTAAAAATCATTCCTTTAAAGAAAAAAAAGATGATGACTATAGTGAATTAATAAAAAATGCGGACTTATTAGTCCAGCATTTAAATGATCCTAATGCCATCTTTTCAATAGACAAACAGCTCAGATTAGAAAATATTTTTAATTCTTTACAAAAGCTTCAATAATTGGCGCTAATTTAGTACTATTAACAACATAACTGCTATGATTTTCTTTAGGCAAGATCAATAATTGACTACCACTAATATGATGAGCAATATTAAAGGTATGTCCTTCTTTGATCATATCATTACTACCCGCTAGAACTAAAGTTCTAGCTTTTATTTTATGTAAAAGATAATGACTAATATGAGGCTGTTCTAACATCAGTTTAATTTTAGGATCTTTCTTTAATGCATAAATTATTTTCATTTGCCAGTAAATGTGCTTTTTTAAACCTTGAGGCTCTATATTTGCCCCACTGATAATCAAATCACTAATTAAATCACTTTGGCTTGCAACAAGTAAACCGACGATTCCGCCATCACTGAAACCATAATAAATAACATCTTTTAATCCTAAACAGTTTATAAATGCCATAATATCATCAGCCATTGCCTGATAACTATATACTTTAACTTTAGAACTTTTTCCATGACCGCGACTATCAATACAATAACATTTAAAATTATCTTTTAAAACCGCAACCAGATCATCAAAAATATGATGATCTTCGCCATTACCATGAACTAATATTAAATTTCTTCCTTTTCCTTTAACTTCATAAAACAGCTCTATTCCATTTACTTCAAGTATCATATTAAACTCCTCATATAATTCTTAATCAATATAATTATAACACAAAAAAGGGATTTTCTATCCCTTTGTGTGTTCTTTAATACAAGCTTCAATTCGATCATGAACAATTTTAGCAATTTCATTTGTATGTAAATCTTTATATTCATCATAATACAAAGGTTTTAAATAATGAATCTTAGCCGTTGTTTTTTTTATGGTGTTATTATCAAAAACCTTATAACAATCAATCATAGCTACTGGAACAATAGGAGCTTTTGCCTTTACCGCAATCTTAAAAGTTCCCCCTTTAAATTCTAAAATATTATTTCCATTTTTACTTCTCGTCCCTTCAGGAAAAACAAAGAAATTTTCCCCCTTAGCAACCTCATTAGAAACATATTTAATTACTCTTGCACTATCACGAACATTACTACGATCCATAGGAACATATTCAAGCATTTTAATAACATCTTTAACTAAAATCGTTGATGCAAGTTCCTTTTTTACGATTGCCCTGATCGGTCTTTCATGAGTTTGAAAAATTGCTAGTGGATCATATAGCCCCTGATGATTAGGCGCTAACAAATACCCTGATCGATCTGGTAAATTTTCTAAACCATAACACTCAAGTTCAACTCGAGCTTTTTTACTGATAATTGCTACAACACGGTGAATAAAGCCATAACGTTTTTGTAGAGTATAATTTTCAATATGCTTATACTTATTTACTTTATATCCCCACCAGTAAGGCAGTTTTAAAATAACTCTAATTACGATCATGATAATTCTTTTCATTACTTACTACCTCGCTTATATATTTGTAAAGTAAATGTTTCAAACGCTTTTTGTTCTACTAAATGATAATCATATTCATCAAAATTAGGAAAATATGTCTCACCAGTATGCTTACCAGGAATTCTCGATATCAATAATTGATCAGCGATTGGTAAACATTGACGATATATCGAAGCACCTCCAGAAATGAACAAATCTTCACCACTTTGACGATACTCTTCGATCACTTCTTCTAAAGAATTGCGAATCTCAACGCGATCATCTTCAAACGGCTCTAAACTAACAACGATCGTTTTACGATTAGGCAACGGTCTACCAATCGCCTTATACGTAGTAAGTCCCATCAAAATTGTCTTATTAACAGTTGTTGCTTTAAAATGTTTAAGATCTTCAGGAACATTCCAAGGCATTCCATTAAAGGAATCCTTCTTACCAATTAATAAATCTTCATCTGTCGCTACAATAATACTAATCATTACACACTTACCTTTCCAACTAATCTACCATAACTTTGATAGTCTTCAATTTTAATATCTTCAATTCGATAATCAAAAATAGATTTAACTTCCGGATTTAAGACAAGTTTGCATTTAGGCAATGGCTCTCTTGAAATCTGTTCTTTGATTACATCGATATGATCTTTATAAATATGCGCATCGCCAATCGTATGCACAAATTCCTTAGCTTCATAACCACAGGTTTTAGCAAGCATCTCCGTCATTAAAGCATAGGAAGCAATATTAAAAGGCACTCCTAAAAAAATATCCGCGCTACGTTGATATAATTGGCAAGATAAATACTTTTTATCAGCACTAACATAAAATTGTAAAAAAGCATGACATGGCGGTAAAGCCATATTATCAACTTGTACAGGATTCCAAGCACATATAATATGTCTTCTTGAAAAAGGATTATTTTTTAAACTGTCCACTAATTTAGCTAACTGGTCTACCCCTTCATAATTAAAATTACGCCATTGAGCCCCATACACCGGTCCTAGATCCCCGTATTTTAAAACAAAAGAATCATCTTCTGGTAACTTTTTAATTTTATCAACAAATTCTTCAAGTGTTTCCCCTTGATAATCAGCAGATTTTTTGTAAGTCTCATATGGCCAATCATTCCAGATCTTAACATTGCGATCAACCAAATACTTAATATTAGTATCGCCTTTAATAAACCACAACAATTCTTCAGCAATAGGTCTAATAAACATTTTTTTCGTTGTCATTAAAGGAAAACCATCTCTTAAATCGTAACGTGTCTGATATCCAAAGACACTTCTCGTTCCAGTTCCCGTACGATCATCACGATCTTCTCCATTTTCTAAAACATATTTACACATCTCTAAGTATTGTTTCATCTTTTACACCTCGAATGATATTGTACAATAAAAATTCATCTTAATAAACTAAAAAAACACTTTTATCTAAAAAGTGCTTATGTTTTGTTCATCTTATTATAATGACGCAAAGAAGTTTTTATGGATTTCATAATATCAATAATCAACTTTAATTCATTGGGATTACAATCTGACAAAAGATCATTGACTTCATCAATATATATCCTCTCAGCCTCGATTAAACTGTCACATAGCAAAAAATCAGCAGAAACCGCTAATGCATTTGCAATACTAATCAAAGTTGGCAAACTTAATTTAGTTGCTCCGCGTTCAATATGTGAAATATTTGTCGGAGAAATGTTTGAAATCTCAGCCAATGTCTGTTGAGAAAGATTTTGAGAAATCCGCTCTTCTCTTATTCTTTTGCCAATAAGTTTGTAATCAATTTTCATCATAATTCCTCCAATGATTTAATTGTATCTTTGAAAAAGATATCTTAAAATATATTGCACATCCCATTAGGATACATAATATATTATTCCCGTTTTTTATTATTTTTATTCATTGGTTTTTTACTATATATATTTAAATTTAACTATGTTATAATTTAACAATATTAGTCATTTTGTAACAATTAGTTAATATTTAAATGCTATGATAGAGCAGAAAGGATGATCACGATGAAAAAAGAAGCTCCTAAAATAAATACAAGATTACGTAGTCATACAATTATTGTTCCTGAATGTATCCGTAAAGCTAGCGGGATCGTAATCAATGGCAAAAGAATAAAATCATTATTATTTTCAACTGATGTTGCTGTAATTTCTAACTGCAATGCCGATGCTGTAATTGCAGTATATCCCTTTACCCCAACAATGCAGATTACTAATGCGATTATCGACGTCTCACAAAGACCTGTTTTCGCTGGCGTAGGTGGCGGAACGACTGCTGGCCCACGAGTTCGTGAAATTGCTTTAGATGCTGAATTACACGGCGCTACGGCTGTAGTATTAAATGCCCCAACTAAGACTGAATTTATTCAAGAATTATCTGACTATGTTGATATCCCTGTTGTCTTATCAATTGTATCTTTAGATGAAGACTTAGAAGAAAGAATGCTGCATTCAGGAGCAACGATCGTCAATGTTTCTGGAGGAAAAAATACTGCTGCAATCGTAAAAGAACTTCGAAAGATATCAGCAGACTTTCCAATTATTGCAACCGGTGGACCATCAGTTGCAACTATTCAGGAAGTTATTGATGCAGGAGCCAATGCAGTTACTTACACCCCACCTTCAAATGGCGATATCTTTAAATTGATGATGGAAGAATATCGACAACGTTGCCATAAAGATTAAAAATAATAATTTTAAGGGAATATAAATTCCCTTTTTATTAATAATAAAAAAGCCCTTTATCAGGGCATTTATTTTTTATCTTCGATTTGCTTATTTAACATTGTAACAAACTCATCAAAAGGAACAGTTGTTTGCGCTTGTTCACCATGTTTACGATATGTAACAGTTTTTTCATCACGCTCATTATTACCAAGAACTAACAAATATGGTACTTTCTCCATTTGTCCTTCACGAATCCGATATCCCAATTTTTCTTCACGAGCATCCATTTCTACCTTGAATCCTTCATTCTGTAATAACTCAGTTACTTCTTTTGCATATTTTAAATGGTATTCGTTATTTACTGGTAATACTTTTATTTGTACCGGTGCTAACCATAATGGGAAAACACCAGCAAAGTGTTCGATCAAGATACCAATAAATCTTTCAATTGAACCAAAGATAACACGGTGAATCATGATTGGACGAACTTTTTCACCTTTATCATCAATATATGTAATATCAAATCTTTCTGGTAAATTCATATCTAATTGAATCGTACCACATTGCCAGACTCTTCCTAAACTATCTTTAACATGGAAATCTAATTTTGGACCATAGAAAGCACCATCACCAGGGTTAACTTTATAATCCTTACCAGCTGCTTTACAAGCAGCTCCAAGAGCAGCTTCTGATTTTTCCCAAATAGCAAGATCACCAATATATTTCTTTTCTGGACGAGTTGATAATTCTATTTCATAGCTTAAATTTAAACTGCTATAAACACGATCAATAAAATTGATCAATCTAACGATTTCGCCTTCAATTTGATCTGGTGTCATATAAATATGAGCATCATCTTGAGTAAATGTTCGAACTCTAAATAAACCATTTAAAGCACCACTAGCTTCATGACGATGAACTTGACCAAGTTCTCCCATTCTAAGCGGTAAGTCTTTATAAGAATGTAAACTATTTTTATATACTAATAAACTTCCTGGACAATTCATTGGTTTAATGGCAAACTCACGATCATCAACCATACTTGTATACATGTTCTCTTTATAATTTGCCCAATGACCACTAGTTTCCCATAATTCTTGTGACATCATAATTGGTGTCTTAATAAATTCATAACCTTCTTTTGTATGTTCTTCATACCAGTATTGTTCCAAAGTGTTTCGTAAAATCATCCCTTTAGGTAAGAAAAATGGCATTCCTGGAGCATATTCACTCATCATAAATAATCCTAATTCTTTACCTAATCTTTTATGATCACGACGTTTTGCTTCTTCTAATAGATCAAGATGTTCTTGTAAAGCATCTGGTGTTTCAAAGCAGACACCATAAATTCTTTGAAGAACTTTATTTTCTTTATCCCCTTTCCAATAAGCTCCCGAATGTTTAATTAACTTAAAATTCTTACAAGCTTTAACTGTTTCCACATGAGGTCCGCGACATAAATCAACAAAGTCTCCTTGACGATAACAGCTAATGTTAGTACCATCTTCAAAATTATTGATTAAATCAATCTTATATTCATCATTTTTAAACATTTCTAAAGCTTGTTCTTTAGTAATTTCTTCACGAACGATACGTTTACCATCTTTACAAATTTTTTTCATTTCTTTTTCGATTTTAGCGATATCCTCATCTTTAATAACATCATCACCTAAATCAACATCATAATAAAATCCCTCACTAACTACTGGTCCTACCCAAAATTTAGCTTGAGGATATAAATGTTTAATTGCTTGAGCCATTACATGAGCACAAGAATGATTTAAAACACTTAATTTTGCATCTTCTTTAAAATCAATCATTTTTCTTCTCCTATCCAGAAACGTAAATATGTTTCTTTACTTTCTTTATCATAATATTCATTTTCTAATTTACCGCCACATTTTTCAATCGTTTTTCTAGAAGCTGTATTTTCTTTATTACATGTAATTAAAATTGGATAAATATCCCATTTTTTACAGATTCCAATTGCTTCTTTTAACATTGCTGTAGCATAACCTTTTTTTCTTTGACTCGGGGCAACACTATAGCCAATGTGACCACCTCTTTTTAATAAGAATTCATTTAAACAGTGTCGAATATTGATTACCCCAACTATTTTATCACCTTCAATATAAAAATAGACCGTATCAGGTACAAAACCATCTTTTAAATTAATTCCTAAATGATTTTGTTTTTCTCTTTTAAGCCAATCTTCATATTCATTAAAATTTTGATTTCCACCGACACCATTGATATATTCTTCACCATAAGCAAAAGTCTCATTCATATAAGCTAAGATCATTTCACGGTGTTCGATACTAGGATAAACTAATATAGCCATGCCATCCCTCCTTTTAAATAAAAAACTCTCATCCAAAGGACGAGAGTATCGTGGTACCACCTTAATTTGTTATTAAATAACCTCAAAGCTATAACGCGCTACCGACATTCTCTTTCGAGTGTTGCATATCAGGGAGTACCTAAATAGCCTCATCAAGACTTGCACCAACCGTCTTTTCTCTAAATCAAAGCACTATCTAGACATATCCTAAATCATCGCATCTTATTTACTCTTTTAATTCTACTCATTTATTGACTAAAGTCAACAAATTTGTTTATTTAACTTTATCATTTTGCTTAGCCAAATACTCCATTCTAATATTATCAGTCTCTTTTTTAAATGCTCGATAAACATATTTTGAAGGCATTTTATCAAACATCGTTAAAGTATTACATTTTAAGCAATATATACCTGGAATATTACGAACATTTATCTTTTTGATCCAATCTCCTTGTGCTTTACATATACCACATTCATTCGTATTTTGTGGTTCAACTATCTGTATTCTCATTTTCATCACCCATCATACAGTATGCACTAATAAAACTAAAATTATTGTCAAATAAAGACATGTCCTGCTACTTAACTGTATTAACTAATTTTTTTAAATCTTTAACTTCCTGAGGTTTTAAAATTCGATATTTTCCTGGTGTCAATCCTTTTAAATTCACACAACCTATACTAACACGATGCAATCTTTTAACTGGATGTCCGACACTTTCAAACATCTTTTTTACTTGACGATTTTTACCTTCTACCAGCTTTATTTTTAACATTGTCGTCTTATGTTCAATATCTTTACCAACAACTTTGATTTTACAAGGCAATGTTTTTACTCCCTCTAAATAAACTCCTTTTTCCAATTTATTTAGTGTTGAACCGGTAATCAATCCCTTAATAGAAACTTCATAGATTTTTTCCAAATGTGAGCGTGGATGCATGATCATATTTGCAAACTCTCCATCATTAGACATGATAATCAAACCAGTAGTATCAAAATCTAATCGTCCTACTGGATATATTCTTTCTTTTACATCTGTAAAATAATCTGTAATAATTGGTCGATCGAACTCATCATCTAAAGTACAAACACATCCTTTAGGTTTATAAAATACATAATATACTTTATTTTCCCCTACTATCGGTTTACCATCAACAGTGATAAAATCTCCTTTTTTTACTTTAGTTCCTAACTCATCAACTACTTGGCCATTTACTTTAACTTTACCTTGAACAATTAAATCTTCAGCTTTTCTTCGCGACGTATAACCGCTGGCAGCAATTACTTTTTGCAATCTTTCCATGTTTCTCACCTACTTCGTATACATTATACTGAAATGTAAATTAAAAGCAATAATATCAGAAACTAATTTTTAATATTTATTAAATAATCGGATATCTCTTTAACAAAAAATTTTTTTACGATAAAATATAATTATAAAAGACTTGGAGGAAATATTATGAGAGGAATTTATTCATCATTAACTAAGATTCGACGAAAAGTTTTCGTCGAAGTTGCAAAACTCGCTTATGAAGGTAATGATTATAGTCGGATTGAAGATCTGCCCTATAAAATAATCCCTGGCGAAATTGCAACTTATCGTGATAGTATCTTTTTAGAACGGGCAATCGTCGGTGAACGTCTCCGTCTAACAATGGGGTTATCATTACGTCCGATCGATAAGCCGGCTCCGATTTCTAAAGGTATTGAAGATAGCATTATTGCCGATAAATATTATGAACCACCACTTATTAACATCATTAAATTTGCCTGTAATAAATGTGCTGAAAAAAAATTTGAGGTAAGCAATGGATGTCAAGCTTGTTTGGCTCACCCCTGCATGGAAATTTGTCCTAAAAAAGCAATAAGCTTTAAAGAAGGGAAAGCTTATATCGATCAGGACAAATGTATCAAATGCGGCTTGTGCAAAAACGTCTGTCCTTATGATGCTATTTTAAAAAAAGAACGTCCTTGTGCCAAAGCCTGCGGGATGAATGCGATTGAATCTGATGAATATGGTAATGCCCATATCAATTACGATAAATGCGTTTCTTGTGGAATGTGTTTAGTTAGTTGTCCATTTGGTGCAATTGCTGACAAAAGTCAAATCTTTCAACTGATTCAAGCAATAAAAGAAGGTGATGAAATCATCGCTGCCGTTGCCCCAGCTTTTATTGGACAATTCGGAGCTAAAGTAACCCCAGAGATCCTAAAAAAAGCAATGCAGGAACTTGGTTTTAAAGATGTTGTCGAAGTTGCCATCGGTGCAGATCTATGTACCATCGATGAAGCTAAGGATTTCTTAGAAAAGGTACCAGATAAACAGCCTTTTATGGCTACTTCCTGCTGTCCTTCATGGTCAATGATGGCCAAGAAAGAATTCCCAGAATTTAAATCGTATATTTCGATGGCTCTTACCCCAATGGTATTGACGGCACGTTTAATCAAGGAAAAGCATCCTAACAGCAGAGTTGTTTTTATTGGTCCTTGTGCCGCTAAAAAGTTGGAAGCTTCTAGAAAATCAGTTCGTAGTGAAGTTGATTTTGTTTTAACTTTTGAAGAAATAGGAGCAATGTTTGAAGCTAAAGGAATTGATTTTGCATCTTTACAGCCTAACGAAGATGATCCGTTTACCCAAGCTAGCAGTGATGGTCGCGGTTTTGCCATAAGCGGTGGTGTAGCTAAAGCTGTTGTTAACTGTATTAAAGCTAAAGACCCTGAACGTGAGGTATTAGTAGAATCTGCAGAAGGCTTAGAAAACTGTAAAAAAATGTTGAATCTTGCTAAAAAAGGAAAATACGATGGTTACCTTCTTGAAGGGATGGCTTGTCCAGGGGGATGTGTCGCTGGAGCTGGAACTCTTCTTCCAATCAATCGTGCAACGATGGCAGTTAAAAAATACACTAGTACTTCTGATAAATTAAATGCTAATGATTCTAAATATAAAGAATATTTAGATTTATTAATTGAAAAGTACAAATGATATTAAAAATGCGCAATCAATTAGATTGCGTATTTTTTAATCATATTTTTTTATTTCTACTGTTTGTTTATCAAAATCAATAAATGTTTGAAAAGCATATCGATTTTCATCTTCATCCCAGATTTCGACAAACTTAGGCGTTACTTCAATCAATATTTCACTATCTTCATGGCTATAAGCATTATAGCTTTGCCATAAATATTTTTTATATAATTTTTCAAATTTACGCCCTGGTTCTTCAACAACTAAACCTAGATTTTTAGCTAGTCCTTCTACTTGAACACCGCCCGTACATAAAGCTACTTGAGGATTTTTAAATAATTGCTGCGTTTTTCTAAAATTCTTATCTGTTTTAAAATAAATCTTATCATCATAAAATAAACAACTTACATTTCTAACCATTACATAATCATTTACACTAGAAGCAAGTGCCATGATCTTCCAATCTCCAAGTTTTTTAAACAACAATGCTTTTCCTTCATTAAACTCCATCTCTTTTCCTCCCTATTTAATATAATTTTTAATGACTGAACTAATTTTTTTATAAATTATAAATGTAATAAAACACACTACTGCATTTTTAATAAGATTAAAAGGTACGATTCCTAAAATAACTAATTTAAATGTACTATCAACATACGGATTGACCGCTTTGCACATATCAATGATCATATCCATATTCATACCATATAATGCTACGTAAAATGGAATAATAATTACAAGATTAGTAAAAACTGCAACTATAATATTCGTTAATGCTCCTACTAACATCCCCTTTAATGCACCTTGCTTTGTTTTATTATGTTTATAAATTATGGCTGCCGGTAAAACAAGAGCAATACTTAACATCAGCCCCTGCAATTCCCCAGTAAACATTGAATTGGTACCTGACAAAACAAGCTGTAACAATATTCTAACGATAACGATCAAAATCGCTGCTATAGGCCCTAATGTAAATGCCCCGATCAATTCTGGAACACCAGCAAAATCAAAACTTAGAAAAGGCGGCATAAATGGTAATGGAAACCTAAATACCATTAAAACTGCTGATAAAGCACCAAGAACTGCAATCAATACTAACTTTTTTGTTTTTTCGTTTTTCATTTTCTTCCTCCTAAAATAAAAACCTGAAAACAATAAAAGTCTTCAGGTAGAATTCTAGAAAATGTCTTTTCTCATCCGGACTTTAACCGTCGGTGTTAGAATTTCACTAACTCAGCCATATCAATGATATGGGTCATGGACTATAACCATCGGTAGGGACTTTCACCCTGCCACAAAGACTTTATTAAATTTTGGATGATAGAAACATTATCTATTGACATCATTCTACACCTCTTTATATATAAAAGCAATTACTTTTTCTTCTAAGAAATATAAATTTATTTTTAATAATAAGCATTCGTAAATATTTAACATCATGATAAAACAATTAATATTAAATTATCAAAACGCAGGAAAAATCAAAAATTTATTTCAACATTTTTACCTAGATCTATTACCACATTAACAACAAAAAAGAATTAGATGATCATTACTGCATTCAATCAGAAATCTAAACTAAAAAATAACTATGATTCAAGTGAGCTATTATGTTAATGAAAAAAGATATTATTCATCATATAAAAGTTTTGCTCTATTTTTTAATAGTAAAACTCAAAAAATATAAAAGCAAATATATTTTACTTAAATTTCCTTCTAAACTTTATAATTTATGCATAGATTTATAGGGGTGATTAAAATGAACTATATAAAAATGATTGGCCTAATTATTTCTTTAACCTTCATGCCGCTAGATAGTGTTAAAACTGTTCCTTTTCAAGGCAAGAGTTATATAGTTATGGAAGCAAGTAATCAAATTGTAATTGAAGGTAGTAATGAAGAATATATTCAAAGTGTAGCCTCAATATCTAAAATCATGACATGTATAATTGCTATTGAAAATATGAAACTTGATACTATTATAACTGTTGATGATACTATCAACAAAGCTTGGGGAAGTGGAATCTATATACATATAGGCGATAAAATTAGTTTACGTGATCTTCTATATGGTTTGATGTTAAGAAGCGGAAATGATGCAGCTGTTATGATTGCAAAAGCAGTAGCTAAAGATATTCCTAAGTTTGTTGATATGATGAATGATAAAGCTAAAGAATTAGAGCTTCATAGCACAACTTTTTCTAATCCTACTGGTCTGGATGAAGAAGATAATGGTAATCAATCTACTGTTTATGATATGGCCAAATTAATGGCCTACTGTCATCAAAATCCTATATTTAATGAAATCGTTGGTACTAAGGAATATACAAGGGAAGATGGTAATGGAACCTGGCATAATAAAAATAAGTTATTAACTAATTATAAGTATTGTATCGGAGGAAAAACTGGTTTTACTAAAAAAGCTAAACGTACTTTGATTACGATGGCACGTAAAGATGATCTAGATTTAATTATTGTGACTTTTAATTGTGGTAATGATTTTGAGTTTCATCAAAATAAATATGAGGAATGTTATGAATTATTGAAAGAAACTAAAGTCTTTTCTAAGGGAATCGTGGAATTTAAACAACAGCAGTATTATTTAGATTTTGATATATGTGTGAATAAAAAACCTACAGATAAAGTAGATGTTTCATTTGTTGATGATCAAATAGTTGTTTCATTAAATAACCAGCCTGTTAGTAAACAAAAAGTAGTTCCATATAACTTTTTTCTTGGTTTTAAAATGATTTTAAAGGATTTATTTTATGGCTAAAGTCTTTAAATTTGGCTTAGTTTTCTTTGTTTTAACAGCCTTTGCAACTAATCATCAAAATGATATGTTTAAAGCAATATTAGAGTCTCCTAATCAAGTTTTTGAATTAATTAAAATTTTAGTTTTATCCGCATGTTTATGGAATGGTTTTTTAAATATTATCAAAGCTTCTGGTTTAATAAAGCAATTATCATTTATCTTAAAACCCATCTTAAAATTAGTTTATGGTAAAGCTGTTGAAGATCAACAAATATATCTATATTTATCTACTAATTTTATTGCTAACTTATTAGGGGTTGGTTCTTTAGCATCAATTAGTGGTCTTAAAGCAATGAAATCTTTAACTAAATATCAAACTGATCCTAAGGTTCCTTGTAAAGAAATGATGTTGTTAGTAATCATCAATACAACAGGATTATCAATAATTCCTACTACGATGATGACCTTAAGACAAAGTTACGGCAGTCATGATATTTTAGGTTTTTTTAGTTATAGTCTTATAATTGGTTTTATTATTACAGTTGTAGGAATCATTGCTAGTAAGGTGATTGAACATTATGGATAGTATTATTTTAATTATAATTTTAATTGCTTTAATAGAAGCTTGTTTTAAAAAAGTTGATATTTTTAATGAATTTATCGATGGTGTAAAAGAGGGGAGTAAATTATTAATTACTTTATTTCCAACTATGATGGCATTTATCTTATGGGTGACTTGTTTTCAAAACTGTGGCATTATCAATATCTTAGAAATCGTTTTTAAAAGTATTTTTAAAACTATAAATATCCCCATAGATATTTTTATGATGATGATCATTAGACCATTTTCATCTAATGGATCACTTAGTGTCTTAAATAATGTCTTTTTAAAATATGGTGTTGATCATCCTTATAGTATACTTGCCTCAATCATTCAAACAGGTAGTGATACAACTTTTTATGTTGTCACATTATATTTTGGCAGTATTAAATTACAAAATAACCGCTATGCCCTAAAATTAGGATTATGGTTAGATATCATTGCTTGTCTGCTGGCTATTATTAGCTTTTTGTTATTTATTAATTGATCCAAATATTATTCCTTTTTATCAACTATAAAAAATACCAGAAACAAAATCATTTTTTGCTTCTGGTTTTATCTAATCTTGATCAAAAATATTATCACTTAATAAAGAACGTATAATAACCTTGAATAAAAATAAAAATAATCACACATGGTAAAACATATTTCAAATAAGCTTTTGTCCATTTAGGAAACTTGATCCCTCTTCCCGTATTAGCCTCTTTAATAAAATTATCAAATCCCCAGCCATATCTATAAGTACAAAAAATCAAATACGCTAGTGACCCTAATGGTAAAAAATTATACGTAACTAAAAAATCCTCTAAATCCTGAACTGTAGTACCAGCTCCAAAAGGAGCAAAATCACTTAAAACATTAAAGCCTAAAGCACAAGGCAAAGATAAAACTAAAATTAAAATCAAATTAATAATCACTGCTTTTTTACGACTCCAATTAAATAAATCCATTCCAAATGAAATAATATTTTCAAACACCGCAATAATTGTCGATAAAGCCGCAAAACTCATAAAAACAAAAAATAACGTACCCCAAACCTGACCTAACCACATTTCATTAAAAATACTTGGTAACGTTATAAACACTAAACCTGGTCCGCTTCCCGGATTAACTCCAAAAGCAAAACAAGCCGGAAAAATTATCAACCCCGATAATAAAGCCACTAAAGTATCTAAAGTACATACACTTATCGTTTCACCAAACAAACGACGACTTTTATCAATATAACTGCCAAATATAGCAATTGCTCCAATTCCTAAACTAAGTGTGAAAAAAGCTTGTCCCATTGCTGCAAATATTATCTCTAATAAACCATACTGTTCAACGGCCTCAAAATTTGGAATCAAATAAAATGCTAATCCTTCACTACCTCCAGGCAGTGTAATTGCTCTAATAACTAAAATTAAAATTATTATTAACAATGAACTCATCATAATTTTAGTAATCTTTTCAACACCATTTTGAAGTCCTAGTGAACAAATACCAAAACCTATTGCAATAACTACTACCATCCAAAAAACTTGTAATAACGGATCTTGTAAAGAACTATTAAAAATATTTTCAACTTGCTGAGGTATGGCTCCTACAAAATCACCTTTGATCATTTTTACAAAATATGATAACATCCAGCCACCAACAGTTGTGTAAAACATCATTAAAACATAATTCCCTAACATCTGGAATTTCCCTATCCAATTCCAAACTTTCCCTTTTGGTTGAATTGTTTGAAAAGCTAGTGCAGCACTCTTTTGACTTGCTCTACCAACCGCAAACTCCATTGTCATAATAGGAGCTCCTAAAACAACCAAAAAAAACAAATAAATCAAAACAAATAAAGCTCCTCCATATTGACCTACAACGTATGGAAAACGCCATACATTTCCAAGTCCAATTGCACAACCTGCAGAGATTAGGATAAATCCTAATCTTGACGAAAATTTTTCTCTTTCTTTCATAACATTCTAACCCTTCTTTTAATCGTTACCTTTTAATTTTAGCCTAGTATCTATAATTTTTCAACTAAATGTTTCAAAAGTCGTACAATCGTTATAAATAAACTCATTTGCATCATCTTTATTTAATATTTACATACTTCCAATATGAGCGATATTTCCCTTTACAAGCAATTACCAAATAATTCGTATATCCAAATTCTCTTGCAATAGTTCCTTTAGCAACCTTATTAACATGAGTAAGTTTTCCATTTACAACAGCATATTTCATTTCTAGTTCCTCCTTTATATTACTTATATTATAAAGGATTTTTTTTAATCATGCTTTGAGTTACCCCCATCATAAAACCGAAAAAACGGAGTTAAAATCAATTTCTTTAATTTTCTTCAAAATAGATAAAAAGAAACTGTAAAATTACAGTTCCTTTTCAATCAATTATCTTTGATCATCTATTAATCTTCTTTTTTTCTTTTTAATATTAAACCTAAACCAGAAACTATTGCAAGAGAACCAAATAAAGCAATTGATGAGTTATCTCCAGTATCAACACCTGGCTTTTCAGGTTTAGCAGGTTCTTCAGGATCAACTGGAGTTACTCCAGGAGCAATTACTGGTGTAAAAGCATTATCCTCTAATCTTGCACTAGTATCACCATCAGGCCAATTATTTTCATCTACCAATACTACTTCACCAGTTTCAGCATCAACATAACTTCCACTTGCAATTGAAGTTACAATATTTTCATAATCAGCATTTACCGGTGTATTAGCATTGATCGTAGCCTGGAATATTACTTCTTTACTTTCACCAGGTTCAATCGTTACATTAGTTTGATTAGAACCAACAAATTCAAAATACTCAGAATCAACAAAGATATCTTCTAAATCAATATTTAAAGTGATATCACCAGTATTTACTAAAGTCACTTTATAATCAATAACTTCACCAGTACCAGCATAGAATCCTTTTAATCCGTCTTTTGGTTCCGTTACACGAACTTTGTTCATTGTATAACTTACTTTTGGTGTAATATAATGTGTAACTTCTTCTGTTGGTGTATCTTCACCATCTTCTCCAGTTAAAACGTCTTTTGCTTTTAAACTTGCTTGATTTCCAATAACATTGACTTCACTGTTTGTTTCATCAAATGATTCGACTACTACTACTGGAATCTCAATTACTAATTCTCCATTAGCTTCGATCGTTCCTTCGTAGCTGCCATTCCAAGCTTGATCTTGTTCTACTCCATTAACCGTATATTTTCCATCCGCTTTTACTTGATCAGGTAGATTATCTGTTACTACTATTTCTCTTTCAACATCATATGGATTTTCTATTGTTAATGTATATGTGATCTTGTCACCCTTAGCTACCGTTGATCCACTTTCTGGATCACTTGTCTTTGTAATCGTTGGATCTTTTACAACGATTACTGGTGTATTAGCTGTACTTGTTTGTTCTAGATCTTTTTGTTTGTTTTTATCAATCGTTACATCATTACCGCTTTCTGGATCCTTATATGTAGCTGTTCCTTCTGATGTTACCGTATTCAAATATCCTTTATCATCACTTGCTGGTGTACCTTCATTTACTGTTGCTTTAAAGATTACTGTTTCTGTTTCATCTTTTTCAAGTCTGATACTTGCTTCACTAGCTTCTACAAATGTAAAGTAATCAGATTCTTTAAAGACATCATTTAAATTAATATCTAATCCAAGATCTCCAGTATTTTTGAAAGTCACTTTATATTCGATTACTTCACCAGCTCCAGCTACAAAGCCTTTTAAGCCTTCTTTTGGTTCCGTTACACGAACTTTGTTCATCGTATAACTTACTTTTGGTGTAATATAATGTGTAACTTCTTCTGTTGGTGTATCTTCACCATCTTCTCCAGTTAAAACGTCTTTTGCTTTTAAACTTGCTTGATTTTTAATAACATTGACTTCACTGTTTGTTTCATCAAATGATTCGACTACTACTACTGGAATCTCAATTACTAATTCTCCATTAGCTTCGATCGTTCCTTCATAGCTGCCATTCCAAGCCTGATCTTGTTCTACTCCATTAACCGTATATTTTCCATCTGCTTTTACTTGATCAGGTAGATTATCTGTTACTACTATTTCTCTTTCAACATCATATGGATTTTCTATTGTTAATGTATATGTGATCTTGTCACCTTTAGCTACCGTTGATCCACTTTCTGGATCACTTGTCTTTGTAATCGTTGGATCTTTTACAACGATTACTGGTGTATTAGCTGTACTTGTTTGTTCTAGATCTTTTTGCGTTGTTTTATCAATCGTTACATCATTACCGCTTTCTGGATCCTTATATGTAGCTGTTCCTTCTGAGGTTACTGTATTCAAATATCCTTTATCATCACTTGCTGGTGTACCTTCATTTACTGTTGCTTTAAAGATTACTGTTTCTGTTTCACCTTTTTCAAGTCTGATACTTGCTTCATTAGCTTCTACAAATGTAAAGTAACCATCATTTTCAAATACATCATTTAAATTAATATCTAATCCAAGATCTCCAGTATTTTTGAAAGTCACTTTATATTCGATTACTTCACCAGCTCCAGCTACAAAGCCTTTTAAGCCTTCTTTTGGTTCCGTTACACGAACTTTGTTCATCGTATAACTTACTTTTGGTGTAATATAATGTGTAACTTCTTCTGTTGGTATATCATCACCATATTCATCAGTTAAAACATCTTTTGCTTTTAAACTTGCCTGGTTTTTAATAACATTGACTTCACCGTTTGTTTCATCAAATGCTTTTATTACTACTACTGGAATCTCAATTACTAATTTTCCATTAGCTTTGATCGTTCCTTCGTAGCTGCCATTCCAAGCCTGATCTTGTTTTACTCCATTAACTGTATATTTTCCATCTGCTTTTACTTGATCAGGTAGATTATCTGTTACTACTATTTCTCTTTCAACATCATATGGATTTTCTACTGTTAATGTATATGTGATCTTATCTCCTTTAGCTACCGTTGATCCACTTTCTGGATCACTTGTCTTTGTAATCGTTGGATCTTTTACAACGATTACTGGTGTATTAGCTGTACTTGTTTGTTCTAGATCTTTTTGTTTGTTTTTATCAATTGTTACATCATTACCGCTTTCTGGATCAGTATATGTAGCTGTTCCTTCTGAGGTTACTGTATTCAAATATCCTTTATCATCACTTGCTGGTGTACCTTCATTTACTGTTGCTTTAAAGATTACTGTTTCTGTTTCATCTTTTTCAAGTGTTATATTTGCTGTACTATTACCAACAAATGTAAAGTAACTATCATTTTCAAATACATCATTTAAATTAATATTTAAATCAAGATCTCCAGTATTTTTGAAAGTCACTTTATATTCGATTACTTCACCAGCTCCAGCTACAAAGCCTTTTAAGCCTTCTTTTGGTTCCGTTACACGAACTTTGTTCATCGTATAACTTACTTTTGGTGTAATATAATGTGTAACTTCTTCTGTTGGTATATCATCACCATATTCATCAGTTAAAACATCTTTTGCTTTTAAACTTGCCTGGTTTTTAATAACATTGACTTCACCGTTTGTTTTATCAAATGCTTTTATTACTTCTACCGGAATTTTAATTACTAATTTTCCATTAGCTTCGATCGTTCCTTCGTAGCTGCCATTCCAAGCCTGATCTTGTTCTACTCCATTAACCGTATATTTTCCATCCGCTTTTACTTGATCAGGTAGATTATCTGTTACTACTATTTCTCTTTCAACATCATATGGATTTTCTATTGTTAATGTATATGTGATCTTGTCACCTTTAGCTACTGTTGACCCCGATACAGGATCACTTGTCTTTGTAATCGTTGGATCCTTTACTTCAATTACTGGTGTATTAGCAGTACTTGTTTGTTCTAGATCCTCTTGCGTTGTTTTATCAATCGTTACATCATTACCGCTTTTTGGATCAGTATACGTAGCTGTTCCTTCTGAGGTTACCGTATTCAAATATCCTTTATCAATATTAGATGGTGTACCTTCATTTACTGTTGCTATGAATGTTACAGTCTTAGTTTTACCTTTTTCAAGTGTTATATTTGCTGTACTATTACCAACAAATGTGAAGTAACCAGCATTTTCAAATACATCATTTAAATCAATATTTAAATCAAGCTCTCCAGTATTTTCGAATGTTACTTCATATTTAATTTTTTCATCAGCTCCAGCTACAAAGCCTTTTAAGCCTTCTTTTGGTTCCGTTACACGAACTTTATTCATCGTATAACTTACTTTTGGTGTAATATAATGCGTAACTTTTTCTGTAAATTGTTCTTTATCATACTCATCTGTATTACCAATTATCTTCTTAGCTTTTAAACTTGCTTGGTTGGTAATTATATTTTCTTCCATATTCACAGGATCATATTCTTTTGTGACAACTGTTGGAATGACAATTTTTAATATCGCTTTTCCATCTATTTGACCTTCCCAGCTTTCATTCCAATGATTTCCTGTTGCAACTACCTCACCACTTTGATCAATGATAGTATATGGTTTACTAGTATCATATACTACACCATCAGGTAATTGATCAGTAACAACAATATCTCTTACCTTATCAGAAGTGTTTTCCACTGTTAAAATATAATCTATTTTTTGACCCTTTTTAACATATTCACCAGATTCAGGATTACTTGTTTTAGTAATTTTTACTGGTTTATAATTCGCTATTTTGCCATCTTCAGCTCCACCAATAGTAGCATTACCTTTGTCATCAATAGTAATTGTATAAACAGCATCATTTTCCACATATCCTTCAGGTACCTTTGTTTCCTTCATAGTATAAGTAACATTTTCTCCCAACTTAGGCATACGTAAAGTTGGCAAATTTACAGTTCCCGCATTATCTGATGTTGCACTACCAATAACTGAATCCCCATCATATACTGTAAATTCCGCACCTGCAATAGAGTCACCGTTTTCATCTACCTTTGTAAAAGTAACATTTTTCCCATATGCTACTTCAATACTAGTTTGTCCCCCAACAACACCAACACTTGTTGCCTGATTTCCTTCACCAGTTAAAGGATCAGCAACTGTCGCATTAGTTGACATTACTACAATACTTTCATCAATAGGATTTGTTGCAACATTATAGCTATCACCATAATTTAATAATGCTTGATCAGTAGTTCCTTCAGGAGCAGTGTAATCGTTTTCATAAGTGTTGATATTTCTATTTCTGAAAAATTCTTTATTAACTTCACTAATTTTTGGAACATCTACTGGTGTATTATTACCTCCAATAGTAGGTGTTCCCCCAGCCGTAACAGGTTTAATATCAACAGTATATTTAACATTCATTGGAACACTAAACTGCCAAGCAGCATTATTAGAACTCCACAATTCAGTGCCATTAGAAGCCAAATATTTTACTCTAGGACTATAATGAAGTATTCCAGAATTATAAGTATATGTATAATTATTTTCTTTCATTAAAGAACGTAAATTTTGAACATTGATTTTTGTACTTTCAGATAATTCATTTGGTCTGGTCTCAGTAAAAATCCATGATCCCGCCTGCTCACCTTCTTCAAAATAAAAAGGTACCGGAACATTAACTGATTCAGGAACTTTATTCACAAACGTAAGCGGTTCCAAAGTACGTAATTGCTGAGTTCCCCAATTGAATGTAAAAGTTGAAGCATATTGTAATTTAATATTAGAATTATATTCACTTTTTATCAAATTAGATGGCGACCCATAAATACGACCACTTCTAATACTTAAATTAATATCATATTCCTCATTATTTGTGAAAACAACATTCTCCGCACTTGTTAGATCTGTAATAAAAGAATCGTCCGCTTCACGAACTGTAATTTCATACAAATCCAAATCAACGTCTATTCCACCAAATGGTTTAGTTTCTGCATAACTTGTCACACCAGATATAGAAAACACTGTTACTATGGCAAGCAGCAATATTAATATTTTTTTGATGTTTTTTAATTTTTTCATCTTTTTTCCCATAATAAATTAGACTATTTAATCCGCGTAAAATTTATTAATCTCCTTTCTTTAAAATTTTTATTTGTTACTGGTATATTGATGTGCATATCCTAATATTAAGTAATACACACTTTAATTATAGCACTCTCATTTATCAAGTCAAATGCAAAAATTCCCTATATTAGTAGGAATAATAGAATATATTTTAAAATAAATGTTTATATTACCAAAAATTTGATTTTATTTATTAATAATAACTTTATACTAAATAAATTTATTATTCTTATAAAAATTTGTTTAAAAAATTCTGTCATTAATAATATAAATACTCTTTTAATCTTAAATATCAAAAATCATTAAATAAACTCAATCAATAAAAAACTGTAACAAATAAGAAAACTTCCTATTCATTACAGATTTTTTTAAAAATTAGTACAAACATTTCTCAATTTATTACTTTTATAACCTTCGATATTTAAACAAACCTCTTCAATTACACGATTACGTGTTTCGATCGGTGCCCATGCAATATGTGGTGTCATAAGCAATTTTGTTGCATCTTTTATTAATAATAAAGGACATTCATTATTAAATGGTTCATTTTCAAAAACATCTAAACCAGCTCCTGCAAGTTGATGTTCTTTTAATGCTTCTACTAAATCATTTTCATTTACTATTTTACCTCTTCCAACATTAATAAGATATGCTGAAGTTTTCATTTTTCTAAAAGCTTCTTTATCAAAAAGATTTTGCGTTTGCGCATTTAATGGAGCATGAATAGAAATAATATCACTAGTTTTTAATAACGTATCAAAATCTACCTGTTGATAACTTTGTTGATTATTCTTTCCGCTAGTTGAAAAATACTGAACCTTACAATCAAAAGCACTTGCGATACTTGCTACTTTACGACCAATTTCTCCCATTCCGACAATTCCCCATGTTTTTCCTGCTAATTCATGGAAAGTATGACCTAAATGAGTGAACATTGAACTTGAAGAATAATTTCCAGAATCTATGTAGTTATGATAATAATGATTTTTATTATAAAGATCTAAAAGTAAAGCAAATGTATGTTGTGCTACTGCATTTGTAGAATAACCTTTCACATTGCAAACTACGATTTTAGCTTTATTACAATATTCTAAATCAATATTATTTACCCCAGTTGCCGTTACACAAATTAATTTTAACTTTGAAGCATCTTTTAACTGCTCTGCTCCTAAGTAATGCTTATTAGTAATTACAACACTGGCATCTTTAATTCTTTCTTTTATTTCTTCTTTGGAGCTTTGATCATAAACTGTTACAGCTCCATATTTATTTAATTTAGACAAATCAACATCTTTTCCTAATGTCTCACTATCCAAAAAAACAATTTTTAAATCTTCTTGAAGAATCTCTATTACATCTTTTAATGTTTTTCCACTTAACATTTTACCTAACAAAATAGCTTCATTCAAATCTAAGATCTTTGATGGCTTCCAATTACCACTCATCACACCACTATTAATTTTAAAACTAAGAGCTTTATTCAATAAAGCAATTCCTAACGCCCGATTAGTCATATCATCCATCTTTTCAATATCAGCCATGATCTTATCCGTAAAATTAGGATCTATTACCGAACAAGACTTGACACAATCTAAAAAAGTATCAAACTTATTTATTTCTTCCCTAAAAATATCATTAAACAATAAAGGTAAAACTATATTATAAAGATCCATTGGTACAGAACCATATCCCTTTGTGAAATTATATAATATTGCACTCCCTAATTTTTCATCTTTCATTCCATCAACTAACTTCATCTTCTTCTCCTAAAACATATTCACTATAATTCTTTGTCGATCTTGTAAAGTCATATCATCATATATAATAAAGCAATACTTAAATCTTTTATAACGATGATCATATTTCAATACATTATAGCTCAAATAACGACTATCACATTCTTTAGCTCCACTACCACATGAAGAACCTGCAGCAATTACATACATCCCATCATGATTCGTAAAAAACGGTAAATGTTTATGACCATGTAAAACATACTGGATCTGATGTTTTCGAAGCCATTCAACTAGTTCCTGACTATCAACTAAGGCCTTAGAACTATCCATAATTCTACCAACAAACATCTTTTCCCGCCATCTCTGTTTTAAAAACTCATCTCTTGTAATCGGAAATAAATGATGGTGCAACATTGCTACTAATGTATAGTTTTTTAAATTAGGAATATTTTCTAATTCTTCATCAATATTAGCTAACTGCTCTTGTCCCACTTTACCCCGGGCTAGATTCCCTTCAACTGTAGAGTCGATTTTAATTAAAATAATTTTTTCTTCTTCAAATACTTTAATACTTTCATTCAACAAAAAAGCAATCACTTTACTCTTTTGTTTCTTAAAAATATTAAAACCATTTACAATAACATCATGATTACCTAAAATAAACGAAACATCGCCCCCATACCTATTTTTTAATAATTTCATAAACCCTGATGCTTCATACATATTCTTTTGATTTGGTGAATTCATCAAATCACCAGTAATTAAAAACTTTAACTGATAATATGAACGTAATTGTTTACAAGTATCATCTAAACTTTCCTCTAAAGCCAAACGACCCTGATTTTTCTTTTTGTTTCCTAAATGCAAATCACTCAACTGAACAAAATAACTATCATAAGGACTTAAATATTTACTTGAAAAAATCGTCCCATGTTCTATTTTGAACATTGCATCCTCAATATCTTTGATCGTATATACCGGTACAAAAGCCCAATCATCACCTTTAAAAATTAATAAACCCGGCCAGCGATCAATTTGATACAAAGCATTAACAAAATGCTTATACGGACCATAAAATGATAGATCATTCTTTTTTAATAAGCTATGACAATTTAATACACTTACTTTATCACTACTTAAATCTTCAACCAGCTGGGTCGAAGTTAAATAAATATTGATTGACTCATCATAATTAAAACTAGATAACGCTACAATTTGATACTTATCTCTTTCCACCTTTATATAATCAATTAACTCCTGATAGTGCTTAGGATCAAATTTATCAATTATCTGTTCCACCCTCTTAGCTTTAATAATTGCCATAAATGTATCATAACCAATATTTTCAATTGCATTTATGTTAATATTACGTTTATACATCCACTTTCTAAACTGACATAAGCCACGATATCCATCAAGAATGCGACTAAAATAAGTTACACTATTATCATAAATCAAATTCAAATAACAGTTGATCAAATCATACTCATTCATTTTATCGCCTCCTATTTTATATTATACCGCAATCAAGTAAAGAATAAATAATTAAAATATATTAATTCAACGATTTTAAAAGAAAAAGCCTATAAAAATAGGCTTTTTAGAATTTCAAATTTCTTGGTGTTCTTGGGAATGGTTCAACATCACGAATATTTTGCATACCAGTTAAATACATTAAGAAACGATCAAATCCTAAACCAAATCCAGCATGTTTACAACCCCCAAAACGACGGAGATCCATATACCACTGTAATCCTTCTTTACTCATTTTCTTCTCGTCCATAATTTTCTCTAAAACATCATATCTTTCTTCGCGCTGACTACCACCAACTAATTCACCAATTCCTGGAACTAACAAATCGCAAGCAGCAACAGTCTTATTGTCATCATTTAAACGCATATAGAACGCTTTGATTTCTTTTGGATAATCAGTTAAAAATACCGGTCCTTTAACAACCTGCTCACAAATATAACGTTCATGTTCACTGTTTAAATCCATTCCCCAAGATACTTTGTTTTTAAATTTAACATCTGCTTTTTCTAATATTTCAATTGCCTCTGTATATGTCATTCGTTTAAATTCACTATTTCTTACTTTAGTAATACGCTCAATACAATCTTTATCGATCATCGATGCAAAAAAGTTCATTTCCTCAGGTGCATTATCTAAAACATAATCAATACAATATTTAACCATATCTTCAATAAGATCCATATCATCTTCAAGATCTGCAAAAGCTATTTCTGGTTCAATCATCCAGAACTCACTAGCATGTCTAGAAGTATTCGAATTTTCTGCTCTAAACGCTGGTCCAAATGTATACACATCTCTAAAAGCCATCGCAAATGCTTCAACATGTAATTGTCCAGTAACTGTTAAGAAAGCCTCTTTTTCAAAGAAATCTTCTTTGAAATTTGTATCATCGATCGTTGTTGCTCTAAACATTTCTCCAGCACCTTCACCATCATTACTAGTAATGATTGGTGTATGAACATAAACAAATCCTTGTGATTGGAAAAATTCATGAATCGCCATCGACAATACACTACGTAATCTAAAAATTGCGTAAAACGAATTAGCTCTTGGTCTTAAATGAGGAATTTCGCGCATATATTCAAATGAATGCCGTTTCTTTTGTAAAGGAAAATCTTCATCACAGCGACCTTCAATTTCAATTTCTGTTGCCTCAACTTCAAATGGCTGTTTTCCCTCTGGCGTCAATTTCAATTTACCAACTACTCTGATTGCACTTCCTGTTGATAACTTATCAATTTCAGCATAATTTTCAATTCCTTGTTCAGTGTAAACAATTTGTAAGTTTTTAAAATACGTCCCATCGTTAAGTGCAATAAACCCTAATTTACCACTATTACGATTAGTTCGAACCCATCCTTCAAGTTCAACATACTCATAACCCTCTAAATCCATTACCTGGTTACTTAAAAACATTTCATATAGTTCTCTAACCGTTATAAATTCAAACATATTAATCCTCCTAGTTTTACATATTATATACTTTATTTACGCGACTATTCAAGTATTATTGCTGATTTGAATCCATCTTAATTACTAATTCTTGAATTGCGACAACTACATCGACCTGCTGTACTTCAACCCCTGGTCTAACCGTAAAATGGGTATGAGTAAAATCAACGATTCCTTTTATTCCTAGATCCATCAAACGATCGACCGTTGCCTGAACATTTTCTGAAATAGCCAGAATCGCAATCTTACAATCTCTAGGAAACGTTTTTTCTAAATCATCGATATTATATAATTTGACCCCAAAACGTTCGCCCTCTTTATTTTTATCCTGATCGTAACCACAAACGATTTTTCCTACTGTATATTGCCAGCGATTATATTTTAAGATCGCACTACCTAAATTTCCGACTCCGATCAAAATAATCGACTCATCTAGACCTAAACCAAGCACTTCACTTAAGCCATCGATCAAGTGTTTAACGTCATAACCTTTACCCCGTTGTCCAAAATTATCTGTTTTTGACAAATAAGTAAAATCCCGACGAATCGTGGTATCCTGGATTCCGGTTAATTCTGATAGTTCACTAGATAAGCAATTTTCTTTTCCTTCATGCTGCATCTTTCTTAATGCTTTTAAATAAACCGGATAACGCGACATCGTCGCATTAGAGATTTTTTTATCCATTTCGATTTACCTCACTAACCGATTCATTTTCAAGATCCAAATTAGGTTTTATCCCTAAAGATAAATCACTAAACATTTTTAAATCATACATTTCTTTAGCTGCTAAAGCAATCATCATCGCATTATCGGTACAACAGCTCATTGGCGGTAATAATAATTCAACCCCATCTAAATCTTTAACAGCTGTTTCCATAGCTTTTCTTAATCCCCGATTAGCACTGACACCACCAGCCAGCATTACTTGTTTTATCCCATAAGTTTTAGCGGCTCTGATTGTTTTATTGACCAAAACTTCAATCACGACTTCTTGAAAAGAAGCAGCTAAATCATCTTTATTTATTATTTCACCACGCTGTTTAGCTTTATGATTTAAATTAATTACTGCTGATTTTAACCCGCTAAAACTAAAATTATAACTATCATCATCTAAAGGAACAGGCAAATCATAAGTATGTTTACCAGCACTTGCCATCTTATCGATTACCGGTCCACCAGGATATGGTAAGTTTAATACTCGACCTACTTTATCATAAGCCTCACCAACAGCATCATCTAAAGTCATCCCAATTACTTCAAATTCAAATGGTGCTTTCAACAAAACCAGTTCACTATGTCCACCGCTTACAACTAAGCATAAACTTGGATAAATCATATCTTGATTATAATTATTAGCGTATATATGTCCGGCGATATGATGAACTCCGATCAATGGTTTATGATATGCCATGGCTATCGTCTTAGCCGCCTGCAGACCAATATGCAGTGATCCAACCAGCCCTGGTCCTTTAGTAACCGCTATGGCATCAATTTCATCAATCGTGATATTGGCCTTTTTTAAAGTTTCTTTTAATACTAGACTTACACACTCTACATGTTTTCTACTGGCAATTTCTGGAACGACGCCTCCATATAGAGCATGAACATCAATTTGTGAAGCTACTACACTTGATAAAAATTCCCGTTTATCTTTTAATATTGCCATTGCCATTTCATCACAACTTGATTCGATTGCTAAAATCAGTGACATCTTTATACCTCCATTTCTTTTATCATTAAATATGCATCTTCATGATTATCCTGATAATAGTTCTTTCTAATTGCTACGATCTTGAAACCACATTTTTCATACAACCTGATTGCTCTTTGGTTTGATATCCTAACTTCTAAATTAATATTAGCATATCCCATCATTTTCGTGATTTCTTCACATTTATCCATTAATTTTTTAGCATAACCATTACCCTGATATGCTTTCTTTATCCCTAACGTCGTTATTTGCGTCTGATCGCCTAATAACCACATCCCAATATATCCAATTATTTCTAACTCATCTTCTAAAACTAGAATTGTTGAAAACGCATTTTTTTCCAATTCATAATAAAATGCTTCTTTATCCCAAGGGGAACTAAACAGTTCCTGCTCTAAAGCGACGATTTTATCAATATCTAAAAGATCCATCCGTCTAATCAGCATATCTTTTTAGCCTCAACATCTTTTAAATACTGCGGTACTAGATTATCGACATCCTTTACATAATCGACACTTTTAGCAGCCTGATATATATTATTACTTAAATCAATTTCAACTTTATCATGACCCACTATTTCACTATCACCCCAAACAGGGTAATTGGCATATTGCTTTTTAAAAGTCGCAAATTCCTCAATCAACATGATTTGATCAGCGACAACACTATGATTATTATCATAAACACCAACAAATATTTTTTTACTGCGGGCATCAATAACACTGATTGCTTTATTTTTTCCTACATAACCATGTAAAGAAGATACTGCTTTGATTTTGATCTTACTTATCGCAGCTAAAGTTTTAGCAATCGTTAAAGCAACTCTTTGTCCGGTATAGGAACCAGGACCGATCGTGATGATCATTTCATCAACATCGAGAACATCAAAATTATTTTTTTCTAACATCTCATTTAAATATGTTAAAGCATATTCTGACTGGCGCCGATTGCCTTTTTCTTGATATTTATCAATACATTGACCATCTTCATACAAAGCTATTACTAAATAAATATTTGATGTATCCATTACAATTGTTTTCATTTAAAGTCCTCCATCAATTGTTCATATTTAGAACCTACTGCTTTAAAAGTAAACTCACGAGCATCTTCATCGATTTTTTTAATTATAATTTCTAATCTCTCCACTGGTAAAATATCAGCAATAAATTTTGCCCATTCAATCACACAAATATCATCACTATCAAAAATTTCTTCAAAACCTAGATCAGCATCTTGATCTTCTAAGCGATAAGCATCAAAATGTGATAGATTCAATCTACCATGATATTGTTTTAAGATGGTAAAAGTAGGACTATTTATAATCTTTTCAATTCCTAATCCTAAACCAATTCCTTTAGTAAAAGTAGTTTTACCAGCCCCTAGATCACCGCTTAAAGTAATCAGCATTTGGGGTTTTAAGCTTTCGCCTAATCTTTTGCCTAATTCAATTGTTTCTTCGAGATTATTTACTTTGATTACTTTCTCCATCTTTACCTCCCTATGTTAAATCTTCATAAACATGATACCAGTGTTTAGTAAAGTCTTCATTAAAAGGCTTTTCACCCTTTGAAGCACGATCAATTAAGATATTTAACTGTTTTTTCAATATTTTATCTAATTCTTTTGAATAATTCATCTGTTTTGCATGCTGCTTATATTCTTCTTCATCTAAGATTCGGTAATTTCCATCAGGAAATACCTTTAGATCCAAATCGTAATCAATATACTTTAAAGCTTCACCATCATATAAAGTTGGAGAAGCAATATTACAATAATAATAGACTCCCGTTTTACGAATCATACAAATAACATTATACCATTTTTTCTTAGGAAAATAACAAATCGCCGGTTCTCTTGTATGCCACATTCTCCCATCTGCTTCCGTTACCAAAGTACGATTATTTATTGCAATAAAATGTTCTTCATTTTCATCTAAAATAAATCCCTTGGACCAGCAACGATGAATACTTCCATCATGCTTATAACAATGAATTAATACTTTTTTTCCTATCAGGGAATTTGACATCTTTTACTACCTCTCTTTTATAACAGTAACATTATACACAAATTGAGTGCCTTTTTAAAGATGTAACTTTAATTCTTGATACCAATCAAAAAAATCTCACTAACTGGTAATGAGATTTAAAAAACTATTATTTGATGGTATTTTTTAATCGTGGATATAGAATCACAAATAAAACAAAGCAAGCTACTAAAGTTGCTAGATTATATGGAACATTATAAGCTAAATTTGCTTGTAACGGTGTTGCAAAAGCATACCATCCTGAAATTAAATGACAAATCGTCTTTAATATCATTACAATGATGATTCCAATCGGAAGATCAAAATTTTTGATCTTGATCAAGGGAATAAATCCCACCATTCCCACAATTGCCATTGGCAGTAAATAATCAAATATTACTGATAGTGCGCCATAAAAAGTCGCTAATCCTAAGACAAAATGTAATCCGACACAAACTAACGAAACGACGATTCCATAGCAGGCTCCCATCAAATAACTGCAAAGCATCAATACTACTAGTGAAAATGCAACGTTTCCGCCTTGTGGCATAGTTGGTGTAAATTGGGTTAGATATTCTAAAACAATTTGTAATGCTGCAAATATTGCCATATAAGTCATGGTCTTGGTGTTGATTTCAAATTTTTTGTTTTTCATTTTTCTTTGTTTCCCCTTTCTTATAAAAAGAGCCAAACAAAATTAAAAAAGCTTTTTTACAAGCGTAAAAAAGCAAATAATTTAAAATTGCTCTCTCTACGCTGGCATTACCCAGTTCAGATGATAAGGGACAAGGTTTTATCCTTTCTCAGCTAACGCGCCCCTGGCTCATTTATATTATAAATGTTATCGACAAAATAGCAAGAAAAAAACAATAAAGCTTATGCATTTAACTAGCAATTTTATAAAATGGTGTTATAATGTCCATAGATTAAGGAGGCTTTGTGAAAATGGCAAAAATTATTTCTGTAAACGCAGGTAGTTCTTCATTAAAATTTCAATTATTTGAAATGGATGATGAATCTGTTATCACTTCTGGGGTAATCGAGAGAATTGGTTTAAATGATTCAATTTTTACGATCAAATACAATGGTAAAAAAACCGTTACAACTAGTTCGATCGAAAACCATAAAGTTGCAGTGCAGCTTTTATTAGATACATTAATCGAAAAAGGAATCGTAAAAGATTTAAATGAAATCAAAGGGGTTGGACATCGTGTTGTTCAAGGGGGCGCTTATTTCAGCTCATCAGCAGTTATCGATGAAGATGTTGTAAATAAGATTGATGAATTAAAATCACTTGCACCTTTACACAATCCAGCTCATTTAACAGGGTATTATGCATTTAAAGAAGCTATTCCTAATGCTGGTGCTGTAGCTGTATTTGATACAGCTTTCCATCAAACATTAGAACCAAAATGTTATATTTATCCTATTCCATATAAATACTATACTGATTATAAAGTTCGTAAATACGGTGCTCATGGAACTAGTCATTACTATGTTTCTCATCGCTGCATTGAAATGATGGGAAATCCTGAACATTCAAAAATCATTGTCGCTCATTTAGGAGCCGGCGGATCTTTAAGTGCTGTTAAAGATGGAATCTCTGTAAATACCTCAATGGGCTTTACACCATTAGCAGGTATCATGATGGGAACGCGTAGCGGTGATGTTGACCCTTCGGTAATCGATTATTTGATCGAAGAAGTCGGTATGGATATGAAAGAAGTTATCAAGATGTTGAATAAAGAATCAGGGTTATTAGGTATTTCAGGAATATCCAGTGATTTTAGAGATGTTCAAAATGCTGCGATGGAAGGAAATGAAAGAGCCCAGTTGGCAATCGATATTTTCTATCGCCGCGTCATTGCTTATATTGGACGTTATTTCATTGCTTTAGGTGGTGTAGATGCAATTTGCTTTACGGCTGGAATTGGTGAAAATTCTTTCTTTGCTCGTAAAGGAATTTGTGATTTATTAAAAGATGCCTTAGGTATTGAAATTGATGAAGATGCTAATGTAAATGGTCAGGGCGATCGTTTGATCAGCACCCCTAATTCAAAAGTAAAAGTTTTTGTAATCCCAACTAATGAAGAGTTAGTTATCGCTCGCGATACTAAACGCTTATTAAACTTATAAAAATACATGTAGCTTTAAGCTACATGTTTTGTCTATGAAGATCAAAAGTTTTTTTAAAGCAACGATTCACGAATCACTGCTTATCGGCATTCTACTTGCTTTAGTTGGGGGTTTTTTAGATATTTATACTTACATTCTAAAAGGTAATGTTTTTGCCAATGCCCAAACTGGGAATATGGTTTTAATGGGGTTAAAATTAGCTAATCAGGATTATCTTGGTGCTTTTTACTATTTGATTCCTATATCAGCCTTTTTTTTGGGAATTATCATTAGTGAATATATAAAACATAAATTAAGTAAAGTTCAATATATCGAATGGCAGCACTTGATCATCATTATTGAGATCATCATTCTAGTAATAATTGCTTTTCTTCCTAAAAATGTCCCAAATCTAATTTGTAATGTTACGATCGGTTTAGTTTGTTCTTTACAAGTAAATGCTTTTAAGACCACAAACGGCCTACCTTATGCATCAACTATGTGTACAGGTAATTTAAGATCAGCGGGACAAAAATTAGCTTCTTATTTATTTAAAGACGATAAAGATGCTTTAAGTCATTGTTTTCGTTATTTGATCATCATTGCTTCTTTTATTTCAGGTGCCATTATTGCAACTATTTTAGTTAGTATTTTTGATCATATGGCTTTATTATTTTGCTGTCTTATTCTAATTATCATTTTACTTATTTTAGTTTATTAGCCTATTGATTAGGCTCTTTTTTTATTTTAATAAATGCTCTTCTACATAATCGATAATTTCCTGACGATTACTTAAAACTTCACAAAACGGTTTTCTTAAATCTAAACGCTGCATATCCACACAACGAATCTCACTTAATTGTAAACGGCTCTTTGTTTTGGTTTTTGACATCATTACATCAATATCAAATTCAAATTCCGGATTACAGCTAGTTCCTTTCAACGAAGTACAGGGAATGATCAACATTTTATACCCTAAATCTTTAAGTACATAACACCAATGTCCATCCATTAGTTCTTTAGGAAAACCACGGCCGATATTGAAATAAGCCAACTGATGAATTTTAGGTCGACAAGGTAAATGATAATATGTACTGTCAATATCACGACCCCCATCTTTAACTAAGTGACAGTAAAAATATTCTAACTGATTTGTTAAATGTTTTAACGAACAGCTGTATTTTTCTACATCATAAATGCCTGTTTCTTCAAGGTTTTCTAATGATTTACTGATTTCAGCTAAATTATCATGAATACTCATATTTTTTATCCTCCTATTATCTTTTACATCACTAATTGTAAAATTACTTTTATTTTTTACTGATTTTATTTTTTTATTCATTATTACAACAATTTTTTAATTTTTTTATTTTGGTAACGTTTTCAGCAAAAAAACATATAATAATTTAGGTTGCTTTTTTATTTCTATTTGTATATAATAGCAACTGTTATTAAGGAGACAAGTAAAAAAATAGCGCCAGGACTAATTCAATTAGTTGACGAGGACTAGGTTTATCGAAATATTCGGCGGGTGACCTAGAGGTATGATACTACCTAAACAATGAACAAAAATAATGAGTGATCATTAAACAAATTCATTCGGTATCCTCCATTAATAACATAATAAAAATTAAATATTATGGAGGAATTTTTTATGTGCGGAATTACTGCGTTTTCAGGTAAAGAAGAAGCTTTACCATTCTTATTACAAGGACTTCACAAGCTGGAGTATCGTGGTTACGACTCAGCTGGAGTGACTCTTGTTGATAAAGATAAACTATTCACGATCAAAGCTAAAGGAAGACTTCAAAATCTAGTTGATCGTTTAGATCAAGCTGTCCCTAGCGGCTGTGTGGGAATTGGTCATACTCGCTGGGCAACTCATGGAGTCCCATCAAATCTTAATTCTCATCCTCATACTAATAATGACAACACTATTTCTTTAGTGCATAATGGAATTATTGAAAATTATCGTGAGTTAAAAGAAAAATTAATTGCTAAAGGCTATACTTTTCATAGTGAAACTGATAGTGAAGTCGTTGTTCATTTATTAGATTCTTATTATCAAGGAGATATGCTTGAGGCTTTAAGAAAAGTAATCGATCGAATTGAAGGCAGCTATGCTCTTTGTATTGTTTCAACTTTAGAACCAGATACGATTTACGTAACCAAAAAAGACAGTCCTTTAGTTTTAGGAATAAATGACGAAGCCAGCTTTGGAGCAAGTGATATTCCTGCGTTATTGGACTATACTAAAGATGTTTATTTCATCGAAGATTATGAAATTGCGAAATTATGTAAAAATAAAATCACTTTTTATGATCATCAAGGTAACACGATCAATAAAAAGACTACTCATATCCCATATGATAATGAAGCAGCGCAAAAAGGTGGTTATGATACTTTTATGTTAAAAGAAATTCATGAACAGCCTTATGCTATCAGTGAAACTCTTAGAGGACGTGTTGAAGGTGAAGATCAAATCATTCTACCTGAACTTGATAGTTTAAAAGATCGTTTTGCAACTTTTAATAAGGTATACTTCGTTGCCTGCGGTACCGCTTATCATGCGTGTTTATCAGGAGCTAATATTTTAGAAAGACTTACTGGTATTCCAACTTTTACCCAGGCCGCCTCTGAATTTAGATATGGTGATCCGATCATTGATGAAAAGACTTTATGTATCTTTGTTTCTCAATCAGGAGAAACTGCTGATACAATGGCAGCTTTAAGATTAGCTAAAGAAAAAAAGGCAACGACTCTTGCAATTGCAAATGTCCTTGGTTCAAGTATTTCTAGAGAAGCTGAAGCCACTATTTATACTTGCGCCGGACCAGAGATTGCTGTTGCCAGTACTAAAGCTTATACAACCCAAGTAATTGTTTTACTATTACTTGCAATCTATATTGCTCAAAGTTTAGGTAAAGAGGACGAAATTTATAAAGACCTTATTAAAGGAATTGCTAAATTACCTCAACAAATCGAAGATATTTTAAAAGATGAAAAGATTTTTGAAAATTATGCTAATTATTTAAAAGATCAGCATGATGCTTATTATATCGGACGTAGTTTAGATTATGCTTCTGTTTTAGAAGGGGCATTAAAATTAAAAGAAGTTTCTTATATTCATGCTGATGCCTATATTGCTGGAGAATTGAAACATGGTCCAATTGCATTAATTGAAAATGGCAGTGTCGTTATTGCTGTTGCAACACAACCGCATATTGCTGCTAAAACGATCAGCAATATTCAAGAAACGATTGCTCGTGGAGCGAAAGTTATCTTATTTACCTTAGAAGGTGAAGAAGTCGGTAATGTTAATGAAACTTATTATATGCCTAATGTAAATCCGATTCTTCAAGCTGTGTTAGTAGCTATTCCCTTACAATTGATTGGCTATTATGCTGCAAAAATTAAAGGATGCGATGTCGATAAACCTCGTAACCTTGCAAAATCAGTTACTGTAGAATAAAAGAACGTGAAATCGCGTTCTTTTATTATAATCGTCTAGTTCATTTTCTTTCTAATACATATCTTAAATTAGAAAGGAGATGAGAGAATGGAATCATATGATAAAAAACATTGTAACGACAAATGGTGCATTGAAGACTGCAACAACATTCACTGTGTTGATCAACGCTGTGCTTTAACTGCAATTATTCAATCAGTAGCTATGATAGAAGCTTCTTTATCTTCAATCATTTGTGTTGAAGCAATGAAATTAAAAAAAGCTGTTTGTTTAGCTAATGATCTTGATTCATTAATTAGAATTAATGAATCTGTTCAAGAAACACTTGATGCAATTAGCCAATTAGAAGAATCATTAAAACAAAAAGCTGTTTATGCAATTGAAGCTCTAAACGAATTATCAAATAAAAAATAGACTATTATTAAAAACAGTGTACAAGCAAAAGGAATAAGCTCAATGTCTTATTCCTTTCATATTTATATCAACATGTATTCAAAAAAGCACCTTTACTTTTTATATTTTGTTTCTTTTAAAATTAATTATATGTCAATTCTTTAAAAATATTATAATTTTTATTAGGAGTTATATTAAATAGACTTAGCAATTTATGATCATACAATTCATCCTGATGATATTCAGGAATAAAAACATAATTATCATCAAAACGTTTATTTTCATAACTTTTGATTGATAAATATTTTATACACCGATAATCATATTTACGCTTACTAGCAATTGAAGCTGTAACCAATTGAGGAATTACATAATTTGAACTATAAGTACTCTTTTTATTATTAACTTTAATACTACAAGCCATCAATAACAATAGCTTTAACATTGCCATTTTTATCTCTATTAATGACATTTTTTCAAGATCTTTTAAAAAGAATGGTGTTAAATCAAAACATTTAAACGGTCTTTTAACCTCAAAATCACCAATAAAAAAATTTTCCGTAAAATCATCTATATTCAATTCCGCTTTGACACCTTCAACACTGCTAGCTAAATATAAACAAGGAAATCCTGAAATACTATATCTTTCATTACCAACAAGATTTCTTTTATCAAAAGGAATATGAAAAATTTGTTTCACAAATCTTTTGGCATCAATCAAATCATGATCATTGATGATCCGCCCTCGATACAACAAATCAACTTTACTCTCTTTTTCAAATTCATCAGCTAAAGAATGATTTAAATATTTATTTGAAAAAAGAATATTATAAATAATATTACTGGCACTTCGTATATCACCTTTTTCATAAATACGCCATGCCTTTAAAATACTATCTCGTAAACGATTAAATACTTTTAAATAAGCTTCATCAAAAATGTTGTCATATTTGATAATAATCTTCCTTAGTTGCAAGCTTTTTTTCAAAAAAGCTCGATAACACTGATAATCAAATTCACATTCAATAATTATAAAATTACCAGCTTTTATTTCCTTTTCTAACATCTCAACTATTTCCATCATCACTTCTCCTTTTAAAAAAGAGATTATTTTTCATAATCTCTTAATATAACTTATCTGGATAAATACCTGCACTAATCAATTCTTTAATACTGTCAATTACAGACTGCTTATCCTCCTGATAAGTAACACCAAACCAATTGTCCAGCGATTTTAAAACAGTAACATCAGCTTTTTCTTCTTTCAATAAATCTCCTATTATTGTCGGTAATAAATACTCAGCTTTTATATCTTCATCATCTAATTGAGATAAAAACTCTTTAAATTTTCGTTCTAAAATCTCAAAAATACCTGGTTGTAATGCCCACATATTCATTGATACAGGCACTTGTAAATCAATATCGATCATATCTTCACCCGCTTTTACAAATGCACAATTATTACCTTTTTCAATATTATGTGTTTCAACTATATCAATTAAATGATTATCTTCATTCACACTGCAGATACCTCTAGTTACCCCACCATTATCACTTAAAGTGTTTTTTAAAATAAAACTCACCATGGCAATTTGTTCTTTACCATTACTTACCTGATCATTAACTAAATAATCATATGCTTCTTTATATGCCTGTTTACCATAATAATCATCAGCATTAATTACTAGAAACGGTTCTTTAACTACATCCTTACAACATAAAATAGCCTGCCCTGTTCCCCATGGCTTAGTTCTATTTTTTAATTTTTCTTGATAAACTTCAGGAATATTATTTAACTCCTAAAATACATATTCAACATCGATAACTTGTTTGATTCTTGAGCCGATCACCCGATCAAATTCTTCTTCTAAATCCTTACGGATTACAAATACCACTTTATTAAAACCTGCTTCTTTTGCATCATAAATTGAATAATCCATAATAATTTCATCATTTGGTCCCACTGGTGCTAATTGCTTTATCCCACCACCAAAACGACTGCCGATACCTGCCGCCATAATAACTAATGTAATATTCTTCATACTTTCCCCCATTTCTTAGCGTTATCGTATTAATTATATACCATAACATCTTTTTTTTCTAGGCAATGTAGTAAATTGCCTTAATTTGTCATAAAAAACAGCGTTGATACAAATACTACTTCCTAATTTAAACTTTATTGATTCTTCAAGAAATTACTTTAATCAAACACATTTACCCTTTCAACACTATCTTAAAATTCATTCACATACTAATAAAATCTTTCTTACTTTTTTATCATTTTTACTATATGCAATCATCCTTTTAAAAGCATATTGTATTTTAGTCTTCATAATATTAATAATTTATATTATACTAATTTTATAATAGTTTGTTCTATTCAATTAAAACCATCTTGAATAGAACAAATATAATTTACAATCTTCGTTATTTTTAATAAAGATTTTATCTTAATTATGTAACGATACTAAAAGAAAGGAGTAATTTAAATGACATTCAAAAATAAAAAAAGTAATAAAATTTTAATTGCCGGGATGCTGTGGCTTACAGCTTTAAGCGCCTGCTCTTCTACCGAATCCTCAAATAACAACAATATTGATAAAAATAATGTATCAGTAAACGAATCTCTACAATCCGATTTTACTGGTACATCACTAGGTAAATTTACTATTAAAGATATCAACGGCAAACAATATAATCAAGATATGTTCAAAGATTATGATTTGACGATGATCAATATATTCACTACCTGGTGTTCGCCTTGTGTAGCTGAAATTCCTGACTTAGAAAAAATCCATACTACCATGGCTGAACAAAAAGTTAATGTTGTAGGAGTAGTATTGGATGTCTTAGATGAAAAAGGCAATATTATTCAAGAATATCTTGAAAAAGCACAATCATTAGCTAAACAAACCGGTGCCACATATCCTATCTTAATACCTGATTCAACTTATATGAATGGGCGATTAATAGGCATTGAAGCAATTCCAGAAAGTTTCTTTGTCGATAAAAACGGTAATATCGTTGGTGAAACTTACAGCGGCAGTCGTGATTTTGAAGATTGGAAAAAATTAATAGAAGATAATTTAGCTGATTTAAAGAGGGATAATTAATGAAGCGCTATCGTTCATGTGCAAACGGTCTTTTAATAACTGTTTTAGGACTCATAATGATGTTATTAGGAATCTATCGTGGTGAAGTAGCTGTATTATTTACAAAAGCGATAAATATTTGTTTGGAGTGTATTGGAATTGGATAAGAAAAATATAAAAATAAAAGAGTGGGGACGACATCGAATTCAAATTTTTTGGATGTTACTAACTAATAGTTATTTAATTGGTTTTATTCAAGGGAAAATCTATAAAGGAAAATTAAAAAACTTATGTGTCCCAGGCATGAATTGTTACTCTTGTCCAGGAGCATTAGGAGCTTGTCCCATCGGTTCCCTTCAAGCCGTTATTGGAAGCTGGAATTTTAAGTTTTCTTTTTATGTGATTGGTTTCCTTTTATTTATTGGTGGACTAGTGGGTCGCTTAATTTGTGGCTGGTTATGTCCTTTTGGATTGATTCAGGATCTACTGCATAAAATTCCTTTTTACAAAAAAATAGAAACATTTCCTGCTGATCGACTTTTGCGAAAATCAAAGTACGTTATTCTTGTGATTTTTGTAATTCTGCTGCCATTATTTTTAGTAGATATTTTAGGTCAAGGCACGCCTTATTTTTGTAAATTGATTTGTCCAGCAGGAACTTTAGAAGGCGGAATTCCATTAGTTTTATTAAACAAATCGATGCATAGTGCTCTTAGCTGGCTATATGTCTGGAAAAATTTTCTTTTAGCATCAATAATTATTTTATCAATTATCATCTATCGTCCGTTTTGTAAATATCTTTGTCCACTAGGGGCCATCTATTCTTTGTTTAATTCTGTTTCAATCTTTAAATATCGCGTAGATAAAGAAAAATGCTGTCATTGTAATAACTGTGCTAAAGTTTGTAAAATGCAGGTCGATCCTGTTAAAAATGCTAATTATTTTGAATGTATTCGCTGTGGATCATGTAAAAAAGCATGTCCGACTGGTGCAATTACTTCCGGTTATTTAAAAAGTGAATTTGCCAAAACAAATAAAAACTGTAATAAAATAAATATTTAATAATTTTAATATAATGTTATAATGCAGATGACCTGATTTATTCAAAAACTTTAAATATATAATAGGGGTGAACTAAATGAATTATAAAATTCAGGGGAATTATTTAACATTGATCATTGATGAACAGTTTACCAATAAAACAGTTAGAGAATTACTAGACTGGTTACATTTATCTAAAAAAACTATTCATTTATTAAAACAAAATAAAGAATATTTTTTAAATAATACCTATGTAAATGAAAACCATCCTCTAAATAAAAATGATCTATTTAAAATAAAAGCTTTTAATGAAGAATATATTGACTATCTCCCTCAAGAATTTCCTTTAAAAATAGTTTATGAAGATGCTTTTATTTTGATCGTCGATAAACCAATAAACACTACTATATATCCAGAAACAAAAAAAGAATTAAATACATTATGTAATTATGTAGCTAACTATTATCTAGAAACAAATCAAGCCTTAACGATTCGCCATATCCATCGTCTTGATCAAGATACTACTGGTCTGGTAATATTTTGCAAGTGCCCTCTTATTCAACCATTATTAGATAATATGATGGCTAATAAACTAATTAAAAGAAGTTATCTTGCTGTTTGTAACGGTATTATCGATCATGATATTACCATTAATAAAACAATTGCTCGTGATCGTCATCAAAATAAAATGAGAATTTCAAAAAGTGGTCAAAAAGCTATTACAAACATAAAAATTTTAGCTTCTAATCACAAAAAAAACTATACTGTTTGTAAATGTGATCTAGAAACCGGACGCAAACATCAAATTCGTGTTCACTTAGCTTCGATCAATCATCCTTTATTAAGCGATCCTTTATATGGATATAAAAGTAAATTTATCAAGCGTACTGCTTTACATGCTTATAAATTAGAATTTCTTCATCCTATTACTAATAGCCCAATTATTGTAAAGGCACCACTGCCTCAAGATATGGAATTTATTAGTAATCAAATAGATTTTTCTTCTCTTTAATCAAAAAAAGATTTGAAACTAATTTTCAAACCTTTTATTTATCTAAATATTTTCTACATTTCTTTACTGATAATTTCTAAACCTACCTTTACCGTAGTAACCTGATCAAATAACTTCAACTCAATATACGCAATACGTTTATGCCTATTTATTTTAACGATTTTACCATGGTAATCAACTAAAGGTCCACTAATAATATTAACCTCGTCACCAACAATATAACCTTTTGATATTTCAATAATATGCTCGCTCTTCCCAAATCTAAGCAATGCTTTTGCTTCTTCTTCAAGAATCGGTAAAATATTACTACCATCATTTCCTAATACCTTTGTTAAATCAGGAACAAGCTTTAATTGGTTGAATAATATATCAATATGGTCAGTTATCATAAAGACGTAACCTTTAAATAAAATCTCTTCTACTTCATTCCACTTACCACGATATTTTTTCATTCGTTTACACTTAGGAATAAAGCATTCTTCATATATTTTTGGCGAAATCAATCGTTGACAAATTTCTTTGATCTTCTCCTCTTTTCCACTTTTAACCTGAATAACATACCAGTTATCATACATGAAAATACCTCCATTTGGGCATACTTTACCAGTCCGTATATTTTATACCGACTTTAAATAATATAATAGATTATCTTTAATAACGCGACATCGCGACGATTATTTTTGATAATCTTTTTTTAAACTTTTTCTTTAGATTTTACTTCTGGTATTTTTCTTTTAAATGGTTTTTTATATGTATAAGTTGGTACCAGCTCCTGAATAAATGGTCTGATATTGTCAACTTCCTTATATACTTCTTCTTTTAGATCTACTAATCTTTCAAAGAAACTTTCTTCATCCATCTCAATTGGTTTCCCAATATGAATCAGATTGTTCGGTGTCTCCTGTAGCCCCTCTTCTTTCATTAACAGCTCTTCATACAGTTTCTCCCCTGGACGTAGTCCGGTATACTCGATCTTTATATCTACATCTGGTTCATATCCTGAAAGCTTGATCAGATTCCTTGCCATGTCTGCTATCTTGACTGGTTTTCCCATATCTAAGATAAATATCTCGCCACCTTTTGCATATGCTCCTGCCTGTAGTACTAGTGACACTGCTTCTGGTATCGTCATGAAATATCTGATGATATCTGGATGGGTTACTGTTACTGGTCCCCCTGCTTTGATCTGTTTTTTAAACAGCGGTATTACTGATCCATTTGATCCTAAGACATTTCCAAATCTTACTGCGACAAACTCCGTCTTTGATTTCTTGTTGAATGACTGCACGATCATCTCACAGATCCTTTTTGTCGCTCCCATGACATTCGTTGGATTTACGGCTTTATCGGTTGAAATCAGGATAAAGCGTTTCGTTCCATACTTGTCAGCCACTCTGGCGGTATTCAAAGTCCCAAAGACATTATTTTTTACCGCTTCATTTGGTGAATCCTCCATCAATGGTACATGTTTATGTGCTGCGGCATGATAAACGATCTCAGGATGGAATCTTTCAAACAGACTTTCCATGCGCTTCGTATTTCTTACCGATGCAATCATTACTTCTAGATTTAATTTTGGATATTTATCTTTTAGTTCTAATTGAATATCATAGGCATTGTTTTCATAAATATCGACGATGATCAGCTGTTTTGGTTTGTTGGCTGCTATTTGTCTACAGAGCTCACTTCCAATCGATCCACCACCGCCGGTTACCATGATCACTTTATCTGTTACATATCCCATGATATCTTCTAAATTGACTTCGATCGGATCACGTCCTAATAAGTCCTGAACTTCGACTTCCTTAAAGTCACTGATATGGATATCGCCATTTAGTAACTGATAGATTCCTGGTAATCTTTTGATCTTGCACTTTGTTTCTTTACAAATATTTAATACCTTTGCTAATTCTTTTTTATCAGCTGAAGGTATTGCTACGAGAATCTCTTCGATCTCATATTTTTCAGCAGCTTCAATGATCTTATCTCTCCCGCCATAAATAATTGCGCCATGAACATTTCGCCCGTGTTTTGAACGATCATCATCAATAAAGCACATTACCTGTTTATAGACTTCCTGAGAATTGATGATTTCACGATATACCTTTTCACCAGCGAGACCAGCACCGATGATCATAACTTTTTCTAAATCTTTTCTTTCCTTAACACTGCCAAAGCCAATCTTGCTTCTTTTTAATCTAGCTAGACGATAAGTAAAACGATTACCGCCTAAAAACATTGTTAAAAGAAGAAAATAAATAAAGTAACAGCTTCGAGGCAAATTATTGCCGGTAATTTCAAGAAAACATGCATTAACGATACTGTCAACAAAAGTCGCCAACACAATATTTTTAAGTTCGATAATTGAGGCAAACTGCCATAAGCTGTGATAAAGTTTAAAATAGAAAAAGACTACTATACCGCAGGCAATCATTGGTAAAAGCATCACTGTTAGATTTTCTAAATACTGATTAGGTATTGGGCCATTAAATCTAAGCAGCAGTGCGCCATATCCTGATAAAGTGATACATAATGAATCTACCAGTATCAAGATAATTCTTCTAAAATTTAACTGGGATTTTTTTGTCTCATCCATTGAATCACACCCTCCCCTTTTATAATAAGTCAAAAAAATAAATAAAAAACATTATATGACAAAATCAACTCTATTATTATAAATTTATAGTAATAAATCAAGTTATTTTTTATTATTTCTTATTTTTCAAAGAAATAATTTAGATTATTAGATTTTTATTATTACAGATGTCCGAATTAGATAAAAAAAGTAATTCTTTAACATTTTTTGTTGATTAATTCTTGCAATTTATCTGTTAATAAAGCATAATACTCCTGAAACGTATTTATTAGGAGGACTTATGGATAAAACTGAATTAAATGATGAGGTTCAAATAGACTTATCAGAATTATTTAAATTAATAAAAAAACATCTTAAACTAATTATTATTTTTATGTTAATAGGAGTCATTGTTGCTGGTTCTTATACAACCTTCATGATCGATAAAAAATATTCTTCTCAAGGAACGATTCTTTTAAAAGCGCAAGTAGTTGATGGAACGGTAGATTCTACGCAGTTAAATTCTAATAATTCCATGATTGCTAATTATATTAAATTATTGCAAGGAAACAATATCCAAGATAAGATTGCTAAAAACTTAGATATTTCGACTGGTCTAGTTCGCGGTGCTTTACAAATTTCTAATACTGAAGACACCCAGATCATTGAAATTGGGGCAATCACTACTGATCCTGGGCTATCTAAACGAATTGTAGATGAAACGATCAGTGTATTTACAGAAACAGTAAAGGAAATGTTAGATATCTCCAATATTATCATTGTTGATAATGCTGAGATCAACACAAGTCCTGTTTCCCCAAGTATTAAAAAGAATATGATGTTAGGAGCGGTTGCTGGCGTTGTAATATCTTTAGGATATATCTTATTAGCATATTTATTAGATAGTAAAATTAAAAACGGTGAAACTGCAGAACAAGTTTTGGATCTACCAGTATTAGGTGCCATTCCATATTTTGAGGATCAATAATGGAATTTATTGATATACATAGTCATTATGCTTGGGATATTGACGATGGAATCAGCAGTCTTGAAGATGCCAAAAATGCTTTAGCAAAAGCACAAGCACAAGGTATCAAACAAATAGTAGCTACACCACATATTATTCCTGAAACAACTACTAATCTTTGTTTAATCAAACAACGAATCAAAGAATTTATTGAATTAGCTAAAAATTATGGAATTCAAGGATACTATGGCAGTGAAGTAATGCTTAACAGTGATTATTTAACTGGTCTAAAAAACAACTTATTAATACCTTTGAATAATGGTCCTTATCTATTAGTAGAATTCAATCTTTCTCAAGGTATCAATGAAGAAAGTGATGATCGCCTTTATGAATATTCTCTAAAATATAAATTAGTAATTGCTCATGTTGAAAGATACTTTTATAATAAATTGGATTTACAAATGATCCAATCATGGATCGATAATGGCTATATCATCCAAGTAAATAGTTCAAGCTTTTTGGGTGAAAATGGTAAACACATAAAAAATAATGCCTATAAACTATTAGAAAAAGGTCTTATTCATGTTATCGCCAATGATACCCATCGAAGCAGTGATCGTAGATGTCCAAATTTAAAAGATACTTATGAATTATTAATAAAAAAATATTCACAGAACCAAATAAAGCAGTTAATGTATGATAATCCGCTTGCTATTATTAATGGAAAAACTGTTTTGCCTGTGAAAGTTACAAAAATACCCTGGTTTAAAAGGAGAAAATAAATGTTCAAGAAAAAAACAAAACATGAAAACAAATCAACGTTATTAATAACAAATCCTAAACAAAAAAATAATAAAATAGATTATAAAGAAATTTACCGTCATATTCGTACAAACATTGAATATTCAACTGTTGGACAGGATATTAAAGCAATTAATCTTACATCTGCTGTACCAACTGAATCAAAAAGTACTACAGCATTAAATTTAGCGATGATCTATGCTACAAAGTATCCTAATATTTTACTGATTGATGCTGATTTAAGAAAACCTGTACAGCATAAATATTTAAATATCTCAAACAGCAGTGGTCTTACTAATGCATTGATCGATTATGGAAAAACAAAAGAAATCAATCAATCATGTTTTCAAAAAATAAAAGACAAATCATTTGTTGGTGATCTGACTGTTTTAACTTCTGGGGTAAAGGTTCCTAATCCTTCAGAGTTATTAAGTAATCCGGTTTTTGAAGAATTCATTAAAACCTTGAAGCAAAGTTATGATTTCATTATTGTTGATTGTCCACCAGTAATGTTAGTCAGTGATGCCATTCCTGTTGGTAATGTAGTTGATGGGACGATCTTCGTATGTTCATCTAAATCTACAAATCGCAAAGATGCTAAAGCAGCCGTTGAAGTTTTACAAAAAAATAATGTAAATATTTTAGGGACAGTTTTAACTCAAATTGAAAACGATGGTACAAATTCTGGATATTACTATTATTACTACTATTAATGATTGAGCAAAAGAAAAATAATCTTATTTTTGCCATCGTTGTCATTGCTCTATGTGCTTTAACTGCTTTAATATTTATTTATGATCGTAATAAAACACGAAACTTTGCAAATCAATTTACTGATAATGGAACTAGTGAGACAGCTAATCTTGAAGAAAATGAAAGTAATCAAACAACAACAAAAAAAGTAGATTCAACTTCAACTGATATCCCGACTTTATATTGTGTTGGTGATAGTACTACTTTAGGTGTTGAAAATCAAAATAACGCTTATCCAACTTATATAGATAATCTTGCTAATTTTAATATCAAATTAATTGGTGATAAAAATATAACAAGTGCCGGTTTGTTAGTAAAATTAGGAGTTACTCCTGTCTATGTTGATAAATTAACGATACCGGCTTCAACTACACCTACACCAATCGTCTTTTTGAATCAAGGTGGTAAAGCTAATAATGATCTTTTAAAAAGTCAAGGTTCAATCGATAGCGTTACAATAAACGGTATTACTGGTAAAATTACCTATCGTTATGAAGGTAACACATTATTATTTACTCGAGATCAACCTGGTGAAGAAGTAACTGTTAATTCACCAACGTTGATTCAAGTTAATAATAATATCGAACCTGATGGTATTTTAGTTCTTTATAGTGGTGCTTATGAAAAAAGTGTTAAAGGAAGTTTAGTTGAATACCAAAAACAAATCATCAGTGCTTTTAATACCGATAAATATATCGTTGTATCATTGACTCAAGATGATCGTAATGAAACTAATGAATCTTTAAAAACTGCTTTCGGTGAACATTATCTAGATTTTAAAAGTTATTTGTTAGATGATGGTTTAAAAGATGCTGGAATAACCGCTACTGAACAGGATCTACAAAATATCTCTGATAATAAGATTCCTGCCAGTCTCCGGGCTAATGATATAAACGGTAATGATAAATACAGTGAGTTATTAGCTCAACAAATTTTAAATGAATTAATCGATTTAAAATATATTAACAAAAATATTTTAAAGTAATTTGTGAAATTACTTGTCATTTGAAAAAAAAAAGGATATTATAGATATGTATATACGCAAACTCAAAAAGGAGGAAGAAGGAAATATGAAGAAAATCATCAGTTCACTACTTGTGGCTTGTCTTCTTGCTATTTCAACTATATCACCTACACATGCAGTAGGATATTTAAATGATAACGAAAAAGAGCTTTTAACTGCTTTAAATTCTACAGTAAAAGTAGATGGCGTTACACTTAAATTACAAGCTGCTGATATTAATACAGCAGAAAATTATATGATGCAAGATGGATTCGATTTAACAACTGAGCAAAAAAATATTATTATTAACAATATTGAAGCTACTAAAGCTTATTTACAAGCTAATCATATTACAAATTTCGATGCGATCACAAGAAAACAAGCATATGATATTTTAGAGTTTCTTCAAGCAGCTGGAGGTGCAATTGGTTTAACAGTCACATTAAATGCTGCTGATAGAACAATTCTATTTTATGATGGTGATAAACTAATTTATACTACAACTCAGGTTATCAAAAAAACTGGTTATGATATAACTCAAACTGTAGTTATTGCATCAGGTTTAGTTGTTATTTTATTAGGTGCAGGATATTATGCTAAGAAGAAACGTTTGTTTTCTAAATAATGAAATTAAATCATAAACAACGTAAAGTGATGGCACTAATTTTAGTGCCATTATCTTTTACGCTTCTTTGTTATTTAACATTATATTTATTAATAAGTCCTGTAATTGAGCCATTAATGTCTATCTATAGCTTAATTTCAAGTGATTATGCACCTACTTTAAATGATGAAAATTCTAAAGATTTATATGCAAATAAATTAGTAGCTTCAGATACAATCAATGCATCTCAAATAGTTCAGCCAACTTATGGTGATCTATTTGGAAAATTAACCATTGATTCTGTAAATATTAAAGTAAATCTATATTATGGAGATGGTAGAGACCAGCTTCGTAATGGTGTAGGGCTATTTGGGGGATCTTTTTTACCTGGTTTTAATCGAACAATCTTGATTGCAGGTCATTCAATTCCATATTTTGAACCTTTAGGCGATATTAAAATTGGCGACATAATTAAAATTTCTACACACTATGGAGATTTTGAGTATAAAATTACTAATACTAAAATTTCTGATGCTAATGATAGCAGCAATTATGATCTTGAACAAAATGATCAAGAACAATTAATTTTATATACATGTTATCCATTTGAAATAATTGGTTATAAATCACAGCGATTATTTGTTTATGCTGATAAAATAAGTGGACCTACTATAGTGGAGGGACAGTAAGATGAGTAGAAAAAGCAGTCGTAATCATTTATCATATTTATTAGCTTTATTATTGACTATATTTATTAGTATTTTTATTGTTCTAACGGTTACTAATGTAACGATCATGAATTCTAGTTATTTAATTTCTAAAATGGAAAGTGCTGATTTTTATCGACAATCTATTATTAATTTAAATAAACAAATTCAACAAGAGACACAGTCTACCGGATTTCCTTTAGAAATGTTTGAAAATTATGTTGATGAAGAATCGGCAGATGAAATAATGAAAAAATATATTGAAAATGCTTTTTCAACAGGAAATACCGATATTGATACTACGACATTTGAAACAAAACTAACTGAAGATATTGATGAATATCTTCAATCAGCTAACATTATTATTAATAGTGAAGAGGAAATAGCTATTGCAACACTAAAAGGCAATTTGATTAGTTATTATCAAACCTATTTAACAATTCCTTATTTAAATTTAATAATTAATCTTATTAATACATACAATACATATTACTATTTTATTGCAGTTATTTTAATTTTGTTGATTTTAATAACCAGCTTTATTTTATATCATTTACATAGTCATTATCGTACTAGAAGAAGATATTTTGCTTATGCTCTATCAAGTACAGGATTAATATGTCTGATTCTTCCCGCATTTATCTATTTTGGTAATTTTGTTGATAGAATAAGCTTATCACCACAATATTTCTATGATTTTGTTACATCTACAATTAGCAGTTATTTATTAATATATATTATTATTGGTATTGTTATGATCGTTATCGGTAATATAACTGCATATTTAAGGTTTAAAAAAAGACATTAATCTAGGGACTTTCCCTAGATTATTTTTTATCAAAAGAAAAAGATGCTCTTCAAAGCATCTTAAAATTATTTTCTTAATCCTAAGCTTTCACATAAAGCAGAATATCTTTCGATATCTTTATTTTTTAAATATTTTAATAAATCTCTTCTACGTCCAACTTTTTTTAATAAACCTCTATTTGAATGTTTATCTTTTGGATGTTGTTTAAAATGCCCATTTAATTTGTTGATATCAGCAGTTAATACTGCGATTTGTACTTCTGGAGAACCTGTGTCTCCTTCTTTAGTAGCATATTTTTGCATAATTGCTGTTTTTTCTTCTTTAGTTAACATCGTTTATTTCCTCCATTAATTTAACTTAGCTAACCCCAAGCTATACGTCGAGTATTCGTATATCCTAGCTGTTGCCGCAATCATTATTTTACCAAATATCATGCTAAAGTCAAGTAAATTTTCTTTTTTCACGGATAAAAATATAATTTTGAGAATCTGATTTTTCTAAACAAAAACGATATCCTAAACCATTAAAATGCTTTATTGAATCAAAAGTAGTAATACGATTTTTCACGATATAACGAACCATTTCACCTCGAGCTTGTTTTACATATACACCAATTTCTTTATATTCATCATTTACTTTCTCCATAAAATAGCATTTTACATATCTTACATCATCATCTAAATATTTTCTTAATATTCTAGTATATTGTTTTGCGCCTAAATCAAGAATTTCTTTATCATCTTTAATTAATTCAAGATACATCTTATTACCCCAAAATTCATAAAGATTACGATATTTACCAAAAGATAACTTATTATTTAATTCTAAACGATATGGGATGACCCCATCAAATGGTCTTAAGACACCATAAAAACCTGAAAGAATACGGATATATTTGTTGGAAAACTCATAATCTTCAATAGTAAAAATATGGGCAGCTAAATTATCATACTGAATTCCTTCATATGATAAGATTGCGGGAACCGTATTTTTCTTTAAGTCAATTTTTTGGTAATTAGTATATGCTTCAAATGCAATCTTATCACTACATTTTAATAGCTGTTTAACTTTTGAAACTGACAATTTTTTTAACTCTTTCAATAAAATTTCTGTATCTTTTAAAAATACTGGACTGCTTTTGGCTTCAAGATAAGTGATATCATCTTTCATTCTTTTAGCTGGTGTTATTATTACTTTCATTTTATCACTCGTAATGTTCATTTAAATAATATCTAACTTTATTTTGTGTTTTATTTTTATACTCTATAGCTTGCATAGGACATGATCCAATGCAGGCCATGCATTGTGTACAATGACTTGACCACTTAGGTTTTTCTTCACTTATTTCGATATTATTTAAAGGACATATTTTTTTACAGTTACCACAGCCAGTACAATTTTTATTAACATAAAAGCCATCAGCTTTTACAAATATCGCATAAAATAACTTATTTATAAGAGAACTACTTATAATATCACCAAAATGATATTTATCTTTTTCAAATTTCATTTCTTTTTTAATTATTTTACCAAGTTGTAAAGTTGGCTCGATAGCCCTGGTTATAATCTTTTTACCTTCACTTGGTTCTGGCGCTTTGAACATCGTAATAAAATTTTCTGGCATTATTACTGCTTTTATTCCCATAAATTCTAAATTCTTTTTTTGAACAAGCCTTTTTACATATCTTTTCGCATTACCAATTCCACCTCCACAAGTTAAAATAAAATATATTTTTTTATTTCCTTCAAAATTTGTCTTTTTAATAAAGCTTTCAACGATTCTAGGTATTTGCCATGCATATGTAGGACAAATAATAACATATGGTTTTTTACTAGTAAAAGAATATTTTTTCTTTGTTTTTAAACAATCATTTATTGAAATAATTTCATCTTTAATTTCTGAATTAAGTACTTCACTAAGATATCTGCTGTTGCCTGTTCCACTAAAATATAAAATCATTGATCTATCTCCTATATATGATAATTACTGTTATAATATTAAAAAGTTCAAAGATTTAATTTGAACTTTATTTCCATAAATAATTTAAATAAACAACATTTTCTTTTTGCCATGAATTTTCATTGTGCTCACCATTTTCTACTACATTAATATAACTGCCAGCATTCAAACTAAGCAAATAATCATTAAAATAAGAAATATTTTTAAGCATCTTATCAACATCTTTGATTTCTTTTGTTCCAAAACTAAAATAAACCCTGGTATCTTCATCAATTCGATTATCTTTTAATTCCTGCTTAAGTTCATTCATGCATATAGATATTGCTGGTGAAATACAAGCAGCTTTAGAAAAATACTGATTATGTCTAATTACAGTATATAAAGCCATTAAACCACCCATTGAACTACCCGCAACACCAGTGCATTCTCTAAAAGGATAAGTACGATATTTATGATCAATTAGTGGTTTTAATTCATCGATAAGCCACTTCATTAATTGTTTACCACGACCCTTGATTGGTCCAAAATAGCCTTTCTTAATATCATATGGACAATATTCATTTAAACGCTCATGACCTTCATGATTACATTCAATACCAACTATAATTAGTGGCTTATCATAATGATCCATAAATTCCTTTAAGCCCCATGACTTACCATAAGTCGCATCTTCATCATAAAATAAATTATGTCCATCAAACATGTACATAACAGGATATCTTTCATCACTATAAAAGTAACTATCTGGTAAATAGACGTGAATCGTTCTAAATAAATCAAATGGCGTTATTTTAACATCAAATTTCTCAATCATCTTCTTCTCCTAATAACCAAATATTTCTACTGCTTTTTTCATTTTTGTAATAATATCAACTGCAAATGGACAATTTTTCATACAATTACCACAAGCAATACATTCACTAGCATGATGTTTTAGTGAAGCATAATGCTCTTTTACAGTTTCAACAACTTCACCCTGAGCTATGCATAAGTCCGTAAATTTATTAACATCACTTATCGAAATTTTCTTTATACATGGAGCACAGTGACCACAATAAACACAATTACCAAAAAAAGAATGCTTCTCAACATTTGCAAGCACATTAGCAAAATCCTTTTCTTTTAAAGATGCCTTACTATAAGCAGCTGCTTCTTGCATTTGCGCAATCGTATGACTTCCAGCCATAACAGAAACAACACCAGGTCTTGTTAAAGCATAATGAATACATTGCAATGGTGTCATCTTTACCTTAAATGGTGATAATTTTTCATCAAGCAGATCCCCACCACCAAAAGCTTTCATTACAGTAATAGCAACTTCTTGACTTTGACATAATTCATATAGCTCTTGACGAACAGGATCGATATTTATCAATGGTTTTTCATAATTTTCATCATTCCATAAATCATCAACATCTTCACTTGGCGGTAACATATCATAACAAGGATTTATAGAAAATAAAATTACATCGATCAAACCTGTTTTAACAGCTTTGATTGCAATATTAGGATTATGGGAACTAATTCCTAAATATTTTATTATTCCCTGCTTTTTTAAGCTTAACGCATACTTAATGATTTCACCATTAAATACTTCATCAAAATCACTTTGTGCATCAATATAATGAATCATCCCAATATCAATATAATCTGTCTGAAGTCTTGTCAAAAGATCATTAAATCCTTCTTTTACTTCATCAATTTTACGCGTCCTTAAGTATTGATCATTTCTCCAAATAGTACAAAGATGGCCCTCAATTACCAATTGGTCGCGTTTATCTTTGATTGCTTTACCAAAAGCACTGCGAACATCAGGATTAGAAGAATAAAAATCAATAAAATTAATACCTTCCTCATGCGCTTTTTCAACGAATTCTTTGATTTCTGCAGTACTTTTTTTCATAAAACCTTCACAGCCTAACGCTATTTCACTAACCTTTATCCCAGTTTTTCCTAATAAACGGTATTTCATAGTTAATCACCTCGGTTTTATTTTACATGTTAAAGCAAACTTTATGTCAAGTAATATTTTATAAACGATTTATTAAATATTGCAATTCATTTACAAAACGACAGAGATGAAATCCATCACACAAAGCATGATGTACCTGAATAGCTAAAGGTAATATCAAACTATCATTTTCTTCATAATATTTCCCTATTGTAAAAATCGGCAATAAACAATCCTGCGTTTTCTGTAAATTAAAATTGAAACCTTCAAAAGTAATCCATGGTATCGCAAAGATATTAAAAGTATTAGCTGGCAGATCTGGTTTAGCTTCTCTTTTATTTACAGATCCAAAAGCCCGCATATCTCGTTTGTATAGTTCATAGAAAACATCGTAGTCTTCTGTATACTCAGTCCAAACATTTGAAAAAGTTTCTGTTTCTTTATGAAATATTGTATAATGAGGAAACATGTAATCAAAAACCCCTAATTGGTTATTTGAATTAAATGATGTTCTAAACTCCTCATGTCTATTAACGATATTAGTAATACTGTGTAATAACGTTGGATATAATTTTTGTTCAGATTCTCTTATTTTTGTAATATCCAATTTAACTGTCATTGTATATGTACAAGGTACATTTGAATAATAATGATCAAAATATTCACTTCTTTTCCAATTTTCTTTGTCAATAACTTTAAACTTCATGTGCATCCCCCACAACTTTTTATTAATAAAAATAATCTAATTAAATATATTATAACTAAAATAAAATCGCTTAGATAATTTTAATATCTATTTTCCTAGCAATCAATCTTTGATAACCATAATAGCTAGGAATCTTGTATGAAATAGTAGATCAATAAAAAAGCTATTATAATTTCAACTATCATCAAATAAAAATTATTACTTTTTCAATCGTTAACTTTTTTATATTTTCATCTACTGATTCATAATTTAATATTCTATATCACCTGCTTTTTTACATATTTGCCATAGTCTAAAAACCTGCTCAACAGCATTGATCATATTTTCGCTAGCAGTCTGCTGATCCATTGCCTCTGATAAAGTTGTCACATCTCTTAAAATGGGAAAATAAGCATCAATTCCAAGATCATTGCATTTTTCAGCTCCTTTTGCTACAGCTCCACTAAAAGCAATAACTGGTAATTGATATTTTTTAGCTAATTTAGCGACTCCAGCTGGTGCTTTTCCCATTGCCGTTTGATAATCCAGTCGCCCTTCACCAGTAATTACAAGATCAGCATCTTTAATTTCTTCTTCTAATTTAATTTCACGTAAAATCAAATCAATTCCCGATTCTAATTTAGCATTTAGATAAGTTAAAAAAGCAAAACCTAAACCACCTGCTGCGCCGCTGCCTGGATAACAAGCATCAGCTTGAATGAATTTTTGTTTCGATAATACAGCATAGTTATTTAACCAAATATCCATCTCTTTGATCATTTCTTGATCAGCACCCTTTTGTAAACCATATACAGCACTAGCCCCAAAAGGTCCACATAAAGGATTCGTTACATCACAGGCAATCATAAATTTGCATTCTTTAATTACTGGTAAAACACCACTATCATCGATTTTTTCAAGCTGCTTTAATCCCTTAGCACCGAATTCAACTTGATTACCCCTTTTATCTAACATTCCAAACCCAAGGGCCTGCAACATTCCAATTCCACCATCATTAGTTGCACTGCCACCAATTCCAATAATGAAATGACGACAGCCCTGCTTAATTGCATCAATGATTATTTGACCAATTCCATATGTAGTAGTATTTAAAGGATTTCTTTGTTCTTTAGTAATCAAAGTTAAACCAGCTATTTTAGCAATTTCTATAACTGCTGTATTTTTAGCATCAATTATTCCATATGAGCATTCAATCATATTACCTAAAGGTCCCATTGCATTTAATCTGCGAATTCTTCCATTCATTCCTTCAACTAAAGTTTCAACTGTACCTTCACCGCCATCAGCTAATGGTTTTACTAAAACTTCACTTTGCAGATATACACGTTTGATTCCCTGTTCAATTGCCCTGCCAGCTTCAAGTGAAGTCAAGCTCCCTTTAAATGAATCAATCGCAATTACAACTTTCATCTTTTTACTCCATTTCAAAAAATAATTGATTTTCTTTTCTCAAAGAACACTTTTTTGCCATCAATTTACCTGCCACTTTTAAAAGTGTCAAATTAACCTGTCGTGCTTGATTAGGACAAACCTTTACACAGCGCATACAGGAAATACATTTACTTTTATCAACCTGCTTAGGATTATCCAATGGTATAGCCTGTAAAGGACATGATCTAGCACAAACTCCACAACTATTACATAATCTATTCCCTTTTGGTTTAAAAGGAACACCATCATATTTACGGTACGGATAATTACCAGGAACTTTTAATTCTGCATATTTTTCCTTAGTATCAACCAAATTTTTTATTTCTCTACTAAAAACCTGTAATTCCATTTGATCAATTGCATTTGGTCTATCACTGGCAAACTGATTCATAATTGAATGTCTAGCAACCGCACTAATTGCTGCAATCGGATTAAAACCATTATCCTCTACGGTATTTTTTAATTCCAATAAAGTATCATCATAATCTCGATTGCCATATACAACAATCAAAATTACTCTAGTATGATCTCCTTTAATATTTGTTAATCTTTTTATTACTATTTCAGGAACCCGACCCCCATATGAAGGAATCGCAATCATACAAATATCGTTACGATCTAATACTTTTTTTTGATTAAATTGCGGTTGTGTTAAATCAATTAATTCTGCATCGATCTTCCATTCATTCATCAACATATCTAAAACTTTTTTAGTCCCACCAGTGGGACTAAAATAAATTCCATATAATTTCATCAGTCTATCACCTTCTATTTTTTCATCCTATAGCCACTTATAATTATAAGCTACTATTTTTTATAATGCAATAATACTATTAATTCATTGTATCTTTACAACTTATAAATTAATGAAATAGTTACAACAAACTCTTTAAATCACTTATACTTCAAAAATATTAAGGGTACCTAGCATTTTAGGTACCCTTATCATAATATAAATCATATTCTTATAAATCAAATCTTTAAAATTTTCCTCCGCCCCCACCATGAGTACGTCCTGATGAACTACGATGAGTAGTCGATCCACTACTTTTACTACTTGGTCTGCTACTGACCTTGCTAGTAGTTTTATGACTTGATGTTTTAGCTCCAGAACTATGATAATCTTGTTTTGGCTCTTCTTTACGACGTTTTTTAACATTTGAAAACAAGAATAGATCATTTGATTTAGTTAAAACAAAACTATTTTCTTTGATATAATTATTTGCATCATAAACCCTTTGTTTTGTTTTTAGTTTCCGTAATTTCAATCTACCCATTATATAAGCAATCACAAATCCAATAAGGAGTGATGCCAACAGGTTTTCAATAAGATAATATTTTTGGTGAGAACTTTGATTATTTTCTGTTGTTACAGTAGTTGAAACAGGCTCACGATAATTTTTAGCATATTCATCGACCTGCTCTATGAAAATATTAAAAGCATTATAATAATTTTCTTCTTTAAGATCAGCCAGCATCGCATCTCCTAAAGCTTCTATTATTGAATCAGTATAAATTTTGATGGCTTTTCCATGAGTAGTAATGTACCATTCACGTTCACTCATATCTAAAACTAAAAGTAAACCATCGTAAGTATAACCAAGTCCATAATCATTTTCATCATAAAAATCATCTGCAAAATTTTGAATTAAACCGATATCATTTGTTGAATAAGTTGTTACGATTGCAACATCTAGACTATAAGTTGTAATTATATTACTGATTTTTAAAACCAGATCTGTAACTTCTTCATCCGTCAAAAGATTCGCCATATCAACAACACTTTTACAACTATCTCTACCTTCAATATTTAGTCGGACTAAATGTAAAATTTGTTGAATTGAATAAGTTTCTTTATATCTGCCACTTACATGAAAGTAAGGGCTAAAATCCATTGTTAGATCAAGATATTCTTTAGCTTTTCCATAAGTATTAATATATTGGGTTCCATAAAAACCACCAGATTGATTGACAGCAATAACAATACCATCACTGTCACCATAGTGATCATAGTAATATTGATTTGCATAACTAGATAAATCAAATCCTTCATCATCATTATCAATATATATGATTGGTATATTAAGATTATATTTATCATGAAAACTATTAGTTAGAGTTTCTAAAACATTTAAACAATTAGTATTAAAATAATTATTGGGATCATAAACATAATTTTCTTGGGCTTGTACAGGAATAATTGGTAAGTAGATAACTAATAGGATCAATAAAATCGTTTTTATTTTTTTCATTTTTACCACTATAAATTATATATAACAAAAATTACCAAAGTAATAATAATGGTGTTTCTTGCTACTACTTTCCAAAATTCTTTTTTATCCGCTGGTAAATCACCAATTAATTTACCTGTTTGTCCATTCATCATTAAAGGATAGATCTTATCATCCCAAGATAAGTTTAAGATCCACACTGGTAAAAAATAATAGGTTATCTTTTTATTTTTTAATTCAATACTGGAATTTTCTAATATTTTATGATCATATCCACTAATACAATTTTTAAATATCGTATTCGTACTATTTCTAATTCGACTATTAGCTTTACTTTCACTAACTTTACTGTTTTCATCATATCGATCAGCAAGATAACCAGCTAAATATGCGCTATCAAAATCAACTGCTTCATTAAAATCAAATGGTTCAATCGACTGCATAAACTCATCATCAATCTTAGATGAACCATCTACTGGAACATTATTAAATTCGATGTTCCCTTCACGAATCAATGAATAATATTTGGTTTCTGTATAATCATATCTACTATCACTATAATGTCTTGTTTTAGTTGCTCGATATTGTTGTTTTACATCTGCTGTGCAATTATAGATCCAAAAAGGAACATAAATTCCTTTTATCTCATCTAATGTGCTGTTTGTTTTAAATGTTTTAGGTAAAAAAGGTTTACCTTTAAAAAACTCTTGTAATTTAGCTTTAGCATCTTCTTTATCTAATTTAAAAGGAATAACATAATCAGGCTTTAACTGATTACTAACATTTTTATTCATAATTACAGGACTATTACAATATGGACATGTAGTAGCAACTGTTTGACTATTTCCAATGATTTCTCCACCACAGTTTTCACATGAATAGACACTTATACTGTCATCACTAAAAACATCATGGTCCGCTATCTCATCCCAAGCCATTTCATCTTCTTTGATCTCTTGATATTGTTTCTGATATTCTTTTAGTGTTGCAATCTCAAAGACAGAATCACAATATGGACAAGCTAATTTTTGTTTATCACTATCAAATTTGATTTCTCCACCACAATTAGGGCATCGGTATACTATCATCGTCTCCATAGCTTAGCTCCACTATCTTTTATCATTATCATCAAAAACATCACCGCATTCAGGACAAAATTTTGGGGGATGACGAGGATCTTCGGGCTCCCAGCCACACTTATCACAACGATATAATGGTTCATCTAATGGTTTCGGTTTTCCACATTCACTACAAAATTTTCCTTTATTAATATTTCCACACTTACAGACCCAGCCAACTATTTTAGGTTTGCCGCATTCAATGCAAAATTTACCAGTATTTTTTGTTTTGCATGAACATATCCATTCTTCTTTAGCTTTTTCCTGCTGTTTTTGTGACATTTCATATAAATTTTGGGTATTTAGATTGTCAACATTTTGAACCATATTCATTCCCATGAACCCAAGCATTGCTCCGCCATCATTATCTGCTGCTTTTTTTAAAGCTTCGCTTTGGGCTTCAACAAGAGTTGCTGCAGCCATTGAAGGATTCTTTAAAATTGCCGTTCGTTGTGCCTTTTTAATTAACTCTTCATCTTCTTTATTAGCAACAACAGAATTAATTGCTAATGAAACAATTTTAATTCCCCGTAACTGTTGCCATTTTTCACTTAAAATCTCATTTAAAGCATCTACAATTTCAATTGTATGCCCAGGCAGTCTACTGTAACGGATTCCAATATCAGAAATTCTTGCAAAAGCTGGCTGTAATGCTGTCAGCAGTTCTCCTTTCAAAGTACTGTCGATTTCTTCACGTTTAAATTCACTTCTTACATTACCACAGACATTAACGTAAAAAAGTAAAGGGTCAACGATTTTATAAGAATAAGTTCCATGACAGCGAATCGAAATATCAATATCTAAACCAATATTAGCATCAACTACTCTAAAAGGAATTGGATTTGCCGTACCATATTTATTATCAATTATTTCTTTTAAATTAATATAATAAATTCTTTGGTCTCTACCTGTGTCTCCGCCATAAGTAACCCTTTTGATCACAGTTCCAAATGTTTCCATCACAGAATCACCTAAATTACCAGTAAATATACTTGGTTCTGTTGAACTATCAAAAGTAAATTCACCAGGTTCTGCACACATTTCAACAATTTTCCCCTGCTGGACAATAATCATGCACTGTCCATCAGATACAGCAATTCCACTGCCTCTAGAAATGATGTTATCATCACCTTTACTATTAGACGAACGACTAGACGTTCTTTTCACTCCTTTTGTAACTAATACATCTTTATCCATTGCTTCACAATAAAAAAACTCTTTCCATTGATCAGCTAAAGTTCCTCCCACAGAACCACTTATTGCTTTAATTAAGCCCATATTTTTCTCCTTTCAATCCCCTATTAACAACTCTAGAATTATAAGCCGGGTTATCTATTTCTTCATTAAAAACACTATTCTAGAGGACAAAATCAACACCAGTATTAACTTGATAATAACTTAATGAATTACCAATAAAAATTACCTCATCAAGTCTAATTTCTATTTTTTATTATCCATTATCAAGTAATAACTAAATTACTTAGTTATCCCTTAAATTATAACTTATTTCTAAATATTTATCTATTATACAATCGCATTGAACCTAACAGTTTATAAATTATTATCTAAAATTCTTTAATAATATATTAGTAAATGTCATAAATATAATTTTACTAACTAATACAATTTTTTCACCATAGTATTTCACTAACCTAATTTTCTTTTTTAATCTCATCTTATTATATTAATATTATGAATATCTTCTATTTTACATATATGTCTCTTGGTTTTCTGATCATAACTGATTCCTACTATCAGTAAATTATCCAAATACTTTTCTAATCCAAAATAATATTTCTTCGCTTTGATCTGATCTATTGCTGTCTCTACTTCCTGATTCCATTTTAATTCTACTATCATCGCTGGTTTATCACCTTTAGGAATAAACACCATATCTGCATAGCCTTTGCCACTTGGCATCTCTCTTATTATCGTATAATGATTTCTTGCATACATATACGCAATCGAAATTGTATAGGATAACGCATTTTCATTATTATATGTTAGTATCGCTGTATCTAAATGGGCTTCTTCTAGATACTTGGCTACTAATTCTTCATCTCTATTCCATGTTGCTTCTAATAAGGCTCTGCTGTTTAATAACGCCTTCGTTGTTTCATTCCATGATGAATCTTCAATCGATGCTATAAATGAACTTGTTACTTCCTTATTAGGTATATAACATGTCTGATTGGAACTGCTATATCCTAGATAACCTAGATGTATCAGCAGTGTCAAGACATCATCTTTTGATTTGAACGTCGTCATATCATTTTGAAATTTGTCTGTATTCAAATATACTTCTTCTCCAGCCAATAATTTGACAACATCATCTTTCAAGCCGTCATAATTCATATCGATATACACTCTTAAGGCTTCATACGTCTCGGTTGATGTCCAATAATTCCCAAACTTTTTCCTTGTAATCGATGCTACAACTGATCTTGGCGAAAATGTTGATATCGTATCTGTCAAATGATAACCATCATACCATTCTTTCATTTCATCATAGCTGATATTATACTGATAACAAAGTTTTTCAACTTCCTTTTCTGTAAAGCCCATATATTCTGATGACAATCCTGAATCAACCATTGAAATTTCATCAAACATATTCAAGGCACTATGGGTTCCATATTTCTTGATTGGCAAGATTCCCGTCATATAGACCAGTTCGACATATGGCTGTTCTTTGAATAACAGTCTTAAATAATCCAGATATTTTT